>JBEKUH010000097.1:0-15858 GCA_049515255.1 Tepidisphaeraceae bacterium | reverse complement strand
TAATACAAACTTAGAGAAGAATCGATTGGCAAAATTGCAGTCGCAATCGGAATTGAAACGCAAGATCGATTCGCTGATGGCACGGCTTGCCAACGAATCCTACACCTCCAAAGCTCCGCCGCATCTGGTGAAGCAGACACAGGATCAATTGGCCGCAGCCAAGGCGGAGCTGGCCAAGGTCGAAGCGGAGCTTGGAAGTATGTAAGGTTTATTTTTCACCGCGGAGGGCGCAGAGGGCCGCAGAGGAAGAAATAAAAATGAATTTGGTTTTCTCTGCGGCCCTCTGCGCTCTCTGCGGTGAAAATTCTTTTGTTTAGGAAGACTGAGGACCTCAAATGCCCGAAAAAAGCGTATCCACTGATTCTTTCGCCGTCGCGAAAACCGCCGAATATACCGGCAAAAAACTGCGTGTCGCCATCATCGGCTGCGGGGGGATCAGCGGTTTGCATCTTCGCACGCTCGGCGAGATGCCCGACGTTGAGATCGTCGCCGCCGTCGATACTAATCCCAAACATGTGGAACGAACCGGGGAGAAATTCTCCATCGCTCACCTCTACACGGATCGCCAAAAGATGCTCAAGGAAATCCAGCCGGACGCGGTGACGGTCTGTACACCCAACGGCTCTCACGCGGAGCCGAGCATTGATTGCTCGAGCGCCGGCTGCCATGTGATTGTCGAAAAGCCGATGGCGATGAATCCCGGCCAGTGCCAGAAGATGATCGACGCGGCAAAAAAAGCGAAGAAGAAACTGGCGGTGGGATTTCAATATCGTTTTCATCCCAACACCGATTATCTGTTGCGCGCCCGGGACGAGGGCCAGTTCGGCAATATCATGTTCGTCAAATGCCAGGCGCTTCGCCGACGCGGAATTCCTAACTGGGGCGTCTTTGGCCAGAAACATCTTCAAGGCGGCGGGCCGATGATCGACATCGGCGTGCACGTCATCGAGATGGCGCATTACTTGATCGGATCTCCAAATCCTGTGGCGGCCGCTGGAAAAACCTGGACATATATTGGCGACAAACCATCCGATGTCGTCTCGCAATGGCCCAACTGGGATTACAAAACTTACACCGTCGAAGATTTGGCCATCGGCCAAATTCGTTTCGACAACGGCGCGATCTTGCAGATCGAGGCATCTTTCGCCGCCCATATCAAGGAAGATGTGTGGAACTTCACCGTTGTTGGCGACAAGGGCGGTTGCCAGTGGGACCCCCCGATGATTTTTACCGATCGTGCCGGCACGATGGTGAACGAATCTCCCGCGTTCGTCGGCAAAAAAAGCGATTTCGATTCGCTCTTCGAACTCAAACTTCGCAATTGGGTTGATGCCTGCCTGCACAACGCCCCCCTGCGCGCTCCCGGCGAAGCGGGCCTGGCGGTGCAGAAGATTCTCGACGGCGTGTATCGCGCCGCGGATGCGGGGAAAGAGGTGGGGATTAAGTGACAAGATGACAAGGTGAGGGGGTGACAAGGTGAAGGAGTGAGGTTGTTATTCGGCGACAACGCCATCACATTCTTCGACGTCCTCTGGAACTTGTGTATGAGCCGGGCCGTCCTCGGCCCGTTGGGCGATGGCAATTTGATTTTAAATTTTCTCATGACTTTGCGAAGGCACAAGGGTATGCTGTTTATGACATCAACAAAGGGGTTGTATGAAGCTCGCCTTTTCCTCCCTTTTCATTTGCGCGCTTTTACTCTTTCCGCTGGGCATCCAAAGAGGTCTGGGCCCGTCGATCGCCCTGGGTGACGCGCGGCCGCCGGCAACCCGGCCGGGTCAGATGGATCTTCTGATCGTCGATGAATCGACGCACCGGCCATTGTTCGATGCGACCGTATCGCTGAATACCGCCGCGGCCGACGACCAAAAACTCCCTGTCGGAGCCGATGGGCATGTGATCGTGCCGGTTCCACAAAACAATGGATTTGTTTACTTTGCGGTTTCCGTGAAGTCGCGCGGGTACGTTGGCAAATTATTGGAGTGGACGCCGAAGGATAAAGATCCCATCCCTGATCAGTACACGTTGGCCATGGAACCGGGCGTCAAGATCGGTGGCCGGATCATGGATGCTGCCGGCAATCCGCTCGTCGGAGCGCATATCGTCTTGTGGTCGGCCGGACGGCAAGCCACCACAACACACGAGCGCGATTTCGTCCAAGCGGAAGACATCGTTTCCAGCGCGGATGGCAACTGGAGTTTTGCCGAAGCACCGGCGGATTTTCAGATGATGGAGATGGGCTGCTGGGATTACGGTTATGCCAACGGTGATTCGTTTGAAATGAAAAGCCTCACTCCCGCGCAACTGCACAGCGGAACGGAAACATACGTTCTGCATAGCGGCGTGGCGGTGACGGGGACGGTCCAAGACGCCGCCGGCAAACCGCTCGCCGGCGCCAAGGTGCTCACAGGCGCACAAATCTGCAGCAATCGCGTCCCCGCGCAGAAAACGGGAGCGGATGGAACGTTCCATTACGTCGCCAAGCCTGGAGATGAGGTGACGTTGACGGTCACCTGTGACGGCTATGCTCCGGAATTGAAACAGTTTTTGATGGGCAGCGACAAGTATGATGTGACCATCCAGCTTTTCAAATCCAAGCCGATGATCGGACATATTGTTGGTCCTAAGGGCGAACCGATTCCGTTCGCATGGGTGTATCCCGACACCTGGCGCGGCAATCGCTCGCTGGAAGTGCGAATTCACGCCGACAAAGACGGGCGATTTGAGTGGAAAGATCCGCCACAGGACACAGTCTATTGCGACGTGGACGGCACCAGCGCGGGATATTTGCGGAAACAAAACGTACCCCTGATGGCGTCGGACCAGCCGCTCACCGTGACTGTGCAGCCGGCACTTCACGTCACCGGGACCGTTGAGGATGCGCAGACGAACAAGCCGATCGAAGCCTTCAATGTCATTCACGGAATTTCATTCGGACCCAATCAGCCGATCGCCTGGGAGCGCAATCCCCAAAACACAACCGTCGGCCATGCTGGCATATTTGATTTTCATCTGACCTGGTCATATCCAGGCTACGTCCTGCGAATCGAAGCGCCCGGATATCAACCGGCCGAGTCGCGCGTCTTCACGATGGATGAAGGCACGGTATCATTGGATTTCAAATTGACTCAGGGCTCGGATGTGTCAGCGACGGTGCTCCGACCCGACGGTCAACCCGCCGCCAATGTGACGGCTGTCCTGGCCACCGCCGGGCAGTCGGCATACATCTTTAATTGTGAGGAAGTTCGGGAGCAGGGCTGTCTACAATCCACAACAGGATCTGATGGAAAACTGAATTTCCCGCCGCAATCCGGGCCGTTCAAGCTGGTCATTTTCAGTGCTGATGGATATGCCGAATCGGATCCGAGCGCGTTACCCAAATCCCCGGTCATCAAATTGCAGGCGTGGGGAAGAATCGAAGGCACGTTGAAGGTCGGAAGCAAACCGGCAGCCGACGAGCAGGTTGTCGTCCTTCTCGATATGACGCCCCCGATTATCACGGAGCCACGTGTGTATCATCAGATCGAGACCAAGACGGACGCCGACGGAAAATTTGCCTTCGATCGCGTTCCGCCAGGCGACGGAATTTCGGTGGCGCGCGAGGTGATGCAGCCGATGGGCGGCGGTAGTTCTGTAGGGTCGTACACCGAAATGGAGAAGGTCGATGTCGCTGCGGGACAAACCGTGCAAATCGCGCTGGGTGGATCGGGCCGGATGATCACAGGGCATGCGATTATTCCACAGGAATTGGCCACCGCACAGAACTGGGGATTCGGCATGGGTTGCCGGGTGATGACGACTCCGTCAGTTCCGCCATTTCCCGCAATGCCCGATGACATTAAAAATGGAACGCCCGATCAGCAGAAAGCTTGGCGGGTGAGTTTTTTCAAAACAGATGCCGGCAAGGCCTATCTGGCGGCCGAGCAAACTTATCAGAAACAATTGCACTTCTATCCAGTGCAAATCAGCCAGGACGGAACATTCCATGTGGATGATGTCGCGGCGGGAACATACACGCTAACCGTCGACATTGCCCGCAAGAACGGCGACAGCACGTGCGGTCCGGGCGACAGCATCGCCACTGGCTCGGCACAATTCACCGTTCCAGATATGCCCGGCGGTCACGACGATACGCCGTTGGAAATCCCGCCGATTTCGATGCAGATGATCAAGACCGTTGGCGTCGGCGATGTCGCGCCGGACTTTTCCGTAAAGACTCTGGCGGGAAATGATCTGAAATTGGCCGATCTCCGCGGCAAAGTTGTCCTTCTGGATTTCTGGGCCACTTGGTGCGGACCATGCGTCGCGGAAATTCCCAACATCAAGGCAACGTATGCCGCATTCGGATCCGATCCGCATCTAACCATGATCAGCGTAAGCCTCGACGAAAAAGCGGACGATGCCAAAAACTATGTCGACAAAAATGGGATGGCCTGGAACCAGGTGTACCAGGCTGGCGAATGGCAGGCTCCGATCGTTGAGGCGTATGGCGTGTTGTCGATCCCCTCGCTCTGGCTCATCGGCGCCGACGGCAAAATCATCGCCAAGGACCTGCGCGGCGAGGCGATCAAGGATGCGGTTGGAAAGGCGCTGATGAAGTAGGAGGTGTCAAATGGGATTGTCCATTTACGCGTCAACAACTCTATTGGCGCGTCTGAGATTCTGGATGGCGATTGTCGTCCCCGCCGCGACTTTATTTTCTCGCCCGGCGCGAGCTGACGACTCGCCAGCGTCTACCGCGCGGCCGATGCGGGGAAAGAAGTGGCGATCAAGTGATCACGCGAAAAGTTTGGCGGCGAGGGCTTGCCACGCGCTGCGAACGGAAAATCCGTGACGTTTACCCCGCTACCACCGGCGCGTAATACTGGCGGACGGAATGCGTCTGAAGCGAGATCAGCAGCACGATCGGGAACACCAGACCCACGATTGGACCGACAATGAAAAACATCACGCTGTTCGTGGTTCCACCGGCCGACGCTGGGATGACAATGGAAAGATAGATGGCGAACCACAGCAGCCCGACCACGATTTTGACCACCGCGTAAATCAGATTGAGCGTACGCGCCGCGGGCAAATTCCGCAGCATGAGGATTCCGCAGATGAGCAAATAAATCGCCAGGCTGCCGTTGATGGCGGCGAAAATGATATATGGCTTGACCGCCGCGGAAAATGCCGGGGATGTGATGGTTGTGGTTTGCAGTGGAGCCATCGTACCCAAGCCTGTGGAGGTGATGGTGAATTTCATCATGTCGGTCGTTACTCGCAATGATCCATCGGTTCCATATCTTGCATCGCTGATTTCACCGGCAATTGCCGAGGTGTCGTTGGCATCATTGAAAAGCGATTGGCTCGGATACTGCAGCGCCGCTTGCAGGGTTTGCTTTTGCGCATCCGTGGGATCCTGATTGGTCATTTGACGAATTTGTCCTATCACCGCGTCGATTTGTTCCTGCGTCAGCGCGGTTCCGCCGGGTGATACATTGGCGGCGACGGCTTGCGGACCATTATCGCCGGCGCGCACGGCATCCATTCCGCCATTGGGAAAAAACACGGCCGTCTGGTCGCTGATTTCCAATCGTCCGCTGCCGAGAATGAACACATCCACTGGCGGACCATCGGGATTGGGCATCTCCTTCACATCTGAGATAAACGTGGCCAATCGATCAGGCGTGATGCTGTCATCCGAAAGTGTGATCAGCTTCCGGCCCTGATCGGCCAGGAGATCGTCCAATTGTTTTTGCCGGACCGGAGTGAGCGGGCGCGCGTTGTTCAATGCATCAATGATGATTTTCCGCTGATTTGGCAGAAACCCGTCGCTGCTCACGACCTGTCCGGGAATTGGGGCGGTTGGCAAAGTCATGTTTGACTGGATGACCTGCACGCGCTGAGAAACCGTCGAGACGAAATAACTTCCCAGGCCAACTGCTCCGTTGATGAGAATTCCCAGCCCACCCAGGATCACGCCCAGCACGCCCAAAGTGGTCAGAATTCCCGGTCGTGATTCGGCGATGGGCGAATGATACGGAAGCGCCTGGTAAACCGGATGAGCTGGGATCGGCGGCCGCGGCGGAAAATTCGGGGGAACGTCTTGCGACATGATGAATCGATTATCCCTGTTTGGGGTTTCGACTACAATCATCCCCATGAGCGAGCCGCCGAACGATCCGCAACCCATTCCGGCCGTGCTGCTGGGGTATTACGTACCGTCCGAATTTCGACGGCGTCCGGTGATGCTGTCGATCATCGCATGGGCGGCGATTGTATGGGGCGCGTTTTCCTCGCTCGGGCTACTCAGCGCGCTCATGTTTTTCGCATTCGAATATTTGGCGCCAACTTTTCTTCCTAATTTTAGTGGGCAATCTGGACTGCATGGGCTAGGGAAGTTCTTTGATTACATGATGGTTCTCAGTTTGATTTCCGGATTCGCCGGGATTGCATGCCTGACCGGGGGAATTCTGACGCTGAATCTGAGGCCGCTCGGGCGGAAACTTCTGATTGGATATGGCATCTTTTACATTCTGTATGCGATCCTGGGCACCATTGCTCAATTCATGTACTTGGTACCAGCGGCGAACAATGTGATGATTCAGCAAACGCGCGTCACGACAACCTCTGCGCCCAGTCCGATCGTGACAAATCGGGTGGTGGCAGTCAACGCAAATGCCAATGCGCTAACCACGATCCCCACCATTATCAGCGTCGGAGTTCAGGTTGCTGTTGCCGGCGCAATACTTTTTTATCTGATGCGTTCGCAAATTAGATCTCTATTCGTTTTGCCTTCTGCGCCGGGGCAGGAATCGCCGGGAGGCCCACTCGCATGACCGAGCGAATGCGCCGGACAATCCGACGGCCTTTTTCCATGACTTGCTGCTTGGTTTTTCCTGTTCTGAGAAACTCCGCTTGCGATGGTAAGAGCAATCCCTGAAGGCTGGGACGAGTGACGGCTCGCTCAAGGAGATCAGAGGCGTAGGAGGTCGGGTCTTTGCCCTCAGCGGCTGCTCGCTTCCTGAGTTTGGCCTCAGCTTTTCGTGATAGAGAAACATTCAGTGTCATTCGATTTCCTTTTCACGATCATACATGAGATCTGACCAGCCGATTATGCCTCCCGCACCACTGCCAGGCTCCTGGCCGATGGCTTCGCCGGCGCCGCCGCCAGATCGTAACCCGCCGACGCCGTTACCTTGACGCGCAGGAGTTTTCCGGCATGAAGATCACGCCCTTGCACGCGTGTTACTGAATCAATTTCTGGCGCTTGTCCGGCCGAGCGGGCAATCCAAATATCTTCTTTTTCTCGGCTATCGATTAATACTTCGATAGTCTGGCCGATTTTTTCCTTCGCCTTGGCAAATGCGATTTTCTGTTGCGTCAGCATTAACTCTTCCAACCGCGCTTGTTTCACATCGGTCGGGATTTGCGATTCATTTCGGCCCATTGGCGTGCCGGGTTCGGGGCTGTAGGGAAACACGCCCAGCATGTCGAAGCCGAAATCTGCGATGAATTTCACCAGCTCCTGATGTTCCGTATCGGTCTCGGTCGGCGAGCCGGCGATGAATGTGGTTCGCAGCGTGATGCCGGGGATTTTGGTCCGGAGTTTCTCGAGCAGCGTTTCGATTTGTATGCGGCTGACCCGCCGCTTCATCAGCGTGAGCAGGCGGTCGTTGATGTGCTGCAGTGGCATGTCAATATAGTTCACGACGCGCCCGCAGTCCGCCAACGCATCGATCATTTCATCCGTGAAACAGGATGGGTACGCATACATCAGCCGCAGCCAATGAACATCCGGCAATTTGCGATTAAGCTCGCGCAGCAGACCGGCGAGCCCGGGCGCATATCCGATGTCGGTGCCGAAACTCGTGGTGTCCTGGCCGATGAGATTCAGTTCCACCGCGCCATCGGCGGCCAACTCGCGCGCTTCGGCGAGAATTTGTTCCAAGGGTTTGGAACGCATCGGTCCACGAATCGAGGGAATCGTGCAGAACGCGCATCCCTGATTGCACCCTTCACTGATTCGGAGATACGCATAATGCCGTGGCGTGAGCCGCAGGCGAGCGCGATCATCCTCGAAAACCGGAAGCGACGAAGTTTTGGTTTGCTTGCTCTCCGCGCCCAGCCAGCGCGAAAGATCGTGATACTTTCCAAGGTAGTGTCCATGTTCCTGCCGAGGATTATTCTGGCCGCGCACGGCCTGAACGATGTGCTCACGATCGAAAACCCCAACCAACTTGTCGATCCCTGGAACTTCAGCCAGCAGATCGGTCTTGTGCCGCTGCACCAGACACCCGGCCACCACCACGCGATGACATCGCCCTTCCGTCTTCATGGCAACGGCCTGTCGAATCTCACGGAGCGATTCTTCCTTGGAAGCTTCCAGAAACCCACAGGTATTAATCACGATGGCATCCGCCTGGCTGGCATCGGGCGTGACGGCCAACCCATCCCCCGCCAGAAGGCCGAGCATTCGCTCACTGTCCACCAGATTTTTGGGGCAGCCCAAACTGACGAAGGCGACGGATTGGATGGTGGGCGTTTTGGTTTTCATAGAGAGCGAATGCCTTTTTCCCAAAATACCGGCTAATGCAAAGGATTACCACTGTCGCGCAGGTTAATGCCGCCTAACATAATTCCCTGTTTCATTTCTCCTTGTGGGAATTTAAGTCCATGTGAATGCTAATCTTGTGACGTGATTTGAAAAAGGGAACCGAAATTGCTACAATCGCTCAACCATGCCGCTCCGTGGTAAAGTTGCCCCCTCGAATCGGACCGGGCACGCGAAGGTTGCTGTGTCGGCCAAGCGACGTCCCGGTCATGCTGTGCGAAAGCCAGTAATGGTGCAAGTCCGTAACCACAAAGGACTTGAGCCAATTCCGCATATCGCCCGTCAAGCCAGCGGATATCCCAAAGCCTTGCGGTACCTCTCCACGCTCAACGATTACGAGCGGTTGCGGATCGTCCGTTATAACACCGAAAATTTCAATTTGGATCGAATGCGGATGCTGCTCAAAAAACTGGGCAATCCCCAGGAGCATTTCCGCTCGGTCCATGTCGCCGGGACCAAGGGCAAGGGCAGCACTTGCACCATGATCGCCGCCATGTTGCAGGCGACGGGTTACAAGGTCGGCCTCTACACCAGCCCGCATCTGGTCGATGTCCGCGAGCGGATCACAATCAATGGGTCAATGATCTCCCAGGCAGATTTTGCGCGTCTGGTGCGGACTGTCGAGCCGATGGTCGCCCGCATCAAGCCGACGCCAACTTATTTTGATGTGCTCACCGCAATCGCCTTTAAATATTTTGCGGAGCAGAAGGTCGATCTGGCCGTCATCGAGACCGGCATGGGCGGCCGATTGGACAGCACCAACGTCATTCGCCCGCTGGTCACGGCCATCACCAGCATCAGCCGCGATCACATGGCCCAACTCGGGCCGACGGTCGCGCACATCGCCACCGAAAAAGCCGGTATCTTCAAACATGGCGTCCCCGCCGTGACAGTCGTGCAGGAACCACAGGTCGAAGAAGCCTTGCGAAAGGTCGCGGACAAAGTGGGCGTCACGCTGGATGTCACCGGTCGAACCATCGAGTTCAGCTACCGCTTTGAATCCAGCCGAATGCTCGGCCCGCACAACCGCATTTGTCTGACCACGCCCAGCAGCAAATTCGAGCATCTGGCCGTTCCCCTCATCGGTGAACACCAGGCGATCAATTGCGGCCTGGCACTGGCGGTGATCGACCGTCTCAAATCTCGTGGGATCGCCATCAACGACACCCGCGTTATGGAAGGACTTTCCAAAGTCACCCTCGCCGGCCGAATGGAAATGATCAGCGAGACCCCGCGTGTAATCGTGGATGGCGCTCACAACGCCGCCAGCCTCGATGCGCTGATGAAAGCCATCGGCCAGCACATTCCTTATGATTCGATGGTGGTGATCTTTGGATGTTGCGCCGACAAAGATGTCAGCGGCATGCTCGAGCGCATCACCAGCGGCGCCGACAAAGTGATCTTCACCCGCGTGGACAGCATTCGCTCCTCCGACCCCAACGAGCTGGCCGCCCAATACGTCGAACTCTACGGCAAAATGGCCCAGGTCGCCCAGACACTGGAAGAAGCGATGGAAATCGCCAACCGGGCCGTGACCAAGGAAGATTTGATCTGCATCACCGGCAGCTTCTATCTCGTTGGCGAAGCTAAGAAGCTGTTCGCATCCAAGGGAATCGTTCCCCCAATTCGCCTGCCACAGCCGGCGTGAATTTGCTTCTATGCCATGTCCATTGACGAATTGGACGCTTTGAGGTTGCAAATTGAAACCTCAAAAGGCGGGCGCGGCGGTCGTCGCTATCTTCTCTTTTCCTTAACTCCTTAACTCAATTGGGGGAAAGTTCTGAAAGTTTTCTTGGGACAGTTTCTAAAGTCGCATCGGAATAGTTTCAATAAAACAGTTTTGAAACTTCTGGCGCTGCGAATTACAACTTTTGTTAAATATAGTTACCAGTAATCAGTTGCTATAGTTAAAGTTTTTTCTTGCATACATTTTATAGTAAGTCATTTTCAAAAGTTTAGTAACTATAGGTAGGCGGCAAAATCTGTCGGAAACTGAAAATATTCTGGCAAAGTTTCTTGACGCGGCGAACAACCGAGATAAGTTTGCGTATATCTTAACAAGGACGCTATGAAGCGTCTTGATGGTTCATACCTATCAAGATGTTAGTGATGTAAGTGGAAATCTGCTCCGCTGAACTAATGTGCTTTCTTGAAGGCGGTTTTCGTGGCCATGCAGATTGTGGTTGTAGCGACCGCCTTTTATAGTGGAGTTAGCAATGGCCGAAGCTATAACAGACATAGAAATGGTTAATGCGATTTTGGAAGATGTGGATTATCCGCAAGCCGATCTTTGGCGAACAACGGAACAAATTGATAATGCAGTCTTTGATAGATTCGACGTTCGATTGGGAACAGTTCAAACCGACAAATTGCTGAAGGAATTGGTATTTCGGGGCGACTGCATAAGGCGCGATGTATGGATGAAACCGATGGAATAATTGTCAAGAAATCCACCAACAAACTGAAAGGAATGAGGCAATGGAAAAGAAGTTTGAGAAATACTACAACGAGAAAGTTTTGCCGCTACTCGGCGCGGAAGGCAAATGGCATTCGTTGTATACGTTTGGGTCGGGTGGGGGAGATTTCTATGTGGCAATGATGGATTATTCCAAAAAAGTCCAGCGCGAATACCTGCCCAAAATAGATGAAGCGGCATTAGCTGATGAAGATGTTGTTCACGTTGACGCTGAAACTTTTCGCGTTGATTATTTGATTTTCTTCAAGCAAGGCTTTGTTTTGAAGGTCCCAGCAGATGGTAGCGGATTGCTTATCCGCCACATGATGGTCGATGAGCGCGCGCGATTTGCTAGCGTAATAGCCGATCTATTACCAAACCACTAAACAGAAAAGTCCTATGCCTCGATTTTCTGCTTGAACAGTCAGCACCAAAACTGTAGCATGCGTGGGTCAAATTGGACTTGGGATCGCATCGCTGGGCGATGGGAATCCGCATTTCGCTTTTACGGCAGTAACGAAACTCATTTGAACGTCGCGGGCAAGGATGCGTGGCGCGACCTGCATCAACTCGCAATTGACCGGAGGGTCTATGAAGGTCGCCATTTCCTTTGGCCTTTTTGTGCTCTTTCTGGCGGTAGTCAACACGGCTGCCAATGGGGATGTCGTGCGCTATTACCGATTCGAAACTAACAATGGAGCGCCGGTCTCTAATGGCGAGACGATGACAGTGGCCGACGATTCCTCCGGAAATGGCCTCAATGGCACGGTGTTTGGGTCGCCAACATACGTCACAACGCCATTTCCTAGTCCCGTGCCGCAGACAGGAGCGACCAACCAATACGCCATGTCCTGCGGCACCGGCAATGGAGTTCTCCTCAGCGGGGCTACGGTCCCAATTCTTGCACCAACTTTCACCGTTGAGGCCTATTTCGACATAACCAGCATCAACCCGAATACTGGCGATACCAAAGCCATCTTAAGAGTAGGAGCCGGAGGGACGGACGCTAACCCATTCTCGCTGGAACTTCTAAACGCCCAAGGCGAAAACGGCAACGGCACAAACGACCTGCTGATGGAAATGAGCAACGATGGTCTGGAATTGTATGATTTCGACCTTTTGTCTAATACGAATTATTTCGTCGCGGCCACATATGATGGCTCGATCGCGAGTCTATATGTGAATGGAAATCTTGTCGATTCATCATCCTTCACCGGCTTTACCGGTTCAGGCACAATTGACGCCGCTATCGGCAACGATCCCACTGGTAATGGCGCGGCTTTTCAGGGGTACCTCGATGAAGTTCGCATTTCCAATACCGTCCTCTCAGCTTCTCAATTTCTCGATGCCGTTCCCGAGCCCGCGAGCATTTCGATTCTGGGCCTCGGCAGTTTGGCCCTTCTCGGTCGGAGAGGGCGGCGACGGGTCCGGTGAATTTGACGAACAATCTCAGCAGTTCAAAAGGCAGTGGGTTTTTGGCAGACTTTTTGGCAAATCCTGATTTTCTCTCAAATAATCCAATACCCCCACGGGGAGTCGAACCCCGGTCCTCTGGCTGAGAACCAGATATCCTAGGCCACTAGACGATGGGGGCTAACGTCCTGACCGGGGCATCCTAAACAAGCGACACTCTTCAGACAAGCGACTTTCCCGGGTCTGCAACAAGGACCGATAACACTTTAGGGCCGATTCACTTCACATGCTTCTGGTTTTATTGGGGCCGCTCGGCCGATAACACGGGCCAGGGGTGGGCGAGAGGAAAATCAGTTAGCGGAAAGGAGCCCCAAATGTCAGCCATTAGCGGAGCCAGTCAGAGTCTCGCTCAATTTTTCCAAAGCATTTCCAGTAGTTCGCAGTGCCAGCCGACGGACGCCTCGACCTCGGCAAGTGCGGCGGATTCAACCGCGGCGGCAGATTCCAGTCAACAGGTGCACGGAAGCGGCCATCACCACCATGGCGGCGGCGGAGAGGGAGGCGGCGCATTCTTCCAGAAGATTCAGCAGGCCGTCACGAGCGCCTTGCAATCCGCGGCCACCAGCGGAACTTCCGCCGATCCCAACACGACCATTGAAGACGCCATCGCCCAGATATTTCAGAACAATCCAACCTCGCCATCGAGTTCCACAGCAACAGGTGAATCGGATAGTGATGGCCCCACCACTTCTGAAACTGATGCCTCCAATCCGCAAAGCTTCATCCAGACTTTGCAATCCTACGGCATCGATCCCCAGCAGTTTCACCAGGATTTTATGACCGCCGTCAAAAATGCGATGAATGGCCAGGTCGATCCGGGCACGGCTTTCGCCAACTTCCCTCCCGGAACGATCGTGGACACCACTGCCTGAGCTGGCGGAGGTGGGAAATCGCTATTCGAGCGCAACGGATTTTCATAGATTCGGAAGGATTCGCGTCCGCCGACTTCACGCTGTTATCCCAAAACGCTTCAGCCCAAGAAACTCCACCGGCAACGAAGAGCGGCCGTCGAGCGCCAGCTCCGCCAGCACTTGACCGATTCCGCTGACGCACTTGAAGCCGTGCCCGCTGAATCCACAGGCGACGATGACGTTTTTGTGCATCGGATGGTGGTCGATGATGAATTGATGATCGGGACTGTTGGTGTACATGCAGACGCGCAGCGAGAGCAACGGCCCGTCGGCCTGGGGAATGAAATCCCGAAGAACTCCGCGCACCGCCGCCTCGTCCGATTCGTGAACGGTGCGATCGAGTGTCTCGGCGTCCGTCGGAGCCGATCGCTTGTGCGATGCCAGTTTGAATCCGGGATTGTCCGGCAACATCGGAAATCCATAATGATTCGATCCATCGTGATGTTCCAGAATCCAGACTGGAAATTTCCCCAATTCGAATAACGCCGGCGATTTGGGCCAGACCCAGGCGAGCGGCTGGCGCGTCACGGTCAACGGCACGCCCAAATCGCGCACCAATTTATCTGTCCATGCGCCGCCGCAAAAAATCACCTTCGCTGCGCTGTAGATTGCTTTGGTTGTACGAACAACCACTCCGTCGTCGGACGATTCCCACGACACCACCGCTTCCTGGCCGTGCAGCTCGGCTCCGCTGCGCAGTGCCAGTTCCGCATATCCCGCGACCGCCCGCTCCGGCAGCACCAATCCCGCTTTGTGATCGTGCAACACGCGGAAATCTTCGGGTAAATTGAATTGCGGAAACCGTTTCATTGCCTCGGTTGCATCCAGCAAATCGTGCGGCAATTCGTATCGCCGCACCGACCGCAAACTTCCCTCCAGAACCGTTGCCCCCGGGGGGCCAATCATCAAGCCACCCGTGATCAACATCACCTCGCGCCCGAGTTCGCTCGCAAGTTGCTCCCACAGGAAATAGGATCGCCGTAGAAGCGGGACGTAATCCGGATGCTCGAAATACGCCAGCCGGATCATCCGCGAAAAGCCCGCCGCCGAGCCCATGCTGTTGGGAATATCGAATCGTTCCAACCCCAGGACACGAACACCCCGGCGCGCCAATTGGAAGCACGCCGACGAGCCCATGCTTCCAACGCCGACGACGATGACGTCGAAATTATTTTTCGCATCGCTCATTTCAATCCGCGCCGACCGCTCGTTGCGTGAGCAAATTTTAGTCGATTGCCGCGCCGGCGAGCGATGGGACAGCGGGTCGGTCCGTCACACTCGGAATCCAATCCGTGCCGGCCAGCGGCTACTTCGCCATCGCGGCGGATTCGACCGTGAGCGCAACCAAATCCTCTCGCTCCAGGTGATGCACATCCGACTTTCCACAGGCCCGCGCGAGCGTGGCGACTTCCATTGTCAGCACGCGAAGATAGTTCTCAAGCCATCGCGCCCCCATCGCGGGATCGAGGCGCTGTTCCAATTCCGGGTCCTGCGTCGTCACACCCACGGGACATCGACCGGTATGACAATGGTGGCAATATCCCGACGCAGTGCCGAGCGCGGCGTAATCGGCGGTTACGTCGATGTGTTTCGCATCCGCGGGAGATGAACCGATCTGATAATACGGTTGATTGCAGCCCAGCGCCATCAGCACGCCCTGCCCGATGGAGACCGCATCCGCGCCCATGGCCAGCGCCTTGGCGACATCCGCGCCGGTGCGGATTCCGCCGGCGATAATTAATTGCACTTCGCCAATCGCGTTCATTTCATCCAGCGCTTCCACGGCCAAGCGAAGCGCTGCCAGCGTGGGAATTCCGGTGTGTTCGATAAACACTTGCTGTGTCGCGGCTGTCCCGCCCTGCATGCCGTCGATCACCACGACATCCGCGCCGGCTTTTACGGCTAGTTTCACATCCTCTTTGGTGCGGGTTGCGCCCATTTTTACGTAAATCGGGATTTGATTGTCGGTGATTTCGCGCAATTCCTCGATCTTGATCGCAAGATCGTCCGGGCCGGTCCAGTCGGGATGCCGACAAGCGGAGCGCTGGTCGATTCCCTCGGAAGCGTGCGCATGCGGGCAACGCGCGGGCTTACTTTCTGTCCCAGCAGCATCCCCCCGCCGCCAGGTTTAGCGCCTTGGCCGAGCACAATCTCGATGGCATCCGCCTGACGAAGATCGTCCGGATTAAATCCGTACCGGCTCGGAAGGCATTGATAGACCAATGTCTTGGACGATTGCCGTTCCTCGCGCGTCATTCCACCATCGCCGGTTGTTGTACTTGTTCCCACTGCCGATGCCGCGAGGCCAAGTGCCTCTTTCACTCGACCCGACAGCGCGCCGAAGCTCATTCCCGCAATGGTGATCGGAATATCCAGCACGATTGGTCGTTGGGCTCTTTGTGAACCCAGCACGGTTTTGGTTA
>JBEKUH010000096.1:0-15979 GCA_049515255.1 Tepidisphaeraceae bacterium | reverse complement strand
AAGGAAAGGATAAAAGTGCGATCATTGGAGCTTTTTGCCGGAGCTGGTGGCCTCGCCTTAGCAACAGCCCATGCAGGGTTTCAGCACGAAGCATTGATTGAGCGGGACCACGATGCTTGTGAAACTCTGCGACTAAATGCTCGCTCCGGCTCGGGCCACGCCGGCGATTGGAAAATCGTCGAAAAAGACATTCGCTTCCAAGACTTTCGCCCGTATCGGGGCCATATTGATTTCATCTCAGGTGGTCCCCCGTGTCAGCCATTTTCCCTTGGCGGAAAACACCTCGGCCAAGACGACCATCGCAATATGTTTCCGCAAGCAGTTAGGGCCGTGCGGGAGATTCAGCCCAAGGCATTTGTCTTTGAAAACGTCAAAGGACTCCTAAGAAAAAACTTCGCCAACTACTATAGTTACATTCTCCATCAGCTTAGATTCCCCGATATAAGACTCAGTGGCGATGAGGAGTGGACTGACCATTTGTCCAAGCTCGAGCGGCTCGCGACGGGCGGCAAACATGGCGGTCTTCAATATAACGTGGTCCATCGCCTTCTGAACGCCGCAGATTACGGCGTGCCCCAACACCGCTGGCGCGTATTAATCGTGGGTGTCCGTTCCGACCTCGGTGTTGAGTTTTCCTTTCCAGAGAAATCTCATGAAGAGGACGCATTACTTCACGATCAATGGGTGACAGGGGAATATTGGGAACGCCACCAAATCGCCAAGAGGAATCGGCCAAGAATTCCGCGAAGCGTAAGCGCGAGGGTTGAGCGACTCGACGGGTTTTGGAAGGGGACAATGCAGCAGGCTTGGCGGACCGTGCGCGATGCTATCGCAGATCTACCAAAGCTAGCTGTCGGCGAATCTTGTGCGGTTATGCATAACCATTTTTTGAACCCAGGCGCCAGAAGCTACCCGGGTCACACCGGGAGTTCTTTTGATGAACCCGCCAAGGCTCTCAAGGCCGGCGACCATGGGGTCCCTGGCGGGGAGAATACCCTTCGCCTGCCCGATGGCTCCGTGCGGTATTTTTCCGTTCGTGAGTGTGCCCGAATTCAGACCTTTCCGGATCGGTGGTTATTTGCCAGCTCTTGGACTGAATCTATGCGGCAGTTGGGTAATGCTGTGCCGGTCCTCTTGGGCGAGGTTGTGGCTAAGCAATTAAGAGAAACAATCAGTAAATCAGAGTTGGTCGTAGAGAGATTGCGCATCGGCGCCCGGATACACCCGAAATCTCCCGTGGCCGGAGTTCATACTCCAGCGCGGTAGAGCACGTTGCCGTAATTGTATTCCACTCGCTCCTTATAGAGGATTAGGCGTCCTTTGAACTGCGTCGCTTGCCATCCTGCTCCCAACTGCCGAGCAATTTCAATCATGACCTCGCGCACGGTCATGCCATCACGGGGAATCGTGATGTCGGTCAGCTTCAACTGGTTCTGCGCCTCGTGATCAATTTGTCGTTTGAATTTATTTGTCACCTTGTGGAAACGCAGCAGGTACGGCAGGTTTTCCTTTAACTCCGAAAGAATGTCCCACGCCTTCGCCGTGCGCCGTCCGATCCAAATACACGTGATGTCCGGATTTATCGGATAATCATTGTTGAATGTATCGTCCTCGGCCGTATCTTCGCGGTTATGACCTGGGTCGTTACTACCAAACCCAGACGTGTTCCATAAACTCGGCGTCAATGGGCTAAAATGGCGAATCAATGCGTTTTCGGTCGTCCATGTAGTCCAATTTTGATGGATGTAGAGCGCCTTGAAGCAAAGGGTAGAGACGTCAAGATTAAGCCGCGCAGAGAGTTCCCTGTAATGTCTGCTCAACCGTTGAGGTAGATTGCCTGCCTTTCCGACGTAGTGAAGCTCGCCGCCAAGAAAGAGTTGGTAAACTCCCTGTCCCTTTTTCATGCGCGAGAGCGTAGGAGGGTCAAGAGCACCGGCGGGTAAAGCGTTGAACGCTTCCACAAGTTGTTCTAAAACGGCCCGAGCCAGGTCGAAATCGAAATCTCCGAACGGTTCGACTGTTTCGCGTTCTGGCATTATCGCCGGAACTCTAATCGGAAGTGGCAAAAGTGGATAGCCTTACGATCAAAGAACGAAGCTATCGGATGTCCCTTGTTCGGTGTAGGGACACAAAGCCGGAAATGGTGGTCCGGAAATTGGTTCACGGGCTCGGTTTCAGATTCCGGCTTCATCGCAGCGATATGCCCGGCAAACCCGATCTAGTTTTTCCAAAGCTTCGACTTGTAATTTTCGTTCATGGCTGTTTTTGGCACCAGCATAAATGCTCAGCGGGGAATCGGATGCCAAAATCACGTGTCGCGTTTTGGCGCACGAAGCTAAAGGGCAACGTTGCCCGCGACCGCCGAAATCTCGCCAAACTTCGGGACCAGGGTTGGCGCGTCCTCACGATTTGGGAATGCCAGACCCACAATGTCTTAAAGCTCACAGCGAATATCGACTCCTTTCTCTCGCGATCAAATTGAGTACAACTAACCTGGCGCACTGACGACACTTGGTACCGACTACTCGCACGCCTGGGCATAGCTCCAATGATTGCCGCCAACGTCCGACAATCCCGATCACTTTTTTACCTCCAACCCCCAATCCCCCGCTTTTCTTTTCTCCTTACGCCGCTTACGCTTAGGTGTGGGTATTTGAGGATCGTTCTTCATGACCGAGCCGTCGGATGTTGCTTCTGTGCCGATGCCGCCGGAGTATTTTCGGTGGCGGGTTTCGTTCTGGCAGCGGCCGTGGGTGGCTCGATCTCTCCCCTGGGCGATGGCGATATTCCTCCATGCGGCGTTTCTGATCGTGGCGGCCATTCTCGTCCCGCCGCTGGTGCGGGCGGCGCGGGCGCCGTCGCAGGAGCAGGTGGTTATTCCGGATACATCATTGGCTGAGGATGGACATTTGGGGGGGATTCCCAATCCGGGATTGAACAACGATCCGAGTCGGGCGGCCAATCAGGAGACGGATGTCAATGCCGAGGATTCCAAGGGATGGGCGGAGCGAAAGAGCCAGAATTTGGCGCAGGCGTTGTCCGCGCCGGCGGCGCAGTCGAGCGATGTGATTGCCTCCGGGGCGAATCAGGAGCCGGGGACGGGGAAGGATAATTCCGCCCTGAGCCATCTCGGCGGCGAGGGAGGCGGGGAAGTGGCCAACTTTGGCCCGCGCGGGGGCGGCGGCGGGTTTGGGCCCAAGAGCCGAATCTTCGGATCGGGGAGCAATGTTCGCAGCGTGGTTTATGTTTGTGACGGAACGGGGTCGATCCTGAGCGGGAAGGATGACATTCTCAAACGGGAATTGAAAAGTGCCGTCGCCAATTTGTCGCCCATTCAGGTATTTAATGTGCTGATCTTTCAGAATCTGGACAATGGCGCGCAGTTCACGGCAGGCGCGGCGGCGTTGCAGAACGCATCCCCAAACAACAAGACCAAGACATTTGATTTTCTGGACCGCATCGAATTCCGCTTCGGCGCCAATCCGCTGCCGGCGTTGGAGGAGGCGTTTCGGGAGAAGCCGCAGTTGATCTTTTTATTGACGGATGGGGAGTTCACGAATCCGGATTGCGTGGATGTCATGCACCGGATCGATCAGATCAACGGCGACCGCAAAATTCGCGTGAACACGGTGCTGCTCCTGCAAAGCCGGACGACCGAGACGGTGAACGAGCGATTCGAGCAGGTGATGAACCAGATTGCACAGGACAACGGGGGAACGTACAAGAAATTTTATGTGGATGAATGGTAATAGTGATTCAGGCCGGATTTCCGATGTTGCGGATCGGGTTTCGGGTCTCGGGTTTCGGGTTTCGGTAAAGGGGAATACGCGTTCGTCTCGTTCTGTACCCGAAACCCCAAACCCCAAACCCGATACCCGGATCAAGGATGATTAACAGATTTACGAGGACTCTTCTATGCATCAATACGCCTCCTCACGCTTGCGACTCGGATTTCTCGCCATCCTGATCGTGGCCGCAGTGGCGGCGATGGCGCCGTCGAGTTCGGCTCAGGTCAGCGGCGATCAGTCATCGGCGGTGGTGCCGCACATGTCCGTTTTTTCGCTGGTGATGGAGCATCGTGATCCGGTCTTCTGGGTCATCATGGCGCTCTCGATCACGGGGATGACGCTGATCATTCAGGGCGTGCTGCAAAATCGCGCATCGGTTTTCATGCCCGAGCGAAGCACGGAGGCGATCAAGGAGATGATTCGCCAGCGGCGGTTTCAGGAATTGATGGATTTCACCGAGCGCGATCCGAGTTTCATCAGCCGGGCGCTCAATCCAGCGCTGAAGCGGGCTCCGAGTTTTGCGGCGATGAAAGAGGCGATGGAGACCGCCATCGGCGAGCAGACGGCCGAGCAATTCCGCAAGATCGAATATCTCAACATCATCGGAAATCTCGGTCCGCTACTGGGATTGCTGGGCACGGTGCTGGGAATGATCGACGCGTTTCTGGCGATGTATGCGGCGAGTGGCGCGGCGTCGCCGAAGGATTTGGCGTTTGGCATTTCGCAGGCGCTGTGTCACACGATGCTGGGATTGATGCTGGCGGTGCCGTGTCTGGCGGCGTTTGGCGTGCTGCGGACGGTGGTGGATCGGTTGACGGTTCGGGGGGCGCTGCTCGCGGAGGAGATTTTGCTGATGATTAAGCCCGCTGACGCCAAACCGGCGGCGATGAGTGCACAGACGGCCGCATCGCAGCCGACGTTTATGGGCAATCGGCAGTCGGCCGTGCCGCCAGTGGCGGGGCTGAATTTTCCCGCGCGCAATCCACTGGGCCCGCAGGCCTGATCGGGAGTCATCATGAAAAGATTCCCGATGCCAGAAATCCAACATGGCGGCGTCAACGTCACGCCGCTGATCGACATCGTCATGTGTCTGATCATCTTCTTCATGCTGGTCGCCAAGATCGGCGTGGACAGCGGGGTGGACAAAAATATCGACATCCCCACCAGCATTCTCGGCACCGACATCCGCGATATGGGGAACACGCTGACATTAAACGTGACCAACGGCCCGACGGGTGTGCCGGACGCCCAGCCGATCGTGACGGCCATGCTGCTGGGCGGGCAGATGCAGGAATTGAAATTGCGGGCGATTATCGCGGGGAAAATTATGTTTCCCCTGCGCGATGTGCTGCTGCGATATCGCGAGGGCGATGCCGTACACGGCCTGGCGCCCAATGCGGATTTTAAAGTGATCATCCGAG
This sequence comes from Tepidisphaeraceae bacterium, assembly GCA_049515255.1. Taxonomy (GTDB): domain Bacteria; phylum Planctomycetota; class Phycisphaerae; order Tepidisphaerales; family Tepidisphaeraceae; genus JBEKUH01. Next base: position 10,770 of record JBEKUH010000096.1, on the reverse strand, counting down.
GCGATAAGTCGTTGGCGTATCAGTTCCTGAGTCAGGTGCTGGTGGAATGCAACCAGGCCCACGTGCGGACATTTGCATTTGATACGAAGAAGCCTTCATGAGACGAGAGGTTTTCGAGATGCGAATTCTGATTACCCGCCAAGACGCCAAGACGCCAAGGGGGAAAATACGCCAAGGCGCTCCTCGAAGTCCGAGTGACGCGCGGCAAGCTAATCTTTTTCTGCTGGAATTTAAAAAGAGAGAATTAGCCACCGATGAGACACCGATGGACACCGATAAGAAAGAAATTAATTATCTTCTTAATCGGTGGGCATCGGTGCCCCATCGGTGGCTAAATTTCTTTGAGCGTCTCCGTTCGATTTTTTCTTGGCGTATTTTCCACCTTGGCGTCTTGGCGTCTTGGCGGTCATTCAAGTCTTTTGGGGGAAACGCATGAAGATCCAGGGTGCCAAAAAAATTCACTACGACTCCGGCCCCAACATGACGCCGTTGGTGGATATCACCATGGTGATTCTCATCTTCATGATGCTCGCGGGCAGCTTCGGCGCTAGCGAGCATTATTTGATGAGCGATGTGCCGATTCAGGTGCAGGGGACGGGGGGAAAGCCGCCAGAGGGGATGCCGTTGCCGACGAAGTTTTCGATCCATATTCGCCAGGATGGGCCATATTATGTTGCCAAGGCGGGGAATTTTGCGTCGGTGCGGAGTACCAATGCGGATACGGCTTACAAGCAACTGAAAGATGACCTGGCGGCGCAGCTGAAGCAGTTCGCGGATGCGGGGATCAAGCCGGACGATGTGCAGGTGATTATTTATCCCACGCCGGATGTGACGCTGGAGAATTTGATTCCGGCAATGGATGCCGCCCAGGATGCGGGGTTTAAGAAAATCGGATTTGGAATGGCGCAGTGAAAAACGGGATTCTTATCTGTTTGATTTTGGCTCTGGCGGTTCCGGTTTTGGCGGATGTGCCGGCCACGCAACCGGGGGGATTGGATTCGCTGGGGGATGATGCGCTGTTGGGGGAGTTGGCGTCGCGCGGGCTGGATGATTTGCTGAACCGCGCGTTTGAGATGGATCAGGTTCCACCCAATCGACAGGCGGCATTACTGTCGATGGCGAAGCTGCAAGGGCTGGCCGATCCCAAGATTGATCCGGCCCAGCGCGAGCAGATGCTGCAGGATATTTGCGGATCGATCGACCAGATTCTCCCGAATTTACCGGCCGATCCGGCATTGCTGGTGAAAGACGGCCGCATCATCGCCGAACAGGGCGTCGATCCCAATACTGGCATCGTCGAATACTGGGGCAATAGCGAAGCGGAGAAAGCGCGGCTTCACCCGATCGCCGATGCGGCGGTGAAAATCTTTTCTCGCGCGGATGATCTGGCAACGGCGCAGGCCAACGATCTGGCTAATCGACTCAATGGCCCCGATGACAAACTGGCGGCCCAGTGGCAGACCGCCAACGATCTGGCGGGCGCGGCGGCGTATCAGAAGGCGCGCATGCAATATGCGCTTGCCCTCTCGATGGATGCCGGCGATCCGGCGCGGGATGCGCTGATCGATGATACGACCAAATCATTCCAGCAGTGGGACAATTCAGATTCGGGAATTCAGCCGCAGGTGCGATTGCTGCTCGCGAAACTCGATGTGCTGCGGGGTAATGTAGATGGCTTCACGTCGGCAAAAACGTTGCTGGAATCGTTGACACACAGGCCAGCCGACCAGAATGCAACACCGGATCCGAATGCCGTTGTCCCCCCGCCGACGCCGACATTGGCGTTTGAGGCCCGGTGTTTCGCGGTGATCGCCAATGTCGAGGCGAAGGATGTGGATGGCGCGCAGGTGGCGCTGGACGATGCAACCGCCGATCAGAAAGCGAATTTTGCAAACGCAGCGGATCAAGTCGTGGCGATTCGATTGCTGCAATGCCGGGTGTTGGCCCTCAAGGCCGATCTGGCCGCGCCGGGTGCGGACCACGATCAGGCCAACACGGCTGCGGTGGCGGCGCTGAATCAGTTGTTGACGGATTATCCGGGCCTGCGTCCGGTGATCATGCGGCAACTGGCGGCGCGATTGCCGGCCAATGCGGATTTGTCCACGATGGACCCGCTGATGCTGGCGACGATGGTGGATCAGGCGCGGCAGATGATCCTCGCCGCCGGCAACGGGACGATCAAAGATCAGGCGCCGCTTCAGCATGGATTGGCGGCGGCAGATGAAATTCTGCGGCGATATTCGGCCGGCTCGATTCCCGCGGCGCAGGCGGTTGAGCCATCGCTTTTGGTCGGATTTATCGAGGAATATCTCGGCGATAAACCGGCGGCGGTGAACGCGCTGGTAGACCACATCCAGCGATTTCCCAGCGACCCCAATGCCAAGGACGATGTCGCGCTGGAGCGGGCGCGGGTGATCATCAGCGATCTTCGCCAGTCATCGACGGACAGTGGCAAAGTCGATCCGCAAGTGCAGCGGCTGGAGGATCGCTTCCTGCCCATCGCCATCAATCCGCCGTTCAATCATCTCGAGTTCGCGCTGCAATATGCGGCGATTTTGTACACCGAGGAGAAGTGGGCGGAGGCGGTGAAGTATTACCAGCTTGTCCCCGACACCGAGGACCCGACGCGGCTGCTGGCGGCGCGGTATGGGGAGATGGTGGCGTTGAAAAATGAGATGGAAGATACGCCGGGATTGTCCTCCGATCAGAAAATGCAACTGGCGGAACAGATTCAATCACTCAGCGGAACGGTCAAGCAGATTGCGGATAATGTGATCGCCAACGGGCCGACCGATGCGGATAAACAGAAGGCCCGCGCGACGCTGGCGCGGATGTCGCTCTTGGCCGCCGATATCACCCGGCAGGAACAGAACGATCCGCAGCGGGTGTTGGATTTGCTCAATGGGTTTGAGGATTCGGTCCAGGGTTTGCCGGATTCGCAATCGCTCATGAATGGCGCGCTGTTTTTGCGGGTGCAGGCGTATATGCAGTTGGGGCGGAATAACGATGCGACCAGCGCGTTGGTGAAATATCTGCAAGCCGCTGGCGCGAATGAGGGGGCGCAGACGGTGCATGATTTACTGGAAACGCTGAATAACGATCTGGACCGGGCGCGGGCAGCGGGCGATACGGCCCAGATCCGCCAACTGGCCGATAACCGCGCGATGCTCAGCGGATTTCTCGTGAAATGGGCAGCGGCAAGCGACGATCCGAAAATCCATGGCCTGACGTACATTTACAGCCGGTTCGACGCCGACACCAAGCGGCTGGCTGCGACGCTGGAGACTGATCCGACGCAGCGAGCGCGCGACCTGCAGGCCGCGCTGGATTTGTACAAGCAGTTGCAATCGCCGGACAACGTCGCGATGTATCAGGCCGGCATCGACCCGGCCAGCGGGATCGACAAGAATTACCCCGACCCGATGGTCACCCTCGGCATCGGCCTGACGGCCTATGAGCTGGGCGATTGGCAAACCGTCAAATCCACGCTCGGCCAGCTCGTGCAGGATGAAAAACTCGCGGAGGATACCGACCAGTATTGGGAGGCGACTTACAAACTTCTGGATAGCATGCACAAATTAGCGGCGAGCGGCGATCCCAACACCAGCGATGGCAACGTCGCGAAATCCCTGAAATTTCTTTACCTCACCTGGCGGGACGAAACCGGCGGGAAAAAGTGGCATGATAAATTCGAGCAACTGCGTAAGGGCGTCATTCCCGATTGGCCGGTCCCCGCGGCGAGCAGCGAACCATCTTAAAATACAAATTCAATTTTCACCGCAGAAGGCGCAGAGGAACGCGGAGTGTCGAGATGGACCTCGCTGGACGATAGCCTGTGACTATCCAAGGTTGCCGGAAACCGCGATGCTTTCGGCGCTCACGCCCAAGGCGTATTTCGCGCGGACCCAGTAGAAATAATCCGTCCCGAATACCGCAGTTGTGTCGTCAAAGAAGGTCGTCGTGATCCCGGCAGCAATTCGAGTGGCACCACTGAAAACATCGGTGGTGCTGCGGAAAACCTGATAGGTGACCGCACCGATATCCGCGGCCCATGTGACCGCGACATGGTGAGCCAGATTCGTCGTCGCCGCGACGCCGGTTGGCGCGGCAACGGGGATATATCCGCTGGCCGCCGCACTGAATGAGCCCACACCCGACGAGTTTCTCCCGGCAACCCAGTAGTAATAAAGTGTGCCGGGAACCGCCGTGGTGTCGTCGTAGCTGGTCGTCGTTAATCCTCCAACGATCTTGACCGCCGTGCTGACATCGTCGGTTGTGCTGCGGAAGACCTGGTAACTCGCCGCGCCGCTCACAGCGGCCCAAGTAAGGGCGACGTGGTGCGGCGCCGTGCCGTGCGAAGCGGTGAGATCGGCCGGAGCGGCTAGCATCGGTGTGAGCAAAAAGGCGTGGCTTACGCCGTCAATCTCCCCAACGCCGCAGATCTGGCCCTTGTCGTTGATGCCGGTGGCCTTATTCAATACCCATCCGGAATCGGTGGGAATCAAATCGTTTAAGTCCAGCATCGTCTGGCTGCCATTGCCCTGGTAAAGGAAGGCATGTTGCGTTCCGTCGCTGAAGGCGGAGCTGCCGACAACATCGACGTTGTCATTCAACGCATAAGCCACGCTGCTCTGCGCGCCGGAGAGCGTGCCCAGCGGAGTGACGCTGGAGCCCCAGATCGCGGCCTCATAAATATTCGAATCTCCCGAAGGCTTTTCGCCGAATCCAGCGCCCTGCCCCGTGCTGTTGATGGCCAATATCAGGCCCTCGTCATAGCCCGGAACGAGCGGCGCAATGCCTCCCTGCTGCGAGGCGTTCCAGGAATAAGGATAGGGCTCATCGATCGTCGGGGTTCCATCTTGTTCAAATGAGTTGCCGTAATTTCCGACGATCTGCCCGGCATCGTTGATGCCCGCTGCCAGCCCAAGTGAATTTTCGTTGATCACTGCGGGTGTCGGCAGAATGGTGAATGTTCCATTGGAATAGATGAAAGGCGAGAGCTGGTTGGTGGTAATGATCAAGCCCCCGACGATGGTTCCGGCGTCGTTGATTCCTTCGGCGGCGCTGCCCGAGAGACCGTCGGTGCCCAGATCAACGACATTGCCGCCGGTGAATTCCACGGCATTGGTAGCGCCGCTGGAAGTCACCGCTTCCCCGACGACTTCGCCGCTGGCGTTGATGGCCAATGCATTGCTGCCGGTCCCGCCAGGCAGTATGCCCAGATTGGTCATAACGCCGTCCGTGTCGATGAACGCTTCGGACACACCGCTGGCGTTGTCGGCTGTCCCGACGACCTGACCGCTGGCATTGATGGCATTGGCAGAACTGTCGCTGCCGCCGAGCGTGCCCAGATCGGTGATGGAGTATTCCACCGAGAACAGTCGGCGAAATTCCAGCGACTCGACGACGGCAGGAATTACAAGCGATTTGGATGATCGGCGCGAAGAGATAACATCCCTCCCGCTGCCTTGAAACAGGTTAATCATGCAGTATCCACTGGTAAAATTTTGGACCGGTTTCACCAACCGGGTACCGGCGAAGGCAGTCGGTGGGTCGGTGAAGTATAATGGGGTCGAAGACTTTCGACAAGGGCGACGAGGAGGAAGGCCTCATGTTTTAGCGGGAAAGCGAGCATATCCATCGAGATTTCATCTGCGGCAAAAATGCATTTCTTTGCGGCCCTCTGCGGTGAAAAGTCCCCGATCAGAATTATAAGAAGCGTTTACTCCGCACGATGCGACCCGTCACTTCACCTTCACCCCAATCATCGTCACATCATCCGTCCGCTTGCTCAGGCCCGAGAAGCGGCGCATCGACCATAGGACGTTGTCCACCACAGCCTGGGCGGTGTCGCCGCCGGCGGTGAAGGCTTCGATGACGCGCTGGCGACCGAAGGTTTGTTGTTGGAAATTCATGGCATCGGTCAGGCCATCCGTGTAGAGCAGTAGCGTGTCGCCGGATTGGAGTTGCTGGACGGATTGCGTGTATTTCTCGTCTTTGTTGACGCCCAGGACCATATTGTTGCTGCCGAGTTCGATGATCTTTCCAGCGCGCAGCAGCAGCCCGGCGGGGTGGCCGGCGTTGCAATAAGTCAGTCGCTTGTTGCGGCTGTCCAGAACGCCGTAGAAGAGCGTCACAAATTCGCCCACGCTGCTGTCGCGGCAAACCATGAGGTTGATGCGGTTGATGACTTCGTAGAGGTAATACACATTGTCCACCTGGGCGCGCAGGGCCGCGCGAACGGCGGCCATGGTCAGGCTGGCGGGCACGCCTTTGCCGCTGACATCGGCCACGACCAGGCCGACATTGTCTTCCTGAAGCGGGATGAAATCGTAGAAATCGCCGCCGAGTTCGTAACAGGGAACATAGACGCTGGCCAGATCGATCCCGGCGATAATCGGCGGACTTTGCGGGATCATCCGCTGCTGCACCTGCGCCGCCATTTGCACCTGACGCTCGAGTGCCTGTGCCTGCGCCGATTCCTCGGCCAGCCGCGTGTTTTCGATGGCCGCGGCGGCCTGGGCGGCAACAGCTTTGAGCAAATCAATCTGAATCTGCGAATAACGCCGCTCCTGATGCGTGTAAACCCGGAGCACACCGATCGCCTTGCCCTTGTAGCGCATTCCGACCGAGAGCATCGAGACGATCCCCTCGCGCTTGGCTTCTTCCGGATATTGTGTGCGCGGATCGGTACTGAGATTTTTGACAAACTCGTATCCCTGTGGGGATAGCGCCACTTGATCGATCTGTGAGATGCTCAGCGTGATCGGTCCCTTGTCGAGATATTCCCGCGAGAGATTATGCACGGCCTTAATGACCAGCTCATCCCGCTCGTAGTCGATCAGCCGCAACGACGCCGCCTGGGCTTCCATCACCTCGCTGACCAGTTCCACCGTGCGCTGCAAGACCTTTTCCAGATTCCGCGCATCGGCCAGCATCATCGTCACGTTGTAAACCGCCGTCAGTTCGTTGATGCGCTGGCGAAGCTGAAATTCCTGATAGCACAACTGCGTGATGGCGTTGGCCATGAGATAGAGGAATTGAATCGCCGCCGGGCTGGCATCGCTTTGGGCGGTCATGCGGATGGTGCCCAATCGCTGATTGTTCACGATGATGGGCGCGACATATTCGCCGTCCTGGCGCTGCGGGCCTTGGCCGGCTTCCTGCGCGGACTGGTGAATGGCGCGCTGACGGCTGAGGAATTCCGAAGTGGGCGCAATTTGCGTGATCGTCTGCCCCTGCGCATCGGTGATGGTCGCCTTGACGTTGGCGACGGCCGCGAAGCTATCCTGGATCTCCTGCAGCGTCGCAAGGTCCATGAAGTCGGTCAGTTTTAGATGATCAGAATCAAATTCCGGCATTCATTCTCCATCTGCCAAAGAGATAAACCGCCAAGACGCCAAGACGCCAAGACGCCAAGTTAGGAAAATACGCCAAGGGAAAAAATGCTTATTAAATGCAATTTCAATCCAGATTTAATTCTTGGCGTATTTCCCCACCTTGGCGTCTTGGCGTCTTCGCGTCTTGGCGGTTTAATCTCTTCGACGCCTCTAGTCTATAATCATCCGATGCCCACTCGGCAAATAAACGGCGCGGAAATTCATTTTTCCGAGAACGGCGCGGGTGTGCCGCTGGTGCTCGTGCATGGATTTCCGCTCGATCAGCGCGTGTGGCGGAACCAGCTTGGTGATCTGGCAAACACTTGCCGAGTCATCGCGCCGGATTTGCGCGGATTCGGCAAATCACCGCCCAGTGGTCCGTTCACGATTGAATCTCTCGCGGATGATCTGCATGAATTGCTGCACGAGCTTTCCGCGCTTCCGTGCATCCTCGGCGGATTGTCGATGGGCGGTTATGTATCGCTGGCATTTGCGAAAAAATATTTACCGGAACTGCGCGGATTAATCCTGACAGACACGCGCGCCGCCGCCGACACACCGCAGGGGCGCGAGGGACGCAATGCGATGATCGAGTTGGCCCGCACGCGCGGCTCGGCAGCGGTGGCCGAGCAGATGTTGCCTAAGTCCATCGCCGATCCGGCATTCGCGCCGCTGGCGCGGCAGATCATGGAAGCCTGCCCGGCCCAGACCGTGCAATTTGCATTGGCGGCCATGCGGGACAGGTCCGATTACACGGATTTTTTGCCGATGATTTCAACGCCGACTTTGATCATTGTTGGGGAATCCGATGCGATCACCCCGCCGTCGATGGCGGAAACGATGCGGGATGCAATCCCTGGCGCGACGCTGGCGATCATCCCCGGCGCCGGACATCTGTCGCCGCTGGAACGCCCGGCTGAGGTGAGCGCGGCGATTCGGCGGTTTGTCATGGGGTGAAAAATCTTGCCGACGGATGGCGACACTTTGCTTTGCCGTTCGATTCAAATACGGTAACTTTGCGGATGCGACGATAAAGGCAATGGTGCAAATAAGATGGTGGACGAAGGCGGTTTGCTTATCGGCCCTTGCGGTAGTCTTGCCGCCGGGTCTCACTCTCGCGCAGAGTTCCGGGCCTGCCAATGCCACTACCGCTCCCGAAACGGCCCCCTCCGCAGCCACAACGGAGCCTTTCGATCCGCTGCAGGAAGCGATCACCACCCTGCAGGATCCCCAGCAACCCCAGGAAGTTCGCGATCTGGCCGCCAAAAAACTTGTGGCCTGGCACAGCCGGGACAATGTTAAATCCACGCTGTTGGATGAACTCAAAGCCGATCGCGGCGGGCAATTGTCCGTCGCCCGGGCCTTGGCGGCCATTCCCTGGACTGATCCGGATTTCATCGCCCCGCTGTTCACTCTCGTCGAGGACCTTGATGTTCCGCGCATCACCGCCGCCGCCGATGCGCTGGCCAATTACAAATCGGATGAGGATGTTCTGCGTCGCCTGCTGGACATCAGCCGGATTCAGGGCAAGAGCGACGCCCGCGTCCCGGTCATCCGCGCGCTGGGGACATTGGATCAGAAATTCATCGCCGATGGGTTGGTCGGATTGCTGAAAGACGATGATCCGCTGATCCAGCAAGCCGCGGCCGATGCACTGGCCGACATGACCGGCATCCGCACCTACGACCGTGACATTCACAAATGGCTGGCATGGTGGTCGGAAAACGCGCAAAAATCGAATGCTGATTTCCAGATCGAACTGCAGCGGCATCGCTCCGATTCATACATGACCGAACTATTGCGCCGAACCGGTATGGAAGAATCCGATCTACGCCTGCTGCAGGATATCTACGACCAGGCGCCTCAGGCCGAGCAGCCGGGAATTCTCATGCGATATCTTCGCAACGCCAATCCCAGCGTGCGCGAGCTGGGAGCAGATGAAGTGTTTTACGGCCTTGGAAGCACCAATCCACCATCGGCGGCGGCGGTGCGCGAAACCCGACGTTTGCTGAGCGATGATTCATCGGATGTTCGCCTTCACGCCGCCAAAGCGCTTTACGACAATCCCTCGTCGGCGGCGGCGATGGTTGGGCAGCTTCAAGTGGAAACCGACGACGCCGTTCGAGCGGCATTGATTCACTCGCTCGCCCCGCTGGCCGACGTTACCGCCCTGCGTTTCATGGTGCAGGCTCTGGCGAATGAGAATCCGATCGATGTACAGACCGAAGCGGCCGACGGCCTGAAGCAGGGTGCCGCCGCCGTCAGGGCTGATCCCGATCTTTTGCGTTCGGCACGGGATGCCCTGCTTGGAGCGCTGGATCGCACCGGGCTTCCCGGCACGGAGCATTTGCAGGCGGCCATTCTCGGCGCGCTGGGCGCGTTGCAGGACAACACGCTGGTTCCCCAATTCCTGCATTATCTTGTGGCAGGTCAGCCAAAAGAAGTGCGACAGGCCGCTTTGACGGCATTGGGCGAACTCAAAGAGCCGGACCTCGCGGATGAGATCATCAAAAATCTCGCCGATCCGGATCAGGATATTCGCAAGGCGGCGGTGCAGGCGCTGGGGACGGTGCCGCAGGGGATTTATAAATCCAGTCTGGTCGATCGACTGAACGATTCGGACGCCGATGTCGCCGCCGCCGCGTGGATCGCCCTTAAATCCTGGCTGCCGGATTTGGACAAAGATGATCTGGAAGATTTGGTCGGGCAACTGAAGAACAAGCCCAACTATGAATTGGAAGTGCTGCTGGCGCTGCGGGATCGGCTCGAAGATGAATCGAAAAACGCCAAGACGGCGGATGCCCGGCAAAACGCGGCACAGCTTCTCGCTGGGCAGGAGCAGGAGATCGGGGACGTCATGCTGAACAATCTCGACCAACCAGGCCCCGCTGCCGACTATTATGGTCAGGCTCTGGATTTCTTTGATAGCAACGCCGGGTCCCCGACAGTGATCGACACGCTTTGCGGCGACCGCGTCGATGCGCTGCTGGCGGCCCACCACTGGGATGATGCGGCCAGTTTCGCCTCGGATGAAATCAAAAAATACACCGACAATTCCGACCCCACGCTCCGGCAAATCCCCGACACCATCGGCCGGGAATTCAAACGCGCTGCCCAGAAACTGAAAGATGCCGGCGATCCGGATTCTTTTGACCAGGCCACGGCCCTCTTCGACGCCGTCGATAAAATGATCCCCCCCCTCGGGGGCACGTATCCCGCCCAACTCAAATTGATTCAGGACCAGATGCGTGAAGGCCGCCCGGCGACGACGCAGAGTTCGGGGGGATGAGGAGAGTGGGGGAGGGGGGAGGGGGGAGGGGGTGAGGGGGTGAGGGGGTGAAAAAATACAATTTGCGTTCGCGGCTTTGCATTTTTCCCCCACTCTCCCACT
>JBEKUH010000095.1:0-16023 GCA_049515255.1 Tepidisphaeraceae bacterium | reverse complement strand
GCAACGGCCCCGTTGACAGGCCACGAAGCCTGTCGAGTTCCCATCATCCGTTCTAGGGGCGGATGGGGATCGTCCGTACATAATACTAACAATTTTTCTGGAGTCAATAAGAAAATTGGAATATTTTTATCACCGCCCAAAAACCGCCGCCCCCTATGAAACCGTGAGGTATCTTCTCTGACGTGGGCGGGGGAGTCCTGTCGCCCTACAAGAGATTCTCGCAAACGGCACGCAAGAGCCTTTAGTATGTGGAGCGAACGGATATCGCCCCAACCGGGCGTCGGACTGTAGCCGCGGGTGGAGCGGAGCGTCGGCGCAGCCGACGACCGCGTAACCCATGGGAACGGTGGTGCGGTCCCTCTCCTCGCCGCGGAGGGGCGAAGGAATTGAAATGCCGGGAACCTACTCTCAACTTTTGTTTCACATCGCATTCTCGACCAAACACCGAGAGCGTTGGATCGCGCCCAATGTGGCCGATCGTTTGTATCCCTACATGGGCGGCATCGTCCGAGCCGAGAACGGGGTTCTCTACGACATTGGCGGAATAGAGGATCACGTCTGCATGTATCTGCATGTATCTGCGATGGAGAACGGACGTGAGCATTTCAGACCTCATGCGCACCGTCAAAGCGCGCTCTTCAAAGTGGGTTCACGAATCTTTTAGGACGCTCAGCGATTTTGCCTGGCAGGAAGGATATGGCGCGTTCGCTGTCAGCAAGTCGCAGGAATCTGTCGTGAAGAAATACATTGCGAGGCAACGCGAACACCATAAGAAGGAGGATTTTAAATCTGAACTTCTGCGGCTGCCGCGAGCGCACGGAATTGAGTTCGATGAGAAATATGTTTTCGACTGAGCCCTGAATCAATCGGACGTTTCCTCCGCCCCGCCGGGGCGGGATCGGGGCTTGTCGTTTCCACGTTTCCCATTCCACGGGTTGCGCTGCGCTTCACCCATGGCTACAGTCCGTGGCCCCGTTGGGGCCTGGATGGGGGCTATTGTCGGTTTGACGAGCACCGCTCTAGGGTTGTTCTACAGGCTGTCGTTCAGTGATGTCCATCTCGCCACAACTTTGGTTCCCACGCAACCGATGACGCCGATGGCGCCGGTGACCATGAGGCCGGCGACCAGGGCATATTCGAGGACTTCGCCGCCGCGTTCGTCGATCAGAACTGACGACGCCAATCGGGCGATCGCTCGCCGGCGGCGAGAGGCCGGGAGTCGGGCTAGTCGAAGGAATTTCCGCATTTCAACTAGCGATATCGGCCAACAGATGTTGTTTTGTCCATCGAACAATGCGTTTCCCGCCGGCACAATTCTAGGGTGCTGCAATTTCGCGCGGCGATGTGCAATTTCAGGACATTGAAGTCGGGCGCTTTATTGGCGTTTGCAGTTATCACTCGGGTTCCCATGGCGCTTTGTCGCAGGGGAACATTAGATATTGAAACCGCCCACTTGCTTGCTACGCTCTCGCCGTGAATAACCGGGTACTAACCTGGGCGATTCTTTTATTTCAGTCGTTCTGGCTGAATGTGGTGATTCCCGGGCATACGCGGGGGGTGGTGCAATTGCCGGGCGGGCGGACGGTGGAGTGTTGTCCGTTTTGCAAACCGATTTCGAGCGGGGATTCATCGGATAAACCAAAGCCTGGTCCGCCGGCGACTTGTGCGATTTGTTTTTTTGCGGCTCACATGAGCGTGCCGCCGGCGATTGATCTTTCGCCGGGGCCGTTGCGATTTTTGCATCTGCTGGTCGCTGAAACGGCTCGCAGAGTTTCATATCCGAAAGCATTTGTTCCGTATGATGGGCGGGGGCCGCCATTCCTTGTGTGAGCGTCGATTTTTTAAGTTCATAATTTGGTGAAAGCGCCGCGCTCGGTTCCTCCAATGGGATTGACGAACGCGCGCTTGTCAATCCACGAGGAAAATCATGCGATTATTCAAATGCCTAATTATTATCAGCGCGGCCGCATGCGCATGTCTGGCGGTTCCAGCGTTTGGGAGTGGGCAGGATGTGTTCGCGGGCTCGGGTTCTACGGGCGATGGTTCAGGTTCGTTTTTGGGTCAACCGATTGCTTCGGATGCCGGGCCCACGACAATGCCATCCGATGCGGGCGGCACGGATGCGCAACTCTTTTCGCCGACGTACGCGTGCGCTTGCGGATGCGGGATTTTTGAGGTGGGGACGAGTTCGATGATCCCCAACGGCACCGGCGGGACCGTCTATTTCGAATACGATTATCAGGACCAGAACCAGAATTGGAGCGGCCACGCCAAAGCGCCGGCGGCGGATAATCCGGACAAGGAAATCCGCACCAGTTTTTACACGCTGGGGTTGCAGTACATGTTTAATCGGAATTGGGGAATCCAGGCCGAGCTTCCGGTGGACAGCCGGTATTTCCAAACCACCGGCGGGGCAACCGGCAACGAAATCGTCTCGGCCAATTGGACGGCTGAAAGCGATGTGCGCGTGGAGGGGATTTACGATGGATTCTTTGCGGATCAATCGCTGGGAATCACTTTCGGATTGAAGCTGCCCACCGGCGATTACACCGAGAATGATTTTTACGGCGACGTCGATCGAGATTCAGAAATCGGCACGGGAAGCACGGATATTCTGCTGGGCGGATTCTTCGAGCATAGTTTGATTCAGAGCGCCAACCTGGATTGGTTCGCGCAGGCGGCGCTGGATGTCCCGATATTCTCGCGGGATCATTATGACCCGGGAACCGAAGGGGATATGGCCCTCGGGGGATATTACGATGGATTTTCAATCGGGCGGGTATTGATTGTGCCGGTTGGACAAATCATCGCATCCCTGCGCAGCATTGACACGGGTTCAAACGCTGCCAATCCCGTGGCGTCGGGATTCGAACGAGTCTATCTCTCGCCGGGAATCGAGATTCATCTGCATCCGGTGATGATTTACGGCGATGTCGAGCTTCCGGTTTATATGCACGTGAACGGCGATCAGTTGGTGGCGTCGAATCTCCTGAAGATAATCGTGAGTTACAAATTCTAGTTTGGAGCATTGATGATTTGAGAGAGCGCGGCATCGAATGCGGATGGATCGGTAGTGCTCAGGACTTTGGCGATGGAGCCGTCGCGACCGATGATGAGCGTCGTGGGAAGAATGGTGATTCGATATTCATCCTCCAGCGATCCATCCGCATCGGACACGACCGGCAAGGAGAGATTGTTGGTCCGCAAATAATCGGTGGCCGTCTGGGGGGATTCGCGGCAGTCGATGGCGATGACACGCAAGCCACGCGCGGCCATGGCAGGGTCGTTGGCGACGGCGCTCAGATGCGGTAGCGATTGGCGGCAGGATGTGCACCATGTCGCCCAGAAGTCGAGCACGACGACATTCCCTTTCAATTCTGATAGTTGGATGGAACGGCTATCCAGAGTTTGGCGCGAAAAATCAGGAGCGGGCTTGCCGGCCATTGCAGAAGAGTTATCGCCGCTGCTGGAGGCGCATGACATGGCCATCGTCATTAGAAGCAGGGCCGATCCGCGGAAAATCAGGCGGTTCATGGCACCGATTATACGGGCCAAAGCACAAAGTTGAACACGACGCCTTTTTCATTTGCCCGCATATCAATTACCATTCCCTCTCGTTGCGGCGGCTGGAGGACATATGCTCTGTCGAGCCGGGATTTTTGCAATTGCGTTGTCGGGATTTTTCTGCGCGGAGGTTCTGGCGGATTTGCCGCAACTGAAGGTCTCCTCTGACGGCCATTATTTGATGCAGGCAGATGGCAAGCCGTTTTTTTGGCTGGGAGACACAGCCTGGGGATTGCTCGATCATCCGAGCCGGGACGATGCGTTTTTGTATCTGAAGAATCGAGAAGACAAGGGATTCACGGTTATTCAGACGGTTGTGTTGCTGTGGGACAGCATGAGCCCGCGTATTCCATCGGAGAAGCAGGCGTTGGTCGGCGGCGATCCGACGAAATTCAACGAGCAGTTCTTTGCCAATGCGGATGCGATCATCGATCAGGCTCAGGCGGATGGGATGTATGTGGCGATTGTGCCGCTCTGGTTCAAATCGTACGTCACGCCCACTCGGATGCTCTTGAATCCGACGACGGCAGAGAATTTCGGAAAATATCTGGGCACACGCTGGCGCGACAAACCAATCATCTGGATTCTCGGCGGCGACACGCCGGGCGGTGCGTCGCGCGACCCGGATCATACGCCGGATCAAAATGTGCTGGCGATATCCCGGGCGCTGGCGGCCGGGCTGAAGGAAGGCGATGGGGGGAATCATCTCATCACATATCATCCAACTGGGAGCATCGACGGGCAGAGTTCTTCGTGGTGGTTTGAGAATGAGTCGTGGCTTGACTTCAACGGCCTGCAAACCGGACATTTCATTCAGAATCACAATTACAAACTGGTCGCGGCCGACTACGCCCTGACGCCGGCCAAGCCGGTGATCGATCTGGAGTCGGGATACGAAAACATCACCGATCACCTTCGGCCGGCGTCGGCTCCGGATGTCAAACGCATTCAGGCCTCCGATGTTCGGCGATATGCGTATCTGGCAACTTTCGCAGGGGCGGCGGGGTACACTTACGGCAACGCGGAGATTTATGGTTTCGTCACCGCCACGCGGCCGACCGGGCGATTTGGTTCGGGATTGACGTGGAAGCAATCGCTCGATCTCCCCGCGGCGGGACAGATGCAATATCTGCGTCGGCTCATTGAATCCCGCCCGATGCTGGAGCGGATTCCGGATCAGTCGATGATCATTGGCGACGCCAGGGAGACGACCGAACGCATCGAAGCGATGCGGGCTTCGGATGGGAGTTACGCATTCGCATATTCAGCTGATGGCAGGCCAATCAATCTGAAACTGGACGCATTAACCGGAACCAAGCTGACGGCCTGGTGGTACAGCCCGCGCGATGGGGTCGCCCAGCGCATCGCGGACTTTGCCAAGCCGGATTGGCGCGAGTTTGATCCGCCATCCGATGGCGATGGACATGATTGGGTGCTTGTGCTGGACGATGCCGCCAAGAATTTCGCCCCGCCTGGCGCGGAGAAGAATTAGAATGAATCGACGAAATATATTTCTCGCCATTCACTGTCTCGTGATTTTGTCGGTTGCGTATGTCAGCGCTCAGACGACGCAACCGACGACGCGCCCGCGCGGATTTGGCCGACGGCCGGCGACGACGCCGAGCATGGTGCAGGATGCGGACACGGGGCAGTGGTACACGCCGATGCACCATGCGGAGTATGCGTTCGGGGCCGATCTCTCATCCCTCAAACAGCAGGAAGACAACGGCCGGGTTTTCAAGGACACAAATGGGCAGGCCAAGCCGGGTTTGGAGATTTTCAGAAATCACGGCTACAACTGGATTCGGCTGCGCGTCTGCGTCGAACCGGCGCGATTGCCGCAGAATGTGGATTACACCATCGCCGAGGCGCAAGCCGCCAAGAAACTCGGCTTTAAATTTCTGCTGGATATTCATTATTCCAATGCCTGGGCCGATCCAACCAACGAACCCACGCCGATCACCTGGCAAAATCTTACGCATCCCCAGCGGATCGACGCGGTTTTCGATTACACGCGGGACACGATCGCCAAGATGGCGGCGGCGGGGGTGTTGCCGGATATCATCCAAGTCGGCAACGAAGTGAGCAATGGATTCCTATGGCCCAGTGGGAAACTTCCGGAGAATTGGGACCAGTTTGCGGATTACATCTATGCCGGTGTCAACGGTATCGACGCCGGCCGCGGCGACGGCAAGCGGCCCAAGATCATGATCCACGTCGATCATGGTGGGAATGTCGAACTCACCCATCGCTTCTTCGACAAGTTCAACAGCTACGACATTCCGTATGACATGATCGGATTTTCATTTTATCCCTGGTCGCACGGAACACTGGTGGATTTACGGGCCAATCTGGCGTTCACAGCCGAGACGTATCACAAGGACATCATGGTGGTGGAGACCGGATACTACCATCAGCCGAGCCCATATTTTCAGGACACGCCGGGACCGTTTCCGGAAACTCCCGAAGGGCAAGCAGATTGGCTGGCGGCTGTTAATCAGGTGGTGATGGACACACCCGATGGTCGCGGCAAAGGCGTATTCTGGTGGGAGCCCGCCGGCGCCGGCGGATTGGGCGGGCGCAGTTATTTCGACAGCGATGGCAATGCGCTCTCGCCAATCTTCAGCGTGTTCCACCAATTCACCCGGCCGATTCACCGGGTGGACAATCAATGATGCCAGTCCGGCGGATCATCGTGATGCACATGGTTTTCATCATCGTATCCGCCGTGCCAGTTGTGCTGATCGTCGTAGTAGCCTTGGTGGTGGTAACCATGGTCATCGACAATATCGACCTGGCCGGGGGGGCCGTGGACCTCCGCCACACAACCGCGGGTTGCGAATGCGAGCAGCAGAATTCCCACGAGCATTCCGGACGAGCGAACGAGTTTGCGGATGGACTTCATCATGGTCTCCTTTATGCGCCGATCACGATTGCAATGTAAACCCGTTCGCGCCCGGCGTCGACGGACAAAATGGCCGGATTTTGTTTACACGAAAAATATTTTTTCGTAGAATAATGTTAGTGTTTATAAACAATTCATGGGCTCAGCACTTTACGCTTTATGGCGGGACGCATCTTTGCGTGGTGTCGGCTTTCGCCGCGCTGGTGGTTTTGGTGCTGGCGCAAGGGCGATGCGATGGGACATCTGATGAGTCTCCGCGCCGCAATCGCGTGGACAAAGCGATTGGTTGGATCGTTCTGGCAATCGCCTGCTGCGTCGAGATTTTCACGCTATGGCCGACGCGCTTTGATTACCGCACGTCTTTGCCGCTGCATCCGTGCAATCTCGCCGTTTTCATCGCATCCGGAGCGCTGCTGCTGCGTTGGCGGTTGCTGCGCGCGATCACGCACTTCTGGGGCCTGGGGCTCTGCACGTTCGCTTTCATATTTCCCGATCTTTCGGTGGGCCCGGCTCACTTTCAATTCTGGACCTTCTGGGCCGGCCACTGGGCGATCGTCGGCTCGGCAATTTATGACATGTCCGCCCGCGGCTATAGGCCCAGTTGGCGCGACTGGATTCTGGTCGTTCGCTTCTCAGCTATCTATCTGGCGACCATCTTTTCCATCGACACCATTTTTCACCTCAACTACGCCTACATCGGCCAACCATATTCCTGGCAACATTCCCCCGTCGAAGCCATCGGTCCCTGGCCCTGGCGGGTGCCGATCATGTTCCTCGCGGCGATGAGCATTATGCTGCTGATGGTTTTGCCGTGGGATATTGGCCTGCGGAGAAATGCCAATGCAAATTGCCACAGATGAAAGGCCGATGGACACAGATAAATGCGAAAAAAAATTCGAGTTCGTATCTGTGTCCATCTGATTTTCATCTGTGGCAATAATTGACTTGTATTTCTTCTTGGCGTGGAGGCTTGTTAGCTGTCTAATCTTCCCGCTTGAATTCGCCAAACCCCAAAACTCAATCGCTGCGAGATTTGGATCGCAAATATCTCTGGCATCCTTTCACGCCGATGCGGCAGTGGCTGGCGGATGATCCGCTGGTGATCACGGATGCCCAGGGGATGTATCTGATCGACAGCGATGGCAATCGGTATCTCGATGGGGTTTCCAGTCTTTGGTGCAATGTGCACGGGCATCGGGTGCCGGAGATCGACGAGGCGATCATCAATCAGCTCGGCAAAGTCGCCCACAGCACAATGCTCGGTCTGGCCAGCGAACCGGCGATTCGATTGGCCGAGCGATTGATGCCACTGGTTCCGCCGGGATTGACCAAGATTTTCTACAGCGACAGCGGGGCGACCGCCACCGAGATCGCATTCAAACTGGCGGCACAATATTGGCACAACATCGGTCGACCCGAGAAGAATCAGTTCATCGGATTTGCGGATGCCTATCACGGCGACACGGTCGGGGCGATGTCGGTGGGGCGGATGGAAGCGTTTCATCGGCCGTATTTCCCGCTGCTGTTTCCCGTGCATTTTGCGCCGTCGCCGAATGTGTATCGAGGCGCGACTTTGAATGGATGTCTGGCGAAATTGGGGGAGCTGCTCGAAAAACACGCCTCGAAAATCGCCGCGGTTTGTATCGAGCCGATCGTGCAAGGGGCGGGCGGAATGATCGTGCAACCAGCCGGATTTCTCGCAGGTGTGCGAAAATTGTGCAGCGAGCATGATGTGCTGCTGATCGCGGATGAAGTCGCCGTCGGCTTCGGCCGGACGGGCCGGATGTTTGCCTGCGAGCATGAAAATGTTTCGCCTGATCTGATGTGCGTGGCCAAGGGAATTTCCGGCGGGTATCTGCCGCTGGCCGCGACGCTGGCGACGCAAAAAATCTTCGACGCGTTCCTCGGCGAAGTTTCGGAAATGAAAACATTTTTCCACGGCCACACCTACACCGGCAACCCGCTGGCGTGCGCGGCGGCGATCGCATCGCTCGATTTGTTCGCAAAAAATGATCTGCTGGCATCGGTGCGTCGAAAATCCGTCGAATTGACAGCGATCCTCGAAGAATTGCGATCGCTTCCCCATGTCGGCGACATTCGGCAAAAGGGTTTCATGGTGGGGATCGAACTGGTGGAAGATAAAAAATCGCGCAAGCCGTTCGATTCCCATCGTCGAGTCGGCGCGGAAGTTTGCCGGCGCGTCCGGCGACACGCGGTGATCCTGCGGCCGCTGGGGGATGTGATCGTCCTGATGCCGCCGCTGGCGATGGGAACGGATGATCTGCGAAAAATTGTGAATGCGGTGAAGGAGGAAATCGCCGCATGTTGAAATCGCTTTCCATTCCCGGCCTTTTCATCACCGGCACCGACACCGCCGTTGGAAAAACATTCACGGCGGCGGCGATTGCGGATTGGTTTGTCCGCCGAAAATTTCGAGTGGCCGTCTCCAAACCGGCGGCGACGGGGTGCGTGCATAGACGTGAGGGACTCGTGAGTGAAGATGCGGAATTTCTTGCTCAGCACGCCGATGCAAAATTTCCGTTGCATGTGATATGTCCTCAGCGATTCGCCGAACCCCTGGCCCCGGCGGTGGCGGCGGAGCGCGAGGGGAAGACGCTGGATTGGAAGGCGATCCAGAATTCTCTCGATGAAATGTCGGCCCAGAGCGATATGATGATTGTCGAGGGCGTCGGCGGAATCATGACGCCGATGGATCGGAAATTCACCGTGCTGGACATGGCGGAATGGCTTGGTCTTCCGACCATTGTCGTGGCCCGCGCGGGATTGGGAACGATCAGTCACACGCTACTCACGCTGATGGCGCTGCGGAGCCGGAAAATGGCCGTGGCGGGGGTGGTGATTGATCGCTATCCCGCCGAGACGCAGAACATTGCCGAGGAAACAAACCCGCGCGCGATTGAAAAATGGGGGAAGGTGTCGGTCCTCTGCATGATTCCTGAATTTTCGGGAGATGCAATTCCGCGATTGCCCAAGGAAGTAGTGGCTGCCGTCGAGCCGGTCGATTGGGGCCAACTGGCGGGGCTATCCTGAAATGCGACGATGGCGTCCGATTCACGTTTGAGAGCTGATGTACAAACCCTCTGCGAGCGGCGCTTCGGCGCGGCGATGAAATACAAGATTAAATGCAATGCAGGGGCGGAGGGCAAAACCGCATAAGGCCCCAAGCGGTTTCCCCCTCCGCCCCCGCACCCCCACCACCCCCTTCCGACTTCCCCTAACCGTCCAGAACCCCAAGAAAATGCTGTAAAACCGGACGATTGCCGACCGTTCGAACATCGCGGCGGCCACTTCGCGTCGGGGCATTTTTCTCTTAGTGCGGGACGGTTAGGGGAAGGAAAAGTGGGTGGTGGGGGTGCAGGGGAGGCGGGAGAAAAAACTTGGGGCGATGGTTTGTCTCCCGCCTCCCCTGCATTGCATTTGATCTTGTATTTGAAACGCCGCAGAAGGCGCTCGACAGCGCGCCGACGACGCATGGATTGCCCGGCGACCATGGAACGCAATACTATGACTGCGATGCACGATGGGATCGAAATCCTGTTTCTCGGCACCGGTACATCAGCCGGCGTGCCGATGATCGGCTGTCATTGCCCAGTCTGCAGCAGCACTGATCCACATGACAAGCGCACTCGGCCATCGGTGGTCATCAGCTACGGAGAAACGCACGTGCTGGTGGACACCACGCCGGAGTTGCGGTTGCAATGTCTGGCGAATTCCGTGGAGAAGATTGATGCCATCGTTTTCACGCACGCCCATGCCGATCACATCATGGGCCTGGACGACGTGCGGCGATTCAACGCCCTCAGCGGCGGGCCGCTGGATGTCTGGGCGAATGCCGCCACGCATCAGACGCTGAATCGAAGTTTCGCTTACGCGTTCAACGAGCCAACGCCGGAGATGAAAATATTTCGCCCGCATCTGATCCCGCGGCTCATCGAAGGCCCGTTTGAAATCGGCGGCAAAACTTGGATTCCGATTCCGTTGGTGCACGGAGAAGTACATGTGCTGGGCTTCCGCATTGATCGGCTGGCGTACTGTACGGATGTGAGTTTCATTCCGGAATCCTCGTTCGAGTTGCTGAAGGATTTGGATGTGCTGGTGCTGGATGCGCTGCAATATCGTCGGCACGCGACGCATTTTTCGGTGGATGAATCCCTGGCGGCGGCCGCACGGATCGGCGCGAAGCGAACATATTTTACGCATATCGCCCATGCATTGGGCCACGAGGCGACCAATGCTAAACTGCCAAGTGGGATCCAGTTAGCACACGATGGATTACGAGTAACGGGTTGAGTGGAGGCAGGTGACCAGACTGACTTGGATAGTTGCGGCCGTCATTGCACTGGCCTGCATGCCGATAGCGATTGGTTTGGCGCCGTGGATCCACGTTGCGCGTTCTCCGGTGGAAGTGCGCATGCGCGCGCCGTTGGATGTGCGGGCGGAAGTGAGCTGGGAGATCGGTTCACCGCACTATCTTCCGCTGGTGCCGATTCTTGATCCGGATGGAAAGACCGCCAGTTCGTGGGTGGCGGAGTTGCCCGCGCGGCCTGTCTATCACATCGCGATTCATTTCCAAACGCCATTAAGGAATGTTTTGTTTCGTCGGATCACATTGATCGATACTCGGCATGCCGATGTTCCGATCTATGATCGCAAATGGGCCGATGCACCGCCGTGGATTGCCGGCAAGGGGATCATGGCCACCGCGGACAACCGGGAATTGGTCCTGGATTCTGACACGGGCGGGCGGCTGGTTGATCTGGATGAGATCAGCCTCGAGCCCGTAGTGTTGTGGTGGCCTGTACTGGAGATTTGGCTTGGGTTGATTTCGATCGTCGCGCTTGCGGCGCTGTTAATTCTGCCGCTGTTCCAGCGGCCCGATCCGCAAAATATGGCGCCGCAATGGCCGAAGGGATCGAAATGGATTTGGATTGCGTTCGCGGTCGCAATGGTCATTCACATTTCGCTCATCCTGCATGCGCTGGTGGTAATTGCCGGGGGCGATACGGGAATTTATCTGCTCCAGGGCCTCGATTTGGCACAACATGGCGCTTACCGCGCGGGAGGAATGGAATTTGAACTCAATCGCCTGCCGGGCTATCCGCTGCTGATTTGCATCATGCTCCTGATCGGCGGCGGATACCATCTGACGCACATCGCCATTGCACAGGGCGTTTTGTTCTGTGTTTCGGTTCTTCTTTTTGCGATCTCAATGCGGCGTTGGCTACGTCCGATGGTTGCGGCGGGGGCGATATTTGTTGCGATTCTCAGCCCGGCACAGGTCTGGGCGTCCCGGTCGATCCTGACCGAAAGCAGTTTTGGCTCCTTTTGCCTGCTGGCGATTGCGGCGCTGTTTGCTCACATCGCCAGTGGGCAAAGAAAGTCGAAAATCTGGTTGGCGGCTTTCGCCTGCCTGGCGACTTGCGCGGTATTTATCCGTCCTAATGGGATTGCGCTGTACGCCGCATTGCTGCCGGTATGCGGACCGGGATTGGTCGCGATATTCAGGCGAACATCGCAGGTTGCTGAAAAGATTCGCTCGGCGATGGCCTTTGTCTTTCCATATGTTGCATCCGGGCTGGCGCTGTTGTTCGCAATAGGAGCCTGGTCGCTGAGAAATTACATTGAGATCGGTTACGGCCGTGCCTCGGACATGACCGGCGTCACAATTCTTTGTGGTTTAATCGGGTCTGGCGCATTTGAATTGACGGCGCTGCAAGACAGCGGCATTTATGATCAATATCTGCGAGACATGCGTCATCAAGGGTATTACGAGCCGGGATTCCTTGTGCGGCATACGGTTTTTGTGCAAATCACGGACAATGGAGCCATGAAGAATCGTGATACGCTCCCGCGTCTGGACGAAACTCTGCTTCGGATTTCCGCCGATTCAAAACGTATCTCGCCCTGGCAGGTTGGGACGATCGCGCTGTTGCGATCCGCATGGTGGGCCGTTTGGTGGCCGGATGTGACAGATTACACGCTGGCGGGAATCCGGCTCGATTATGCCGACTTCGGAAACAATAGCGCGACGATTGCCGGTGGACATTACCTGGGACTGAAGGAAATTGAGACCAAATATTTTCCGCAATGGAGCACCCGACTGGTTTATGACTGGAGACAGCCGAACTGGGTGTACTCGCTTTACGAACCGTTCGCCCAGTTGTACTACAACGGATGGTACGTCGGGTTGTCGCTGCTGGGATTGTGGGGCGCGATCTATTGTATTTTGCGTCGGCGAGTGGAGCTGGCGATCCCGATGTACGTGTTCGTCGCCAACATCCTGATCAATGTTTATCTCTTAAACGTGTTTTCGCGGTACATCCATATTCTCGATGGGGTACTCGTGTTTCAATTCGCTTTGGGGATTAGCCTGTTCCTTGCCAGACGGCGAGCCGCGCGCAATTAAATCTGTGCCCAACGAGTTTATTTGCTCGCACTGAGGTGACGCATGTCGATCAGGGCTGTGTCCGGCGGCAGCGGTTGTGAGTAGACGCTCTGATAAAATGGAATCATTTGCACATCCGGAATTGCCGCATTGCGATTGGCCTCTCGCCGGATCATGTAAGCGGCTCCCTGGGGTTCCCATTCAAGGTCGTTGGCGATCGATGGACAGCCGAAGTCATCGCTGAGCCAATGCGGGGCGGCGGTGTCGTTCCAGTTCATGATTTGCAGGAAGATGAGATGATCTGCCGCGGCGACGTTCGGTTTGGCCATTTGCATCCGCAGATCGGCCAACTCGACGGCGTGCGGCCAGGTGAGGTAAACGGTGCTGGTATAAGCGGCGGAAAATGCGGCCGCGGCGGCAGCCAGGATCAGAAAACCGCCGGGAATCGCCGGGGCAATGCCGCCGGGTTGCCGAGGGCGGTGGAGAAAAGCCAACGTGATCTGCCATAGCTTCCAGGCGCTTTGCCAAAAGCTGGTGAATGCAAAAAGTCCCAGCACCAAAAGCGTCCAGCTCATGCCGATGTGGGTCCGGTACGCATCGGCATCTTCAGCAAGAAGATTCGGAACATACGCCAGCGGAATGGCCAGCGCGCAAATGACCAGCAAGAGCAGGCGATTTCTCCAATCGCCGGAAAAATAAAGGAACAACCCGATTGCCAGGACTCCGCCCACCGTCCACGCAACGATAGGAATCGGCGGCAGATTCCAAAGATTCATTGCTTCGCGCAACGGACCGTTCACGAACCATGCTGGTTTATGCAGGAGAGCCGGGGTTATTCCAGTCCGTCCGATTGAGGCGGAGCGCGGATAGATGTGGAGTCCCAGGCGCAGCGTCAAGTATCCGCCCAGAAGCGCTGCCGCGTTGATCGCCTGGAAAAACGCGAGCCGGCCAATTTTTAGTTTGAGGGAATCATCCCGGCGTGGCGGTGAGAAAACAAATAACAGCATGATTGGCACAAAGACCATCCCGGCTGGCTGATAGGTGATGAGCGAAGTCACCAGCAGCATTGCCGCGATCGGCGTCAGCAGATAGCGCCAACGAGCGCCATCGAGTATCCATCCCGCGAGCCAACCGGCCATGATCGCCGCAACGACTCCATAAGGATTGGGGAAAAAAATGGCCCATGTCGCGTAGACTTGTGTGGCCGGCACCGTACAGGCCATAATCGCAACGCATATGGAAATGAGCAGATCCCATCCAACATGACGCAGCACTCCGCACAAAGCCCAGGCGGCAAAAGATAATCCCCCCATGGAAACCAACCGCATTTCCCAGAGGTGATCCAGATTTTTCATATGGCTGTAGGCGTACTCGACCGGCCAGCCCGATAAAGGCCTGCCCTGAGCGGCATAAGTCATATGAATCTGGGGCGGGTAGAAAACGCCTTGCAGCAGCAAGCCATAGTCATCATTGAATCCATAATGCAAAAACAGTGCGGAGGAATAGATACCAACGATTGCGGCGAAAAAAAGTCCAAGGATGGCGAGTTGACGACGCGCGCGGATCAACAACGGTTCGTTCGGTGGGACTGGCGACAGCGTCGAATCCGATGCAACTTGTTCCATCAACATGATGAGAAATAATATCGGGGGGATGGCGGAATGTAATCGGCCAAATGCCGCTGAGCGCGGGGCGGTTATTCACGATATCCTTCTTCAATGCCCCCGCGCCTGCAGGCGGCCATGGGCGATGACAGCCATCGGCGTGTCCGGATAATCCGCCACGATCTCCTGCAGGGCGGATGGCACATCATCCTCGAACGGCGGCCCGAAGGTGCGGCTGTATTGGCGGACGGCGGCTTGGACGATCGCCAACTCGGCGGGGGTGAACAGGTCGCCGCTCTGGGCACGCTTCAGGTTTGCCAGCCACTGCTGGCGGCGATCTTCCGACGCCAATTGCGGCTGATTCGGATCGGTCAGGATCAGCACGTCATCCTGTTCCTTCATCGGCGGCAGCGGTTTCTCCACGTCGGCCTGGCGCTGGCGGAAGGTCCACTGCAAATCTTCCATGGCGGTGTCGAGCAGCTTGCGGGCGACGTCGCCGTTGCCGAGTTGATTCAGGCGAACGGCCGCCAGCACGGCGGCACGCGGGACCATCATTTCCGGAGATTCATCTTCATCGGTTGCAGAGAGCGGCGTGGTGGGCGGCGTCGCCGGATGATAAACCGTATGGTCATATGTGCGGACGATATGCTGAAAAATCTCCAGTGATTGGCTGGAGATAATCGGCTCGCCGTCGGTCAGGCTGGCGTTCTGGCTCATGAGTTCCGCGATCTTGAACTCGATGGCGATGTTCTGCGGGTCGTTGGGCCGAAGCTGCAGGGCATTATGCAGATGGGTGATCTTGGCGGTCTTATCTGTTTCGGTTTTGGCGGCGGCGATTTCACCGTCAAACGTGCCTGAAGCCGGCGCGGCTGCCTCGGCTGGGGGCGACGATTGATCGGTTGTCTGGCAGAATCCTCGATTGCCTGCCAGCGCCAAAACGAGAACGATCAGAAAAAATGGGACCCGATTGTTGATTGATTGATGCATGATTATTCCCCCGCGCCTGCGGGCGTTCGACGGGTTCATTTGGTACCACCGCAGTAGGGGGAAGTCAAAAAACGAAATCCGAGTTGATCGGCGCATCATGCGCGATCTGCGGATTGCCGGGGGAACTACTTCTGGCAATTTCTCCGTAATTCCGGAAGACGACCGGAACAATTTCAAACGTCATCGTCTATTGAGTAGTCAAAAGTCATCCGTCGACTTTTTGCGGTGTGCGGATTTGAGAATAACTCAGGAAAGTGGAATGTCAATTTTATTCTGAAGACCAAAGCGGATGGACCGCCAAGGCGCCAAGACGCCAAGGTTGGAAAAAACGCCAAGAAATCGGAATTCAGATTTAAAACAAATTGTAATCTGATTTGTTGCCCCCTTGGCGTATTTTCCTAACTTGGCGATCTTGGTGTCTTGGCGGTTCAATAGTTTTTTATGCTTTTTCTTCATCGGAATAATCGCGAGTCTCGCGAGTTGGGATACGATGCGATTGAACTCGGTCTATTTGGGCAGGGTCTGGGATTGATCCTGGTCATGTCGACCATCGGAAC
>JBEKUH010000094.1:0-16026 GCA_049515255.1 Tepidisphaeraceae bacterium | reverse complement strand
GTGCCTCGCGCCAATCCGGCCGTGAAAGATACGATCAATGCCCTGCGATCGAAATTGAAAAACGCCGCGGGGCAATCGAGTTTGATCATTGATCCACGCTGCGGACGGCTGATCGAAGACCTCCGCACGACGATTTGGCCAGGATCATTGGACGAGCAGCATGCGTTGGCGTGGATGAGGTATTTTGTCGTGGCCGAGTATGCGGTCAGGTTTGAACAGAGTTCGATCACGGGGACGATCTCGTTCTCCACATAATCAATAAGCATTCCCGTAATTCCAAGGAAATCACGTGTCCCAACTTCCCCCCACATCCGCCGGCGAGCAAACTTCCGATCAATCCCGCGTCGGCATTCCGGGTTTCAGCGCTGCGGGGCTTTCGGGATTCTTCCCCGCGCCGCCGGGGACGTATCAAACGTATCGGCAGATCTCAGCGCATCCGACGGCGGCGCTGGTGCGCGGAATCATCGCCGCGCCGATTGTCGCCAATGCCTGGCGATTCCGAAAAAGTGGGCCGGATGTGCCGAATGAGTGGATGAATTTTATTTCCAGCGTGCTGACGCCACTGCGACAGTCGATTGTGACTGATGCGCTGCGCGCCCTGGAATTCGGCTGGGCGGGTTTCGAGAAAATCTGGGACATCGTCAATGGCCGACGGATTCTTCGGCGGCTCAAGCCGCTGCTGTGGGATTGCACGGAAATTCTGGTCGATGCGCATGGAAACGCGGTTGGCCTGCGGAATCAACCAGCAGGCGCTTCGGCCATCGATCTGACCGGATCGAAATTCTTTCTCTATGTGTTCGACAGCGAGGCGGGCAATCCGTATGGACGCTCGCGGCATGAGAACATTCGCCAGGCGTGGAGCGAAAGCGAGCAGATTCGCCATCGTCTGGCACAGTACATGAAAAAGGTGTCGGGCCTGGTGGTGCAATTGCATTATCCCGAAGGCACCAGCCGCGACGCCGCCGGCGCCGAGCGGCCGAATCAGTGGCTGGGGCAACAGGTGCTCGATGCGGTGTCGGCCGGCAAGAGCGTGATGTTCCCCAACGGTTTCGCCGCCGGGAGTGATCCACAAACAAGTTACGATCTGGCCGGCAAAAGCCCATGGCAACTCTCCACGCTGGAGGCCGGCGGGGCCGACCATTCTCCCGGCATGAAACTCGTGCTGGATTATTATGACGCCCTGATCTTCCGCGGCTGGCTGCGACCGGAGCGCGTGGGGCTGGAATCGCAACATGGAAGTCGGGCCGATGCCCAGACGCATACGGACACGGCACTGCTCGATTCGGAATTAATCGATCGCGACATCGCCGTCGCACTTTCGCGGGACGTGGTGAACGATCTGCTGGTGCTGAATTTTGGCGAATCAGCGCGAAATGCCGTGTCGATCGATCCCGCGCCGATTGAGCCGGATTCGCTGGGTGTTTTGAGCGACACGCTGAAATCGCTGCTGGCGGCCGGCGCGACGGCACAAATTGATGTGCCGGCGCTTCTGGATCAGTTGTCGGTGCCACGAAATTCGCAAGCACAATGAAATATCGCGTCGCCGAGCGACGCGGCTAAAAATGGATTTCACTCATGACCCAACTCACCACTCCATTTCATCTTCATGCCGCGGCGCTCTCGGCGGATTCGCCGGTGGCGCCGGACGGCGACCTTCCCGCGGAAATCTCCGGCCAGCCGGCGACGTATTTCTGGAAGGATCTGATTCACGTCGGCGATTACGTGCATCCGACGCGGAAATTCTCGCTGTCCGTGGACCGCGATCGGTTGAATCGCTGGTCCGACACCGGCTCGCAAATGCTGGCCGAGGGACTGGCGATTCCGATCAATTGCGATCATTCCGACCGGGCGCGGGATGTCGTCGGATATGTGAAGCAATTCAAGCTCGACGAGGATCGGCTGCTGGGGTTGTGCCAATTTATCGGCGAGGATGCCGCGCTCGTCGCCGCCAGAAATCTCGTGTCTGTCGGAATTGATCCGGATTTTACGGATGGCCAGGCGAAGAAATGGGGCGAAGCGATCGTGCATCTGGCGCTGACGCCGGTGCCGGTGGTGCCGAAGCAGGGGCAGTTTGTCGAGGCATCGCAGGCGGAATCGGACGCGTTGACGCTTCAATCACCGCCTCCGGAAGTACCGCAGAATGATCCTGACGAAGGATTGCAAATCCCTTGCACCCAGGAGCAATTCGATGCGCTAATCGAATTTATCGAGGATCTCGAACCAACCACATGCATCGCAAGCATCATTCAATATCTTCAAAGTATTACCGATCAATCCGAGGAACTATCGGCTGCGCGGAAACAAATCGCGCATCTGTCAGCTCGCATCCAGCCGACGATGAACGATGAGGCGCAATCCGCAATGATCGAAGCGGCCACCGCGCGGTTTGACACAGCCGTACAGCGCGGCGGTCTCTCGCCTGCGGCGCGTGACCGTTTGGTGCGCCTGCTCGTGCAAGCCCCCGACGGCCAGGCGAATCTTCTGACGCTCTCCCGTCAATCGAGTCCATCAGGCGATCGCGCTTTGGCCCTGTCGATAGCCGACATCCTGCTCGATAATCGTCCGATTTCACCGGGCGAAACGACATCGCTGCAATCCATGTCGCGAGCGAGCCCGGGGGAGGATGCGTCGCCGTTGGAACAGCTTCGGCAATATATGACGCGTGTCGCATCGACGTGATGTGACAGGGTGACAAGGTGAGGGGGTGACAAGGTGACCAAAGGCGCGCGTTTTTCACCTTGTCACCCCTTCACCTTGTCACCTTGTCATCCCAGCCACTCGATTCCCACTACACAACCCCAAACCATTCTTTTCGAAAGGTCTCCCCATGCTCCCCACTCCCCAAGGCAAACCCGGCGTGGTTGGTAATTTTGATTCCCAGCCGCGCGAGGTGATTTATTCCGGTATCGAACGCACGCAGTTCTGGGCGCCGCCGGTGACGATTGACGGTACCAACTCCGGCAATCCGACCAACGCGCCGTACACCTGGCTTCTGTGGGCCGGGCAACTTTTCGGCCGGATCACGGCAACGGCGAAGTATGCCAACAGCATTCTCGGTTTGACCGCAAGCGCAACCGCCAGTGGCGCGACGTCCATTGCGACCGATGTAAACACCGCGGCGGAGATCGTCCGTCGCATCGGCGCCAGCGGGACATTCAAACTGACCGGCCCGCCGGCGGCGAGTGGAACCGTCGCGACGCAAGTCGTCACCTATTCCGCGGTGAACGTCACAACCGGCGTCATCACCTGCACCGCCACCAGCGCCGCGGCCGTCACGGCATCGCTCATTCAGCCGACCGATGGGAGCGAAAATATCCTGACGATCCTGTGCGAAACCAATGGTTTGCAGATCGTCGATCAGACGTACACGAATCGCGTGGATGTTTTCACCGGCAGATTGCTTGCCAGCGGAGGCACCGTCAACACCGGGATGATCGTGAATTATCCGAGCGATCCGAGCCTCAAGACGTGGGTCAAATCCGCGATCAAGTCGACATGCTCGGGGACGACGTTTTTGGATGACATCACCGGATGATGCAAACTATCGGGAGTCTCCCAGTTCCCTTCCGCATTCAAATTTCCACCGAGGTCCATTCCCATGGCTTACGTTTCCATCAATGACATCCTGGGCGCTCCCAATCTTTGCGGGATCATCCAGAGCACCACCAGCGGCATTCCCAACCCATTCCCGCCCGAGTTTTTCCAGGTCGATCAGACCGTGGATGGAGACACGGGCGAATATCGGGTCTTCAGCGGCACGCGCACCAATGCGACGATCTCGCCTTACGGCGCTCCGTCGAAGAATCGCCAGTTGCGCGACATCGGCATCAAGGCGGTCAAGCTGCTGCACAGCGTCGAAAACATCGTCCTGCCGGTAAAGGATTATGTGAATCTGCTCAACTACAACGACCTGGGCAAACAGAAGCTCGGCATCGATGAAGTGAGCCGGCAAATCCGCGAAGCGCGCTGGACACAGGACAATCTGCGCATCAGCGCGTTGACCAGCATGTTGTTCAAGACGCAGATTTACTACGACGGCCTGGGGAATCTGCTGCCATCCAGCACCGGCGCGCAAACGATCGTGGATTACACGGTTCCGGCGGGAAATCAGAATCAATTGGATGTGTGGGGAACAGATTCACCCATCATCTCGACCGCGTGGAACAACACTTCGGCCGTCATTGACAAGCAGGTGCAATCGCTCAGTCAGGCGGCGATTCAACTGACCGGATATGAACTCAAGCATGCGTTCTATGGCAAGAACATCCCCAACTATCTCACCAGCAACGCCGGGCTGGGAAATTATTTTTATCGAGCCGACTACGGCCCGGATGCGTTCAGCCCACAGTACATCGCGACGGCTGACATCCCCAATCCTCTGCTGGGCTTGACCTGGCACAAGGCGTATCAGAGTTTCTTCTACGACCAGAACGGCAATCGCCAAACTCTGGTGGGCGACGATCAGATTG
Organism: Tepidisphaeraceae bacterium; assembly: GCA_049515255.1. GTDB lineage: Bacteria > Planctomycetota > Phycisphaerae > Tepidisphaerales > Tepidisphaeraceae > JBEKUH01. The sequence continues at coordinate 11,557 of JBEKUH010000094.1, read as the reverse complement.
TCTTCACGCCGGACCCGAGCACATCGTGGATCGGATTCCTGGAAGGAACGTATCCGGTACCGACCAAAGCCGGCATCGTCACGCCCGCCGAGCCGAGCGTTGTCAGCGGCATGCAGATTCAAAGCGGCATGTTCGCCTACGGCACCGCCAGCGCCGATCCGCCAACGGCGAAGATCGTCTACGGCGACACGTTCCTGCCGGTGCTGAAAGTGCCCAGCGCGATTTTCGTGGCGACGGTGAAGTTTTGATTCGTGACAAGGTGACAAGGTGACCCGGTGACAAGGTGACCGAAAGCCGAACCCCGTTTTCTTTTGTCACCTTGTCACCCCCTCACCTTGTCACCTTGTCATCCCCCTATGCCCGACCCCTTCACATCCGCCTCGGCCGCTATTCTTTCGGCGTTGAAATCGTCCGCTTCATTCGGGGCGATCGTTCAGCCGGGGAATCTGATCGACATGACGGCTGCCAATTTCGAGAAGTTCAAGGGCCAGATTCAGTCGGGGGACACGCCGGAGGTGGTGCTGTTGCCCGAAGCGTTCACGCTGCAGCCGTTCGGGGCGAATTCGCTCGTAGCTTCGCTGAGCCAGTCCTATCAGCTCATCGCCACGCACGATTCGCTGCGATTGACGAGCGTGAACGCTCTGAAATTCGCGGCGATGAGTGCGCTGCTGGCCGCCGGTCCCGATTTGGGGTTGGGCGGGCTGGTTAGATCCTGGGAAATCAAACAGGGCAAAGACGATCCCTTCGGCCAGACGCAATGGCGACGCGCCACGCAAAGATGGGTGAGCATCATGAGTATCTGGGTTTATATGGACCTGAATCGGTCGACTTTGCTTTCATCGCAATAGAAATGGATATTCAATGGCTACGACTCTCACAAATCCCTCCGTCTCAGTGACCGTCAAGGCTCAACTGAGCTCCGGCGCCGCGCCGGCGCTGGTGGCCGCACAAGTGAATCACAGCCCGAACTTCGGCGTCGGAGCGGGAAACACCGCCGGCAACGTCGATCGTTGTTACTCCGCTCCATTCACGGTTTCGGCCGGCACGCCGCTGACGATCAATCTCACCACCGCGTTGGACCCGATGCAAAACGCCATCGGCATGTTGCACGCCACCGGGATATTGCTCGAAAACGACAGCACCACCGCCGGCCAGGACATGAGCATCGGCGGCGGCACGCATCCGATCTCCGCCACCGACAGCGGACTCGCCCAGGCCAACGGCGGCGTTTACCTCATGTGGAATCCCAATCCCGGATATGCGGTGACCTCCGGCTCGGCGGACACCGTCACCATCACCGTCGCCGCCGGCACGAATGTGCCGGGAAAGATCACGATTCTCGGTCGATCGGCGTAAATCGCAAAAGAAGAATTAGCCACCGATGGGACACCGATGTGCACCGATAAAGGCAAAGTCTGAACAACTTTTTTCTCTCCCATCGGTGCCGCATCGGTGCCCCATCGGTGGCTAATTCCTTTCCCTTCTGTAAGGAACCCTCATGCCCGCCAGCGTTTTTTATTCCGGCTTTTACGGCACCGCCGCCGTCGGTGGCAATGAGTTGCCGATCATCAACTGGGAAGTGCAGCCCACGGTTGAGCTTCAGCAATTCAAGAACAGCAAGAGCGGTGGATTCATCATCCGCGAAGCGACGTACCAGGATTGCGTGGTGACGATCCAAATCGACTACGACTTCGGCAACAATCCCTTCGCCGCCCCGACAACGCTGACGGCCGGCAGCACGATCACCAACGTGAATCTCTATCTCCATCAAACCGCGCCCGGCGCGCTGAATGGATCGTATTGGAGCTTCAGTTCTCTCATCATCGAAAGCACGCCGCAGCAATTGGTGGTGGACGGGAAGATCACGACGAAGATTATGTGCAAGGGGAATGGGAGTTTTGCGTATCCGAGTTGAGTTTTGAGAAAGTGACAAGGTGACAAGGTGAGGGGGTGACAAGGTGACGAAAACGCCCGCATTTTTCACCTTGTCACCCACTCACCTTGTCACCTTGTCATTCGTAGTCAGGAAAACACATGTCCGAACTCCAAGCCCTCACCGCCGCCGGCAACTCCTCGCTCATCCCCGGTCACACGATTTCGCCACCGCGGTTGATTGAGTGGGCCGAGGCGGAGACCGAGGCGGCGGAGAATTATCTGCGGACCGTCGTTCGCGCCTCCACCGATTTGCCGGTGTCAACGCGGGATTTGTTGCACAGCCGCGCGGTGGACAATCTTCGCAATTCGCCCTTCGCTTTCGGATCGGCGGGGTTCGACGCGTGGGCATTGTCGGCGGCGGCGATGCCATTTTTGCTTTGGCTTTCGCTGCGGATCAGACATCCGCGCATCACTCGCAACTCGGCGGCGGAATTTCTGCGGCGATCTAATGCCGACGACATCATCAAGGCAGTGTGGGATGCCTGGGGATATGATGGCCGAAAAAACCCACCGGCCCCGCCGTTGCGAGACAACCCATCCAATGGCGGGGCCTGTTCCGACAACTCCAGGATCGCGGAATCCCCTGCGACCGCGCCAGCCATCTGACCATTCCGCAGATCATGCAAGTGCTGGGGCTGGAATCGAATTCCACTCCGCCGCATTTGTCCGCAATGCAAAAGCGCGCTGCAATTCTGGATCAAATTCTGCGGCACAATCGCTGGTTCGCCAAACAACTTTTGCATTTACCGACAAGTGTGCTGGCCGAACAAATTTCCGCCCACGGCGGCGGCGAGGCGGATTTGAATCTTCTGCCGGAACAGATCGAAAACTATGTCCAATCCCATTTCCATCTCGGCCGAGGCTGAGCGACGTCGGGAGTCGCAGGCGAGTTCTTCGCTAACGCCAAGGATGACGACATCCGATCCGATTATCGTGAGTCAGTCAGCCGCTTCGCGCGCACATGCAGGTGCGGCGGCGTTATCAGGCGCCGGGAACACATCGGGATCATCGAGCAATCAAGCGGTGCCGGACGCCCAGGCATTTAATGATGCCGTGACCAAATTCAATGATGCCCTCAATTCTCTGCCGACCGTGGCAGTTGTGCGGATGTGAGTATCCTTCGGAGATGATTTTGTCATGGGACTCGACTCAACCACATCCATCACGCTCTTCGGCATCACCGTCTGGGACGAGGGCACCAAGGAGCAATTTGTCCGCGATACGCCGTCTTCGGCGACGCGAACGATGGTATGCGCCTGGACGGATCGGGTTGCGCTGATCAACGCCCTGCGCGGATCGGTGACGCAACCGAGTCCGGCCGTGATTCAATATGTCCCGCCGGCTTCGTATCCGGACGCGCCGTGGCTTTATGTGGACACCATCGAGGTCGAGGGAATCGCCGGGAATACGGGGCTGAACGTCGCCGCCAGTGGGCTCGTGGGATACAAATATGCACGTATCAAAGTCACCTACCGCTCGCTGCCCTATCAGGAGGGGATCGAGACCGGCGTGCTCGCGGTGGATTATGGATCGGAATTCATCACACTTTCGGGCCTGACGCCCAGCCTGAAATTTTCTGACTCGACCGGCGGCGATGTTTCCACCGATATCAATCCCTCACTGCGGATCACAACCATCAGTTTGCATCAGACACGAAACAATCTGCCGTCGATTCCGGTTTCCACGATCATCGCCGCCACGGACACGGTGAACGCCGCACTGTTTCAAGGCGCTGCGCCCGGCACGGTGAAATTCGACGGCGCCAGCTCGCAGCGCCGCCTCTTCGCCAACGGCAGCCCAGGCTGGGACATGACCTACGCCTTCACCTATCGCTCAGTTGGCTGGAATGTCGCATACGATCCAGTGAACGGCTGGCGACCGGTGGTTCTAAAGGCAACGAGTAATCCGCCGTTTCAGTCGTATGATTACAATCAGTTGTTCCTTTGAAATTGAAAATGACAAGGTGACAAGGTGAGGGGGTGACAAGGTGACCAAATGCTCGCGTTTTTCACCTTGTCACCCCCTCACCTTGTCACCTTGTCATGTTTCCCAACGTAATCCCACAACGGACCCCGCATGACCCCCCTCCCCCGCGCCGCTCCCGGAAGTGTCGTTTCACTCGACGGCGATCTTTACAACTTCATTGCCGACCAACTTCAGCGGCTGGACAAGTGGACTGTCCAGCCGCCGCTTAATTTGCAGCAGACGCCGGCCGGCAATTTGCTGTCGATGGCGCCGTCGTCTTCGGAGCTGGTGCTCGTTGCCATTCTCGGAACCGAAACCGGCGGCGGGTATTACCACGGCTCCATCCTCTACGGCAGCAGCAACGGTGGTACTGGCGGCACCAACACCAATTCGCCGGCAACTTACAATTTTCAACTCGAATACACCACCGGCCAAACGCAGACTGACGGCCCGGTCTGGCAAACCGCCAGCGGCGGCGGCGCGGTGAACAACGCATTGATCGTGAATCTTCCCGAACAGTTCGTCGCCAGCCACAAACTCTATTATTCCGGCCAGGGACTATTCACCTACGCCGTCGGCCGGGTGATGGGAAAGACCAGCGAATCGACTCCGCGCACAATTGTCTACATCGACGAATGGCCGATTCGGCCGGTGATTTGCAAAATAACCAGCGCCTACAGCCAGACGATCGGCGGTACCTACGAGGGCGAGATCGTCGCCGGTCCGTTCGCCAGTTCGAGCAACACATTCAACTTCCCGCTGCAGGACATCGCCCCCAACGGCATCATCGGCACGAGCGATTGCTGGATCACCAACGTCTGGGAGCAAGCCAACGTCGTCAACTCCGCCGCCAACCAAATCGCCAACGGCACATTCGTCCCCGGTCTGCTCTGCGGCTGGCCCCTGGGCACCGGCACCGGGAGCGGCGTGTGGTATCAGGTTTATACGTGGTATCCCATCCAGGCCGCGACGCCCGGCGCGTCGCTGGCCACCCAACTCACGACGGGCATGGCGGCCGGAACGGCGTATACCCCCAACGAGCAACTCATGCTCAATCGCCTGGTCAGCGACATGACCAACGTGCATACGTTCATCGCATCGTTCTACGCCAACATGAAACACGCGGGGTATACGTTGTAAAGCCCACGGATAGCAATCCGTGGGCTTTCCTACTCTTCCTCATCCACCTGCACCTGTTTCGCCACGGCACGCGCAATGCTGACGACTTCATCCCGATGCACGCGCTTCTCATCTGGATATTTCTTCGTGTTCCAGCACCGCAGAATATAGCGATCGGGATCCGATTCATCGTGGAAAACACGCTTGAATGTCGTGCTGCCATCGACGAACGCCAGGTAATAGGATTTCCCGGGTATGATGCCTTCGCGGTCCACGGCGTCGTAACTGAAGATGACCGTCTCGCCGTCTTTCCACTTGGGACTCTGGCAATCGCCATCCACCGGCACGACGAACGCGCGGCGGTCGGATGTGGCGACCGGGCGATTGGCATCCGGATGATCCGCGACCTTTTCCACGCGTCGGCTGGCAGCCACGCCAATCTGGTATTCCGGCGCCACCCACGCCGGTCGCAGCGCGCGCATGTTCACCCCACGCGGAAATCCGGCCATCGACTGGGTATCCGACCGGCTGGCCTGCTCTTCCAGCGGCACGCCGATCTGGGCCCGAAACTCCTTCAAGGTCAATCCGAGCGCCTTGGCCAACCGCGGTGCCTGCCGCGGGAGAAGCCCGGCAATTTCCAGGCGTTCCCATCGGCTGACCGATTCATCGGACACGTTTCCGATGGCCGTCCCAAGTTCACGCTGGGTCAATCCGCGCGATTTGCGGGCCAACGCCAGTTTCTGACCAAAGATCAATTCTGACACTCGTGGCATACTGCCTCCTGCTGTTTTTATGACCTTACCAAACCATCCCAAAAAATACCATACATTTTGCTAACGATTTTTCTTGACTTTGTATTAGTTTGGTGTATTTTTGGATTATGTCAAGGGAATTAGGCCAAAATTTGGGGTGAAATATGACGGAAGTCTTGGAATCGGCGGAATCTAACGGAAAAATGCGCCCCGCTCTTTCGGGCGCAAAGGGATTGCCTCCGGGCGTTTGTCAGAGCGATTGCGAAGGGCCGCCGGACCCGCTGGCACATGCCAACGACAGACAACTCTGGTCGGCCTGCACAGATACACAAAAACAATTTATCGCCGAGGCGTTTCTGGGCGGTCGGCCCGAAACCGTGCGGGATGCCATCCTCGAATCGCAGGAGACCGATGGGCCGGTGAGTCTGGGCAAAATCCTGTGGCAAAGCTGGTTGGATTATCGCGGCTCGGCACTGGGCCGGCTGCATTCACGCGGGGAGTTGGTTCGTCGTTGATTGATTTGGCAAATACAAAGGGAGATAGAAATGTCTAATTTGACTGTTACCAATACAAATATAGTAGTCGAATCACTGCAAACAGCCAAACGGCGAAAGCGCGCCAAAAAGCTCGCGGCCCACTGCGCCGATTGGGGCCGGGCCGAGCAACAAACGCGGCTGCGGGCTCTCGCCGAGAAATTCCGTCGGCATGTCGAATCGATGGTTTGCTCCAGCGCCTGGGCAGAGGATTGCCTCTTCCGCGGCGCTAATTACGAGCCGGATTTCCGCTGTTCCTGCAATCTTTGTCAGGCCAGATTCCCAAAGCGCCTGCATCCTCGGCCGGTTCGGGAATCGGCAATTTCGTTGGATTGTCAGGCCGAAATCGAGGCGGACCCGGATCTGGCGGAAGACCTTCGACGACTGCGCAACGAGCGCGAACGCATCGGCAGCGCATTCGTGGCGCGCCGGCAACTCGACCGTGGATCGAGAAGTTCTCGCCGGAGCGCGGCATGAAAATAGGGCGCAATTCGTCGATCGAAAATGCGGGTTTAACCGCCAAGACGCCAAGATCGCCAAGGAAGAAAATACACCAAGAAATCCGAATTCGGGTTTGAAAAGAATTGCAATCCAATCATTTTCCCCTTGGCGTATTTTCCTACCTTGGCGTTCTTGGCGTCTTGGCGGTTCAACCCTCTTCTCTAGGGTTGCTCAACACACAGGAGGCGATCATGGGCCGTGGCCCTTACTCAACCGCCAAGCAACAGGCGGCGATGAAGTTGCGATATGAATGTGGAGCGACGATCGGGCAAATTGCCGACTGGCTGAAGATCAGCGAGCGGGCGGTGCGTGCCCGGCTGCAAAATGCGCGTCGGGCGGCAAATCCGGCACGGACGGCCGAATCGGTCATGGTGGATATGCACCGCCAAAGGACATTCGCCGCCTCGCAAATCTCCAGCGGTGATCGGGCGGAGTTGGATTTGGACGCCCTGTAATCCGGAAAACCCGATCCGAGCCGACGAGTTATCGAACCTTTGCCCCTCCCCGCCCGCCCGGCTTTCCTGTTTTACTGTTTATTGATGGAGGCGACGACCAAGTTCTTCAAACACCGGTTGACATGCGAGCGGGAGCGATCATAATCGCTCTGAACCTTTGCTCGCGAACAGACGTAATGGATGCGTCGACCAGAAAGGCGTTTGGATCAACATGGCCGGCCCGCAATTCCTGACACCAAAACCTGTTTCCCTGGCCAAGTCCGTCAAACGGTTCGCCTTGGCGGAAGCCAATCGCACGCTGCCGTTGGTCCAACGCGTGGTGAGCGACATCGTCAAGACGCACTCGCTGGTCTCCAATCTGCAAATTGAATTGGCCACCGCAAAATCGAAAGACCAGCCAACGATTCAAACCCAACTGGATCGCGCGGCCGAGCTGCTGCAAAACTATGTGGATGAGTTGCACGAGATCGGCTGCGAGGTGAAGGATTATCAGATGGGTCTGGTTGATTTCCTCGGCCGCCATCGCGGGCACGATGTCTGCCTCTGCTGGAAACTCGGCGAAGAGAGAATTCTCTACTGGCACGAACTGCAAACCGGATTTGCCGGGCGGCAGCCGGTGTCTATCTTGGAAGAAGATTAATCTCGACTGTAGCCAAGCCGCATTTTTTCATCATCTCCTAAACGCGGCTTTTTTCCGTCCCAATGAACTGGCCCGACCTCTTGATATTCGCGCCTTCTTTTGCATAAGCGTGCTGCCGATCGTTATACTCTCGACGGCGAGGGGGGAAGGAGAAGCGAACATGTCATATTTCAGCGTGCTTGCGCAGTACAGCAGTTCTAACGGCGTTTCGAACGGGTCGCCGATCCCCGGTGTGATCTTTGGCCTGGTTGAGCTGACGCTTGTCGTCCTGAGCATCGCGGGCTTATGGGCGGTGTTCGCCAAGGCAGGCTATCCGGGATGGGCATCACTCATTCCATTCTACAACATCTATGTGATGCTGAAGGTCGCCGGCCGACCGGGGTGGTGGCTCATTCTGTGCTTCATCCCATTTGTAAACCTGATTATCATCGTCATTCCTTTTGATATTGCCAAAAGATTCGGCAAGGGAACGGGATTCGGAATTGGCCTGCTGTTGCTCGGATTCATTTTCTATCCCATTCTCGGGTTTGGCGACGCCGTGTATCAGCCGCCGACCGAGCCGCGCGGATTCGAGGTCATAACCAGGCAGTGAATTTCGCGCGGGAGACGGAAATTACGTTCCTCTGCGATTCCCATACATGAGAATGTGAAGCCGCGGGCAGAAACGGAAGCCTTCGCGCTTGCAAATGTCGCTGATCCAACCCGATCGCGCCACTAGTGTTTGGGCGTCCACGCCTTCGGGCATTAGCAACACATCGGCCGGCGTCCAGTTCTTCAATTTTCCGAGCACTTCGCGGATTTCGGGTAAATCCGATTCATCGCTGATGACAAATTTCAGTTGAAAATCCGGCGAAGAATCGATGAATTGCTGAATCACTGGAAAATTAAGCCGCTGCCGTTCGTGTGCTTCGGCAAATTTTCCCCCGGCACGATCGCGCGGCGTGGAATTGGCCAGCTTGGGAGACAGGCTGGCCAAATCTATTTCCACCGGCGAGAAAACCGTCGCCGCCGTCTCCATCGTGATGTGATGCCCGCGCGATTTGAACGATCGGCAAAGCTCGCCGATCTCCGGCATAATCATCGGCTCCCCGCCGGTGACGACGACATGTTTCGCGCCAATCTTCGCGACATGATCAACAATCGCCGCAACCGCCATGTTCTCCCCCTCCGGCTCCCAGCTTGCATACGGCGTATCGCACCAAACGCACCGCAAATTGCACCCGCTGACACGCACAAATGCCGATGGCACGCCCATCAGCTTTCCTTCGCCCTGAATGGAATGGAAAATTTCGGAGATACGCATCGAAGTCGCGCCCATCACGCCGGAAAATTCCGCACCAATTCCAGAAACATCCGCATTCCGACGGCCAGCGCGGCATCCGTGAAATCGTAGCGGTCGCTATGGAGGGTTGGATATGGGCCACCGCCGGGCGGTTCGACGCCGATGAGGAAAAAGCAGCCGGGGATTTTTTCCAGATAGAAGGCGAAATCCTCGCCGCCCATACTCGGCCGGCCGACGGGGATGAATCGCTCGGGGCCAAAAGTTTGGCGGGCGATTTTGGCGACGTAATCGGCCATTGCGGGATCGTTGATCGTTGCGGGATATCCGGGTTGAAGTTCGACCTGGACCGAACACCCATCGGCGGCCGCGATGCCGGCACAGCGGCGCTGGACGGCCGACTTGGCGCGCTGGCGCGCGGAGTCCGAGAGCGTGCGGATCGTGCCGTGAATCGAAGCTTGGTCGGGAATGATGTTCGTGGCCGTTCCGCCCTGGATTTTCCCCACCGTAATCACCGCCGGCTCGGTCGGGTCCATTTCCCGGCTAACGAATTGTTGCAAATTCAGCACCGCCTCGGCAGCCGCGACGATCGGATCGACGCCAAAATGCGGATAGGCCCCGTGACATCCCTTGCCGGTGAATTTCGCGATGAAAACATCCGTCGCCGCCAGCAGCGCACCGGGTTTTGTGGCGATGCAACCCACCGGCAGTCCCGGCCAGCCGTGCAATCCGAAAATCGCCCGCACCTTCGGCCCGATGCGGCCGTCCAAAACGCCCGCTTTCACCAACCGCTCCGCCCCGCCCTGATCTTCCTCGGCTGGTTGCCAGATGAGTTTGACACAGACCGGCAATTCGTCGGCGAGCGATTTGAGAATCCCCGCGACACCCACCAGCGTCGCCGAATGCCCATCATGCCCGCACGCGTGCATCCGCCCTTCATGCGTGCTGGCGTAGGGAAGCCCGGTTTTCTCCAGAATCGGAAGGGCATCGATATCCGCGCGCAGCGCGATGCATGGCTTGCTCGTTTCGCCAATGATACAAATCGTTGCTGTCGGCGCATTTTCGACGCCGTCGATGTGCCGCAATCCCAATTCATCCAGCGCCGCCCGAATGGTCGCGGCGGTTTTGAATTCTTCAAAACAAAGTTCTGGAATGCGATGCAGGCGGCGGCGGAGTTCGACGGTGGCGGGAAATTGCTTCTCGATATCCGGGCCGGGATCGATCATCGTTTGGCCATGGTAATCGCTTCAGCCCGATTTCGCGCGAAGATGAAGAGCCGTTCCAGGCAGCAATTTTGAAACACCCGCGCCAGGCCCGGGGCCACACCGCAGAGGATCAGCTTGCCGCCCGATTGGCGGATCGCTTCGCGGATGTTGACCATGAGCCCCAACAGCGAGCTTCCCATGTAAGCGACTCCACTAAGGTCAGCCACCCAAAGCGTGCCGGCTGCGGGATTAATGCCGGCCAGCACGTTGTCGATCAGGGCGTCCAGTTCCATGGAATCCAACCCATCCGGGATCGTCAGTCCGATCACGTTGACGGAGGATTCCTTCACTACATGGAACAATTCGCTGCTCATAATTATCTCAGTCATGGCCTCACACTCCCATTAAAGCAAACCTTTGTGGATAAGACAAAGGAAAACGGGAATGGTTAGCTTCTGGGCGATGCGTGACACTTTAAGCGGGATTTCCGAATGGAAATTCATATCGGTAACAGCTCCCGTGGCGATTCAAAGGCGTTTTCTCGAATATGCTGAGGCGCTGGCGCTGTGTGCGCCATCGGCTGGCCCGGCGACGCTCGCGGCGGCATTCTGCCGGCGAAAACAAAAGTCGGAGGTTCCGCCTTCGGCGGCAGATGTACCGGATTTTCGGCCACGGGCCGACCTCAACCGTCCGTCACGCCCGCTTGCCCGACCTCGCCTTTCATATGCTTCAACGCACCTCATCCGGCAATTCCGCGGGAGGTCGGACATGCGGGGCTGTGAAGGACGGTTGGGGTCGAGCATGTGCTCGAAACTCCTTCGCATCCCGCCGCCGAAGGCGGGAATCTCTTTCTTCGCGTCGAGAATGCCGCATCGAACGTCGCCGGGCCAGCCAACGATTTTCGCGGCGGAAGCGAATCTGCATATTCGAACCGGTAATCACACGTCGGTAATGAAACCGTCATCGATATCCATCTTCTTCTGGAAGAATCTCTTCTGAAGTAAGCCGGCCTAAAATGTCATACACACATTCCCGGGGCGAAATTAAATTGAGGAACCTCTGAATAACCCAAACATTCTTGATCCCGGATTTTTCCATGTCAATCGCCGCGACATTTTCGATTCGGTTTTCGTCTCATCGGAGCGGCCCAGGCCGTTTTTGCCGGCCGCGGCG
>JBEKUH010000093.1:0-16122 GCA_049515255.1 Tepidisphaeraceae bacterium | reverse complement strand
CCGCCAGATTCGCCGCCGATTCGCCGGTGAGTGCAACCAATCGCCGCACGCCCTTGCTGACCGATTCTTCCGCGACGATGGCAAACCGGCCGACCTGGGATGAATTGCCCAAATGCGTTCCGCCACAGAATTCGATGGAAAACTCCCGCCATTTCGGATTCGTCGGATCAGCCAGCAAATCGTCCACCTTCGCTCCGATGGAAACCACGCGCACCCGCTCCGGATATTTCTCCCCAAACACCGCCCGCAACCCGTTGATCTTCAGCGCCTTCTCCTGAGGCGCTTCCTGGGCATACACCGGCAACTGCTTCTGAATCTCCCGCTCCACCAACTGCTCCACCCGCGCGATCTCCTCATCGCTCATCGCCTTGGAATGCGAAAAATCAAACCGCAATTTCTCCGCGTCCACCAGCGACCCCTTCTGCTGCACGCCTTCGCCGAGGATTTCGCGGAGCGCCCAGTTAGCCAGATGCGTGGCGGTGTGATTCTTTTCGATGTGATCTCGGTTACCGAGAACGACCGCCTGCACCTGATCGCCAACGCGGAGTGTTCCACTACGGAGTCGGCCGATATGGAGAACATATCCGCCGACGGCGCGCGTCGTCTCGACATCGAACACAGCCTGCTCTTCTCCCCCTCGCCCAGTACTCTGGGAGAGGGCTGGGGTGAGGGCCTGCGACGCCCGCTGAAGACCCTCACCCCTACCCTCTCCCGGAGTACCGGGCGAGGGGGAAAGAAGGCGAATCTGGCCTCGATCACCAACTTGGCCACCCATCTCTGAATAAAAATTGGTGCGATCCAAGATGATTGCGAGCGGCCTTGCATTGTCGGCCTGAATCTGTTCCCAGAACTTGTATCCATCCCAGATGGCCAACACTTTGGCTGGCAAAGGTTCGTGGGAAAATTTTGGCGAATCATCCGTTGGACCGGCGTCTACCATGCTAAGGCGTTCGAGGGCCTCCGGTGGCAGCATCGCTACGCCAAGGCTATCCATTCTTCCACCGGACCGAGCAAGTTCCTTAGCTTGCTCCATAAGCTTCTCATACCCAATCATATCGACTGACATTCCACGTTCCTCAGCCATGATGCGCGTTAGATCGATAGGAAAGCCATGAGTATCGTGTAAGCGGAATGCGGTCGACGCGGGAAACACCGTGCTGGCACCAACTTCACGAAGAGAATTTGCGTTTATTGGGCCACCATCGTATGCGTGCACAAGCTCTCGGGTACTGCTATCGCGAACCTCTAGCTGGATACGTGGGTTCACGACGCCGAACACCCCACCCTGCCCAATGACGTTGCGGCCAGGATGCTCTCTTGCGATCTTTTCATAAACCGCATTGCGGTAGATGTCATGAATTGCGTGATCGAATAAGGCCAGTCCCTGACTCAAGGTCCTACCAAATGAAATCTCCTCCTCCTTAATGAGTTCCATCACTCGATTCGGATCGCGTTTCAATTCCGGGAAAGCTTCCGCCATCGAATCAATAATTACGGGCACGAGCCGGTAAATGAATGGTTCTACCAAACTTAATTGCTGGCGACCGAACCGGGCGGCGCGGCGTAGAATCCTCCGCAGTACATATCCGCGTCCCTCATTGCTCGGCACGGCTCCGTCCGTCAAGGCGAACGTCAGACATCTCGCATGATCCGCGATCACACGAAACGCGATGTCATGCCGAAGTTGCGGATTCGCGGTCTCGGCCGCGGGGTCGGCGGCATTCGTCTTGGTGAACAGGCCGGTGTATTTCAATCCGGAAATCTCGCTGATCGCCGCGAACAGCGGCGTCCACAAATCCGTCGCATAATTGTCTTCTTTCCCCTGCAACACCTGGCAAATCCGCTCGAAGCCCATGCCGGTGTCCACGTGTTTGGCGGGCAGGGGCGTGAGTTTGCCGGCGGCGTCGCGGTTGTATTGGATGAAGACCAAATTCCAGATTTCCATGACGCGCGGATCGTCGCCGTTGACGGATGGGCCGCCGGTTTTGTCGGGAGTTCTATCAATGTAAATTTCGGTGCATGGCCCACAGGGGCCGGTGTCGCCCATTTCCCAGAAGTTGTCCTTGCCGAAATAATGGATGTGATCGTCGGGGATTTTGGCGATCTCTTTCCAGAGATCGGCGGCTTCATCATCGCGCGGAATTCCGGCCGCGGGATTGCCTTCGTAACACGAGACGTGAAGTCTCGTCGGGTCGAGTTTCCAGACGGTCGTGAGCAGTTCCCACGCCATTTCGATGGCGCCGCGCTTGAAATAATCGCCGAAGCTCCAGTTGCCCAGCATCTCGAAGAAGGTGTGATGCCGTCGGCTGCGGCCGACATCGTCAAGATCGTTGTGCTTCCCGCCGGCGCGGATGCATTTTTGCGTGTTGGTCGCACGGGTGTACGAGCGTTTTTCCTGACCCAGAAAAATCGGCTTGAACTGATTCATCCCCGCGTTGGTGAAGAGCAGCGTGGGATCGTCCAGCGGAACGACCGGCGAAGACGGAACAAACGTATGCCCGTGCATTTGCACGAAGAAGTCGAGGAATTGCCGGCGGATTTCGGATGACGTTGGCATCGGGGCGTGGGATTATGGTCGATGGGAAAGTTTGGGGCAATGGAGACGAGTACTCGCGCTTTTTAGACTCAGGTTGGAATTTGTTACCACGGATGGGCACGGATTACACGGATGGGAAAATGTGCTGGAGCAAAGTTGGGCGAGCCCGGATGCAGCGCGATTCAACCCGGATCACCCTGGTATTTTTCTTATCCGTGTTCATCCGTGCCCATCCGTGGTCAAATCTCCGTGTCAGCCGATATGTCGGCCGATAGCTCCGGAAGGTCTTTGACGATTCGTTTCCAACGTAGTTTTGGTTCACTGAAATTGAGAAGCAGAGCGACTTCCAGGTTTGTAATAGTCGGATAACCCAGCATCTGTGCCATGTGGGAAGCGCTAAAGGCGGTGACGACCTTCGTGTCAACAATGACCTTCTGATCCACGATGAGGTCGGGAATAAGCGTGCCGATGAGTTGGCCGCGATAACGAATTTGGAACGATCGTTGTTGCTCGACCGTATGTCCCATGGCCTGCAGCTCAATGACCAATGCCCGCTCGTAGATTTTTTCGTCAAGGCCAGGTTTTAGTTCGTTTAATACAACCATGGCTGCTCCGATGATGTCTTGCGTGATGGATTGATGGAGCATCGAGGGGAGTTTAACCACGGATGGGCAGGGATGACACGGATGGGATGAAATGCGGATAAACTTATGCGCGCCGGGCCGTCAGGACTCGAATATTGCCTCCGTGATCTTTTAATAGGCGCGCATTTTTGAATGCGGGGAAGTCGGCGATCATTGCCAGCGCGGATTCGCCCTGATCGAACGCGATCTCCAGGAAGATGTGGCCGCTCGGCAGCAATCGATCCGCTGCTTCGGCGAGGATTCGGCGATGAATCATTAGGCCGTCGAGGCCGCCGTCTAGTGCGGAGATTGGCTCGAAATCGCGGACGCTTTTGTCGAGGCTTGGGATTTGTCCAGTCGCAATATACGGCGGATTGGCGACGATCAGGTGAAACGGCTGGTGATCCAATGGAGCGAATAAATCGCCTTCTTTCAGGGTCACGCGATCCGTCAGGCCCAGGCGATCAATATTTCTTTTTGCGATGGCCAGCGCGGCGGGGCTGATGTCGGTGGCGATCACTGTTGCGGATTTTAGATTCGCCGCGATCGCTGCCGCGATGCAGCCGCTGCCGGTGCAGAGGTCCAGAATGCGCGGGGATTCCATGCCGGTCTCGTGGCGGGCGAGTTGGATGACATTTTCCACCAGCGTCTCGGTGTCGGGGCGCGGGATCAGCACATCTCTGGTGACTTCATATTCCAGACTAAAAAAATGCGCTTTGCCGGTGAGATAAGCGACCGGCTCCTGTTCGGCGGCGCGTTTGACGAGTTCTCGAAACTCGCCGAGAGATTTTTCCGGAATCACTCTTTCGTAATCGGTGTAAAGTTTGATACGCGGATAATTCAGCACATGCGCGAGGAGAAGCTCTGCGCAGAGTCGAGGCGAATCGACTCCCTTGCGGCCAAAGAAGGACGTGGTCCATTCCAGAAGCCGGCGGACGGTCCAGGTCCCTTCGCTTTCTGCCATCCAGGTTCCGCGTTACGTCATCAGTTGGGCATAACGCAGTTCTTCGGTGTCGATTTCGATCGACTCCTGGATGCAGCCCGCGCTAAGTCCCAGACGTGCCTCATCGCGGTGGGTTTCCACCATGATGAGCAGGGCTTGGCGCAGATTTCTGCGACATTCATCCAGCGACCGGCCATGGGTAATGGTGCCGGGGATTTCCTCGACCCACCCCACATACCAGCCACCGGATTCAGGCTTGATGATGGTGTGGTAGCTCTGCCTCATGTCTCCATCAAAACGCTGTGGCCGGACAGAGTCAAGATAAACTTTTCCCAAATCACGCGGGGTGCCCATTTGAACCAATGAAAGGGCTGAAAAAAATATCGCGCCCTGGGACGCGAGAGATTTGACAAATGCCGGCCTAATTCGATGTTTGTTAGGATGTTGAACCACAAGTTAAGGTTCGCTATTATTTTTTGGACTGGAAACATTGGGCGGATGGCTGGTCCGATCTGTTTGAGACCCTCGCCAATTTGGAAACTGAGGAATCGGAAATGAACGTGTCGTTGTCGCCGCCGACTTCGTCGGCAAAGCCTTCCACCCCCCTGCGGGATGTGACGGTTCGTTTTGCCGGGGACAGCGGGGATGGCATGCAGTTGGCAGGGACGCAGTTTACGGATACCTCGGCGGCACTGGGCAATGACATCAGCACCCTGCCGGATTTCCCGGCGGAAATCCGAGCGCCGGCCGGCACTCTTGCCGGCGTCAGCGGATATCAAATCCATTTCTCCAGCACCGAGATTTTCACACCGGGCGATGAAGTCGATGCGCTGGTGGCGATGAACCCGGCGGCGCTCAAGACCAATGTTCGATCCGTCAAAGACGGCGGGATCGTCATCGTCGATGATGATTCATTCGCGCCGGTCGATTTGAAGAAAGCCGGATACGAATCCAGCCCGCTGGAAGACGGCTCGCTTGCCAATTACCGGGTTATTCGTGTGCCGGTCGACAAGCTGACATTGGCGGCGGTTTCCGAGACGGGGTTGGGCGCGAAGGATGCGAATCGCTGCAAGAACATGTTCGCGCTGGGGCTAATCTACTGGCTCTACGGCCGGCCGCTGGATTTGACGCTCGATCACATCAACAAGAAATTCGCCAAGAAGCCGGCGGTTGCCCAGGCCAATATTCTGGCTCTCCGCGCCGGTTTCAATTACGGCGAGACCACCGAACTTTTCCACGAGCATTACGAAGTCCCCAAGGCGAAGCTCGCGCCGGGGAAATATCGCAAGATCACCGGCAACGAAGCGCTGGCGATGGGGATGATTGCGGCGAGCAAACTCGCGGGAAAACCGCTGCTGTATTGCAGCTATCCGATCACGCCCGCCAGCGACATCCTGCACAATCTGGCGGCGGAAAAAAATTTTGGCGTGATGACATTTCAGGCGGAAGATGAAATCGCCGCGATCGGCGCGGCCATCGGCGCCAGCTTTGGCGGCGCGCTGGGCGCAACCGGCACCAGCGGCCCCGGCATCGCGCTCAAATCCGAAGCGATGGGGTTGGCGGTCATCACCGAATTGCCGCTGGTCGTGGTGGATGTGCAGCGCGGCGGGCCTAGCACCGGATTACCGACGAAGACGGAGCAGGCCGATCTGCTGCAAGTGATGTTCGGCCGCAACGGCGAGTGCCCGATCCCGATCATCGCGGCGTGCTCGCCATCGGATTGTTTTCAGGCGGCCATCGAAGCGTTCACGGTCGCCGTCAAATACATGACCCCGGTGATTCTGCTCAGCGATGGTTACATCGCCAACGGCGCCGAGCCGTGGCTGGTGCCGGATGTGAGCAAACTTGCAAAAATCGTCAGCAACCATCCCGAAGCAATGAGCAACGGCAATAAATTTTTGCCGTATCAGCGCGATGAGAATCTCGTCCGACCGTGGGCGATTCCTGGCACTCCCGGATTGGAGCATCGCATCGGTGGATTGGAGAAACAGGACATCACCGGCTCGGTCAGTTACGACCCGGCCAATCACGAACACATGGTCCGCCTCCGCGCGGGAAAAGTCGCCGGCATCGTGCCGCCGGGGCAAGACCTGCTGATGACCGGCCCGGATCATGGCGATGTTCTGCTGGTCGGTTGGGGCGGAACATTTGGCGCGATCAAGGCGGCGACGCTTAAACTTCGCGAGCAGGGATTAAACGTCTCGGCCGTGCATGTGCGATATCTGAATCCACTTTCCGAAAAACTCGGACCCCTGATGCATAATTTCCGGCATGTGCTGGCACCGGAACTCAATCTCGGCCAGCTTCGGCTTTTGCTCCGTGCCCGATTCCTGGCGGATGTGAAAGGGTTGAACAAAGTGCGCGGCCAGCCTTTCACCATAGCCGAAATTGTCCGCGGCGTAACGCAATTGCTGGAAGGGTCCAATGGCGACGGCGAAATCCGCATCGCCCATAATCGCAACGTCATCACAAATTTCCCCGACGGAAACTGACATGAGCATCGCATCCACACCATCGTCGCTGAATGTTCTCAAGCCTGCCGATTACGGCACCGATCAGGATGTGCGCTGGTGCCCCGGCTGCGGGGATTATTCGATCCTGGCGCAGATGAAAAAAGTCCTCGCTCGGCTCGGCGCCGATCGCAGCAAGACGGTGTTCATCTCCGGCATCGGTTGCTCCAGTCGGTTTCCGTATTACATGAATACCTATGGATTCCACAGCATTCACGGCCGCGCTCCGACATTTGCCACGGGCTTGTCCATCGCCCGCCCCGATTTGACGATCTGGATGGTCACCGGCGACGGCGATGCGCTGAGCATCGGTGGAAATCATTTTCTCCATCTCATGCGGCGAAACGCCAACATCAAGGTGCTGCTGTTCAACAATCGAATTTATGGTTTGACCAAGGGGCAATATTCGCCGACATCCGAGCGAGGCAAGAAAACCAAGAGCACGCCGCTCGGTTCGCCGGAGACGCCGATCCGTCCCGTGAGCATCGCGCTGGCCGCCGAGGCGACGTTCGCCGCGCGTTCCATCGATGTCGATTTGAAGCATCTGGAATACGTGCTGGAGCGCGCCGCCAAACATGTCGGCACCGCGTTCGTCGAGATTTATCAGAACTGCAACATCTTCAACGACGGCGCGTACGACTACGCCACCGACAAAGCATTTAAAGGGGACACGACCCTTTATCTCGAACACGGCAAGCCGCTGATCTTCGGCAAGCAACAGGACAAAGGGATTCGCCTGCATGGAATGAATCCGGAAGTGGTGAATGTGAAAGATGTCGCGCCGGATGATCTGCTGATTCACGATGAAAAAGCCGCTGATCCGAGCCTGGCGTTTATGCTCAGCCGGATGCGCCAGCCTGAGATGCCTGAGCCGCTGGGCGTTTTCCGCGCGGTCGAGCAGCCAACGTATGGCGATTTGGTTCGCGGCCAGGTCACCGAGGCGATCGCCGCGCACGGTGAAGGCGATTTGCAGTCGCTGGTCACGGGGAACGAAACCTGGACTGTGGAATAAGGTCCTTCTTCACGTCAGTTGGGCGACGAGTGCCGCGCGCTCGTCTCATGCTAAGATATTTACATGCGGATTGCGTTGGCCCAGATAAATCCGGTAATTGGCGACCTTGCGGCCAATTCGCGCAAGCATCTGGATTTCATTTCCAAGGCGCGCGATGCGGGGGCGAATCTGGTGATTTTTCCGGAGCTTTCGGTGATCGGCTATCCGCCCAAGGATTTGCTGCTCAAGCCGCAATTCATTGATGACACGCTGGCCGCGGTGAAAGCGATCGCCGACAAGGTGCGCGGGATCGATGCGATTGTTGGACTAGCGCAGCGGAATACCGATCCCGTCGGAAGACCTTTGCGAAATGCGGCCGCGTTTTTGCGTGATGGGAAAATTCTCTCGACGCATTTCAAAACGCTTTTGCCGACCTACGACGTGTTTGATGAAAGCCGATATTTCGAGCCGGGTCCGCCGGGGCAGCGTGGCGATCTCGTGCGCATCGGCGACATGCTCTGCGGGCTGTCGATCTGCGAGGATCTCTGGAACGATGAGAAGATGATCCCTCGCCGGCTCTATCATCAGAATCCCATCGCCGATCTTCAGAGCGCCGGCGCGCAGATTCTGATTAACACATCAGCCAGTCCGTTCGTGGTCGGCAAACATGAATTTCGCAAGCAACTTTTCAGCTCGCAGGTGAAACAATTCGCCCGACCATTGGTTTACGTCAATCAGGTCGGGGGCAATGACGAGTTGGTTTTCGACGGCAACAGCATCGCCTTCGATGCCGAGGGAAATGTGATCGCCCAGGCCAGGGATTTCGAGGAAGAATTGATGGTCGTGGAAATTCCGGGCCATCCGGCGGGGCCGATGAACGTGCCGAGCACCGGCATCGAATCGATTTACAAGGCACTGGTTCTGGGGCTACGAGATTACGTTCGCAAATGCGGATTCAGCAGTGTCGTGCTGGGATTATCCGGTGGAATCGATTCGGCGCTCACGGCCGCGCTTGCCGTGGCGTCGCTGGGTAAAGATCGGGTGGTTGGCGTGGCGATGCCTAGCCGATTTAGTTCCGAACATTCCGTCGCCGACGCGCGCGCGCTGGCGGAGAATCTGGGCATCGCGTTTCACATCGTCGGCATCGAACAGGTTCACGAAGCGTATGAGAAAACTCTGGCCGAGCCGTTCGCCGGTTTCCCTGCCGATGTCACCGAGGAAAATCTCCAGGCCCGCATCCGCGGCGCGCTGCTGATGGCGTTCAGCAATAAGTTCAATCACATGCTGCTGACCACCGGCAACAAGAGCGAGCTGGCCGTCGGATATTGCACGATCTACGGCGATATGTGCGGCGGATTGGCGGTGATCAGCGATGTCCCGAAAACCACGATCTGGGAAATGTCGCGCTGGATCAACCAGCAGGCCGGCCGCGCGGTGATTCCACAATCGAGCATCGACAAAATTCCCAGCGCCGAACTACGGCCGAATCAGACGGATCAGGATTCGCTGCCGCCCTATCCGATTTTGGATGCGATTTTGAATCGCTATGTGGAAGAGGAAAAAAGCGCCGCCGAGATCATCGCCGATGGCTACGATTCCGCGACGGTTTTACGAGTCATTCGCCTAATCGACCGCAGCGAATACAAACGCCGCCAAGCCGCGCCGGGAATTAAAGTCACGAGTCGCGCCTTCGGTTTCGGACGAAGGATGCCGATCGCACAGAATTATCAGCAGGGACAATGAGGCACAGATGCGCCTAAGGCTTTCCGTCAAGTTTTCTTGCAGCATCTCGCCGAAGAGCGGCGTCAACGCGATCTTGGGGAATTCGAATCGTCGTTTGTTGAAGTTTTACAAGAACGGAGCGAAGTTCCAGGAGGTTTTGCGACGCGGCTCTTTCCAGAACAGCAAGGGTGGGCAATGGAGTCAATCCCTCTCGCCTCGCGACATTTCGGCCACGACGCTCATCGATCAACACGTCGCCGATGCGAAGCTCCTTTGCCAGGGAGAGCGCATCAGCTTCTCGATCGTCGAGCAAAGCCGTGGAGGGCAATCGTGCCGTAGGCGCCAGAATCTGGAGCCAGGTGGGCGGCGTCGCGGCCCAGGCGCGAACAACATTTGGCGCTTTCAACTTTGTTAATTCGACAATTACTGATGGAGGAACATAAACCTTTTGAAACAACTTGGGTAGTATTTCGATCACCTCGATGATCACGAGGTAGTTGAGCGGCGTGGTGTCGGATACGACTATCACTTTGTGTCTGTCAGATCTAATCTTGCGAGCGCTGACTGATATTCTTCATCCGTCGGGAAATCTTCAATCACATTATGCCGCTTAAGCAACGCTTCTGTCTCGAAGCGATCCAGACCCAAGGCAAGTCCGAGATGATGTTGAGAAAGCAAATCCTGGCGAAAAAGTTCAACCAGCATTGCTTCCTTCGCGGCCTGATCGAGGTCGCCAAGCCGGCGGCGAAGATCCCGCTCAATGTCAGCGGGCAATTGGATGGTTACCGGCATATGTTGTCTCCAGCCATATTCTAGCAGAATAATCGGCTGAAATGCGAGATGAATCAGACGTTATTCCCATCCCGCCCAAACAAGTTTACGATTACAAATCGCGGAGCGAGCCAAAAAGCGGCTGGAGGATACTCAATATGCGATGCACGATTCTGTTGGGTTGCGCGGCAATCATTCTAAACATGTCACTCATTCCTGCGTTCGCCGACGACGAGCCCTCGGCGGGAAATCATCAAGTCATGAACATCTGGCCTGGCATGCCACCCGGCGACAAGCCGGCGACTCAGCCGGAAGACTGGAACGGCCAGACGCAAATGCTAAGCAATGTCGCAACCCCGACGATCACGGTCTATCGCCCCGATCCCGCCAAGGACACCGGCGCGGCAGTGCTGGTTTGTCCCGGCGGCGGATTCACGGCGCTGGCGATGGAACACGAAGGTTCGATGGTCGCCGATTGGTTGAATTCCATCGGCGTCACGGGCGTGCTGCTGAAATACCGCGTGCCCAATCGCGACGGCATGCCGCGATATATGGCAGGCTTGCAGGACACGCAGCGGGCGATGTGCCTGATCCGTGCCAACGCCTCGGCATGGAACATCGATCCGCATCGCGTCGGCATCATCGGCTTCTCCGCCGGCGGCCGGCTCGTCGCGGACATCACCACAAATTTCGACACGGCCAGTTATCCGGCCGTGGATGACGCCGACAAACTCAGTTCGCGGCCGGATTTTGCGATGGCGATTTATCCCGGAGGGGTCGTGCAGAAAGATGACAAGAATCAGAATCTCCCGCTGCTGGTGCCGGATGTTCACCCCACCAAGCAGACACCGCCGACTTTCATCGTCATCGCCACGGATGATCGAAACGGCTCGGAAAACGCGGTGTATTACTACATCGCTCTGAAGAATGCCGGCGTGAATGCTGAGCTGCATATTTACAGCGAAGGCGGCCACGGATTCGGAATGCGCCCCTCAAAAGCGCCACATGCAACGTGGACGGACCGGGCGTTTGACTGGCTGAATTATCACGGGTATCTGAGTCCCGCAAAGCCGGAATAAGCCGTGGAATTTTTGCGGGACACATACGATTCCACCACGGAGAGTACGTAGGCAAAAACCAAATCAAATTTAGCCACCGATGGGGCACCGATAAGACACCGATGGGAAAATTCAATCCAGTTAAATCCGAATTTATCGGTGCAAATCGGTGCCCCATCGGTGGCTAAATTTAATTCTCCGGGACTCCGTCGTGGAAACGGATTTTGGCGAATTGATTTGGCTTGTAGGAGTACTATCAATGTTTGCGGAAGACGAGGACATACACGAGCACCGCCAGCGCGTTGAGCAGCGTGACGATGGCCGCGCCGCCGAGCATCTGCCGTACGGCGGTTGGGGAGTTGGCCAGCGGCGCGTTGATCCAGATCAAGGGCCGCATGAAGAATGGGATTTGCGGTACGGTGGATTCGGCGGCCGCGCTAGTTTCCGGCTCGGGCGAGATCGGCGAGCCATCGGCATTCTCAAACCCCGCGGCGGCCAGCAATGCCGATCGCTCGGATCCAACCGGAACATCCGATGCGGGTGGAACCGGTGCTGGTTCGGCGGCGGGCGATTGGGATTTGTCGAATCCCGCAGCCTCGAGCAACGCTGCTCGCTCTTCGGCTTCGGCCGCGGGGGGCGGAATTTCCGACGCCGGTTTGGGCGCATCCCCTTTCAGATCGGCGAGCAAATGATCCAGCTCGGCTTCGAGTCCCAGCTCGGCTTCTTTTTTCATGGCCTCCGGCGGCGGCAGCGCGGATGCGGTAGGCGGTTCGGGCAATTCGGAAACTTCAGTTGCCTCGGATGCGGCGGCCGGCGGCGGCGTGACATCGGCCTCAGCCAGCAGGCGATCGATTTCGTTCCCCGCCAGTTGCGAAAGCAGATCATCCGCTTTGGACGCGGAGGCGTCTTTCTGCTGGGATTCCAGGATTTCTGCCGTGGTTTGGCCCATGTCCAGTCCTTTGGCGGCGGAAAGCGAAAACATCCGACAAAACCGTCCCGCTTTCCGCGCGCATCCATGCGCATTTTCGGACAGGCAGCGCGGCATCATAACCTGCCGGCTGGGCCGCTGCAATTCGAGGTGATCGGGGAATTGGTTTGTCCGATAATGACCCCGATGCGAGAGGTGGCGTGATGCGACGGGTTTTGGTGCCGAGTTTGCGCGTGGGATCGGTCGAATTGCCGGCCGAGCAGTCGCATCATCTGGCGCGAGTGCTTCGGCTCGAAACGGGCGAGGAGGTCGAGGCGTTTGATGAGAATGGCGCGGTGGGATCGGCGAAGGTATCGGCCATCAATGGCAAGAGCGTGGTTTTGGAAATCGAGTCGGTTCGCCAGCCCCCCGCCGATCGGCCCGAACTGACGATTGCAGCGGCCATTCCCAAGGGGCCGCGGGCTGATTGGATGGTGGAAAAGTTGAGCGAGCTCGGCGTGGATCGGTTCATTCCCCTGGCCACCGAGCGCGGAGTGGTGGTGCCGGAAGGCAAACAAAAGCCCGCGCGCTGGCGGCGTCTGGCGGAGGAATCGGCGGAGCAGTCGCAGCGGCTGGGGATCATGCAAATCGAGCCCGGCAAGGTCATCGATGAATTGTTCCAGCGCACGGGCAATCAGGATTTAATGATCTGGCAACTTTCGCTTCGTGAGGAGGCGACGCCGATATGGCGAATGGTTGCGAAACTGCCAAAGCGATTGATGATTCTCATCGGCCCCGAAGGCGGATGGACGGATACTGAAGATGCCTCCTGTCGCGCGGCGGGGGCAATTGCGGTTAGCGTGACGGCCACAACGCTGCGGATTGAAACCGCCGCCGTTGCTGCCGCCGCCATCGTGCAATCGGCGCGGGGTTCTTCTTGACGCTCGTTGCATGGTCCCCGACGATGACCTTAAGGAAAACGATTTGAGCAACCCTCCACAAAACCGGATTCCATGGCCGCGCGTCCGACCGCCCGGCTCGGCGGCGTCGATTTTGCAGATCATTCTGGCTTCGCTTCTGCTGCTGATATCCACTTGCGCCGGACTTCTGGCGCTTTATTTTGCACAAATCGTCAATTATGCGGCCCAGCAAGGAATGCAATTCCCCCTGCCGCAGGGCATGACCGTTGACACCGCGCGGCTGAGCATGGCGGTGCCGGCGATTTTGTTTGGGCTTGTGGGTGTGACGCTGATGATCCTGGCGGTGTTTGTGCGGCGCGGGAGCAAGCCGAGCATTATCGCATCGCTGGTGCTGACGGGATTGTGCGGGTTTATTCTGCTGCTGGATGCGGTGGCGGCGATGTTCACCGGCCAGATCGGCCAGAGTTTCATCGCGCTGCCGATATTCCTTCTGCTGATCGCCTTGTGTGGAATCACGATGCATCGGCTATTCATGCTGGCGACTTCGCAGCGTTCGCCGCTCCCGATGCCGCCGCCGGCGTATTGGGGAATGATGCAGGGGAATTCGATGTGGGGATTCAATTTGCCCCCGCACTGGATTCCCCCGCCCGGCGCGCCCCCCGTGGGAATGCCGCCGCCACCGAATCCGCCGACGAATTTGCAGCCGCCGGCGAGTGGCAATTAGAGACGTTGCTAGAGAATTTGTAACTCCCGTTTGAAATAATCCTGTTTCATCGCGGCCTTTGCGAGTTGGAGAGTTTCTTCAGCCACGACATTGGCGCGTTGCGTCCCGGCGCGCAGAGCGTCCATTACATCATCAGAGCGGGATTCGAATTGCTTTCGGCGGGCGCGGATGGGTTCGATGATCGTGTTCAGCACCTCGATCAGTTTTCGTTTGATAACCACGTCCCCGACTTTGCCGGCGCGGTAGGCGTCTTCCTGATCTTTCACCCAGTTTTGATCGGGATTGAACGTCTCGTGGAAAATCCAGAGCGGATTGTTTTCGACGGTGCCGGGATCGGTGGCGCGGATGCGTTTGGGATCGGTGTACATCCCCATCACTTTTTTCTGAACCGTGTCGGCGTCGTCGCTGAGGAAAATGGCGTTGTTTAGCGATTTGCTCATCTTCAGCAGTTGCCCATCCGGCCCGGGCGCGCCGATGCCGACGAGCCGGCGCACTCGGCCCAAGAGCGGCTGGAAGATGGGGAATAATCCGCCGCGCGCGGCATAATCTTTGTCTTCGGTGTGCGGATCGACGCCGCAATAAAGTTGATCGAACCGCCGGGCAATTTCACGGGACATTTCCAGATGCGGAAGTTGGTCTTCCCCGACAGGAACCAATGCCGGGCGAAATGCCAGAATGTCGGCGCACTGTCCGACGGCGTAGAGCGGGAATCCGAAGGAATATGTATCGCCCAATTCCTTGTCGCGGATTTCGTCCTTCAGCGTGGGATTGCGCATCACGCGATTGAACGGCACGAGCATGGCGAAGAAAAATGTCAGCTCGTCGATGGCCGGGACTTCGCTCTGGATGAAGATCGTGCTCTTGACCGGATCGATGCCGGCGGCGAGATAATCGGTGGCGATCTCCAGCACGGATTGGCGGATTTCCTCGGGCTTGTCGGCACGCGTGGTGAAGGCATGTTTGTTTGCAATGATGAAATAACATTCGTATTGGTCCTGCAGCGACAAACGGTTTTCCAGGCTGCCGACAAAATGACCGAGATGGAGTTTGCCAGTGGGCGTGTCGCCGGTGAGAATACGCTGTCGCGAGGGCATGACACGTTTATACGGGAATCGGGGCTTGGATTAAACTGAGGCGGAGGCTGAGAACTTAGAATGCCGAAGCAAGCGAAAGAACTTTCCGACTTGGCCCAGCGTCTGCGTACATGGGCCGCCAAATGGAAGCAATCCGGCGGCGAGCCCGACGCGGCGGTGCTGGCGGACATGGAATCAGCGGCCGGCCAGATGGAGGAAGCAGCCCAACGGATTCTACGAAACTCCGAGGAATTGGCCCGCGCCAACGGCACGAGCGACCGCTTCATCGCCAACATCAGCCACGAGCTTCGCACCCCACTCACGCCGGCATTGCTGATCGTTTCGTCGTTGCAGATGGACACATCGTTGCCGGACAACGTGCGCGGGGATTTGTCGATGGTGCGCGAGCAACTCGATCTGGAAGCGCGCTTGGTGGACGATCTGCTGGATAACAGCCGGCTCAATCGCGGCAAGATGCAATTGCGATTGGAGCCGATCGACCTGCGGGCGCTGCTCGGCGGCCTGGTTGCAGGAAGACAAGCCCAGGAAACCGGCGGCGCGCGATTGTCGTTGGATTACCAGGCCAAACAGCGGCGCGTTCAGGGTGACCCCGCGCGTCTGCGACAGATTTTTTCCAAGCTGCTGCAAAACGCGTTCAAATTCACGCCGGCGGAAGGATCGGTGAATGTGATTGCGACCGATGATGGAAAGTCGATCGCCGTGGAAGTGCGCGACAGCGGAAAGGGATTTGATCCCGCCAGAGCGGCGGAATTGTTCCAGGCGTTCGATCACGGCCAGGAAGCCCTGGTGCGAAATTTCGATGGATTGGGACTGGGATTGTCGATCGCGCGTGGATTGGCGCAACTCCATGGCGGAGAATTGTCGGCCAGCAGTCCGGGATTGGGCCAAGGCGCGACCTTCCGTGTCGTGTTGCCCGCCATCGCCGATGCGCCCATTCCCGAGCGCGCGGTCAGGCCGCGCGTGCGGGTGCTGCTGGTGGAAGATGATGGGCAATCGCGCGTCGCCACGGGACGATTGCTGGAACTCATGGGCTACATCGTCCGCACCGCCGGCACGTACGCGGCGGCGCTGGCGCTGCTGAAATCCGAGCAGATCGACGTACTGCTTTGCGACATCGATCTCCCCGATGGCGACGGCTGGACCCTCATGGGCGAAGCGCGCAAGATCAGCGACACCATCAATGGCCTGGCGCTCAGCGGATACGGCGCCGAAGAGCACATCCAAAAGAGCCTGGACAGCGGATATTTTGGACATCTGGTCAAACCGATCACGATGCAAAGTCTCACGGCCGCCATCAATCGCGCTGCCAGGGCTGGAGATTGA
>JBEKUH010000092.1:0-16245 GCA_049515255.1 Tepidisphaeraceae bacterium | reverse complement strand
TGGGGGTCGAAAACCAGCTGACACTCGAAGACCCCCACCCTATCCCTCCCCCGGAGTACCAGGGGAGGGGAAAAAGAGAGTCATTTGCAGTTTCCCCCCACATCCGCAAAATCCACGCCTCGATGCCCAAACGAAAATCGAAAGCGACTTCGTCCGAAATCCGCATCGGCCTCACCCAGATGGCCTGTGCTCCCGATCCGGCGGTGAATCTAAAACATCAACTCCGTCTGATCGAGCAGGCCGCCAAATCCGGGGCGAAGATCATTTGCACGCAGGAACTTTTCACATCGCAATATTTTTGCCAAGTCGAAGATCATAAATTCTTCAAACTGGCGGAATCGATTCCCGGACCGAGCACCGATGCGATCTCGAAGCTGGCTAAGAAATATCGTATCGTGGTGATCGCCTCGCTCTTCGAGAAGCGGGCGGCCGGCCTGTATCACAACACCGCCGCGATCATCGACGCCGATGGGTCGATCCTGGGCGTTTATCGCAAGATGCATATTCCGGATGATCCGCTCTATTACGAAAAATTTTATTTCACCCCCGGCGACTGCGGTTTCCGCTCCTGGAAAACCCGTCACGCCAACATTGGCGTGCTGATCTGCTGGGACCAGTGGTTCCCCGAAGGCGCTCGCCTCACCGCGTTGGCCGGCGCGGAAATTCTTTTCTACCCCACCGCCATCGGCTGGCATCCCGCCGAGAAAAAAGAATTCGGTCGCGCCCAGCATGAGAGTTGGGAACTGATCCAGCGCAGCCACGCCGTCGCCAACGGATGTTTTGTCTGCGCCCCGAACCGCATCGGCCTGGAGAAAATCGCCGGCCCGCCCGGCATCGAATTCTGGGGCCAAAGTTTCGTCGCCTCGACGGATGGACAAGTGATGAAACGCGCCTCGGCCACCCAGGAAGAAGTCCTGCTGGTCGATTGCGATCTACAAAAAGTCGAGTTCAGCCGAACGCACTGGCCATTCCTCCGCGATCGACGGGTGGATGCGTATGGCGACATGACCAAACGGTTTAGGAGCGCATGAGATTCCATGTCTACTGCTCCTGGCATTTTAAAATTGGTATCGGTCACGGTTCTCATGCCGATTACGCGCGCCGGCTCGAATATAAGTAGGCGTCCCCGCTGCCAGACCCGTCGGCTTGCCCGGCGACGTTCGCGCGGGCATTTTCCAGCCGAGCGGAGAGAGTCGCCGTCTGCGTCGGCAGATATGTCGGAGTTTCGCGCTCAAGCGCGACCTCAACCGTCCGCACAGCCCCGCTTGTCCGACCTCACCTGGAATTCTCAAAATGCCGGCTTCGCGCCAATCCAAGCAGGAGGTCGGACAATGGGGCGTGAAGGACGGTTGAGGGTCGAGCCTGAGCTCGAAACTCCCAAGCATCAGTCGCCGCAGGCGAGAACTCCGCATTTCGCTTCGTCGCAAAATGCCCGCCGGAACGTCGCCGGGCCAGCCAACGGCGCTCGCTGCGCCGATACCTTCGCCTATTCGAGCCAGCGCCTATTCGCCGGCAAAGAAACCGTAACCGATACAATTTTGCCTTCAGATCATCAAAGCTTTTGTCATTGAACACATGCCCCAACGATTGCAAATCCTCCGAAAAACCCCCGCCGCCCTCGGTTATTCCTTCCCGGCCGAGTGGGAACGGCATTCCGGCACGTGGTTCAGTTGGCCGCGGCCGGAGGGAATTTCGTTTCCGGATAAATATCAGACGATTCCCGAAAATCTCGCGCGGATTTTCGAGCAGATCACCCCGCGCGAGCGCGTGCATGTGAATGTGCCCAACGGAAATTACGAGCGGATTGTCCGTCAGCAACTGACGGAGGCCGGCTGCCCGCTGCGCAACATTTTTTTTCACCATATCAAAACCAACGAGTGCTGGGGCCGGGATCACGGGCCGGCGTTTGTCGTCAAACATTCCCGCGGCAAGAGGTCCATGGCCATCGTCGATTGGGGATTCAACGCCTGGGGCGGGAAATATCCGCCGTACGATGATGACGATGCCGTGCCGACACGGATCGCCGAGGAATTGAAACTGCCGGTCTTTTACCCCGGCATCATCATGGAAGGCGGGGCCGTCGATTTCAACGGCGCCGGCACGATCCTCACCACCACCGATTGCCTGCTGAACAAAAATCGCAATCCCAATTTGAATCAGAAGCAGATCGAAAAATATTTGAGGGATTACTACGGCCAGCAAAACATCTGCTGGCTCACCGGCGGCATCGCCGGCGATGATACGGATGGGCACATCGACGATCTCGCCAGATTCATCAGCCCTCGGAAAATCGTCATCGCACTCGAGCCGGATCCGAAAGACGAAAACCATCGCGTGTTAAAAGATGTCCGCAAACAACTAAATCATCTGCGCGATCAATCCGGCCGAGAGTTTGAGATCGTGGAAATCCCTATGCCTAAGCGAGTGGAGTACGACCACCAACGTCTGCCGGCGACGTACGTGAATTTCTATTTCATCAACGGCGCGTTGTTGGTTCCCACCTACCGCGACCGGCGAAACGACCGCAAAGCGATCGAGATTCTTCAATCGCATCTGCCGAAACGAAAAGTCATCGGCTTCGACTGCACAGAATTAATCTGGGGCTTGGGAGCGATTCACTGTTTGAGCCAGCAGCAGCCGGGGTGATTACGCCGCAGCCCCCGGTTTTGCCGGCGGATGAACCTCAACCTCGGTGACGAGCAGCATGTCCAGCACGCTGTGACTTTCGTCATCCCCATAAACCACCACCGTTCGACCGGATGGAGATCGCGCGAGATAGTCTGGATGCTTCACAAGAAATGCGCGACCATCGCCCATGTGAATCGTGAATGGGCGAAATGGCTGGCCATGCATCACGCTCTTGAGTTGTTCGACGGTCATGCAGAAATTATACCATCGTTGGCCGCTTCCATACCAATAAATTGTATCGCCTTGCCGCGGATTACCATGGGAGGAGGGAAAACGAGGATGTCCAGAATTCGACGATTCATTCGAACGTCCGCCGGCTCATCGCCGTCAGGATCGCCGTCCAGAAAAACAGCAGGAACGCACAGACATTGATTCCCCTCATCGGCACGACGACGCCGGGGGCGGCGACCCAATTTGGCAGACGCCAGTTGAGCATCACAACGATCACGATCAGGCAGAGCGTGAACGTCTCAAACATTTGCAGCACCGGCCGGTCGGGCTGTGTCAGCGGCAGGCGGTAGGCGAGGTAGGCGCTGATGACGGCAATCGAGGCAGCAATTAATTCCACTGATAGGGAATCGCCGGCGCTGTGGGCCAATTGGACCATCCATCCCAGGCAGATCGCGACGACCGGGGCGGTCGCCAGAAGTCGCACGCCGAAGGAGAGATTTGGGAATGGCAATTCTCGCAGGCCCTCCTCGCCCAGCAATTTGTCGATTCGCCATTTTCCCACGGTGGCGACGGTAAAAAATGCGATGCCAAAAACCGTGGCGCCGATGGTGTCGATCCATGTCAAAGTCTCAAAAGTCCAGCCGCGATTGATTCCAATATTGACGAGAACATTTGCGGCAACGACCCAGACAATCAGGACCGTCCAGAGCAACGCCCAATTGCGTTTGGTTTGACGGCGATGGGCAGGAGACCGCGCATCGTGAATATCTCGCCAGGTGCCGAAAATCATCGTCAGCAGTATGGAAATCGGCGCGACCCATCCCAGCAGAATAGCCAGCACTCCGCCCTTCGCGGCAGCCGATCCCTTGGCCGTCGCGCCGATTCCCACTGTTTGCGCCGCCAGCGCGGGCAGCGCCACCACCACCTGCGCCGTGAAATGCGAAGTGGGCGATGTGCGCGGGATGTTACGCTCCAGCATCTGCGCGATCTCCTCTCGCAGCATTTGCCTCCCGCGCGTCAGGCGCTGGCGAACCGAATCTTCACTCGTCTCCATCGCCTGCGCAACCTGCGCGGTCGACTGCTCCTGCCGATAAAACAGCACGAGAGTTTCACGATAAGGTTGTGGGATGCGCGAAAGCGTGGTCCAGAGCAGCTCGGTTTCCTCGGCTTTGAGACTTTCGCAAGGCGCGGCCGTCGGCTCCTGACCCGGAGCGAACGCCTTACTGAATGGAATCTCCTTGTCGGAAGAATTTCGCGATGCATCCGCCAGCCGCCGTCGCGCGATCCGGCAGAGCCATCCGGGAAGTTTCGACGCATCCCGCAACCCCGAAAGACTCTTCCACGCGGAGATGAACGTCTCCTGAGCGACATCCTCGCTGCGATGCAGATCGCCGCAGGCGGCATAAATCAGCCCGCTGACCATCGCCTGATATTTGCGAATAATCTGCCCAAACGCCCGCCGATCGCCCGCTCTGCTGGCCGATATCAGATCGGCATCTGTTAACTGTGTATCCGTCGTCGCAAGCGTGGTCATAAGACTCCTGTGTGAAGATATCACAAGAGAGTCGCGGAGCGGCGGGGGTTTGTGACAAAAAGAAGGGGTTAATTCATTTTCCGAGTCAGCAAGAGAAAAAGGGAGACGGCTGCGAACGCGGTTGCACAATATATTTAAATTTTTCCCTTGCCTTACTGTCAAGGCCGGTTATGCTTTTTTTTGTAGCGTAGTGTTGTACAAGCTAGGGGCTGCGGATGGAGTATAGGACACGGCGCAAGATATCGACTCTCCTCGGCATTGTCGGGGTGATGCTGATAGGAAGCTCTTCATTTGTTGCCATTTGGAGGGCTGAAACCACAAACGTTTGGGAGAATACCAACTCACTTACCATAGCGGCACGGCAGGCTCTCGCTGTTCCAGCACCACCACCCCTCCTCAACAAGCGAGAGCAGTTATATGCCCGGATGAAGGTTCCTGTGCAGATGCCGCCAGATTTGTTAGCGACTATAGAAGACAAGGATCCACGGCTTTCTCAATGGATTGAAGCCTGGCAAGAGGATCATTTGGATGTGGAGCAGCGGGATCCGCAATGGCTTGCGCCGATTTTGGCTTCGACCCCGCTTGGTGCCGGTGATTTATGGCGACTATGCCGGCAGATTGATCGGGGGGGCGTTAGTGACGCCTGCCGGTATACTGCGGCCGCGGCAGTTCGCCACGCCCAAGACGAGTTGGCAAGTCGCAGCGTCACAATTAACACCGCATACATTGACGAACTTTCCAAGCTGAAGCCTTTCCTAATTCTGGGCGCAGGAAGAGATCCGCAAGCTCTTGAGATATGGTCAGAGCTCATTCTCGCCACGCCATCAAGGGACCGAACATTAGACATGGGAGATTCAGCCCGGTTGGGGCTTGCATGCGCCAAATTCGCCGAAGGCGACTCGGAAGATGCGTCGCAGCTACTTGAGTCACTCAAAGCAGAAACGGCGAATCGCAAACCTACCCTCTCTCAGGACAACGAGAATGAGCTCAACTATTTCCTCGGGAATTTGGCTCTGAAACGGGGGAATTATGCAGAAGCGCTCTCAGATTATGACTCCGTTCCGCATGTAGATTCCGACGACGCGATCTACGCGATGGAATACAGCGCATTCGCACTGGCACATCTAGGCAGGACTGAAGATGCGAAGGAGCGGATTGCCGAGTTCGTCGTAAGATACCATTTTGATGAGGATTCCGATCGGAACTTTTCCGAAACCTTCGGCGACCAATTAGCGAATAAAATGACCAGAATTTCGTCAGGTATAAAATGAGTTTTCGGCACTATAACAGGAGGCCATATGATGCCCCGACCGTCCGGATCAATGTATCAAGTTTTAGCTATTTCATTTGCTCTACTTGTCGCGTACCTCGCCATGACGCCACAGAGCCTTCGTGGAAGCGCGGCTTATTTACTTGGCGGTAATTCGGGGTGTTCGGAAAACCCGAACGGCAACTGCGGCGGAACCAAGGGATCCGGATGCTACACTCAAACGGCGACACAATGCACCGTAGCCAACAACAGCGACTACTGCTGCGAAGCCTCTAATGGCGGCGTGTGCAATGGTTGCCCGTTTATAGAGCATGAGTGTGACGACTTTTGGTTTGACTGCGATTAGTCGGAGAAGTCATGCGACAGTTCGTAATTTGCCGAATCACTAAAGGACGCTTTGGAAGCATCCCATTGATAGTGGGAGCAATGATTGCCGTGGCTCCCATGGCTAGGGCGTCGGAATCACCCCTCTCTGCAATGGATCTCATCGCTAGGTCTGAGAAGGCTTCGGTATGGGTTGACAGCGCGGACCTCACTACTCACTTAGTTTATTCCGTGCAGGACGGGGGTACTAGCCGGAAGTTCAATTTGTTGGTTCGCCAATTTGTCGATAATAGTGGGGATACACGCATCGACTCTGATATTACTGGCACGGACGGTGCGCACTCCGGTATTACAACGAGGCGTCACGACCTTTTTGCCGGAAGTCGGCACGGTGTCTTCTTCCCCGACGTGAAACGGCCGGTAATCCAACTTTCCCGCAGCCAAGCAGACTTGCAGCGGTGGCACGAAATCGATCGTTGTGATGTGCATGATGCCGGCTTCCTGGCTGGACGACTCGCGGGCGGTAGCTTCATTGACGCGTCAATTTTCGACCTGTTGCGACGCGGGAACCCTCAGCTCAACGGGCTGGACCAACTGGATGGCGTTGCATGTAGCGTGGTGGAGGAACATTCCGCGAACAGCACGATCCGCATCTGGATAGCCCCATCGTTGGGGTACAACTTCCTAAAATTCGAGGTCAGCGACACGGCTTCTATCGACGGATCACCCTCCAGTTTTACAGCATCTTTTGACAACGCGAGAACTGCGGAGCAACAGGGAAGGATTTATCTTGCCGCCGGACATTACCACGACACGGTCGGTAGCGAAGGGGGTGATGGCTCCGGGCTAACGGAGGATGCCGAAGCAGAGCGAACGGAAGTGAATATTTCGCCATCTCCCCAGAACAACCCACAGCTCTTCACATTCGACGAGGTTCCAAACGGTGCTGAGGTCAGGTTTGACGGCGGTTCAACTTCCGGCGTGAGATACATTTGGTCCGATGGGCAAGCTATTCCGTATGTTGATAAAGCAGCAATTATCTCCATTCGACAGAACATCGAACAATTGCGCGCCGACGAGTTGGGAACAACCGCTACGCGGCCAGGCGTGAGTTCTGAAAATAGGCCCGCCAACCAGAGCGTGGGCTTCATTGAATCCGAAATAATGCCTCCATGGATGCTGGGCGCAGGAGTAGCCGCCGGGGCGCTTTTGCTCGTTATTGCGGGAGTTCTAGTTTGGCCAAGAAGCAAAAATGCTTGAAAACGTTCAACAAAGTTCCCATATGAGCAGACTATTTTCCGGAGTCGCGGGCTTCGTGGCGTTCCTATTCTTTTTGACAACCGCAGCGCTCGCAAGCCCTTCGGTAGCCATCGTTTCCGACGAGGGACTCGCTGTTCCTTATTGCGGCATTCATTCCCTATATGCTGCCGCGATTGCTGAAGGCGTAGATCTGCCATTCGACAAGCTCGTGCTTGAGAAGTATGTCGGATGCACCCTTGGGAGTACATTGTCAGAGCTAGGGCAAGCCGCCACCGATAACGGCATGTATGCCTTACCCGCGGCGAATTTGTCGCTCGACGTACTGAAGCGCAGCCCACACCCTGTGATCCTGCACATTAAGGGTAGCATCACAGACACCCATTACGACCATTACGTTGTATTTCTTGGAATGCATGGTGCTAACGCCAGGATTCTCGATGCGGGGAATCCGATCAAAGAATTGTCCCCCGCTGAACTCGACGCGCAATGGGACGGATCGGGCCTAATCGTGTCGGCCCATCCGATCTCGACAGCGTCGCTTTTCATGCCTGCGCGGCTTGGATTTCTCGTCGCGGCATTAGCGGTGTTAGACCTCGTGCTCGTGATCAGACGGTTCAACCTTTGGCGAGCGCTCGAGTCCTCACGATCTTGGCGATTTTCCTTCAATCAATGCGTTGCGTTGCTCGGCGTCACGGGATCTCTGGCGTTTTTTTACCACATGTCCTCCGATACAGGCCTGCTTGCATCGGGAGGCCCGGTGCAACAACTGACGCGCGCCAATTCTGATTTCTCGCTTCCTGAACTGAGCCTGCAAGATGTCAGGAACATGCACCAAAACGGATCAGCCATTTTCATCGACGCCCGGCACAGCGAGGACTTTGCCGCCGGACATTTGGACGGCGCAATTAGCATCCCTGTGGACATGACGGATTCTCAACGGCAGACAGCAATGTCTAATATTCCAAAGGCCTCGCAGATAATCGTTTATTGCCAGAGTAAAGATTGTCCTTACGCCAGAATAATCGCCAGCGCGCTCTACGCGGACGGATATGAAAACCTGAGTTGGTTTCGCGGCGGATGGCAGGAGTGGTCCGATGCTGCATCCACGCAACCGTCACTATCAAACGCGGGATCGCCCTGATGCTCAAGACCTCGGAGAATTTTCGCGGAAATATCCTCGGCGTATTGCGAGTGACGCTGGGCGCGATGTTTGTCTGGAGCGCCCTGATGAAAATCGAGCGGCCGATGGATTTTCTGGACTCCGTTTACCAATACCAACTATTCGGAGCCAAAGCTGATCTCCTCTTGGCTATATGCATTCCCTGGGCCGAACTCGTCGCGGCGATATGCCTGCTGGGCGGGATTTTTCTGAATGGCGCTTTCGTGCTGACGACCCTGCTCGGCGCGGGCTTCGTGTTCGCGGTCGGATCAGCCCTGGAGCGCGGCCTGAATATCAGTTGCGGATGCTTTGCTAGC
This sequence comes from Tepidisphaeraceae bacterium, assembly GCA_049515255.1. Taxonomy (GTDB): domain Bacteria; phylum Planctomycetota; class Phycisphaerae; order Tepidisphaerales; family Tepidisphaeraceae; genus JBEKUH01. Next base: position 7,522 of record JBEKUH010000092.1, on the reverse strand, counting down.
CCGTCCGATTCCCAAATCGGTTACGGAACTCTGCTTCGCTCGATCTCAGTTCTCGCCGGGGGGTTGATCGGGCTTCTGTTGGTGCGACGGGTTATCCCCAATAATACATTGCCGGAACAATCCAGCCCACATCCGCAAATTCATGGAAGCCATTAAATCAGATTACGACGCATGCACCGCCGCGCCGCCGTTGGAGGGCTTTTCCATCGCGGGTTTTTCCACTGAGACGACCACACGCGGTTCGGCAAGAGATTTCTCCTGGGGTTTCTCCAAGGGTTTCTCCTGGGATTTTTCCTGGGATTTGTCAGCGGTCACTTTGTCCATGATGAACACCACCGCCGACACGACGCTGGTCCAGAGTCCGCTCTTGTCGCCCTCGGCGGTTTGCACGACCGCGCGGGTGCGGACGATGTCGCCGCTCATTTTGAATTGCTGCTCGCGCTCGTCCCAATTTTTGTCGGCATCGAAAGGAATTCCCAGAGTCGTCGCCAACATGGTGGCGGCGAGGTCTTCGCACAAATCCTCGGTCTTCTTTTCGCTCATGCCGTAGCCGTGGTGCTCGGCGATGTAGCCGTGATCGTGATTGCGCGGGATCGCTAGTCCGATGCCGGCGCAGATCAAACGATTGGGTTCATCCGTTGCCGCCTCGGCAAGCACGACGAAGGTGATCTGTCCGGAGCGAAGTTTAGGTTGTCCCTCTTTCACCGGAATGATCTTGCAACTGGTTGGATAGATGGAAGAAACGCGCACAAGATTTTGCTTCTCGATGCCCGCATCTCGCAGGGCCAATTCAAAACTCATGAGCTTTTGCGCGTGTCGTCCCACGCCTTTTGTGAAGAAGCATTCCTTGGGCATCAATTCGTCGCCATTCACCATTCTTTTTCGCTCCCTTTGTTCAACCGGAGATGACCGCCTCCGACTATTGCGGTGGGGATTATAACGTGATTACGCCGATCGCAAACTTTTTCTTAAAAAAAATAATTGGGGTTCCGGGATTTTTGAGAATCAGATCGCCGCGTTCCAGTCCGGCGGCAGAAGCAGGACGGGAATTTTGGTGTTCTTGATGAGTTCCACCGGCACGTTGCCGGCCAGAAGCCGGGCGAAGACATTTTTGCCCGTCAGACCCAGCACGATGAGCGTCGCCTGTCGCTCGGCAGCCGTATTAAGAATCGCGCGGGCGATGTCGTCGCTGAACATCAGCAAGGTTTGCACCGAAACATCGCGCTCCTGCAGCCGGCTGCGCAAAAGGCTGATCGCCGCCTCGCCGTCGGCCTGCTCCTGCTCGCGCATCTGCCCACCGCTGGGGCGTGAGATATGCACGACCAGCACTTCCGCCGCCAATTGCTTGGCGAGACTGGCGAGCGGTTCGATGACTCGCTCCGCCGCCCAGGGGCTGCTGACCGCTAGCAGTATCCGACTCATATCCGGCAGTTTAGAATCGCTTGCCAGCGAACGGAAGAGGACCAATGACCGAACAATCGCCGATGATGGAGTCACATTCATGGCCGAGCAACCGCAAATGACCTCCGCCTCCATCGACCAGGTGGTTCAACTCGCCGTGTCCCATCATCGCCAGGGCAACTTCGCCCAGGCTGAATCCCTCTATCGGCAAATCCTCGCCCAAGCTCCCAATCGGGTGGATGTCATGCAGCTTTTGGGAGTTCTGCTGCATTCCACCAACCAGCCGGGCGGCGTGGAAATGATCCGCCGGGCGATCCAGGTCGATCCGACTTTTCCGGCCTCCCACAATAATCTGGGCAATCTATTGCAATTTGAGGGGCAATTCGCTCAGGCGGCCATCAGCTATCGCCGGGCCCTGTCCCTCAAAGTGGATTACCCCGAAGCGCTGAACAATCTGGGCAAAGCCGAGCAATCGCTTGGATTTCATGGCGACGCCGAGACGCGCTTCCGCCGCGCCATCGAGCTTCGCCCGGATTTTGCCGCCGCCCACCATAACCTCGGCTTGCTGCTGCTGTTGACCGGACGGTACGAAGAAGGCTGGCGCGAACACGAATGGCGCTGGCAGAAGCCGGATTTTCCCACCAAGCCCAAGCCATATCCCCAGCCGGCCTGGGATGGTTCCAACCCGATGGGCAAAACCATTCTTGTCTACACCGAGCAAGGCGTCGGCGATTCGATCCAGTTTGTTCGATATATCCGGGAGATTCGCCTGCGCGGGGCGGAGGTCGTGATGGAAATCACGGCCGATCTGCAACGACTCTACGCCTCCAGTCCGTCTTTGGCAGGCGTGACGATTTTCCCCGCGACAATTCCAGTGATGCCGCCGCCAAAACCGTTTCATCTCCATGTTCCTCTTATGAGTTTGCCGCTGGTGCTGGGAATGTATGATCCGGCCCAGTCCACGCCGATCAAATTGTCGCCCGATCCCAAGTTGGTTGATGCCTGGGGCAAGCGGATTCCCGCAGGTGAAGGATTGAACGTCGGAATCTGCTGGGCCGGCAATCCCAAGCACCAGAATGATATTTGCCGCTCGATCGCGGTTGAGTTGCTCGCGCCGCTGGCCTTGCCGGGTGTCCGGTTGTTTAGTTTGCAGCGGGGAAAAACTTCACCGAGCCATCCGCCGATGATCGACCTGACCGAACACTTCACCGATTTCGCCGACACCGCCGCGCTGATCTCGCACCTGGATTTGGTCATCAGCGTGGACACCGCCGTCGCCCATCTCGCCGCCGCGATGGGCAAGCCGGTCTGGCTGCTGTTGCCGGCCAATCCGGATTTTCGCTGGCGTACACTGGAGGAGACCACGCCTTGGTATCCGACGATGCGTCTGTTCCGCTGCCACGGCCACGGTGATTGGCCGAACGTGATCAGCCGAGTTGCCACCGAATTATCGGCCTGGCGCCCGCCGACCATTTGAAATCTTCTTCCCGTTCCTGGGGATTCAAACTCATTATTCCGAGTCGCGCGCCGAGGCGGCAAAGACTTTCCGAAACTCAGCGGTCTTCATCATTTTTGCGAGTTGCCGCAGTGCTTTTCCGCGATGGCTGATGCGATGTTTTGCTTCCGCGGACATTTCGCCGGTGGTCTGGCCGAGTTCTTCGACGAAGAAGAGCGGGTCGTATCCGAATCCCCCGCCGCCGCGCATCTCGCGCAGGATTTTTCCTTCGACCTTATCCGTAGCCGTGAGCACGATTTGGCCCGTTGGATCGGACAATGCCAGAACGCAAACGAATCGCGCTGCGCGTTTTTCATCGGGAAGATTTTTTAGTTGCGATAGAAGAAGCGAATTGTTGGCCGCGTCGCCCTTCCCCGCGCGATTGATCGCAGCCCACCGTGCGCTGTGAACGCCCGGCTTTCCTTCAAGAGCGTCGACTTCCAATCCACTGTCATCCGCCAGCGCCCAGATGCCCAGGGCTTTGGCATATTCCGAAGCCTTGAGCGCCGCGTTTTCGTGGAATGTCGCGCCGGTTTCTTCCACATCGGCAAGCTCATGATGCTTGGAGAGATCGGTAAACTCGATCCCCTCATCCGCCAAAAGCTCGCGAAATTCCCGAATTTTACCGGGGTTTTTACTCGCAATCAGAATCGGCACAATGCCCTCGAAATCAGACGAATCCAACGATCATTGGTTGGGCGGCGTCGCGCCCGGCTCGGGAATCGGAACCATCGGGTCGTGGGCCGGCGTATCAGAATCCATCCCCTGGCCCATCCCCTGACCCCACGCTTTCTGATCGGCCGCATCCGAATCCTGATCCTGATCGTGCGGAACCTGAATCAGAAAGGATGGATAAGGAAGAACATGACCCGCATGCGGGCCCGCGTTGGGCGCGCGGCCCATCGGCACGCCGTTAACCAGCAAATACTGATACTGCTCCATTGCGGTGTGCAGCGTAGGGTCCTGAACATCGACGCGAGGCATGAAGACCTGCGCCGGCTTTCCGTTGAATGTTTCGATTTGCGACGGATCGAATCCCCTGATCTCGCCGCCGAATACCACGATCTCCTTGTCGCGATCGGTAGTTGAGGCTTCAGCGGTGTCCTGTTCTTTAACGGCACTGCGTGGCCAGGAGCCGACGTAGATTTCACTCCAGTTGGGATAGTGCCGGAAATACGCCTCGACGCCCTGGGAGCGAAGAATCCTCACCGCATCCACGGCCGCCTGTTTGCGAAGGGGATTGTCCTTGTATTGGCCGATCTCGAGCGTCCAGAATCCGGGGTTGGCGGCCAATTCCCATTCCTTGGGCGCGGGCGGATCGGGGAGAGAGATGGGCTGGAAAAATACCTGGCCAAAGAGCGGATCGCCGACATCGCTGACCATCGAAGCGATTCGCGCGCGATCGCTCTGGGCGCGATTGAACTCGGCCATCTGACTGCGATCGTCGTAGGTTTTGTAGTAGCCGTAAAAGAGATCGCTCTCATCGGTCATGTGAATGCAATACCACTGCTGGTCACGGGTCTGTGCGATCAACTGCTCTTTGAGGCGATTGGCGTCGGCAACGTGAGTGGGGCTCATGAAAGTCTGGCAGAGAAGCGTGTAGAGCGCGCCGGGCGGGGGAACGGGGGTGTCATCCGTTGGATTGGAAGCGACCGAGGCGACCGGCGGGGGCGAGCCGTTGGTATCGGTCGATCCGGTGTTCGCCGCTGAACTCGGAGGTGGACTCGATGCCGCGCATCCCCCGAGCAAACAACCCATCGCCGCAACCGTCAAAATTGCCCATCTCATCGCAACAACTCCCGCGAGGAAAAGACCGTTTGCAATTATAACCGCAAAACCCTGTGTTTACTTCCCCTCCTACGGTACTCCGGGGGAGGGCAAGGGTGGGGGTCTTCGTCTGCCGATAGGCGTTCGACCCCCACCCCAACCCTCCCCCGGAATACCGGAGGAGGGGGAATTATTTCAATTATCCCGGCGGCGCGGCCGTCAGAGTGATCGCCGATCCGGCCAACCCATCCGCTGACGCCGACACCGTGATCTTTCCATCATTGGCATTAGACCGAATGATCGCCACGCATTTTCCTTCAAACGCACTTCGTTGGTTGCCGCGGAAGGGTTCATGCGATTGCAGATCGCCATTGTCCACGCCCACCAACTCGCCGGCGCCATCGACGGCAAATTGGATTTTGTTGTCCGCCGATGGAACCAGCGTGCCGGCGTCATCGACCACCGTCGCGCGGATATAGGTCACATCGTCCCAATCGTTGGGCAAACTTGATCGATCCGCCTGGAGCGCGATCTTCGCCGGCTTGCCGGCCGTGTTCATTTCGCATCGGGCCACTTCCTTGCCGTCATTGCGGCCGATGGCCACGATCTTCCCCGGCTCGAAATCCACGGTCCACTTCCGAGGCGAATCATCCGCGGGCCTGGGCTTGGAGCCGAGCGATTTGTCGTTCAACACCAGTTCCACGTCCTGACAATTGCTGTAAATTTCCAGATTTTCCTGATGCGGGGAAAGATCGGTTGGGGTCCAGTCGCAATCCTGCACGGTGCGCGGCCCGCGCGGTTGATTCGGGTCGGCCGGGTCCGGCGGCACCGGGGGCGCGGGCGCGACTCGCGCGATCTGCACCATCGGATTGCTCGACCACCAACTTGCACGCTGATATCCCTGGCCACGCAGTTCGCCCGTGCGATCGAAAAATCCCGTGAGATGGGAAATCGCGGAGTAGCTTCTGGATTCGCCGAGATAATCAAATCCCGTCCAGATGAATTGCCCGGAATATGCGGGATTGTCGCGCAGCAATTGCCAGGTGACCAGCTCGTGATGATTTTCCGTGCCGAGGATTTTGCGCGTGGGCTTGGCGGCATGGGCAGCGAGCAATTCGGTTTCACGATAATTCTGCCCCACCACGTCCATCAATTCGGAAAATCCGTTGGAATAGACGTTGTTCTGATTCGGCCGAAGGACCGCCATCGTTACCGGCCGGGTTGGATCGACCTGATGCATCACATCGCGGATGCCGGTGAAGACACGCGCGCCCAAATCGTTGTTGGGATTGATGTCGCGGATTTCGTTGCCGGCGCTCCAAAGAATAATGCTCGGATGATTGCGGTCGCGCAACAATGTGTCGGTCACATCCTGCTTCCACCAGTCGTTGAAATAGAGGTGATAATCCTGCAGCGGGACATCGCGCAAGCTCGTCTTGCCGACGGTCCAGCAGTCGAACATTTCGTCCATGACCAGAAGTCCAAGTCGATCACACGCATCGAGAAACTCGGGCGATGGGGGATTATGCGCGCAACGAATCGCATTGACGCCCAGACCTTTCAGTTGCGTCAACCGCTCGACCCATACGCTGGTTGGCACGGCCGCGCCCAGCGCGCCGGCGTCGGTGTGAAGAGCCGCGCCGAGAATCTTCATGTTTCTTCCATTGAGCCAGAATCCAGTGTCGGCTTTGAATTCAAATTGCCGAATGCCGACGGGCACTGTCTCGCTGTCGATCATCTGGCCCGTGGAATCGCGAAGCTGCACCGACATTTGATAGAGATTCGGCGAATCCACGCCCCAAAGCGCGGGATGATCGATTGGAAAATCCCCGGATAATACGGCGGATTGCCCAGGCGCGAGGGTCGTCGGCTTCATCAAATCCAATCGCGGCCCGACGGCTGTTCCATCGGGTTTGGAATACGGCACGACCAGCACGACGGTTCGCGGGGCATCCGAGTCGTTCACCGCCGTTGTCTCCACGTGAACCGTCGCCGAATCGTTAGACATATTCGGCGTGGTGATGTACGTGCTTAAATTCGCCAGATGGATCGGCTCGGTTTCGATCAGTTTGACATGCCGATAAATTCCCGCGCCGGTGTACCAGCGGGAATCCGGTTGCAGGCTGTCATCGACACGCACCGCCAGAATATTTTCCTTCCCGCCGAAATTCAGATGTCCGGTGAGATCGTAGATGAAGGTGATGTAACCGTACGGTCGATGGCCCAGATGAAATCCGTTGATCCAGACATCGCTGTTTTCCATGACGCCTTCAAATTCGATGTAAACCCGTCGATTGGCGTCGGAATCCGAAAGCGAAAAGTGTTTGCGATACCAGCCGACGCCATCGGGCAGAAATCCCCCGGACGTGCCGCTGGGATTTTTTGGATCGAATGTGCCCTCGATGCTCCAGTCATGCGGGACATTCAGGGATCGCCAAGTGCTGTCATCGAAATCCACCGCCTCGGCGCCCTTGGGATCATCCAACAGAAATTTCCAATCGGGATCGAAGGAGGTGACGGATCTATTGGTGTCGGCAAATGCCGAATGCGTTGCGAGCAGGATGGAAGCAACCACCGCCAATATATTTGTCGCTCGTTTCATGGACTCTCCTGGCCGAGGGAAGGGAGATGATATCGGTGAACGAATCGAATCCCAAGTTGGGAATTGGATGACAAGGTGACAAGGTGAGGGGGTGACAAGGTGATGGAATGCAAAAGGCGCCCGAAGCGCGCACTTGTTTAGCCGCGACCCGCAGGGGAGCGCGTGCGGATGCCGTCGATCAACGCGCTCCCCTTCGGGTCGCGGCTAAACAGTCTTGCCATCCACGTTCATCTTTTCACCGACGTTGCCGAGGCTGT
>JBEKUH010000091.1:0-16415 GCA_049515255.1 Tepidisphaeraceae bacterium | reverse complement strand
GAATGAAACCATCGTTTGAGCCGCAGGAAGTGCTTTTCGTACAAATTCCAACTGAGCCATGCCGCGATGAAGGTGATCGTGAGCGACATGGCGTAATAAAGAATCTGGCCGGGGATTTGTGAGCCGTGGAACGTCGCAAATGCTCCGAGTCTGCCGCCATCAGGCCCGTAAATGATATCCCGTACAAACGCCCGCAGCGGCAAATGGAAGAGGTACATGGCATAGCTGTATTTCCCCAGCGTCGCCAAAATACCCCGCCCCAAAACCCGCGAGACCGGCGAATTTGCCGGTCGCGTGACCGCCAATAGCAAGAACGATGCAAAGCCAACCGCGCTGATGGTGTACGAATATCTCTCCCAGATCATGCTCTCGCAATCGGCCGGCCAGATAATCTTCATGGCGATGATGCCAATGGCGGCGATGGGGGCGAGAATGCTCGCCGGGCGAATCAGCGCGCGTGCTCCGCGCGGCCCGCGCGCCGCCAACGCCACGAATGCTCCGGCGGCCAGGGCATCCATTCGGCAGGGCGTCAGTACATAACATCGAATCCAAAAAACATTGCCCTGCGCCAGATACAACCGCGTCCCCAGCGCCACGATCATCAACACCCCGCAAACCTTCATCAGCGTCTTGCGATCCAGCAGCAACACCACCGCAGGCCACACCAGATAAAATTGCTCCTCAATCGCCAGCGACCACGACACATCCAGAATCCCATGCCGAAATTCGTTGACGTACGCAATGGAATAATTGGAGAGATAAGTCCAATACCAGATTTCGCTCCCCTCGATTCTGGCAAATCGCGCGGTCTTGGAATTGGGAATATGCGGCAAAATCACCAGCGAGAAAAACACGACGGCGTAATACAGCGGAAAAATGCGCAGCGTTCGCCGGGCGTAGAAATTCCGGAAATATCCATCCTCGCCCTTGGCGTCGTAAAGAATTCCGGTGATCAAAAATCCCGAGAGGACGAAAAACAGATCGACGCCAATCCAGCCGACGTGAAAGACGGAATAGATGAAACGATCAATCGCCGCCGGGCCATTTCCGATGATCGTCATGTGGTGGATCACCACGGACAGAATCGCCAGCCCCCGGATGCCGTCCAGCGCGGGAATGTGCGATCCCAGCGCCGGCTCGACCGATTTCGATGCAATGGGCGCGGCGCGCACGGAGGGACTGGATTTTGTGGCCAGATCGGTCATCCGATCATCACCCAATCTTCTTACCGACCTGGAATCAACGAAATGAGATTCGCCTTCCATCGCCGCAGGTCGAACGGCATGTCTTCTTTCCACATTCTGAACGCGCTTTGGGCCGCGGGCAAACCGCATTTGGAAAGTGCCTTGGCGCGGAAATGGGTCATCGGCCGGGCCACCATTCCCTGAATGCGAGTGGGCTTAATGCTGGTGTAATGCAGCACCGCCGCCTCTTCAGCCGGCAATGCCGCCGGTGGCCGGTCGATCTGCCAACGCTTTTTTAGCTCATCCAGCGAGAAATCCGGCGCGATGATCTGAATTTCCGCGGCCGACACCTTCAATCGCCCCTCCGCCTCGCCCCGGAAGATCATGAAGTTCAAAAACCCCATTTCCGCCATCTGAAACATGGTTGGTTCGCTCTTTTTCACTTCCAGGATCGCCTGATACTCCTTGAGATCAAAAATCCCCCTCCGCGCCGCCCACACACCGGTGCAGTAATACCGATTGGCGTAATCCCGCCACGGAAAATTCGGGAAATGTTTACCGAGCAGCGGCACATCGAAGAAAAATTTCGTGACGCCTTTCTCATCGAACCCATACCTCGGCTTGTCAATAAATAAATCCCAATTCCCCGACTCCGGTCCGGAAAATAATTTGGGTCGAATATCCCCCAGCACGATTGTGTCGGCATCGAGAAACAAAAACCGCTCGAACGGGCTTTCCCAGAATGCCACCATTTTCGGCAATCCCCACCCAAAGCTGCGCTCGCGCAGAAAATCATTTTTAATATCCGCGCGATAAAACGGCTTCACCCCATACGCTCGCTGCAAGTCATCGGTGGGAAAAGCCCCATCCACCAGCAAACAAATCGGCACCTCCGGCATGTAATACCGCACGCTGGCGACCGTCCCTCGGGCGAAAGTGTAATCACGCTGGTAACAGCCGATGATGATGCCGAAATCGCTCATGGTTTGGGCCACAGTTCATCCACTGCGGCGATCACCTGCTCAACCGAAACGTTGCCGATGCAGTGCGCGCCGGTTGATTGACAATAGGATGTACATGGCGGCAGAGCGATCGGCTGGACGACCCGGCTCGGAACGCGCCACGGGCCAAAGCGCGCCGCGGAATATTGGCTCGCCTGATCGCCGCCGATGGGATGGCAACTCACCACCACCACCGGCACACCGAGCGCCGCGGCCATGTGCAGCGGCCCGGTGTCGTTGCCGACATACATGGCGCATCGCCTGATCGCCGCCGCGGTTTGGCGAAGTGTCGTGCGACCGACCAGATCCACGACGGGGAAATCCAATTTATCCCGCATCCGTTTGGAGAGTTCCCGGTCCATCGGCCCACCGATCAGCACAATCCCGGCCCCATATTTTTCGACCAGATGCCTGGCGACCGCGGCGAATCGCTCTACCGGCCATCGCTTGATGTCGGCCAGCGCGGCAATGCCCATTCCCACCAGCGGTCGCCGCGCATCTTGCAATAGTTTCTCCGCCTCCATCTCATCCGCATCATCCGTCCAGATTTCCAAACGCTCATCCTCGACCCGGCCACCGATGGATTTGAGCAGTTCCAGCGGGCGCTGCGCCTCGTGCATCCCTTGCTCTCCGACCACGATTTTGGTCAGAAATGTTTCGGAACTCGTCGGCGATGGCGGCAGCCGCTCGGGAGCCGGTGGCGGATCGGCAAATCCCACGCGCCAACGCGCCCCACTGAGTTTGGCCAGCAATCGCGCCCCGGCGACATCCATATCCCAGCGCGGCAGAAGCGCCAGATCGAGATGCAAATCCCACAAACGTTCTTTTGACAGTTTCCATGCGGAAACCATCCGCCGCAGTTCGCCCCGGCCGCCTCTTCCGCTGCTCGGCATACCGATGACGCGATTCACATACGGGCATCGCTCCACGAGCGGCACGATTTCCCGGCGGACGACCAGCGTCAGGTCGGCATTGGGAAGGTTCCGCCGCAATTCGCGGAGCAATGGCGAAGTCAGCACGACGTCCCCGATTTCATCCAGTCGAATCACCGCGGCGGATTTCACTTTGGCGAGTTCCATCGGCTCGGTCGAATTCGGCAGATGCCCATGCAGTTCCAGCAGGGAATCGATGCCCGATGAGACGATGCCAGCCTCGGCCAGCCGTCTTAATGCTGACAAGCCGTTTCCGACAGCCTTGGCGCGCCAGCCGGGCATGCGGCGGGAGACGCTCACAGTTCACTCACCTTTGTGGTATTCCAGTCGAGAATCGGCAAAACCGCGCCCCATCGGGATTCGCTGCTCTTGATGACGGGGCTGGTTGTATCCAGCAGGCGAAAATGCAATTCCCGCTCCACATTGTGAAGCGTCTCCACCATCGGGATAGCGGCGGCAATCGTTAGCCAGTATTCGCCTCCCCGAAGCATTTCCGTGGGGAGGCGAAACCTGGCCGTATACCTGCCCGGTTCCCAGGTCTGGCGAAGGCGCGACTCCGGGTCGTAATCGAAGCTTGACGTGGTGAACACGCAGCCGTGTTGTGATTCAAAAAGCCGCAGCGCCAGCGTGTAACCGGCCCCCGAACGCTGAACGTCGAAGTTAACTTCGACCCAAAGTTCGGCAGTTAGATTGCTCTCCTGCGTCGCTCTTCCCGCCGAATCAACAACGCGCACCCGGCGGATTTTCAGCCGCTGGCCTTCGCTCGGGGGGGTGTCATCGACGATCTCCGTCACCTCGTCGTACACATGCGAAAGATATTGGGAAAGCACTTCATCCGTCGGTCCGTCGGCGATCAGGCGACCGCTTTGCATGAGAATCCCCCGTGTGCAAAGTGACACCACCGCCCCCATGTTGTGGCTTACGAAGAGCACCGTCCGGCCTTCCTTGGCCACTTCATTCATCTTTCCCAGGCACTTCTGCTGGAATTGCACATCGCCCACCGCCAGCACTTCATCCACCACAAGAATCTCCGGCTCCAGATGGGCCGCAACCGCGAATGCCAGACGGGTGTACATGCCGCTGGAATAGTGTTTGGCGGGGGTGTCGAGGAATTTTTCGGTCTCGGCAAAGGCGACGATCTCATCGAATTTTCGGTCGATCTCGGTCTTCTTCATCCCCAGAATAGCGCCGTTGAGGTAGATATTCTCCCTTCCGGTCAATTCTGGATGAAAACCAGTCCCCACTTCCAGCAGGCTGCCCACTCGACCGCTGATCTCGACGCGGCCCTCGGTCGGCTCGGTGATTCGGGAGAGGATTTTCAGGAGCGTGGATTTGCCGGCGCCATTTCGGCCGATGATGCCAACCACATCGCCTTGGCGGACTTCAAAGCCAACCTCCCTCAGCGCCCAGAAACTGGCCTCTCCATTTTCGCCTGGATTCCCCGTCAAACGCCGAAACGGACTGGTGGCGGCAGAAACGATCGACTCGCGGAAGGTTTTGTATTTCTTCCGCTGACCGATGCGGTAGCGCTTGCCCAAACCCTCGATTTTTATGGCGATTTCACTCATGGAGCAATTGCGGGAGAAGTTTAGTCGGATTGCCGTCCTCCGTCCAAATTGACCCCTATTTGCGGTTCTGCTAGGTTCGCAAATCCGTGCTCGGCAAGCTGAAAACAAAGATTCTCAACCGCTATGAGGGCTTGGAAATTGAGTCCCGCATCGGCGCGGCCATGGCTCGTGGAGCCGCCACTGCCGCCACACGCCAAATCGATCCGACCAATCCCATCACCTGGGAATTCGCCGGCTTCAGCCAGCACGGCGAGGATGGCATTCACGATTATCTGATCTCCAATCTGAAGAGCCGAAACAGATTCTTCTTCGAGATCGGTTCGGCGGATGGATTGGAGAACTGTTCCAGTTGGTTTGCCGTCGCGCGCAGCTACGCGGGGGTGATGGTCGAGGGCAATCCCGTCCAATCCCGCAAATGTTCCCGCGTCGTCAACGGCCATTGGGTCTGCAATGTCCACCCGATCAACCTCATGGTGGATCGCCGGAATGTCGCCTCGCTGATGAAAATGTGCCCTTTTCAGGATGTGGACCTGTTCATCATCGATATCGACGGCATTGATTATTACATTCTGCAAAAGGTGCTGGAATTGGGATTTCGGCCCAAGGTTCTGACGGTGGAATACAACAGCGCTTTCGGGCCGGACGCGGCCATCACCATTCCATACCGCGATGTCTTCAGCCGTTTGGAGGCGCATCCGAGCGGGATGTATTACGGGGTTTCGATTGCCGCCTGGCGGAAACTCGTGGCCGGCTACGGGTATCAGTTTCTTTCCGTGGAATATAGCGGAGGAAACGCTTTTTTTGCGAATCCCTCCGCATTCCCTGATGGCTTCCTCAAAAACATTTCCGGATGCGATTTCCTCGAAGGCGTCGGCGATGTCAACGGCGGAACCCGCCCATTCCGAGATGCCTCCGGTGATCTGACAATGCCCAAGCGGGATTGGAAAAGCCAATTTCAAATCATCAAGGATATGGAGTTCATTCAGGTGTAAAGTTGGTCGTTTGGCCGGCCCATGAACCAAGGTGATCTCTCCAATCGCTGCCCGATCTGCCAGAGCGGGCCCAATCCGCTGTTTTCGGATCGGCAATGGCCGTTGCCGTTTGGGGGGCGCGAATTTGCGGTCTACAGTTGTCAGAAATGCCGGGGATATTTCACTTGGCCGCGCCCAACACCGGCGGAGCTGGCGCGATTCTACGGCGAGTTTTACAATTACACCTGGTTTAAACGACACGAAGCCTTCAAGAAAATCCAGGCATGGCATCGCTGGCGGCGGATGCGACGGATGCTGCGGCGATTTCAAGGCGGCGGCCGGCGGATGCTCGACATCGGCTGCGGGCATGGGCATTTTCTCATTCACGCCAAGCGCGATGGATGGGAAACCCTGGGCGCTGATTTCGCCTCTCCCGCGACGGAGTTCGCCCGGTCGCACTATGGCCTGAAGGTTGCCGAGGGCGATTTTCAGGAACTCGCCGGGACCGATCCCCTGTGTAACGACAGTTTCGATCTCATAACCATGTGGCATTGTCTGGAACACACCGTCGATCCGGTGAAGTTTCTGGAATCGGCCGCCCGGCTGGTCAAAGCCGATGGATTGATCGTGGTCGCGGTGCCCAATTCCGGATGCTCGGCATTTCGCCGGCTGAGGGAGCAATGGACCTGGTATCAGGAGCCGTTCGTGCATACGGTTCATTTGAATGAGCCGAGCGTGCGAGCCGCCGGAGGGCGGGCGGGTCTGGATGTGGTCTCGGTTACATCGCGCGACACCTGGGATGCCAACTGGCTCTGTGACGAGTTTCTTTACCATGAATGCCAATTCTTCGGCCGGGCCATGCGCGTCTTCGGCTCTACCCCCCGGTTCTGGGCCGAGGAGTCGGTGCGGATGTTCCTGTACGGGGTTGGCGCAATGAAGTATTGGGCGCTTGGGGTGGAATCGACAGCCCATAGCGGCCAGGAATTGCTCGCCGTTTTTCGCCGTAGGTAGCAATCAGACCCGCCATTTCCATCCATCCACCCCATTCCCGGCCCATTCCATACCCAGCCCGAATAAACCGTAAATATTTACTGTTAAATGCCTTACATGGGTATTTCCCTTCAATTCCCCTGGCGATTGCTGCCGATAATCTTGATCGGAGATCGACTTATGTCTACCCTGTTGGCCTTTGCCAAGCGACCCGCGCCGGCTAAACGGCCCGTGATCGTCAGCCCAAGCATTCCAATCGGGCAGCGGCGGAGACAGTCTATGACAGAATCAGCCTCGACCAACGCTTCGGTTGCAGCCAAGCCAGTTTCCTCCAATGGCCGCGCGACGCCCCGGCATATGCTCGAATTTGAGAAGCATCTCGGCCAGCTCGAAACCCAGATTCAGGAACTCGAGGCCCTCCAGCAGCAACGCCAGGTGGATTATTCCAAGGAGCTTCGCCAGCTTCGCAACAATTACACCTCGCTGCTTCGCAAGACCTACGACAATCTCAGCGCTTGGGAAACGGTTCAGGTCGCTCGACATCCCCAGCGGCCGCAGTTTAAGGATTATGTCGATCTGATCTGCCCGGAATTCCGCGAGCTGCACGGCGACCGCCGATTCGGCGACGATCCCGCCATCCTCTGCGGCCTGGCTCGCCTTGGCGGGCAAAAGGTCGTTCTCATCGGACATCACAAGGGCCGGGACACCAAGGAAAAGGTCAAGTGCCATTTCGGGCTGGCCCATCCTGAAGGATATCGCAAGGCGCTCCGCTGCATGAAGCTCGCGGAGAAGTTTGGATTGCCGGTGGTTACGCTGATCGACACCCCCGGCGCTTATCCCGGCATCGAAGCCGAGGAACGCGGACAGGCTGAGAGCATCGCGCGGAATCTCATGGAGATGTCCCGGCTTCGCTCGCCCATCGTCAGCATCATCATCGGCGAAGGCGGCAGCGGCGGGGCACTGGGCATCGGCGTGGCCGACCGCGTGTACATGATGGAATTCGCCTGGTATTCCGTCATCAGCCCCGAAGCATGTTCCGCCATCCTCTTCAAAAACAACGACAGCGCCGCCCAACTGGCCGAAAGCCTCAAACTCACCAGCCGAGACCTCAAACAGCTCGGCATCATTGATGCGATCATTCCCGAACCCCTCGGCGCCGCCCACCGCGACCCCCACACCGCCGCCCACAGTATCGAACAAACCGTCGCCAAAGCCCTGCGAGAACTGACCGGGGGCAAAAAGCGATCCAAGATCGACGATCTGCTGGAATGCCGATATGAGAAATTCCGCAACATGGGCGTGATGCAGGAACAGGTGCGCAAGGCGGCGAAGGTGGCGGGGTAAGTCTCTTTCGGACAATTCACTTTTAGCCGCGTCGCTTGGCGACGCGATTTATTTGCAAGAGGCCGGCCGTCCACCGCATCCGCGCGTCGCCAAGCGACGCGGCTAAAAGCAAAAATCATCTTCCCCGCAATGTCCAGCGAATCGCAATCAACAAAGTAAACGAAATCCCCAAGAGCACCGCCCCCAAAGCCAACGCCTGATTCAGATCAATCTGAAATCCAATGTACACCGCCAACGGCATGGTCTGCGTTCGGCCAGGATAGTTGCCGGCGAAGATAATGGTCGCGCCGAACTCGCCCAGCGCGCGGGCCCAGCAGAGGGCAGCGCCGCCGACCAAAGCGCGCCAGGCCACCGGAACCGTAACCCCCCGGAACACTTGCAGCGGCGATGCCCCATCCAGCGCCGCCGCCGATTCCAGATCTCGGCTCACACCCGCCAACCCAATCGCCGCGGATTTCACGTAATACGGGGCGGCCACGAATGTCTGTGCCAATACCACCGCGATCGGCGTGAAAACGATTTGAATCCCCAGCCGAGTCAGGATCGGCCCGAATAATCCGCCGCGCCCGAAGGTCATCAGGAGCGCAATCCCCGCGACGGCCGGCGGAAGCACGGTCGGCAGATCGATCAAAGTATCCAGAATCATCCGCCCGGCGAATCGGCGTCGAGCCAGCAGATAGGCCACCGGTGTTCCGAACAAAACGGAGATGATCACGGCTGCGCAACTGGTGAAGAGGCTCAGCCACATCGCCTGCGCCGTCGCCGGCTCGGTCAATTCGTGGGCAAAATCCGAAGGCTTAATCCGCGCCAGGAGCGCCCCCATCGGCACGATCAGCAAAACCAGCAGCGGCAACCCCGCCAGCGGCAAAAGCGCTTTGCCCCACCGCGCCTTCGGACTATGTTTTTCTTCATTCACTTGGATGGAGGAGGAAGAAATCCGTGGAGTGCCAGCACATTTTGCCCCGCCGGCGACATCACCAACGCTTCAAAATCTTTCGCCAAATCCGGCTCAGCCGCGTGCGCGGCGATCGCCATGGGATAATTGGCGATTGGGTTGATGTTGCCCGGAATCGGAACTCCCGCCAAGTCATTGTTGCCAACCAGATCACTCGTGTATGCGATTCCCGCATCCCCCTCGCCCAGTTGGATTTTCACCACCACCGCCTTCACGTTCTCCTCCTTGGACTTCACATTGGCCAGCACCTTCGCCGAAAAATCCGGCCCATAATCCGGCAACGCACTGGCGGATTGTAATAGCGTCAGCAGATAACTCCCCACCGGCACCGCCGGATCGGCCACGATCAGTTTGATGCCCGGCTTGGCCAGATCGGCCAGCTCGGTGATATCCGCCGGATTTTTTTTGGGCACGATGATCGCCAATTGATTCGTGGCGAAAAGCGTGATACTCGACGAATCGACCCCGCCCGCTTTCTGCAGCGCATCCATTTGTGTCTGATTGGCCGATGCAAAAATATCACAACCAGCCCCTTGCTCGATTTGCGTGACCAAATCGTTGGATCCCGCAAAATTGAGCACGACATTGACGCCCGGATGCGAGGCCTGAAATTGATTCGCCAGATCAGTAAACGGCTGCGTCAGCGAAGCCGCCGCGAAAACCCGAAGCGTATGACTGGCAACCGGCGGCGCGGACGAGCGGGAGCAACTCGCCAAAGCCACCGCCAGAAGGGCGACCAACATTTTCCATTGCGACCCGTCATGCCAAATCGAATAACGCCGCATGTTCGACACCGCCTTTTGGGATTAGCCAGCCGTAACATCGTCCATTGAGTCAAAGATGTCTAGATCGGCTTTAGCCAATGTACCGCCGAGAACGAAGGCATGTGAACCTGAATTCGCCTCCTCGTGCGGGGGAAGTACAATACATCAATGCGTCTAGTCTTGTGCTTTCTGGGAGTATTTCTTTCGATCATTTGCTCCGGTTGCAGCTGCCCAGACCATATGGCGTTAGGCAATGCCGGAGCCGGCACGATGGACGAAGGTACCTGGAGAGAATTTTTTGGCGACTCAAGGTCAGAAATGTTTAACGAGAGATCGGGCTTGGATGATGAACGCTTTCGACGATTGGTCCCCGCGCTTCAAGGCATACGCGTTCTGGATTTGGCGCTTGATTGTCCAGGAATAACCGATGCTTCAATCCCTTCGATTAATCGGTTGAAAACGTTGGAAACTCTGGCCCTGGACGATTCCAGGATTACCCCCAATGGCGTGCAGGAACTGACGGGATTACCCCGGCTATCCTACATTCAAGTGTATGGACCACTTTGGGATGATGAAAGCATAAAGGAAACGGCGGCAAAACTCCCCGGCGTGGAAATACACAGAGATGGCGATTGGACGGAAGATCACCCCTCTACGAGTACGGCATCGGCGCCGTAGACGATTCTATTACACAAACAATGGAATCATGAGCGCGAAAATCAGCTATATCCATTTTCGCATCATGATTGCTCTTCGACTGCCTCGCCTCGTATTGTGTCGATCGCATGCGGCAGGATGTCCGCCATCGCCTGCAAAAACTCGCTCGCTCCGCGCGGGGAGCCGGGCAGATTCACAATCAACGTCTTTCCCAGCGTCCCCGCTTCACCGCGAGAGAGAAACGCCTTGGGCGTTTTGGCGAAGCAACGCAACCTCGCCAATTCCAGCAATCCCGGATGCCGGCGTTCCAGAAGTTTTGCCGTCGCCTCTGGTGTGACATCGCGCGGCGAAAGCCCGGTGCCGCCGGTAGTGAGAATCAGATCGGGTTTCGGAGAATCCAGCGCCCATGCACGAATCTGCCGAGAGATTTGTTCCGCCTCATCCGGCAAAATCGCCGTCGTCAACACTTCTACCGAAAGCTGCTTCTGCAAAATCTCCACTAGCGCCGGCCCGGATTTATCCACCGCCTGCCCGCGTGAGCAGCGATCGGAGCATGTTAACACCGCCGCCGTGATCGGTTTCATGCCCGCCTCCGGAAATTAGTTTTGCCCCCGGTTTTTTCAACAAGTTGGATCGGCCCGATGACCATTGCTGGATCGATCGCCTTGCCCATGTCCACCACCGTCAGCGCCGCGACGGCGACAGCGGTCAGCGCTTCCATCTCCACGCCCGTCCGACCCACGCAAATCACCGTCGCCCTGAGTTTCACAAAACTCCCCCGCACCGACGCCTGCACATCCACTTGTTCCAGCGGCAGATTATGACATAGCGGAATCAACTCGCTGGTTTTTTTTGCACCTTGAATCCCCGCCAATCGCACCGCCGCCAAAAGATCACCCTTGGGAACCGAGCCGGACGAAATCATCTTCGCAAGCTGCCGCGAGATTTTCACCCGCCCCTCCGCCACCGCCCGGCGGGTGGTGATTGATTTGGCGCTGACATCCACCATGCGCACATGGCCTTTTTCATCGAGATGAGACAGCCGCTTGGCCATTTTCAATCAATCATTTGACGCGAAGTGGGCGCGGGCGACAAGCTGCAATCTGGTCAAAAAGCCGGGTCGTCCTCGACCCAGTGGGCGTGATTGTCGAGAGATCGTTTGCCAATTACTATCGCCCCTGCCATCCGCTATCCATGGAGAATGAAGTCGAAGAATTCATCGAGCGTTTAGATTGGGCCGACGAAGTTGTCGCCGCGTCGATGGCCGCTGCGATTAACTTGCTCCCAGCGGAGGATTTCAGCGATTGGAATGATACCAATTCCTATCTGCCCTCTGACGGCGAGTAAAAATCGGGCTTATCAATATCGTCTTCACGCTTGTTTGGAAAATACTTCCGCCGTTTCGAGGATTCAAAAAATAGTGTTCCGCGAATTCCCATGGCTGTTTGCTTGCGAATTCGCCTAGTCGTAGATCGCGCCACGAGTTCAGACGCGCGCGTCTTTCCCACCCTTTTGGTGAGATCTTCGATGAATTCCACGTCCTGACCTGGGCCGGGAAGTATCTCCGCAAAGTCGTCATCGTCAACCAAACAGATCGAAAAACTACAGTTTTCCGCCCCGTCAATAATTTGGATATTCTTCATCTCGTTTTTCCCGATGAAATCTCAAAATATCTCCGTCTCCATAGCGAGAAACTCTCAATCGAAACTCCACGATAATCTAAAGACCGTTCCACCGATAAAACGGCACCCGCTCTGGCGCGCTTTCGCCCGGTGGGATTTCCACGAATCCATCCGATTTCGCCGCCGTTACCAGATCGCCGCTGCTGCGGGCGGGGATGATTTTGGCGCGGCCGTCGGATTCCAAAATGGTCGGCGGATACATCCACAATTTCGGATGGGCGGCGTCCGTCGAGACCAGCGACACGCGCGGCATCGGCGGGTCGATGCCGGCAAAGCCGGCGAGTTTTCGCAATGCAATGCTGGCGAATCTTCGGGCCGTCACCAGAACAGACAGAGGATTCCCCGGCAATCCAAAAACCGCCTGACCGCGCGGGCCGATGGCGGAGATCATTGGCCGGCCGGGACGAATGGGCAGGCCGTGGAAAATCGTTTCGGCCCCGACTTGTTTGATGGCGGCTGGAACAAAATCGCGATCTCCTTTGGATACACCGCCGCTGAGGATCACGGCATCGCATTTCTCCATGGCATCGGACAGAGTCGCGACGATTTGCGGCAATTTATCGGGGACCGATCGGACGCCGAGCCATTCGATCCAGTTCACATTTGAGAACATCGCGGCAACGGCCGAGGAGTGGCTGTCGCGCACCTGCCATGGCTGCGGCCGCGAATCCACGGGCAATAATTCATCGCCGCTGACGATCAGCATCACTCGAATCGGCCGATAAATCCGGGGTCGGCCGATGCCGAAACTCGCCAGTGCCGACATCTGCGCGGGGCCGAGGATGATTCCCGATGGGAGGATCGTTTCGCCACCGCGCACGTTGTCGGCGCGGCGACGGATGTCCTGGCCCAATTTCAGCGTTGGCTGAACTTTGATCAGAATGTGATCCGGATATTCCTCGACTTCTTCCCGGCGGATGATCGCCTCCGCGCCGGCGGGGACGGCGGCGCCGGTGACGATCTTCACCACGCCAACATCCGGCATGAGCGGCGGCTCGTGGCCGATGCGCGATATGGCGGCGATTTTCTGCTCGCCGACAACCGCCTGCCGCATGTAGATCGCATATCCATCCGCCGCGCTCACATCACATGCCGGGTGATCCCGATCCGCCCGGACATCCTGTGCCAACACGCATCCCGCGGCGAGCGAAAGATCGACCGCTTGATCCGCCACCGGCGCGAGCCGCGCGGACATTTCGATCAACCGCTCGGCCGGTTCACTTGGAATTTTTCCAGATTGGGACATCGCGTTTGAGCCGGTCGATAAACTCCGCCATGGCCGACAGCGCCTCGGCGCGGTGCCGGCCGGCGATTTCCAGTCGAAACGAGCACTGCCCGACCGGCACCCAGCCGACGCTGTGCTCGATCCGCATGCCCAGCAGTTTATGCGATTCGATCAGTTCCCGCGCGATGATTTCGATCTGCCGCTGGGCCATCGGCTGATAGGCCTCGTATTCCAGCCCATGGATCGGCTGATCGTGCTCGGTCGGCCGAACATTCCCGGCAAAAGAAATGATCGCCCCCGCGCCTGGGACATCCCACAAATCCATCGGCGGAACCGGGCCATCGACGATGCGGATTTGGAGGTTCATAAAAATGCACGAGCCAATTCACCCGCCGCAGACATTGGCAATGATCGCCAGTTCATCACCCGGCTGAATCAGCGCATCCTCCGCCGCGAAATCGCAATTCACCGCGATCCGCGCATGACCCAGCGACTTCGCCAATCGCGGCTCAACCTCGGCGATTCGCTTACGCAGCTCCGCGCAGGTGATCGGCAATCGCGGGACTTCCACGGGTAATTCGTCTGCTCCGATAGCGCGGCGGTCGGGGCCGAAGAGTTTGATGCTCAATTGCACGTAGGTCATCTTACGAGACTTGTCACGTGCGGGGAATGTGTTTGCGGCATCATGAAACAAGAGTATGCTTGATCCGTGCCATCGATCTCAATTGAAAAGAAGAACCTTCGAGGTGCGGCAACTCGCCAGCGCGACCGTCTGCATGCACAGTTTGCCGACAGAATCTCAACCAACCCTGATCTAAACAGGCAACTCGTTAGCTTTCAGGCGAACCGCGCGCTGCCGTTCTACTCTTGGTTCAAATATAAAGAGGGATTCTCAGCGCCGTTGGTTCATTATTTCCTGAATCGACTCGGAGGTAAGCCAGGAATCGTGTTGGATCCGTTCGCCGGAGCGGGGTCGGGTCTCTTTGCAGCTCGGGAGCGGGGATGGGATGCGTTGGGAATCGAGGTGCTGCCGGTGGGTTGCTTCGCGATCGAGGCGCGTCTGGCGGCCGAGGAAGTGGACTTGGACGCGTTCCGGCAGGCGGTGCGTTCCATCCGAACGCTCTCGTTTGAGGGCAAATTTGCGGGGACCGATCCATTTAAGCTGGTGCCAATTACTCGGGGCGCGTTTCCCACGAGAACTTCGGAAGGATTATTACGGTTCACCCAGTTTTGTCGAAAAGAGTTTGAACCGGGTCCGGTACAAACGCTCATGCTCGCCCCGGCATTCAGCGTTCTCGAGCCCGTGAGCTATACCCGGAAAGACGGCCAATACCTTCGCTGGGATCACCGTTCGGCGCGGGCGCGGGGCACAAAGGACTTTGACAAAGGTAAGATTCCTGGCTTTAAGGACGCGATTGTCGAAAAGTTGGAACAAATGCTCGACGATTTGCAGGGCCGGGAGTTATTTGTATCAGCGCCAACATCCTTGGGTTCGCTGGACCTTCATCGCGGATCGTGCCTCGATATACTGCCAACCATTGAAGACGATTCAGTCGATCTAGTCATTACCTCCCCGCCTTACTGTAATCGGTATGATTACACGAGAACTTACGCCCTTGAACTCGTGTTTCTGGGAATGAGCCGCGAAGAAATCGGACGGCTCCGCCAGCGGATGCTTTCCTGCACTGTGGAGAATTACGAAAAGATTTCCGAGATCAAGAGCATATATGCCCGCCGCGGAGAATTGTCGCGATGGGAAAGGGTCGAGGGGATTTTTCGAGATCAAGGTGCGCTTGGGGAAGTGCTAGAATATCTTGAGATGTTGAAGGCCGCAGACCAGCTTAATAATGACAACATTACCCGTATGGTCCGGAATTATTTCTACGAAATGGCGTTTGTCATTTGTGAGTTGGCCCGTGTGTTGAAACGGGGGGGCGAGCCGTGATTGTGAACGATAATGTTCGATACGCCGGCGAGGAGATTCCCGTTGATCTAATCCTTTCTGATTTTGCCGAGGCGAACGGGTTGGCGGCACGGCATATTTGGACGCTTCCGCGCGGCAAGGGCAACAGCAGCCAGCAAATGGGGAATCACGGGCGGCAGGAAATCCGCAAATGCGTCTATGTGTGGGAAAAGATTTAGCATGGCCAAGAAGCCAACCGACCTCCCTCTCCACGCTGCTCTTGTTAAGGCTTATTCGGCTCGAGCGAATCTATTTCACAACGGGGTAAGAAACTCTCGGATGCGAGAGCTGTTCGCGCAGATCGATACTTTCGATCCCCGAACGCTTCAATGGAACATTGAAGATCTCGGTATTTCCAAAAACGCGTTTGAGAAAACCAAAGCTCAGAGAATTCAGCCGCACAAATTCTTCGCACATCCTGACATCCTAACCAAGCATCCACGCACCGTCGCATATTACCGTAATCTGGTCGCCATCTCGCAGAAAGGCATGTCTCAATTGGGCTTTCCGACCGGCCGTTTTGAGCGCGCCTCGGCGATTTCGATGAACGATGAATTGGCGCGTGGTTTCGCCCGGACGTTGAACGGCGTAATTTCGAACGTGATCGAGCAAATGGCCGCCGTGGATATCGCCGCGACGCGAGACGTCGCATTCGCCGAGCTCGGGACGGAGTTACAGGGCACTTGGGCAAATGTTGTCGGAAAGGGCGCCGCGAAGGCGGTAGAGGAAATAATAGCAACGCATATTTCGGAATCCGGATTGGGCATCAAGGAAGACTCCGGTACATTCAAACTCGTTTCGGGATGGACAATCACTTTCGCCAGCGAGCCGGATATACGATTCGTCGATCCTCAGGGCATCGAGCGAATTGTTATCGAAATAAAGGGCAGCCTCGACAAGAACGGAGCGCAATCACGTTATGGCGAGGCCAAAAAGACGTTCGCCAAAGCATTGGTCAGGAATCCGCGGTGTTACACCGTTTATCTCGCGAGTTGTTTTACTCAAGCGGTGGAAGATCAGATCAAGATAGATGGGCAGGTGCGAGACAAGTTCAATCTTATACCGCTTCCATTTTTTAAATGCGCGCCCGCGCGCGGGGTGCTTTTTTGTGGCATGATTACCGGCAACTCTGGCAAGGAGGCCGATTCATGCATGTTGTCGAACATCACGCCATCGATG
>JBEKUH010000090.1:0-16572 GCA_049515255.1 Tepidisphaeraceae bacterium | reverse complement strand
TCGATCCTCCAAACGTGCGTCGCGTCCAGGCTTGAGGGCTCCGCCCCCAAACCCCCGCCTCGTAAGCCTCTTCCGCCTGAACATGGCTTGACCAGGAACGGATTTTCATAGAAGGTCGGACAATGGGGCGTGACGGACGGTTGAGGGTCGGCCCGTGGCCGAAAATCCTCCGCATCCATCGCCGCAGGCGGGAACTCCGCATTTTTGTTCATCGCAGAATGTCGGGGCGAACGTCGTCGGGCCAGCCAGTGGTTTTCGCAGCGTCAGGGGTGTTACCCATACGAGCCAACCGGGCCGGTCGGCACGGAAACTGCAACCGACACATATATTCTTCCAGGGTATCCGACGACGGCGATAGATCGTTTATCCAGCAGTGGGTAGTGTCCCAATTTGAAATTCTGTGTCGGGACGATGCTGGATCGGTGTAACGACGCCGCGCCAAGGGTAGTCAAACCGCGGATCTGCCGGCTTTTCTGATGGGCGGATTTTTCGTGGGCGGACGATAATATTTCCATGAATGAACCGACATGAATACCCCTACTGGCGAAGGTTATTGAGCGTGTGGCTCGTTTCTGGCCTTGCATATCTGTCTTTACGGATTGCCAGGAATGCCGAAAGCCGGGGATTTTTCATCTTCGTGTTTTGTTTTTGGATTATCGTTGCGATTGTATGCTTGGTGGTGGGGTTTAAGCGAGGTCGGAAACAGTGGCGAGAACTACGGGGCTTGATATGGAAGATCGATGGGAAATGTCAAAACTGCGGCTACGACATTAGGGCTACGCCCAATAGGTGCCCAGAATGCGGAGCCGAGCAAGTAAATCCGAAAAATTCGAATTAGGACACTACCCAGCAGGCGGTCAAAAAGCGTCGGTATTTGCATTCCCTTTCCCTTCCGATAGACTTTTTTACCCCATGTACCGACTCAGCGTCATCGCCCGCTACACGTTTCTCGAAGCTATCATGCAGCCGATTTACGCGCTGCTAATGTCGCTGGGGACGCTGACGCTGATCATTTACGGCCTGCTCCCCTTCTTCACGCTCGGCGACGACACTAAAATGTACAAATCCGTCGGCTTGGACGTGATCATGCTCGTCGTCCTGCTCGCCACCCTCTTCACCACCAGCAAGTCGATCTACGAGGAAATCGAAGACCGCACCATGCTCACGCTCATGAGCAAGCCGGTACGCCGCTGGGAAGTGTTGATCGGAAAATATGTCGGGATCATTTTCGCATCGGCCCTTGGTGTAGCGATCCTCGGAATCATCTTGCTGGGCATGACCTGGTATCGCGTTCCGGCTGATCACTATCTCACCGCCTCCTCGCTCAACGACCTCGTGCAAGCCAAAATATATGCTTGGCGAATGTCCGACATCGCCGGAATCGCCCCCCAACTCGTCCTCACCTGGCTGCAAATCAGCGTGCTCGCCGCCGTCGGGGTCGTCTTATCCACCCGTTTCTCCCTCGTCGTGAATCTTCCCACTGTGATTATTCTCTATCTGGCCGGCAACCTGACCCGCTATCTGTTCCCCATTGCCACCGGCCCGCTGGCCGACAAATCCCCGACGCTCAAGGGATTCGCCTGGCTGATCAGCCTGGTGATTCCATATCTTGGCACTTTCGACCTCAAAGGCCTGACCGTTCTCTCCACCATAAAAATCGCCAGCGCCGCGAGCGATGAGGATCGCACCGCCATCCCCCTGTCGATGCTCTGGAGCTACGTCGGCATTGCCGGCCTCAACGCCATTGCCTACGTCACCTTCGCCCTCTGCGCCGGCCTCTGGAGCTTCCGCTCCCGCGAACTCGGCGGCGGCGAAGGCTGACCGCTGAATTTCAATTCTGAAGAGAAGAAGTTGAACCACGAAGTCACCCAGCGCTTGCTTCCGGCTTTGAATTGGACAGAGAATATTTTTATCGGTTGCGATTTCCGCGCCGACGAAGACGCATTGGCTCGTATACGGACATGCGCCGCCGCCTCGAAACCCGCTGGCTGGCCCGGCGACGGTCGGGCGATCCTTCTCGATGGGACGGAATGGGGTTCTCGCCTTCGGCGACTGATGCAGTTGAGTTTCGCGCTCAGGCGCGACCTCAACCGTCCGTCACGCCCCAAGTCCGACCTCCCGCTGGAAGAGCAAGAGCCGTGTTCCTTAGAAATCCCCAGGGCAGGTCGGACGAGCGGGGCTGCATTGGACGGTTGAGGTCGCGCTTCGGCGCGAAACTCCTTAGCATCCCTCCGCCGCAGGCGGGACACTCTCTCCCACTCGTCCCATCGAAAATGCCGCCGCGAACGTCGCCGGGCCAGCCAGCGGGTTTCGAGGCGGCGGCCATCTCACCCATTCGAGCTAGTACCCGCTCGTCGGCGCGGGAATCGCAACCGATAAAAATATTCTTCCGCTCAGTTCCGAACTGTCGTCCGTCATTTGGATGACTGGCGAAGCCAGCGATAGGTGGCTTGGTGGTTCAATCTCTTTGTATTTCATCCCATTGCATCCGCGACAATCTAATGTAAAATCATGTCGGTCAGGCACGGTTGTCTGATTCAACGCCTCTTGCCGTCATTGGGAAAGGGATGTCCCGATGTATCTGCATCAGCTTTTTCGAGAATTTAACCCGCATTTAAATCTGGAAGATGTGCCGGATGTGCAAATTCATGGAATTTGCGAGGACTCCCGGCTCGTCAGTCGCGGCGATCTCTTCATCGCCCGGCCCGGTGCCCATACCAACGGCGTGCAGTTCGTCGCTGAGGCTGCTAAGCGCGGCGCGGCCGCGGTCGTCGCGCCCATGCGCATCGCCCAATGTCCGATCCCCCAGGTGCCGCTGGATGATCCCGCTTCCTACGCCTCGGCACTGGCCAATATTTTCTTCGACCATCCCAGCCGCAAGATTCGTCTGCTGGGCATCACCGGCACCAACGGCAAAACGACCGTCACTTATCTCGTCCGCCATCTGCTGGCAAAAATGAATCTCTCCTGCGGCCTCATTGGCACGGTCGAAGTTGACGACGGCCGCACCAAACGCCCCGCTGTCATGACCACGCCGCGCGCGGTGGACACCGCCCGATTGCTTGCCGACATGCGCGACAACGGCTGCGCCGCATGCGTGATGGAAGTCTCCAGCCATGCGTTGGATCAATCCCGCGTCGCCGGCCTGCATTTCGCCGGGGCTGCTTTTACGAATCTCACAGGCGATCACCTCGATTATCACGGCACGATGGAAAACTACGCGGATGCCAAGGCAAAACTTTTCGGGATGCTGGGATTGCAGGCGGTGGCCGTTGTGAATGCGGATGATGCGTGGTCCGAAGTCATGCTGGAAAAATGCCGCTGCCGTGGAATCAGTTTCGGAATTTCCCGCGCGGCCGACTATCAGGCGAGAGACATTCTCGCCACCGCAAATGGCTCAAGGTTCATCCTGAAAACCCCGGATGGACAAGCCGAGGCGCAAATGAGCCTGATCGGCCGGCACAACATCGCCAATGCCCTCACCGCATCCGCGCTGGTGGGAGAAGTGTTTGGCCTCTCGGTCCACCAGATCGCCGACGCTCTGCGGGATGCACCTGCGGCGCCGGGCCGATTGCAGGTCGTGCGCGCCGGGCAACCATTCACTGTGGTCGTCGATTATGCCCACACCGATGATGCGCTGCGGAATGTTCTGCTGGCCCTGCGCCCGCTGAATCGCGGCAAACTTCGTGTCGTGTTCGGCTGCGGCGGAGATCGCGATCGCACCAAACGGCCGAGGATGGCGCTGGTCGCCTCGCAATTGGCCGATGCGGTTTATGTCACCAGCGACAACCCGCGCACCGAGGATGCCCGCTCGATTCTCGACGAGATTTGCACCGGATTCCCCGCGGGCTGCAAAACACCCGTCACCATCGAGCCGGACCGGCGCACCGCCATCGAGCGCGCTCTCCGCGACTCCGCCGATGGCGATGTCGTCCTCCTGGCCGGCAAGGGACACGAAAATTACCAGATTATCGGGACCAACAAATTTCCGTTCGATGACGCGCTGGAAGCGACCACGATCCTGCAGCGCGCGTTTGCGGCCTGAACTATGAAACCACTGCAACTGTCTGAAATCCGACGGATTCTAAATGCCCGCGCCATCGGCGCCGCTGATCCGTCGATCGGTTCCGTCGGCACCGACACGCGCAAGATGCAACGGGGATGCCTGTTTGTTGCGATCCGCGGCGACAAATTCGACGGCCTTAATTTTTTGCCCCAAGCCCAAGCCAATGGCGCGGCGGCGGCGCTGGTGGACCGTGAACCCGAGCATCCGGTTGGCATTCCCCTGCTGCTCGTGCCGAGCGCGCGCGCGGCCATGGGACAGCTCGCAGCGCACGTCCGCAAATCCTTTCGCGGCAAAATCATCGCCGTCGCCGGTAGCAACGGCAAAACTTCCACCAAGCGGCTGATTGATGCGGCCCTGCGCCGCAATTTCCGCGGGTCCATTTCGCCCAAAAGTTTTAACAACGACATCGGCGTTCCGCTGACGATCTTTCCCGCAGACTCGGAGCAGGATTATCTCGTTCTGGAACTGGGCACCAATCATCCCGGCGAAATCAAGGGACTGACAAACATCTGCCGCCCCGATATCGGCGTCATCACCAATTGCACCGCCGAGCATCTGGAAGGCTTGCGCGACATCGCCGGCGTCCGCGCGGAAAACGCCACCCTGATCGACGGCATGTCCGCTGCCGGTGTCCTGATCGTCAATGGCGACGACCAGGATTTGCTCAAGGCCGTCAGCCGATTTGAGGGCACAAGAATTTGTTTCGGATTCCTTTCCGGCAACGATCTGATCGCGCGAAACATCTCATGTACCGATGATGGAACCAGCTTCGATGTGAACGGCGGCGTGGGCCGTGTGTTTATCCCAATGCTCGGCAAACATTCGGCCACCAACGCGCTGGCGGCCATCGCCGTCGGCCGCGCGATGGAGATTCCCGATGAACAAATTGTCGCCAGCCTGCGTTCGGCAAAATCGCCGGAAATGCGATTGGAATTGACCGAGATCGGCGGAATTCGCGTACTCAACGACGCCTACAACGCCAATCCCGCATCGATGCAGGCGGCTCTGGAAACATTGCTGGCGCTTCCCGCGCGCGGTCAGCGGATCGCCGTGCTCGGAGACATGCGCGAACTGGGTAAGGCATCGGAGGATTGCCATCGCAACATCGGCCGGCTGGCCGCGCGAAAATTCCGGCCCGACCGGTTGATTTGCGTGGGGCCTGAGGCGCGGAACATCGCCGCCGAGGCGATCCACGCCGGATTTCCCATTGCAAACGTGGAGCATTTCCCGAATGCGACATCGGCATCCATCATCGTCGAGCGATTGAGTGACGGGGATTTGGTGTTGCTCAAGGCGTCCCGCGCGATCGGTCTGGAATCCGTGGCCGAGGCGATCACGGCCCGCCCAACAACCGCTTCGGTCGCATGATTTATTTACTCGTGCAATCCCATTATCTGTGGCTGGTTGCACACCGGCTGGGGTTCATGCGCGTGTTTGTCGATGTCACGTTTCAATCCACCGTCGCCGTGATCCTCAGCCTGGCCGTCGTCATGGTGATGGGCCCCGGCACGATCGGCTGGCTGCGGCGGCAAAAGATCGGCGATACTGCCAAGTTCGACGAGCAGCGCATGAATCAGATCATGCGCGACAAAGTCGGCACGCCGACGATGGGCGGAATTCTCATCATATTCTCCATCGCCACGACAACGTTATTGCTTGCCGATCTGAGCAATTTTTATGTTCGCATGGCGGTGATCTGTCTCGTCTGGCTCGGCGCTGTGGGAGCGGTGGATGATTGGCTGAAATTAACAACCGTTCGCCGCGCCGCCTCGTTGCCGCCGGGAACGCAGGTGAGCCGCCAGGGCCTCACATCTCTCGAGAAATTCATTTTCCAGATCGGCCTGGGCGTGCTGCTCTCGTTCTTCACCTATCACAACAGCCTCGATCCGCACAGCCACACGCTCTATTTCCCGTTCTTCAAGAATCTTGAAATCCAGATGGGCCCGATCGCCTTCATCGTGGTCGGAACGCTCGTCCTCACCGGCACCAGCAACGCCGTGAATCTTACGGATGGCTTGGACGGACTCGCCGCCGGCTGCGCGGGCATCGTTAGCTTCACCTTCATGATTCTCGCCCTGCTGCAAGGATATCGCCTCGGCGCCAAGCCGTTGCCGGATTATCTGTTTCTCCCCCTGATTCCCGGCAGCGCAGAGATGGCGGTGATCGCCGGCGCCATGGTCGGAGCATGCCTGGGATTTCTCTGGTTCAACTGTAACCCGGCGACGGTTTTCATGGGCGACACCGGTTCATTGGCCCTGGGCGGATTGCTCGGATACATCGCCATCGTTATTCGTCAGGAACTATTGCTCGTTCTCTGCGGCGGAATTTTCGTTGCCGAAGCAATGTCGGTGATTTTGCAAGTCGGATTCTTTAAATACACCCGCCGCAAATACGGGCAGGGCCGGCGAATTTTCCTGATGTCGCCGTTGCATCATCATTTTCAGAAAAAGGGCTGGGCCGAGACGCAGGTGGTGAACCGCTTCTGGCTCATCACCGCGACACTGGCCATGATCGCCCTGGCGACGATCAAGTTGCGATAGGCAAGCGAATCAACCGACCTTCGGCGGCGGCCGAGTCGGTGGCCGTGCAGGGGCCGGCGGCGCGGAGCCAGCAGGCCGGGGCCGTGACGGCGTTGCCGCTGCGGGATTTGGTTTTGCCACTGCAGGCTTCGCCACCCGTGGCTTGCTCGCCGGCGCGGCTGCGACGGGTTTCGGAACCGCCACTTCCAGAGGAGCCTTAGCCACCGGCGGCGTTGGAGCGGGTTGCTCCCCCTTCAACGATGCCTCAATCATGTCAAAAATCTTGTCGATTGGATCGCGCTCATAAACGAAATCATCCAGCCGAAATGTGCCCTGCAACTTTCCCGATGGCGGCGACGGACCCGGGGCTTTGCTCAGGTCGTACTCCACATACGCGATCCCCTTGCGATCCCACAATTCCCGATCCATCGCCTGTATCGCATCAAGCGGCACCGGTGGATGCCCGGGCGCATGCACCACGCCGTTCTCCAGCCGATACTCTCCACGCGATTGCCGCAAGGCCCGCACTAGGAGAATGATCCCGATCGGCGGCAGCACCACGCCCATTGCCCGGTTAAAAAAAATATCCCAATCGCTCTTGGGCGTCTCATCCGGATGCGTGATCGGCCAGTTGGGCCAGGTGAAAAAACCATCGCGGATGGCAAGAGCGCCGTATCCGACAAGGGCGATGAACATAATGTAGCGCGTGAAACGGAAATAGACGCCGGCCTTGGCGATGACCGGGCCGGATTCCGGAACTGTCTCCTGCGTTGCCTCACTGGTCATGGAATGCCGCCCAAAAAGAACCCGTTTCAATTCGCCCGCTCAGCCCGCATAGATTCCTGCATCCGCCGCGCGGCCGCAATCGCCTCCGCCGCGGCCCGCTTGCCTCGCTCCAGTTCTTCTGAAATAACCGCCGAAGCCTTGCGTGACAAGTCGGATTCATCATGGCCAAGCTCCACGATCAATCGACCGAGCGCCTGCTCTACTTTTGCTGTTATTTCTTCGTTCATCGGATGGACGATGATAATGGAGCGGTGGGATTTGTTAAATGCCGGGCGAGATTTTTGTATGGGTTTGGGGCACTCCCCATCGCTGCTGCAATACAATATGATGATTCGCTCTAATTCTGCACTTTATTGCGAGGAAACGCATGGCTGGGTCTGATTATCGGTTTGTGAAAAATCTCTGGAACGACACGGAAGCCGCGAGGCTGGATCCCGTCGGCCGGCTCATTTACCGATCCAATATCCTCGGCTTCGATCTGCGCATCACCAACACCGGCGGCGGGAACACCAGCTCCAAAATCCGCGAGCGCGATCCACTCACCGGCGAACAGGTCGATGTCCTCTGGGTCAAAGGCTCCGGCGGCGATCTTCGAACCAGCACGCGGGAGAATTTCTCGTCGCTGTATCTGAACAAGGTGCTCGATCTAAATCGGAAATATCAGTCGGCGGAAAAGCGCGGACCCAAGTCGGCGATCGAGGATGATATGGTCGCGATGTACAACCATTGCACTTTCAACCTCAATCCCCGCGCCAGCAGCATCGACACGCCTTTGCATGCCTTCGTGCCCTTTCGGCACGTCGATCACACGCATCCCAACGCCGCCATCGCCGTCGCGGCATCGAAAAATGCCAAGGCTCTCACGCAGCAGATTTACGGCGATGAGATCATCTGGACACCCTGGCAACGGCCGGGTTTTGATCTCGGCCTCATCCTCGGTGACATCTGCAAAAAATATCCCAATGTCAAAGGCGTGATCCTCGGCCAGCATGGCCTGATCAACTGGGCCGAGGACGACAAGGCGTGTTATCTGCTCTCCCTCGATCTCATCGAAAAAGCCGCGCGATTCATTGAGAAAAATGACAAAGGCGAGAAAACCTTCGGCGGCGCGAAATATCAGTCGCTACCTGAAAATCAGCGGATGAATCTCTTCGCGCAAATCCTTCCATGGCTGCGCGGGCAAGTGAGCCGGCAAAAACGATTCATTGGCACCATCCAGTCGGATGAGACGATCCTGCGTTTCGTCAACAGCAAGGACGCCCCGAGACTCGCCGAACTCGGCACCAGTTGCCCGGATCATTTCCTGCGCACCAAGATCAAGCCGATGTACGTCGATTGGAATCCACAGTCCGAAACAGCCGCCGATCTGAAAACGAAAATCGAAAAAGGCTTGGCGCAATATCGGGAGGATTACGCCGCCTATTACCAGCGGTGCAAGCATTCCAACTCGCCGGCGATGCGCGATCCGAATCCAACGGTGATTCTCATCCCCGGTTTGGGCATGATCGCCTGGGGCAAAGACAAGAGCGAATCGCGCGTGACGGCCGAGTTTTACAACTGTGCGGTCGAAGTCATGCGCGGCTCGGAGGCGATGGATCAATATGTCGCGCTGCCGCAACAGGAAGCATTTGATATCGAGTATTGGCTGCTGGAGGAGGCAAAGCTGAAGCGAATGCCGGCCGAGAAGGAGATGGCTCGGAAAATCGTGGCCGTAATCGGCGCGGGCAGTGGCATTGGCCGCGAGGTGGCGGCACGATTGGCTCGCGAGGGGGCGCACGTGGCGTGTGTCGATCTGAACAGACCCGCCGCCGATGAGACGGCCAAAAGCATCACCGACAAATTCGGCGCGGGAATCGGCGTGGCGGGCACGGGGATTTCCAATTGCGGCGTCGCCGTCGGGCTTTCCTGCGACATCACCATGCGACACAGCATCCGCGCCATGCTGGATGAATTGGCACTCGCCTATGGCGGCATCGATGGAATCGCAGTGACGGCGGGAATCACTGTTCCATCCGACACCTCCGGCCATATTCCCGATGAACGATGGGATTTGACATTCAAGATCAACGTCACCGGAGCGTATCTCGTCGCGGATGAAGCCGCCAAAACGCTGCGCGAGCAAAATCTCCCAGGCAGCATCGTTCTGACCTCCAGCGCCAACGCCGTCGTCGCCAAGAAGGGAATGACGGCCTATGACACAAGCAAGGCGGCGGCGAGCCATCTAGTGCGGGAATTGGCGGTCGAATTAGCCCCGCTGGCGCGCGTCAATGGCGTGGCCCCGGCGACGGTCGTGCACGGCAGCGCCATGTTTCCGCGCGAGCGCGTGATCTCTTCGCTGACAAAATACAGCGTCAAGTTTGATGAAAGTGAATCCACCGATTCGTTGCGAGAGAAACTGGCGAATTTTTATGCCGGCCGCACGCTCACCAAATCCGCCATCACGCCAGCCGATCAAGCCGAAGCGTTTTTCATTTTGCTCAGCGATCGCCTCAGCAAAACTACCGGCCAGATTATCGCGGTGGACGGCGGATTGGCGGATGCGTTTTTGCGGTAGGTCACGGAGTTTTTCATGCCATCCGATTCTTCATTTGACATCGTCTCGGAGATCAACCTTCAGGAGATGGACAACGCCGTCAATCAGGCGTTCAAGGAAATTTCCACGCGGTACGATTTCAAGGGATCACACGCATCGATCACCTTCGAGCGGAAGCTCAAGGAATTGACACTGACCGCAGACAACGAGCCGCAACTGGAAGCCGTTCGCAAGGTGCTCGTCGAGCGGATGATCAAGCGCGGCGTCGATCCCAAGTCGCTGGACCCACAAAAACCTGAACAGGCCACGCACAACACACTGCGGCAAAAGGTTCTGATGAAAAGCGGAATCGACAAAGACACCGCTAAGGAAATTCAGCGGGGCATTAAGGATTTGAAATTGAAAGTCAACGCATCCATTCAGGGGGATGCCCTGCGTGTCAGCGGGAGCAAGAAAGATGATTTGCAGACGGTGATCGCCCATCTGCGGGCCAATCCGCCGAAAATACCGCTGCAATTCAATAATTTCCGGTGATACGACATGGACAACATCAAAATCGGTATCATCGGCGGCACGGGGATCGCGGACTTGTTTTCGGAACACACCAAATCCCTGTCCCATCAGATTGAAACGCCCTTCGGCAAACCCAGCGGAGACATCATCGAG
Source organism: Tepidisphaeraceae bacterium (assembly GCA_049515255.1). GTDB lineage: Bacteria > Planctomycetota > Phycisphaerae > Tepidisphaerales > Tepidisphaeraceae > JBEKUH01. The sequence continues at coordinate 6,002 of JBEKUH010000090.1, read as the reverse complement.
ACAACCTGGAAGGGACTTCCGATTCTGCTGCTGGGTCGGCACGGACCCGGGCATCTGATCCCGCCAACGCAAATCCCGGCGCGGGCGAATATTTTCGCCCTTAAAAAACTCGGCTGCACGCATCTTTTCGCGACCGGCGCGGTTGGCAGTTTGCGGCAGGAATTCAAGCCGCGCGATCTGGTCGTTCCGGATCAACTGATCGATCGCACCCATCGCCGAATCAGCACTTTTTTTGACAACGCCGCCGTTCACGTTGAATTTGCCGAACCATTCTGCCCGGTTCTGCGTCGAATATTAATCGAACCCGGCGTACACGATCGCGGCTGTTACGTCTGCATGGAGGGCCCGGCTTTTTCCACCCGCGCCGAAAGCCTGATGCACCGCCTCTGGGGCGGCGACCTGATCGGCATGACCCTTGTCCCAGAAGCCAAGCTGGCGCGGGAAGCAGAAATTCCCTACGCCATGGTATCACTGGTGACGGATTACGATTGCTGGAAACCCCCGGAGTCCGGCAACGCCGACGCCATGACCTTGCTCAAGGAAATCATCGAAAACCTGCATGTCGCCGCTCGAAAAGCGATGGAGCTGATCCAGCGTTCCATCGAGCGAATCGCAGCCGATCCAGCCGTCCTGTCCGCTTGCCCGCATACCAGCGCCCTCAAGCTGGCAATCTGGTCGGAAAAAGCGAAAATCAGCCGGGAAGAAATCAACAAGCTTTCGCCACTGTGGGGAAAATACTTCGATTAACATCGCCTCCAATCGGTTAATATGGGGAGCCATGGACGGGAAGATTCGCAACTTCGCAGGTTGGTTTCTAATCCTGGGAGTTGTTCTCGCCGCTTCGGTCCTTTCATCCGCTCAGGTCGATCCCAACGCTCCCTCGGATACCGACACCACCGACAACAATTCCGGCGTTTATGTCCGCGATTCCTCCGTGGCGATGGACCGCCTGACTCTCGCCCATCACATGGAATCCCTGAAAGAATGGGCCAAAGCCGCGGACATTTATCAGGAGATTCTCGAAAAATATTCCGACCGCGTGATCCCCGCCGCTTCGGATCGGCAATACACATCCGTCACCGAAACCGTCCGCAACGCCCTGTGCAAATGGCCGGCCGAAGGATTGGACATCTACCGCGGGCTTTATGAAAACACGGCCGCCAATCTTCTAACCGCCAAGCCCAACGATCCGGCCACCCTGCATCAAGTGATGCTCCTCTACTTCCCCACCGACTCGGCCAAAACCGCCGCGATTCGCTTAATGGACATCGACTTCGAATCCGGCGATTTCACTTCCGTCATGCAGATCGGCCGGCGGCTTTTGGATTGGCATCCCAATCTCGGCAACGACCGGCCGATGGTGCTGTATCGCACCGCCCTGGCCGACAAACTTAGCGGGCAAACCGATGACGCCGCCTCGCGCCTCGGCGAATTGCAGCGCGATTTCGCACAAGTTCATGGCACCATTGGCGGCAAAGATGTCGTGCTGGCCGATGCGCTCAAGACCGAACTGGCCACGCCAACACACATCGTCCAGGCCGTTGATGACAATTCCTGGACCACCGTCGGCGGCGACGGAAGCCGCGGGAAGATTTCCGGTTCAACCGTCCGGCCCAGCGCGCGGCTCTACAGCATTCCATTGACTCCGGTCTCCTGGAAATGGGTCGCTGATGAAACCCAGCGAAATCAACTGGAAAATCAGGACCGCCAGCAGCGAAAGGCCGGCGCCGATCTGGGTGTGATGCCGGCCGTCGATCATGGCCAGCTTTTCTTCCAGGACAACGTCCGCATCTATGGAATCGACCTGCAAACCGGCGCGCCGCTGCCAGGCTGGGCGCAGCAATATCCCAGCCAGCAAGGCGCTTACCAATTGTCCGGGGCATCCATGTCGATGCCGGTGGGCCGCCAGTTGGCAGTCAGCATCGATGACAAGCACGTCGCCGCAGTGATGTATCAGCCCAGCAATGCGTTCAACCCCAACATCAACGGCGCATTTCCGATGCAGATCATCGGCGGCAGCGGATACACGATGGACGGCATCCTCGTCTGTCTCGACCGCGACACCGGCAAGGAACTTTGGCATGTCTCGCCACACGATTTGCCCGACAGCGTGAAAGTTCCACCAGGTCTCAGCTTCGGCGGACCGCCGCTGATCGTCGGCAACAGCGTGCTGATCGGCGCCAATAGCATGGGGACTCAACTCGGCGACGCATACGTCTTCTGCTTCGATCTGACCACCGGCAAATACAACTGGAACCAATACATCGCCAGCGCCGCCACCACCGATGTCAGCTTCGACGCCGATGGAAATCCCATCGTGATGTATGCGTTCCCGCGTCTCTCGTTTGCCGGCGGGCGAATTTTCGTCGGCTCCAATCTCGGCGCGATCGCCGCCCTCGATGCGTACACCGGCGGGATCATCTGGCTGAACATCTATCGGGATCAAACTCTCGATGACACGGCGACGGCCATGCAGCCATTTTTCCGCGGTCGTCGCGGCGTGTTTTTCCGCGGCGGTCCGATCCAGTTGCTCGGCGCTCCCACGGTCGTCAACGCGCCTGAGCCGTGGTCCCTCAATCCGCTGGTCATTCAGGATGGCAAGGTATTTCTCATGCCGCCGCCGCACGATGGCAGCAATGTTTACATCTACGACGCCGACAGCGGAGAGGAATTAAAACGCGTTCCTGTCAATACCCACTTGCTGGCCGATGCCAACGACCGCCCCAACGATTCCGCCCCGGACACGCTGCTGGGCGTCCTGCATGATAAATTGATCCTCGGCAGCGACCAGCATGTCTGGTGCATTCCATGGCAAAAGTACGATCCCGACCAGGATCAGCCTGACGATCATCCTGCCGGCGCGTGGAAAAGCGCCGGCGACAAGAGCACGCGGGGGCACGGATTCGTCACCGCCGACGCTGTTTATCTTCCGACCGAAAGCTCGCTGGAGCGCATCGACATCGCCAGCGGCAAGATGAGCGGGGATTTTCCCGTCAACGATTGGGACACCAGCGTCGAAGGTCCGGGTAACGTGATCGCCACGGGGAATCTGATGATCATCGCCGGCGCGCAACAGGTGGCGGTGTACACCGATCTGGAAACGGCCCGGCACAAGCTGGATGAAGAAGTTTCCGCCGCCCCGGCCGATCCGCTGCCGCAACTGCATTATGCCGAGGTCATGCTCGCGGCGTGGCAGCTCGACGAGGCCAAGTCGCACCTCGGCAAAGCGTTTGATCTGCTCGGTGGCAAGGATCATCTGCAGGTCGGCCCAATGCGGCAGCGATGTTTTGCCGATGCGCTGAATTTCGCCGATCGCCTGGTCGCGCCCGGCGGGCAGCCGATTGAAACCATCCAGTGGTTCTACGACATCGCCTCACAGGCGGCGCAAACTCCCGCCGAGCAGGTGCAGGTGCGCATGGACCATGCGACGTTCGATCAGGCGATGGCCAACGGCGTGTACATCGACATCGGCGCGGCATTGGATTTCTATCAGCAAATTCTTTCCGACGATGCAATGCGACTGGTTTCCGTGAAGGACCAGAACGACATTATTTCCCAAGCCGGCGTCGTGGCGAAGGATTCGATCGACAAACTGGTCACGGATAGCCCACAGGCGAAAAAGCGATACATGGAAAAATACGAATCAGCCGCTTTATCCGCGCGCGGCCAAGCCCTGATGGACGGCGATCCGCAGGCGCTGTTGAAAGTGGCGGAGGTTTATCCCAACTCGACGGTTGTCGAGAGCGATTCTTCCGCCGCCGCCAATATCTTTGAAGCCCGTGGTGAATGGCGCTTGGCCACGATCGTCTGGCGGCAAATTCTCGACCGCGGCGGCAAGGATCGGGAGAAGATTCTTGAATCCCTGGCGCGCGACTATCTGAAAATCCCCGGCCGAACCGATGTCGCCATTGCGCGGTTGAACATGGCCAAAACCATCAATCCCAGCGCCATGCTCACCAAGCCGCTGGAACTTCCGGATGGCTCGAAGCTGGACAAAATGACACTGGCCGAGGCGTACGATCAACTGCGGCAATACACCGCCAACGCGCCGCCGGAAAATATTCCCGACCTGCATCTGGCGACGGTGGCGCAGATGCGAAAGGCGAAGATTTTTCGGCCGTTCCAATCGCCGACGCCGGCCGATGTGATCGACGGCGTGCAATCGCTGATCGTTCCCGCCGACAGTTTCGCGCGGAATGATCGGCTGATTGGCTGGACAGCGGACGGTTCGCTTGCAGTGTATTCTGCCGACAAAACCGAGCCGATTTTCAAGAACAAAGGCCTTGCCGACGCGCCGCTGGGAGCGGATTGGACGCAGGATGGGTTGATTGTCTGGTCGACCAATTCGGTTGTGTTACTTGATTCGGAATCAGGCCAGTTGAAATGGCAGATGAATCTTTCCTCGCTGCCGCCCGCGGACGCGACGGGTCCAACCGCTGCCGCGTCGTTCGCGCTGATCGCACAGGGAAACGGCTCCGACGAAACCGCCAGCGCGACCGGTGAACATTTCACCCAAGTGGCGCCCGTGAGCGATCGGATCATCCTGGCCACATCCAGCGGCCGAGTGCTCGGACTCGATGCAGTGGACGGACAAGTCGCATGGCAAACCGGAGTCGGCGGCGCAACCATTGATCGTCTCGCCGCCACCGACGATTTCACCGTGCTCCGCGTCACGACCGGTCCGATGGTGGATTTGGTGGTGATCAATTCCTACAACGGCAAACAAATTCTCCGAAAATCATTCGACTCCAGCACTGGCGTGTATCCCCTGAACTTCGCGCTGGGAGAGGACGGCAAGCTGGTGTATTCGCTACACGATGGATTGCACATGCTCGATCTTTATGACATCACGCTTTCCGACCAGGACAATCAGGTCGCCGACAACTCTTCGCCCGACAATTCCCCGCCGAACTTCGATGGCATGACTTATCCTGGCCAGCTTCTTATTCATGATGGCCGAGTATTGGCGCTGACCAACGATGGGAAAGAATTGCGGTTTTACACTCCTGATCCAAATCATCCCGATACGCTGTTGCCGTGGAATTCGGATGATTTCTCCAGCGGGTTCCAGCCGATTAATTCCGCTAACAGTGACGATTCGATTTCGATTTCCGGTCGATATTCATTTGTCGAGACCCGCCGGTTGGTTTACGCCTCGAACCTTTTGCATCCCAACGAGTATTGGAATACTGCCGACGATCCGATCGCGCCCGTGAACGTGGAGCATGTGCTCTTTGGCCGCGACTTCCTGATTGTTGTTGATCGCCCGCATACTGGCAGCGGTCAGCTTGGCGGCCTGGTGAAGCTCGTTCCCTATAGTCGGGCATTGGTCTCCAAGAAAGATCCCGACACCGGCAAACTGATCCCCACCGACTCCGAATCCGGCTCGACCTCATACCAATTGGAATTACCCAACATTCCCACCGAAACGACCTGGCAAGCCTTCGAAGGCGGCGTGGCGTACTGCTGCGACGGCCAATTGCATCTCCTTCGCGGGGCGCGAGAACAAATCGGCAATTAAAATAGAAGTTGATTCTGGCGATCGATTTTTTCACGTTGCCATAACCTTTTTTCTTTTCTATCGTCGCGACCAGTGAATGCCGGTTCGCCGATTCGTTGGTTATTGGAAATCGCTTCGGCGTCATTTGCCGGCGGAGTGGTGGGCGCGATCAGCGGGCTTGGCGGCGGGATTGTCATTGTGCCGGTGCTCACGATTTTCATGGGCGTGCCGATCAATCAGGCCATCGGTGCCAGCATCGTTTCGGTGATCGCGGTTTCCAGTGGAGCCGGGTCGGTGTATGTGAAGGATCGCGTCACCAACGTCCGCATCGCGATGTTCCTGGAACTCTCTACCGCAGCCGGAGCGCTCGTGGGCGCCGCGGCGCTGGCGCCGATTATTCCGGCGCGATTGCTCTACATTTTATTCGGCATACTCCTGCTCTTATCACTCGTTCCGATTTTCGCTAAATTCGGCGAGGAATTACCGGAAAATGTCACGCCCG
>JBEKUH010000089.1:0-16584 GCA_049515255.1 Tepidisphaeraceae bacterium | reverse complement strand
CAATCCGGCGGCAAAAGAAAAAATATCCCCACCGCAAACGCCGCCACCAATGCCACCGCCGCCGCGCGCCACCAAAAGACAAGCGCCCGCTCCGTCGGCGGCGAATGGACCGTCAACGGATGCACCGCCAGCGCCGTTATGGAATCAGATTCCCCCCGAGGAACATCATTCAGCGCCCCGCACGCCGGGCAGATTTCGCTGCCGCCCGCCTGGTCGTCCTCGACCTGAAAAGATTCCCCGCAGACAACGCACTTCACGGCGATCATCGCGCGCTATTCTAATCGCCCGCCGCCCTCTACGCCGCCACCTCGCAAAGTTCCGCTTCCGCGCCTTGCGGCTGTTTCCGCAGCGATGCTTTATCGTTGCTGATTACGACAGTCTCCCACAAGTCGATATTGTCCACCTTAAATCGATAATCAATCTCCACCCCAGTCCGGCGAATCAAATCCGCTAGCGCCAGATCGCTCCGCCAGCCGAGCTTTGTGCACAGCGGGCAAAGGAACTGCTCCAGCAGCGCGACAAATCGATTGGTCGATTGAAAATGATTCACAATCACGATCCGCGCCCCGGGCTTCAGAACCCGCTGCGCCTCCATGATCAATTTGCAGGGATCGCTCACCACGCTGATGACATGACTGATGAACACATGATCGAAACTATCATCCGCAAACGGCAACTCCAGCGCGTTGGCCTGAAACACCGTCGCATGCGTGAGCCCGCACTGCTGCATCTTCTTGCGGCACTCGCGCAGCATTCCCCGTGACAAATCCACGCCGATCACCCGGCTATGCCTCGGATAAAAGCTCAGCGCCGCCCCGGTGCCGATCCCCAAATCCAGCACACGATCGGTCGGCCCGATGCGCATGTGCGTCACCGCCCGCTCGACCCGTTTGCGCACCAGCCGCGCGAATGTCAGATCGTAAAAAAAAGATTGAACGTCGTAGATTCGCCGCGTGCTCGGTTCGGTCATTCTCACCGTCGTCGGTCCTTTCCGGACATAAAAAGCCATCCTTGGCCCTTGCAGCGTAACCATTTCCTCGGATTTGCCAAGCTTTCTTCCCTCCCCTGGTACTCCGGGGGAGGGCCAGGGTGGGGGTCTTCGCCGCGCGGAACATTGCAATTCGCACGAACCCTCACTACACCGCGCGCAATTTCTTCACACATTCGCTCAGCGCCGGCACCGGGTTCTCCGCATCCCCTTCGTATTCGATGACCGCCATGCCGTTGAATTTAGTTTCTTCCAGCGCGTGCACCACACCCGGCAAATCCAGATTCCCGGTGCCGATCACCACATCCGTCCACATTCCGCGGCGGTCAAAAACAAAATCCTTGTAATGCATCCCATAAATACGCCCCGGAAAACGATTGCGAATCCAGTCGACCGGATCGCCATACCGCGGCCCGATCTGCATGCACCAGGCCGTATCCAGATTGATGCCGATCCACGGCCCGCCGATCTTCAGCAGATGATCCAAAATATCCGGCGATCCGCCAAACATCGCCCCGCCGTGGCAATGAATCCCGATGCGAATCTGAAATTCCTCGCAAAGTTTCGCCACTGCCGGAACTGCCGTGGCGAATGTCGCCACCGTGAAATGCGCCGAGATATGCCGCGCCCCCGCGAGTTTGGCACACTCAAACCATTTGCGCTCCTTCGGCCCATCGCCAACAAAAGTCTGCACGCCGATCGAAACCACTTTCACCCCGGCCGACTGATAAATCTCCACATCGCGCCGGAATTGTTCGAGGTTTTCAAAATCAGTATGTACCCCGCACAACTCGACTTTATCCACGCCGATCTCTCGCACCATCCGCGCGACAACATGGTTGTCCTTGAAATGTCGGAAACAGTAGCTCTGAACGCCAACATCACGCGCCGGCGAAACTGATGTATTCATGTTTGCCTTTACCGATCCGTCGTCGATTCCGTCGGCGATCCTTGTGCCACCGGATATCCCGCCTGCCTCGTCTTCGTCAAATCCACCATCTTCCCAACCACAATGATCAACTGCTCCAGCCGATCGCTCGGACGATTCTGCACCAAAAAATTTGAACCAATCGTGTCCGGCTCCGCCACCGTCGGCGATGGGCCGATGATCAAAAACTGATTCGGCGGAATATCCGCGCGCAATCCCAGATCGTAATACCGCGCCGGGTCAACCGCCGGCTCTGCCACGGGATCATCCGTCAGCGTGTAATCCATCCGCTGCCGCAGGGACATGACCACCGGACACACATTCACCCGCAAAACATCCGGCTGCTGCGGAACCCAGGCAAACGAAAAGTAAAAAAGATCCTTGCTCACCCCGAAAGTTCGCCCCGCCCAACCATCCGGCAACAGCGCGAAAATCCGCTGCCGATCGAGTTGCCCGGTCATGTCCAGCGGACTGACACCAATTCCGGAAACTCCCGTGATTCGACTGGTCCGGCTGTAAGCGGCATCCCGGTCGAGTATGTCCTTGAATCGCGGCCAATCGGCCACCTGCGCCCGGCCAACCCGCAATCCATTTTTGGAGAGCATGACCGCGGTCGGCTCATCGACCACATTCTCATCCACCAATTTCCAGAATTCATCGTTCTTGCTCACCGTTCCAAACGGCACCGCCAACTGCAACATGTAGACTTGGACAACGGCTGGATTGATCGGTGGCGCCGCAGCCGCCGGCGGCGGGCTCGCCGGCGCGGGAGAGGGCGCAGCGGGCTTGGCGGTCTGGCAGCCGAAGGTGGCCACCATAAGTATCGCCGCCAGCAGCGCCCGAAGGTACAACGATAGCGACAAAAAATTTCCCCCTCCCCTTGTACTCAGGGGGAGGGCAGGGGTGGGGGCCGAATGTCGATTGGCAAACGAAACCCCCACCCTGGCCCTCCCCCTGAGTACAAGGGGAGGGGAAGAAGAGGGCTGGCAAGCCCTGTCACACGACGCCCGTTTCATGCGTCCTTCTCCACAATCACGCGCACCAGCGCATCCAGTCCCTGATCCCATTGTTCCCCTGTGATCGTCAACGGCGGCGCTAGTCGAATCACTTTCTGGGCCGTCAGATTGATGATGATCCCATTCCGAAGCCCGCGCTCCACCAATTTCCCCGGTGCCTCGTGCAATTCGATGCCGAGCATCAATCCCCTGCCGCGAACCTCGCGCACTTTGTCCCGCAAGACCGATTCATTCCGCAATTTTCCCATCGCATGTTCGCCGAGGCTGGCGGCTTGTTCGAGCAATCGGTCGCGGGCAATCACATCGAAAATCGCTCGCGCCACCGACATGCAAATCGGATTTCCGCCCAGCGTGCAACCGTGTTTTCCCGGCACCAGCAATTTGGCGATTTCCGCCTTGGCGAACATCGCGCCCACCGGCAATCCGCCGCCGATGGCCTTGCCCAATGTCAAAATATCCGGCTCAACCGGTTTCCCATCCGGCGTGGAAAAATATTGATAGCCGAACCACCGCCCCGTTCGCCCGCAACCGGTCCACACTTCGTCAAAAATCAGCGTCAATTGCCGCTCGTTGCAAAGCTGCCGGACCTGATGCGCGAATTCCGGCGGATAAAGATTCACGCCGCCTTCGCCCTGGATCGGCTCCATCAAAATGCCGCAGGTCTCCGCATCAATCGCGCTCTCCAATGTCTTAATGCATCCCGGTTCAACCTGCGTAAACCCCGGCACTTCCGGCCCGAATCCCTGCTTCACCGCTGGATTCCCCGTCGCCGAAATCATCGCCAATGATCGGCCATGAAAACTTTTGTTAAACGAAATAATCTTCCACCGCGCCGGCGAAAATGTCTGACCCCGCAGTCGCGCCAACTTGCACGCCGCCTCGTTCGCCTCCAAACCACTGTGGCAAAAAAACGCCTGACCGGGAAATGCCGTCTGATTCAAACGCTCCGCGAATTCCACCTGCGGCAGCGTGTGATAGGTATTGCCCACGTGCCAAAGCCGATTCATCTGCCCCGTGACGGCCGCGATCAAATCCGGATGGCAATGCCCCAGAATCGCCCCGCCGAATCCAGCAAAGAGATCGATGTATTTCTTCCCATCAGAATCCCAAAGCTCCGCCCCCTGGCCGCGAGCCATCACGACCGGCTGCCGCGCATAATTCCCAATCAAAACTCTGCTAGCGCGGGTGAGGATATCTTGGGTGGTGGGCATTTCAGGACCCAATTTCGGTTTTGTATCGGTTGCGATTCTCGTGCCGACCAGCGGCGCGGGCTCGAATAGGTGAAGGCGTTGTCGCTGCGAAAATCATTGGCTGCACCGCTGACGTTCGCGGCGGCTTTTTGCTCGGCTGCAGAATGCCGTGACGAACTTCGTCGGGCCAGCCGGCGGGTTTCACAGCGCCGGGGCCGTTCCCTATTCGAGCCAACCGGGCCGCTCGGCACGAACCCCGCAACCGATATGATTCTTCCATTGCGTGTAACCGAAGATTGCGTCGTTGCGAAACCATTGGATTTTGCGCGTTAAATTTTTGAAAAATAGCCAGCCGCTCTAGTTCCCCGAATCATCCGGCGACGCCTGTTCTTCCATGTTCAGGTCGACCACGTCTTCCATGTTCTCGTCGTTGAGGTAATCCGGCTCTTCCGGCTCGCCGGGCGGCGCCATCTGGGCGGCGGACTTTTCGTCGGCGTGATCGGTGTCGGAGAAATCCAGATTGTCGGCCGCATCCCCAGGCGCGGCCGGCTGGAGCTGATCGTCCGCCGGCACGCCGTCGATCTGCACCAGAAACGTCACCGGGCCGATCTGTACCGTGTCTCCCGGCGCCAGCTGTGCATCCTGCACTTTTTCGCCATTGTGAAAGGTGCCGTTGGAGCTGCCCAAATCCTCGATGCGAACGAACTGATCGTCCAGCACAAATCGACAATGTTTTCGGGACACATCGCCCAGGGGAATGCGAAGATCGCAATCTTCCTTTCGGCCGACGATGGTGGTTCCGCGCGTGACGGAGAAACTTCGCCGTTCGCCATCAGCCCGAAACATCACCAAAACCACCTGCATGGCCGCTGCCTCGATAGAACCGCCGAATCGGAAATCGCACCGCGCTACAGATCGGGGCGATACTCTATTATACAAAGGGGGAGCGGGCAACAGGAGCCAAAATTGCCCTACAATGCCGTATTGCCCATGATTCAAATAGGCCACATAGCTCAACCGTTTAGCCGCGACCCGCAGGGGAGCGCGTTGCCTAATGTACTCGATCCCGCCAGTTTGCCCCGGACGCCGGTCGATGGCTTGTACGTTCATATCCCATTCTGCTTCCACAAATGCCACTACTGCGATTTCTATTCCATCACCCGCCAGAGCGAAGACCGCATGGAACAATTCGTCGATCGCATTCTGCGTGAGGCGGAGTTCTGGAAACCGTCCATGCGAACAAATTTCCGCACCGTCTTCTTCGGCGGCGGCACGCCGACGCTGCTGCCGATGGCCCAAATGCGGCGACTGATTGGCGGATTGCGAGATCGATTTGATTTTTCCAATTGCCTGGAATGGACAGTCGAAGCTAATCCGGCAACGGTGTCGGCGGAATACTGCCGGATGCTAAAAGCCGCCGGCGTGACGCGGCTCAGCTTTGGTGCGCAGAGCTTCGATCCGGCTGAACTGGCGACTCTGGAAAGGCATCACGATCCATCCGATGTGCCGCGAAGTTTATCCATTGCGCGCGATGCTGGATTCGATCGCTTAAACATCGACCTGATCTACGCCATTCCCGGACAGACGATGGACGGCTGGATGCGAAATCTCAATCGCGCCATCGAACTCGGCACGGATCACATCTCCTGTTACGCCCTGACCTACGAACCCAACACGCCGATGGCCGTGCGATTGCGACTCGGCCAATTCACGGCGACGGCCCCGGAATTGGAAATCGAAATGATGCGCGCGACGCGCCGCCGTTTGGCCGAGATCGGATTACACGCCTATGAAATCAGCAACTACGCCAAACCCGGCGAGGAATGCCGGCACAATCTGATGTATTGGCGCGGTGGCAATTATCTGGGCCTCGGCCCATCGGCGGCATCGCACGTCAGCGGCTGGCGATGGAAAAATGCCGGGCATCTCGGCGAGTGGGAACGCGCGGTCGATTCCGGCGCGGTCGCCGCGCGGGATGTCGAATCGCTCTCCAAATCCCAGCGCGCCGGTGAACTTGCCATGTTATCGCTCCGACTGGCTGAGGGATTGGTTTATCAGCCTTTTTCCGAGCGTACCGGATATGACGCGCGGGTAATCTTTGCCGACGTTATCGAGCGATTCCGCCGAGCGGAGCTGCTGGAAACCAGCCAATGCAGGGTGCGGCTAACGGAGCGCGGATTATCCGTCGCAGACGGAATCGCGTCCGAGTTTCTCGCAGCGGCGGAATCAATTACCTAGTCATTACATCCCGACGATATCTGAGCAGTCCCGCATCTGGATGCGCGACTTGTGCAAATCTTTCAGAGGGAGAAATGCTCGGGTTCGTACAAAGTTTTTTCTCGCCGGCGAGCAATCCGATCGGCGTGGATTTCGGCAGCGACAGCCTGCGCCTGGCGCAAGTGCAACGGGTGGATGGCGACTATCGCCTCATCGCCGCCGCCTGCGCGCAGATTCCGGACAATCTCAATGACAATCCGCGCGGGCGACTCGAATTCTTCGTTCATTCGGTGCGCGAAATTCTCTCCCATGCGCCGTTCCGTGGACGACAGGCCGTGTTGGCATTGCCCGCTTCGGAAACAATCGTGCGAGAACTCCGGATGAAAACGATGGATGAATCGCATCTGAAGCGATCATTGCCCAAGGCTGCGAAAGATTGTCTTCCCTTTGATTCCTCCGATGCCATTCTGCGTCACATTGTTGCCGGTCCGTTCACCGGCGGCGGCGAGAACGAGCAGGAAGTGATTGTCATCGGAGCCGCGCGCGAGGAGATCAACCAACTTCTCGCCGCCGCCGGCAAAGCCCGATTGGATGTCATTGGCATGAACGTCGAGCCGATGGCCATTGTCGATTGTTTTGGCCACGTCTATCGCCGCCGGGGCGAGGAAGAATTGGCCGAATTCTTCGTGGATATCGGACGCCGGGGAACACGGGCGATGATCTCGCAATCGGGAAAACTCCGGGTGGTTCGGCATATCGCCGTCGGTGGCGATGATTTCAACAACGCTGTCGCCGCCAGGATGAGCATTCCGACATCTGATGCCCGAACGCTGCGGATCAAGCTGGCATCGGCCGAGCAGAGCCGCGCCGCGCGCACGGCCATGGCGAACGCGACCACGCTGGTCGCATCCCGTCCGGGACAGGCCAATATGGGATTGGATTGCCCGCGCGAGGAGGCGCAGCAATCCAACGCCGTCCAGGCCGCATGCCTGTCTCTGGCCGGAACGTTGATCGAAAAACTGGACGGTTGTCGCAAATATTACGAGACCCATTTTTCCGGCCAGCCGATCGATCGGATGATTTTTATCGGAGGTGAAGCCCGGCAGCGTCGGCTCTGCCAGCACATTGCCGAGACATTGGGTCTGCCCGCGCTCCAGGGCGATCCGCTGTGCCGCATGGCACGATACAGCGAGGTGAACATCGAGAGCGGCATCGATCGCCGCACGCCGCAGCCCGCCTGGGCGGTGGCGATTGGATTAAGTTTGGGCGTCAATGCCGCGCGCGTTTTGGCCCGATAAAGGGATAGCCGGAGAGTTTCGCAAGAGCATGTTAAACGAGATTTTGATTGCCGCCATTGCCGCAAAGGCTTCGGATGTTCATTTGAACATCGGCGCCAAGCCGTACTTTCGCGTCAACAAATTGGTGCAGCCGTCGGAGGAGCCGCCGATGTCGGCCGAGTACATGATGCGCATTGCCAAGCGCATCATGAGCGAAGCGCGCTTCAAGGAATTCGAGGCCAAGCGCGATCTGAATTTTTCCTACGAGATTGAAAACGTCGCTCGTTTCCGTGTGAACGCGCACTTCCAGCGCGGAGCGCTTGCGATGTCGTTCCGCATCGTGCGGCCGTCGCTGGCGCGCCTGGAAGATTTGTTCTTGCCTGATGCGGTCAATCGCCTCACGCGCCTGCCGCGCGGATTGGTGCTGGTAACCGGACCAGCCGGCAGCGGCCGCAGCACGACCATCGCGGCGATGATCGACGAAATTAATCGCCGGGAAAAAGGGCATATCGTCACACTGGAAGATCCGATCGAATATACGTTCACCGGCGATCGCTGCATCATCGAGCAGCGCGAACTTGGCAGCGACGTGCCGGATTTCGTCAGCGGATTGCGCAACGCCCTGCGTCAGGATCCCGACACGATCATGGTCGCCGAACTGCGCGATCAGCAAACCGCCACCGCCGCGATCACCGCCGCGGAGTCCGGGCATTTCGTGCTGAGCACATTGCACACGCTCAGCGCCGCCGAAGCCGTGCAGAGGATCATCGACTTGTATCCAACTTACGAGCAGGACCAGATGCGCGCGATTCTCGCCGGCACGCTGGCTGCGGTGATCAGCCAGACACTCCTTCGCCGGGTCGATCAGGCCGGAATGATTCCCGCCGCCGAAATCATGATCTGCAATCCGCAGGTTCGCAATTGCATCCGCGAAAACCGGATTTTCGAGCTTCCCCAAATTATCGAAACCAACCGCGCCTTCGGCATGCAGTCGATGGACAGCTCGCTCCGCCAACTCCTGGCCACCGGCTACATCAGCCGCGAAGAAGCCATGATCCACGCCACGCGCCCGGAACGCATCGAACAGGCGCAAGTGGCGTAATTCGCTTTCATTCCCGCAGACAAATCGTGAGAATACGCTCGTGTTCCGCTGGCTTCTGGCCATCGTTTGCTTTTTCTTCCTGCTAATCTCTGCCATATTGCTCGGCCTGATCTTTCGCAGCATGTGGAAAGGAGATCGGGTCGAATACTGGTGGTGGAGGCTTAATTCCAGCGGTGGAGTGGTTGCAAGTTATCTTGACTTTGAGTCTGTTGATCGGGCATTCACGATCGATCTCGACCAAGATGATAATTCGGGAGCAATGTCACCGCCGTTTTTCAGATACGTGACGGGGTCAAATGTAAAGTACTTCTCATGGGTCAGAAATCCGGGCATGTTTCACTTTCGCTATTACTATGCGAGAGATCATTTCACAAAGCTGGCAAGGTCGGAGCGATATCATTTGGAAATGCCCGATTGGCCGCTCGTGATTCTCACAGGTCTGCCGCCATTGCTTTGGATTTTCTACAACCGCCGACCGATCCGAAATCGCTGGCGGCGGATGCGCGGGTTGTGCGAAGTCTGCGGTTACGATTTGCGCGCCACGCCCCAGCGGTGTCCGGAGTGCGGAACAATGGTGAAATCTCCGGCGGCATTTGGGTAAAGCCCACGGATGGCTATCCAACATGCGGGGCTGCGATGCACTTGCGCGTTACAATCCACGCAATGACAAGATGGAGACGATGGGGCCGCAGGGCACTGATGTTGGTATCGATTCTGCTCATTGCTGTCTCCATCGGATTGTGGATTCTCAGTTACACCAACCCCATTCATCGCGATCCGGGGAGACACAACGGCAGAGATATCGGCTGGAGCATCAATTCAAGCAGCGGTGTTTTACACATTCTTTCATTTCAGTCGGGAATTGCGTGGAGCGTGCCTTACTTGGAACCCTTGGCGCTCGGACTGGCATTTCCGTTATGGCGGACCTTTGGGTCGACGTTAAATCGAATCGGTCCGAAACCCCTACCTCCGACACCGATACCAGGGATTTGCGCGATATGTGGGTACGATCTGCGCGCAACGCCATTGCGATGCCCGGAATGCGGCACCGAAGTTTCCGAGCCGCCGCCCATTAAGAACCGAATTTGCAAATGGTGCTGGCACGTTCCATTTTCCTTTGCTCTAGGCCTGTCGCTCCCGCTCTTATTCGCCGGGTACTTCATTCTTGATTTTGAACCGGTATTTTTCCTGTTGCTCGGCACCGTCGAATTGGCGGCATTTATGCTTTCTCTGGGCGGTGTTCATCTTCTGTCAACTAAACGTCACCCTCGCGCGTGGTGGCTCTACATAATCTTCGGGTTTATCTATTCAATTGTCGTCAATTGGATTGCCATAGTGCTGGCAGACTCTACGAGCCCGACAGAATTGTTTACTTTGGGTACTTCGATCATGTTCGCGCTGGCCGCGATTTCTGCAATGACCTTGACGACCTCCCCGCCACGGCAACAAGTTTAGCGGCGGGGCTTGCCCCGCGCTGGGAACGTCGATCGACGGTCGAAACACGGGGCAAGCCCCGCCGCTAAACCGGTGTTGAAATCATTTCCCAATGCAAAATCCGGCGAAGATTCTGCCCAGAATATCGTCGGGCGTGACCATGCCGAGAATCTGGCCCAAGGCGTCGAGCGAGGCGCGTAATTCGGCGGCGAGCAGTTCCTCGTTATCAACAACAGCCGCGGCCCGATTCAAGGCGGCGAGGGATTCCTCGATGGCGGCCAGATGGCGGGCGGTCAGGGCCAACGAATCGCCGGCGGCGGATGCGCCGAAGGCGAGGGTGTCCAGACGGCTGAGCAATTCCGGAATGTTCAGGCCGGATTGGGCGCTGATGGCGAATAAACCGGGCCGCTGCGGAGATAAATCCGATTTTGTGAAAACAACTAAATCAGGTGCGCGCGCCAGGTTTGGATCGGGCCGGAAATCTGTGATGTCGCGCAATAGAAGCACATGATCGGCCTGCTGGATCGCGCGCTCGGCGCGGTCGCGCATTTGTTTCGAAATTTCATCATCGGCTGATTCTTCGTCCAAGCCCGCCACATCGATCAATCGCACGATCCCCCGCGACAGACGAATTTCGGCGGAGAGGGCATCCCGCGTGGTGCCGGCGATGGGGGAGACGATCGCGCGTTGCTGGCCGGCCATTGTGTTGAGCAGCGTGCTCTTTCCCGCGTTGGGCCGGCCGGCCAGGACAATCGTCGGCTCGTGAGACAGTTGTGAAAATCGCGGACTTTGAGCGACAAGCGATTGCAACTCGCGCGAAATGTTTTCAATTCGCTTCACCGCGCTCTCGGCTGACAGAAATCTTACATCTTCCTCGGAAAAATCGATGCCGACTTCGACGAGGGCGAGGGCTTGGCTGATCTGATCCATGATCGGGCGCAATCGCCGGGCGAGTTCGCCGGCCATGAGGCGTCGGGCGGCAGCGAGTTCGCGCTGGTTTCCGGCGGCAATGGCGGCGGCGATTCCTTCGGCTTGGGCGAGATCGAGTTTGCCGTTGAAATAGGCCCGGGCGGTGAATTCGCCTGGCTCGGCCGGACGGGCGCCGTTGGCGAGCAAGTGATTCAGCAGCATTCGCGCCAGCAGCGGGTTGCCGGGGATGTGTAACTCCGCCAAATCCTGGCCGGTGTAACTTTTTGGAGTGATGAAATGGTAAATCCAAGCGGGGAAGTGCAGATTACCAGCGGAGTTCATGGAAATCTCAAGCCGGCGCGCAAATGCTACCCCCTCCTCCGGTACTCCGGGGGAGGGCTGGGGTGGGGGTTCGGCATTTGCGGCATGTTCCCCGCGCCCAAGACCCCCACCCTGTCCCTCCCCCGGAGTACCAAGGGAGGGGAAAAATTCTTGCGCGGTTAAAATTTTGAGAAGTGATCCCGTCAACCCCCCGCTGATGCGGACGATGATCCTTCCCGCCGGCGACGCCGCGGAGCTTAGCGCGACGATGGTGTCGTCCATCAACACAGAGGTCCAGATTATTCGGGAAAATCGCGTCGGCAAGCGACGCGGCTAAAAGTGTGCCTACTTGTCCTTATCTTTGTCCTTGTTCTTACTCTTCTTCTCCGCTTCTTTGCGCATGTTCTCGGCCCATTCCTGCATGCGCTCCCACAGACCCTTCTTCTTCGGCTTCCCCGGATCTTCTTTCTTGATCAACTTGGCCTGTCGGGTCGGCTTGGCGTCGATGATGGTCTTATTCTTGTCGCGCTCCTCGAGTTCCTTGATATGAGCGCGAATCCGCCTGGATTCGATGATCCCCAGACCCGTGCTCGTGAAGATGTAGAGATTTAATCCACTCGGGGCCAGATAAAGAAACAGCGAGAACAAGAGCGACATCCATGTCATCATCTTCCTCTGCTGTTCCTGTTCCGGCGTGGCGGTGGGCATCGGCTGCATGCGCTGCTGGATGAACATGACAATGCCCATCAGGATCGGCAGCAGATTAAACGATGTGATCGTCCCGATGATCGGCAGCGTGAAGGGGTGATGGTCCCAGGTGATCAACCGATCCGGCCGGGCCAGATCGTGAATCCAGGTGAATCCCCACAAAAACGGCGCTTGCCGCAGTTGGATGACGCTCTGCAATGCCGAATAGAGCGCGATCCAGATCGGCATTTGCAAAAACATCGGCAAACATCCCAGGAACGGCGAGACGCCCATCTCCTTGTACATCTCCATCTGCGCCTTGGCGAAGGCGTCCTTGTCATCCGCGTGTTTTTTCTTGAGCCGTTCCAGCTCCGGCCCCATCTTCTGCATCTTCATCATCGAGACCTGCGAACTCTTGGTGATCGGATGCAGAATGAGCCGCACCAGGATCACCAGCGCGATGATGGCAAGGCCCCAATCCCGGAAAATGAAGTGAAGCACGTTGAGCAGGTCGACCAGCCGATCCACCAGCCATGGCAGCGCGCAGATGGCGCAGAATCCGCTGGACGTTGCGAGAAGCTGGTTGAACGTGCGCGGGAAATCGCTGTAATAATCGCCTTCCAGAATCGACCGTTCCTTGGGGCCGAGGAAAGCTTTCAGAGCAATTTCCGCACTGGCCTGAGGCGCCAATATCTGATCGGTGGTGGTGAAATTCAGCACGACCACCCGATCCGGCGCCAAAGCGTCCGGATTCAACGCCACCGCATGCACGGATAAAATCTGCTCTGGGTTTTGCGGCTCGACGATCGCGCCAAAATAAACACTACAATCCCCGGCCCAGAGCAGCGATCTCCCGCTGGTGTCGTGCGTGATGTCCTTGTCGGCGGTCTCCGGCTTGAAATCCGCCAGCGTGTTCCGCACGACGTTGACGGTCTTGTCCCCCTTGTCATATCCCATCACAATTTGCCGATCATCCGATCGCTCGATCTCCCGCGGCGGCATCGTCGGTCCGGAAAATTCAATGCTCACCGTCTGCGGCGTGGCGGCGAGATTCTTCACCTGATAATCCACATCCACTTCGTATCCATCCGCTGTGTTATTCGCATTCGTCGTCGGCGCAGGATGAACCTGATAGGTCTTGGTCAATTCCACCAGCGGCGTCTGGCCGGAAAGAACATCGACGGAATACGTCGCGCTGTCGGCACTGTTGGATTCCAGCTTCCACGGCAACGAAATCAGATTCAGCGATTGTCCGTTGACGGTGATGCTCTGCGTCGCCAGCGGGCTTGATTCGGGATGCCCCTCGTACGGCGTCTGATAGGTATATGGACCCTTGGTATCCGTGGCACGAAAGGCGGGAATGATCGCGCTATCCAAACCCGCGCCGATGGCGGAGACGGTAAGTCCAACCGTGTCGCCCATTCCCACGCCAGCCGCGCCAAGATTGACATCCGGCACCATCTCCGCCCCAACCGCCTGATAGCTCGTCCCCGACGACATCCCGGGGATCGTGCTGGGGCTGGTCGAAGACAATTGCGTCGCCGGCTCTGAGGCGCTGGAAACCGTCGAGTTCGCCACTGGTGGCGGCGTCTGAAACCACTCCGGATGCTTCGGGTAGACGAATTCCTTCAATACCAGCAGGTATCCCCCCACGAGCACGAACAACACCAACATCCAAACGAAAGTCTGCTTATTGCTCATGAATGTTCCGCATGGATGCTCGAGGCAGGGCTATCGGCCGTCCAACAGGCGCGTGCCCAGAAAATCGTCCAGTTCGTCAATCGCTTCCACTTTCTTCACCGTCGTGTCCACATCGTATTCCAGCCGGACGAATTCTATGTGCGTGTCGCTGACGACGACGAAACTGGTCCGAGGATCACGGTCGCGCGGCTGCCCGACCGAGCCGACGTTGATGATCGCTTTCTCATCGCTCAATTCAAACTTGTAATCCAATTCATCCGGGCTGTAAAAATCCGGCCCTTCCAGAAAAACGCCGGGAACGTGTGTGTGGCCCACAAAACAGAGCTTTTCAAACCGCTCAAAAATGCTCACGAACTTGCCGGGATTGGTGTAAATGTCATCCGGAAAGATGTATTCGTTGATCGGCCGGCGCGGGGAGGCATGCACGGCCACAAAATCATTGGTGCGAAGCCGAACCGGGAGATTGCCCAGGAATTTCCATCGCGCCGCCCGCCGGGCGACGTTGGGATCTTCCTCGAAACACTTGCGCGTCCAATAACACGCCTGTTCGGCTCCCTGGTTGAAATTGAACGGCTCGTAGAACACGGCGAAGTCGTGATTCCCCATGATCGATGCCCGGCATCGCTGCGCCACCAAGTCGAGACATTCCATCGGGTTAGGGCCATAACCGACGATATCCCCCAGGCAGACAATGTGCTGAATGCCCCGGCGGTCGATCTCCGCCAAAACGGTGGAGAAAGCCTCGTAATTTCCATGAATATCAGAAACAATGGCAAACATTAAAGAAAACCCGCCAACAAGCGGGCGGATGATCGTAAGGATAGCCCCCCAAGCGCGTCAAACGGGGGGAATGTTGAACCACTAAGACACAAAGACACGAAGAGGGCTCTGACGCTCTTGAGAGTGCCGACAAGCCAAGCGTTTGAAATTCAAATTTAAGAATGAAATGCAGGCCCAAGCAGAAGTGCGCTGGAACCACGAAAGCCGCTTAGTGTCTTCGTGCCTTCGTGGTTCACTTTCTTTCTTACCGCAGCCCAAGCATGCCGGCCGCGAGGATAGCGCCTGCACCGAGGAACAGCGTTACTTCCACTGCATGTGATACAATCGATACAAGGATGGTTCGCATATCTTCATCTCCCGATCACTTTTGGTGATCTGCTCTCTTCATCGACGAAGCGACCGCCTACATGCACTGCCCGAGGATCAATTCGCATATTTTCGGACCCAAAACGCTCCACGCGCGCGATCTGCGCACGACTTTCCGTGCCGACCGAAAGCACTGCATCGAGTTATGGGACGAAAAGCCCTCAGGAATCACAAGCGAACCGCGTCGTCGGAGTTAGCCACCTCTATTTTAAACCGGCGAGAAGACTGATTTGTATATACAATGTGAAGGTGAGATCAGGCCAGAAAAAAATCGCCGTTTTACAAAAATATTTTTGTGCGCTGCTCCTTCTTCTGATCGGCTGCACGCAGGCGTATTCACCGACCGCCGTGCGATCCGCTCCGGTCGCGCCCGCTTCACCGCCACAGCCTGTCGTCGATTACATTCCGATTGTTCAGCTTCAGGGCGATCCCCAATCCATCGGCCAGCAATATGGTGAAAAGCTCGGCCCCACCATGCGTTTGCTGCTGGATAAATATTTGTTGGTCACGCTCAGTGGATCGGAACTTTTGCAAGCCAGGCTGGCTGCGGTCGGGTTTGAGATGCAAATGCTCCCCGAGCATCGCGAGGAAATCGCCGCCCTGGCGCAGTCGGCTGGAGTGAATCCAATCGATGTCGCGCTCGCTCAGTGTTTTTTGGATCTGACATCCGTCGAGGCTTGCTCGACCATCACCCTCGGCCCCGAAGCCGCGCCAGATCACATCGCCCGCTTCGGCCGCAATCTGGATTTTCCATCGCTCAACGTCATCGACAAATACACGACGGTCCTCATCTATCATCCAACCGGAAAATACCAATTCGCCTCCATCGGCTGGCCCGGCATGATCGGCGTTCTCTCTGGTATGAACGAATGGGGCCTGACGCTTTCCAACATGGAAGTGGATCGCACCGCCCGCCCGCCGGTGGCGATGCCATACACATTGCTCTACCGCGCGGTGCTCGAGAATTGTCGAACGGTCGATGAAGCCATCGCATATTTGCAAAACACCCCGCGCCAGTCCGCCAACAATCTGATGCTCATGGACGCCGCCGGCAATCGCGCCGTCGCCGAAATCACGCCCGAGGGCGTCACCGTCCGTCGCGGCTCGCTCGGCTCCGCCCTCATCAGCACCAACCACCAGCGCGGCCAGGACACCGACACCCCCGGATTCTGCTGGCGCTACGACTCCCTCCACGCCGACGCCGCCGCACATTTCGGATCCATCGACCAAAGTGAGTTGCACACCATGCTGTCAAAAGTCATCCAAGGCATCAACGGCGACATGACCCTGCAATCCATGATCTTCGAGCCCGCCAACCGCATCATCTATCTCGCCGCCGGCAGCAACGCCCCAACGCATCCGTATCAGCGGATTGATTTGAAGGAATATTTCGGGGCAAAGTAGGTATAATCAGCGACATGTCCATCGCATCCACCAACCTGGTCACCGCCGAAGAACTGCTCAAAATGGGAGACATCGGGCGATGCGAACTCATTTACGGGGAACTGGTCATGATGAGTCCAGCAGGTATGGAGCATGGGGCCGTGGCGATGCGATTAGGCCGGATTCTCGACGAGTTTGTCGAGGCCAATGATCTGGGCGAGGTGTTCGCCGCCGAAACCGGATTCAAAGTCGAGTCAAATCCCGATCTCGTCCGAGCGCCAGACG
>JBEKUH010000088.1:0-16753 GCA_049515255.1 Tepidisphaeraceae bacterium | reverse complement strand
GCCGATTCCTGTTCCTTGCCTTTGGGCACAAAATCAAATTTGTAACGCTCGCCAAGCTGCTCGCGGGTCAAATGAATAATCTCCTGCACATGCCCTTGAAAATGCGCCAAGGGCTTAAAAATCGCCTCGGTCACATTCGTTTCACGCCCCTGTATCCGGCGCGCGGCGGCCAACTGCGACTCATCCACTTTCGCAATGGCCGCATCCGCATCCTTCACTGTCTTTTGCAAAATCGCCAGGACTTCCGCCTTGGGCCGATTGGATCGATCCGAAAATTCCACCGGCCGATTGCGCACATCCGCCGATCCACCGACACCCGATACGATCCATTGCCGAATGTTTCCGGATAAATGCAGCATCAAATTGGCGATGCTGTTCATCTCCGGCCGAGGCCGCCACCAAAGTTGTTCATCGCTCAACTGATTCACGCAATGCTCGATCTTGCGAAGACCCTCGGCAAGCGAGCCGCGCGCGGTGGCGAGAAAAATTCGGGCTGATTCCTGGCTCATGAGTTAATGTCCTAAAGCGTTTCCACCTTGATGTGCGTGTTGGTGTAAATGCACATCTCGCCGGCGATTTTCAGAGCTTCTTCGACGATTTCCTTCGGCGACAATTTCGAATGTGCCAGCAATGCCTTCGCCGCCGCCGCCGCGTAGGGGCCGCCGGAACCGATGCCGATGATGCCGTCCGTCGGCTCGATCACATCGCCGGCGCCGCTCACGATCAGGCTCACCTTCGCATCTGCCACCGCCAGCATCGCCTCCAGCCGGCGAAGGACGCGGTCGGTGCGCCAATCCTTGGCCAATTCGATCACCGCACGGCGGGTGTTATCGGGATGCTCGGCCAATTTTTTCTCGAACCGCTCCAGCAGGGAAAACGCATCCGCGGCTGAGCCGGCAAATCCCGCCAATACTTTCCCGCCGCCCAGCCGACGGATTTTCACCGCATCGTGTTTGGCAACGACATTCCCCAGCGTCACCTGCCCATCGCCACCGAGCGCGACGGCGGAATCCTTGCGAACGGAAAGAATCGTGGTTGATTTAGCAGCTTGCATCGTGCGTCACATTATAATCAGTTCACATGCCCGTGGCTTCGTCCGTCACTTTCGATTCCCCCATTCTAGGCGCGATCGTCGGCCTGATGGCGGCAGCGGCGATTGCCGCCGGCTGGCGGCGGCGAATCAATCTGCCCAGATTCTCGGCCGTGGCGGCCATCGTGGGGATGATTCTCCTGGCACTGGCGGCAGCGGGGCCGATTGGAAAATTCCGAACCGATCCGAAGATCGCCGTCATGGTCGATCTCTCCTCCAGCACGCGCGGGGCCATGTTTCGTGATCCCGCCGAACTCGAGCGAAGAATCCACGAATTGCTGGGCAACCGCAAATATCACCTGCTGTCGTTCGCAGCCGAAAATCAATCGCTCGATCCCGCCGGGCCGTTCACGGAAATTCCAGCGGACCAAACCATCTTCGATCCACCCGCCGCCGATGACATTCTACTCTTCAGCGATGGGCGATTCGATCTGCCGCAATCCGCTCCGCCAACATTCATCGCGGTCGATCCCGGTTTGGAGGATGTGCCCGATGCCTGCGTCGAAAAACTAAAAATCCACGATGGAATTCTCTCCGCCACCCTCGCCAACACCGGGCCGGATCGAATCGCCACATTTCATGGAACTTCGGGCACGCCCACCGAAACGATCACATCCGGAACCATCGTCTTGACTCGCCCGATGGCCGGCGATGTCGCATCGGTGGAATTAAACCCCGGCGACCTTTGGCCGGAAAATGATTCGCTTTCCATCCGCGCTTCGCCGCCGATGAACAGTGAATTCTGGTGGATCGGCGATGCCGCACCGAGCGCCGAGTGGCGGGCAATGCCACCGGGGCAAATCCCGGATGATCCAACCGCATTTCTTGCCCCCGCGATCATCGTGCTGAACAACATCTCCGCTGCCGATCTGCCGGCGACGGCGATGGATCATCTGATGCAATATGTGCGCGATCTCGGCGGATCGCTGCTGATTCTCGGCGGGGATCGGTCGTTCGGATCGGGCGGATATCTCAGCACGCCACTGGATTCGCTCTCGCCGCTGGCGTCCGCGCCACCCTCGCCGCAAACGCGGTGGATTCTGCTCGTCGATGCCAGCGGTTCCATGGCGGGCGAGAATTGGTCGGCATCGACGACGGCGATCTCTCGCCTCCTGCCGACGCTGCCGCCGATGGATCCCGTTCAGATCGGCCAATTCTCCGATGCGGTGCGATGGTGGACGAGCGGAAAAACGGCGGCGGAAACTGGGGCGATGAATCTTCCGCCACCAGATGCCATGCCGCATGGCCCGACGAATCTCGAGCCGGCCCTGTCGCAAATTGCCGATCAAACCGAGGCGTCGCTCCCGACGAACCTGATGCTCATCTCCGATTGCGATGCGCGGATCGACAATCCCGCCGCGCTCGGTTCGGCTATGCGGCAAAAGAACATCCGATTGTTCGTGCTGGCCATCGGCTCCGGGAGCGGGCTGGATGCGATCACGCAAATCGCGTCGGCAACCGGCGGAAGAGTGGTGCAGGATTTCGATCCGAAGAATTGGACAGACTCGACGAAAAATCTGGCGCGCGCCGCCGAGCCGGATTCATTGATGCAAAGTCCAATTAAGGCCGAATTCCTCGGCCCCGCGGCAGGGATTCCGATTTCGGAAATCTCCATCTGGAATCGTGTTTGGCTAAAACCCGATGCTCAATTGTGGGCCAAGTCCGATGCTGGCGACGCACTGGCCGCGAATTGGCCGGTCGGTCGCGGATCGGTCACCGCCGCCGCATTTTCGCCGGATTCGGCAACGATCCAATCCCTCGTCGCACTCGTGGCTCAAAAGCCGCGCGATCCGAGATTGTCCATCCATTGGAATACCGGCCGGACGCTCGACGTTTCCATTGACGCAATCGACAACGGGAAATTCCTGAATGATTTGTCGTTTTCCTTCGAAATTCTTCCCGGTTCAATCCAACCGATTCCGCAAACCGCTCCGGGACATTATGAGCTTGCGATCCCCGCCCCGCGCGATCCAGCAATTGCGGTGGTTTCGCAGGATGGCCGGATCATCGACCGCATGTCCATCGCCGGCCGATATCCGCCGGAATTTGACGAATTGGGCAATGATCACGCGGCGATGAGCCAACTGGCGGAATTGAGCGGCGGGACGGTGATTGAGCCGAATGAGCATGATGCGATTCGATTGCATGAGCCGATGCGCGAGGTGGATTTGGTTTCCTGGCTCGCCGTCTTGGGGGCGATTCTTGTAGCGGCGGCGATGGTTGAACATGCGCGAAGGGCTTGACCAAAAAATCCCCCTCCTCCGGTACTCCGGGGGAGGGCAGCGGTGGGGGCCGAACTTCGATCACGCTTTGAGAAACCCCCACCCCATTCCTCCCCCGGAGTACCGGAGGAGCGGATTAGATGGAATACTAAACCACACGCACGTCGATTGCTCCGGCGCGATGCTCGGACCCGCGGGTGAGGGCGAGTTGGTGAGCTTCATCGTATCGCCTCGACAGCACCGACCAGTCGAATTTCTCGCTAAGCCTTTCTACTTTGTTCCGCATTTCGATCCGCTGCCGGCGGTTCAATTGCACGAATTTCAGCAGGAAATCGGTCAATTCGTCGGTGGCCTGATCGAAGCCCTGCGTGCGGCGATTCAGCACATAAATCCCCTGATCGTTGTGCTCGACGATATTGCGCTGGACATACGCGCCGAATCCGCTCAGATCGGTCGTCACCGCCGGCACGCCCATGGCCGAGCATTCCATCGGGGTGTATCCCCACGGCTCATAGTAACTCGGGAAAACCCCCAAATGGCAACCGCGAACGAATTGTTCGTAATCCAGGCTGATCAGCGGGCTGGTCTGCGTGAGAAATTGGGGATGGAAAACCACCTTCACCGGATCATCGGGCGAATTGAACAGTTGCCGATGGCGGAGATGATTCATGATCGGATCGCCGGCATCGTCGAGCAGATCGTGCGTGACAATCGGCGGCTGTCGGCCGCTGCGCCAGGCGTGGATCGCCTGCTTGAGCCGCACGCGCTCGTCTTCGTCCAGCAGTTCGTGTGTGCCGGCGATCTTGCCGATGGCGGCGCTGTGAAAGAGCCGCTCGCCCATCTGCGTTTGAATCTGGCCGCAGGTTTTGTGCAGCTCGTCGAACATGGATTGGCTGTGCAGCACGCCGACGTTGATATTTTTCGTCGCTGCCTTGGTGACGATGAACGCCACCACCGTCGGCCGGTCGTCCATCGGCCGCAGGCGTTCGTTGAGGCGGTAGAGCGATTCGATGAACAGGTCCATTCCCTTGTTGCGATATTCGTAGCGCCCGCTGGTGAAGAGATAAATCGTGCGATCCAGATCGAACGTGTATCCCGGGAAAAAATTCCCCATCACAAATTCATTGATCGTCTGCTTGTACTGGCGATGCAGATTCTGGAATTCGTGAATGGCGGCAAATTTGTGCAGGTTCAGCCCGTTGGGGAGAATCAGATCGGGCTGGCGGCCCAGCAATCGCTCGGCCTCGAAGCTGGTCACTTCGCTCACGGTCGTAAACACCGTACAGGCGTGCGCGGCGGCGCGCTCGATAGCGAACCGCGGAAAGATCAGATACTTCGCCGCTTCGTGCTCGGGATTGATGTAGGGCAGATGCTGGTAAAATTCCGGGCTGTCGCTGGCGAGATATCTGCCCAGGAGCGTGGCATGAGTGGTAAAGATCGTGGCCACGGGCAAGTGCATGTGCGCGATGCGCGGCACCGCGACGCCGGCCATCCATTCGTGGAAATGCGCGATCACCTTTTGGCCGGCGTCGAGTTCGCCGGTCAGGGCCTTGAAGAATTCCGCGACGGTGAATCCGAACGCCACGACTTCATTCACCTCGCCATCGTTGGCGACGGTCGAGATGCCGTGGTCTTTCCAGAGCAGATATTTGTCTGCATCGAGATTCCAGTACCGTCCGCGATAATCCAGCAGAATCACATGCGGCCGGCCGGGGATGAGCCAGGTTCCGTAATGGCAGCCGATTCCAATTTCGCGCATGTGGTCGAGGGCCGCGCCGATGGGGCCGTCGATTTCCTGTTCCTCAAATTCCAGCGCCGCGGTTTGTGGGTTGTAGGGGCCGATGAGGAGATAGCGGTCGTGCCATTTCCGCAGCATCGACGGGGCTTTGGATCGGAGGACGGTGTAGATGCCGCCGAGTTGCCAGCAGACTTCCCAGGCGATTTCAAAGAGCAAGGGTTCGGTGGATTCGGGTTTGT
Organism: Tepidisphaeraceae bacterium; assembly: GCA_049515255.1. Classification (GTDB taxonomy): domain Bacteria; phylum Planctomycetota; class Phycisphaerae; order Tepidisphaerales; family Tepidisphaeraceae; genus JBEKUH01. Next base: position 11,464 of record JBEKUH010000088.1, on the reverse strand, counting down.
CGGAGGAATGGGCGGGGGTCTTTCCTCGTTTGGGCATGGGCACATTATGCCGGGGGAGGGGAAAAACAAAAAGCGGATGGACCGCCAAGGCGCCAAGACGCCAAGTGAGGAAAATACGCCAAGGGAATTGGGATATATTTTTTAGCCGCGTCGCTTGGCGACGCGCGGTTTTAGGGAATGTTCGGCGCTTGTGGGAAATCCCCTGTTGGCGGCTGGAATAGCAATTCATCGCCATCGCGCAGCGCCACGTCTTGCGTCGGATCGCTCAATCGGCCGGTAGAGGAGATTTGAATCAATCGCTTGGAAATCCCCTCAGGCCCGCGGCGAATCAGGACGAGCGTTTCCGAGACGCCGGGTGGATTGGGAAGGCACAGCGAAATCACCGTCGCCACCGTGTCGCCGGTGTGAAGCGGATGACTCCCCGCCCATTTCACCGAACCGGAAACGGTGTACGTTGCCGCTGCGGACTCTGGCGGGATCGAGGTGTTCGTTTGTGAGTGACAACCCGCCAAAAGGACGACCAATCCGAGGAACCATCGCAACTTCGGCGGCATTAGATTTGATCTTATCGCAATCGCTCGGACTTGTCGTTAGAAACCATCGCGTTCCACGGCCGCATGAAAGTCCGCCAGCGCGCTTTTCCAGGATCGCATCGGTTGCTCGGTTTTCCAGGCGTAGGGTTCATTGTCCAAGACGCTGTATGTCGGTCGCACCGCCGAGTTGGGCCGCATCTCCATCCATTGCGCGCTAGTGAGCGGTTCCACTGGAGCGGTAATGCCGAACTCCTGGAGTGTCGCCTTGGCGAAATCGAACCATGTCGTCTGTCCGGAATTGGTGACATGCCAGATGCCGCGCGCGTTAGCGTCCAGCAGATTGAAAATCGCCTGCGCCAGATCGACCGCGTAAGTTGGGCAACCAAGTTGATCGTTAACAACGCGCAGCGGCTTGCCGGCTTTGGCGGCCTGGACCATCGTGCGCGGAAAATTCACCCCGCCGCGCCCGTATACCCAGCTGGTGCGGACGATCAGCCACCGCGGCGGGGCACTGGCCTGGAGTTGCTTTTCACCCAGCAATTTCGAGCGGCCGTAGGCGTTGATCGGATTCACTGGATCGTCCGGCCGATACGGGCGTTTCAGCTTGCCGTCGAAAACGAAATCCGTGCTGAGGTGAACGAGACACGCCCCGGACGTGCGGCAATGTCGCGCCAGCGTGCCAACGGCAATCCCATTGATCGCATCCGCCTTCTCGCGCTCCTGCTCGCAGAGATCGACCTTGGTGTGGGCCGCGCAATTCAGCAACAGCGTTGGGCGATATTTTGCAAATGCCCCGGCGATTTGCCCCTCATCGGCGATATCCAGCTCGGCTCGCGTCAGCGAAATCGGCGAGAGATTTTTTTCCCGCAGCAAATCCGCCGATGCCCGCGCCAGCATTCCGCCGCCGCCGGTGATGAGGATGGAATCGTAAAGGCTCATGTTCGCTTCGCCAGCGCAGCCAGTTTATCGCCGACGATGCGGTAGGTCGTCCAGTCGTCCATGGGGACCGCGCCCACCGATTTGTAGAAATCGATGGCGGGTGAGTTCCAATCGAGCACCGACCATTCCATCCGGCCGCAATTTCGCGCGACGGCGATGGATGCGACATGGGCCAGCAGCGCCTTGCCAATTCCCTTGCCGCGATGTTCCGGCAGCACAAACAAATCCTCCAGCCAGATGCCGGGTTTGCCGACGAAGGTTGAAAATGTCTGAAAAAACAGGGCGAATCCCACGGGTTGACCGGCGAGATTGGCGATGACAGTCTCCGCCGCAGGCCGCGGGCCGAAAAGATGCTCGCGCAGCAATTCCTCCGTCGCCTGCATCTGATGCGAGAGTTTTTCGTATTCGGCCAGTTTGCGGATGAAATTGAGAATGACGGGAACGTCGGCCGGCGTGGCGGGGTGGATGGAGATTTGGGGTGAGTTACTCATAGTCGCCGCAATCCCTCTTTCCCCCTCGCCCAGTACTCTGGGAGAGGGCAGGGGTGAGGGCGCATTTTTGCAAGCCGAACGATCTCCGTCGATCGAAGACCCCTCACCCTGACCCTCTCCCCGAGTACAGGGAGAGGGGAATTAGGCACGGCGCGGCAATTCTACCTCCCCGCGTACTGCTGCTCGTAATATTTTAAATATTCCCCACTCTTAATCGCCCGCCACCAGGATTCGTTTTGGCGATACCAATCAATCGTCGTGCGGATCGCCTCGTCGAATTTGTGTTTCGGCGACCAGCCGAGCTCGCGCTGGATTTTGCTCGCATCAATCGCATATCGGCGGTCGTGGCCGGGGCGATCTTTCACATATTGCACGCTCGCGTCCCAATCCTTGCCCATTTCCTTGAGGATCGTCTCGGTGATTTTTCGGTTGGTGGTTTCGTTGTTTCCGCCAATGTTGTAAACCTCGCCGGGCATGCCTTTGGTGAGTACGGTCCAGACGGCCTCGGCGTGGTCCTCGACATACAGCCAATCCCGCACGTTCATCCCGTCGCCATAGAGCGGAACTTTTTTGCCTTCCATCAGATTGGTGACGAACAGTGGGATCAATTTTTCCGGGAAATGGTACGGGCCGTAATTGTTGCTGCAGCGCGTGATGAGAACGGGGAGATTGAACGTGTGAAAATACGAGCGCGCCAGACAATCGGCCGCCGTCTTGGTGGCGCTGTAGGGGCTGTTGGGGGCGAGCGGGGTTTCTTCGGTGAATTTAATTTCCGGGCGATCTTCCGGAAGCGTGCCATACACTTCATCGGTGCTGATTTGCAGAAATCGCTCGACCCCGCGGGCCTTGGCAATATCCAGCAGCACTTGCGTACCCACGACATTGGTCTGCACAAACGGTCCGGAGCCGAGAATGGAGCGATCCACATGGCTCTCGGCGGCGAAGTTGACGACGTGAGTGAATCGATGCGCATCCCATGCCGATTGCACGGCGGCGGGGTCACAGATGTCGCCGCGGACGAAAATCACATTTTCGCCGAGTAAATCGGAGATATTGGCAAGATTTCCGGCGTAGGTGAGTTTGTCGAAGGCAACGATTTTCGCCTTCTCCCCGCGCTGGATGAGCAGGCGGACAAAATTCGACCCAATGAATCCCGCGGCGCCGGTGACGAGAAGGGTGGGCATTAACACTTACTCCGAAACATTTCCCCCTCCTCCGGTACTCCGGGGGAGGGCAGGGGTGGGGGCCGAACATCGAGGTGTTCGCGAAAACCCCCACCCTAGCCCTCCCCCGGAGTACCGGAGGAGGGGATTAAGAGCCGCTGGCCACTTCACTTCGACTCCTTGTTCGCCCCGCGCTGGGCGACTTCGTTACAGGCTTTCAGATAAAAATCGATGTTCTCTCCGGCATCAGCCCAGAAGCCATCGACTTTGTCATAGGTCATTTCGCCGCGCTCGATGTAGGCATTGTTGACATCGGTGATTTCCAGTTCGTTTCGCGCGGAGGGTTTGAGGGTGCGAACGATATCGAACACCTGGCCATCGTAAAAATAAATCCCGATGACCGCCCAATTGCTTTTGGGCTCTTTGGGTTTTTCGACGATGCGAACGACGCGCTCGCCATCCATTTCCGCGACGCCATAGGCTTTGGGATTCTCCACCTTGGCCAGCAGAATTTTGGCGCCCTGACCCTGATGCCGAAATCGGCGGACCGTTTCCGTCATCGAATATTCCAGAATGTTATCACCCAGAATCAGGCAAATGCTGTCGCCCCCGGCAAAATGCTCGGCCAATCCCAGCGCCTCGGCGATTCCGCCGGCCCCTTCCTGATAGGTGTAATTCAATTCCTTGAGTCCGAAAGCCCGGCCATTGCCGAGCAGGCGAATAAAATCGCCGCTGTTATTTCCGCCGGTGACCAGCAGCACCTCGTCGATGCCGGACTTGGCCATGCACTCCAGCGGATAATAAATCATCGGCTTGTCATAGACGGGCAGCAGATGCTTGTTGGTGACCTTGGTGAGCGGCAGCAACCGCGACCCGGTGCCGCCGGCGAGTATGACTCCCTTCATATCAGCCCTCGATTCGGTTCCTCAGTTAAACAATGCCCTTCGACCCGTGACAACAACTTAAATGCAACCGCCGAGGACGCCGAGAGCGCCGAGACAGACGCCGAGGCAATACAAATGCATAGTTGCCACAGATGAAATGCCGATGGACACAGATAAATGCGGGCGGAATAGGTTGTATTATTTGCGTCCATCTGACTTTTATCTGTGGCAATATTAATTTTGCATTCTCTCGGCGTCTGCCTCGGCGCTCTCGGCGTCTCGGCGGTTGCATTTGCATTTCCTCGATGGCCTTCAATTCAAGACAGTCAGTTGCCGGACGGATTTGGGTAGCTCGAAGGAAATTCCTTCTTCCATGAGGGTTCGGCTTTCGACTTCCCCGCCGAAGTCGCGCTTAAGGCGATCGACCAGTGCCTCCACCAAATGCTCGGGAGCGGAAGCTCCAGCCGTGATGAGCACCGCCTGGATTCCGTTGAACCATTCCGGCGCGAGTTCCGATTCATCATCGATCAGATACGCCGGCTTGCCTTTTTCGAGTGCCCGATCCACCAATCGTTGGCTGTTGGAACTATTCTTGCTCCCGATCACGAGCACCAGATCGACTTCCGGACTCAACTCCGTCACCGCGTTCTGGCGGTTGGTGGTGGCATAACAAATATCGTCCTTGGCGGGATAACGGATGGTGGGGAAGCGTTTCTTCAATGCATCGATCACTCGCTGGGCATCGGACACGCTCAGCGTGGTCTGCGTCACATACGCCAGCTTTTTCCCCGGTGCGATTTGCAGCTTTTGCACTTCCTCTTCGGTTTCGACCACGATGATCGATTCCGGCGCTTCGCCGACAGTGCCGACGGCCTCATCGTGTTTGCGATGGCCGATGAAAATGATGGTGTAACCATCGCGCACGTAGCGCAATACTTCCATGTGCACCTTGGTCACCAGCGGGCAGGTGGCGTCTACCTCGATCAGCCGGCGTTCCTTGGCTTTGCGCCTGACTTCCGGCGAGATGCCGTGGGCGCTGTAGACGACCAGTCCGCCGCTGGGGACTTCTTCGATGTGATCGACAAACGTCACGCCCCGGCCGCGAAAGCCGTCGACGACGTGCCGGTTGTGCACAATTTCATGATACACATAGACCGGCGGGCCTTGCTTGGCCAGCACCTGGTCCACAGTTTCGATCGCCATGTTCACGCCAGCGCAGAACCCGCGGGGATTGGAAAGAATGATTCGCATTGCGAGGGAAATCTTATCGAGTGAAGCGATTCTCGTCCAATTCGCGGGGGGAGGTTGAACCGCCAAGACGCCAAGACGCCAAGGTAGGAAAATACGCCAAGGGATTACCGGAGAATTTGGATCGGACGGCATGTCTGGCCCACCCAATTCAAATTATATTAAATCAGAATTTTCTTCTCAGCGTATTTTCCTACCTTGGCGGCCTTGGCGTCTTGGCGGTTGATCAGCCTTTTCTTCCCATCTCTCCTACCGTATCCTTCCTTTTTTACCGGAGGACTCGGCGGTGGCGCAAATTCGGCCGTTTGCGGGAGTGCGGTATACCCGCGACCCGGAGTTTGATCTCTCCAATCTCATCGCTCCCCCGTACGATGTGCTGGACGAGGCGGGCAAGGCTCGGCTTCAGTCCAAGCATCCCAATAATATTGTCACCGTCGATCTGCCCCATCTGCCGCCCAAGACGGTTGGGCCGGATGAAACTTATGAGCGGGCCAACGTCACACTCAAGGCGTGGATGTCCGCCAAGGTTCTGCAGAAGGATCACAAGCCGGCGATTTATCCGTACACGCAAACCTATACGCATGGTGACCGCACCTTCCATCGCCGCGGAATTTTCGCGCTGGTGAAACTCAGCCCCTTCGGCCAGGGCCATGTGGTGCCGCACGAAAAAACTTATCCCGATGCGATTCAGGACCGGCTGAAATTGACCCGCGCGACGCAGATGCAGCTCTCGCCGATCTTCGGTCTCTTCTCCGATCCCCGCAGCGAGGTCACGGGATTGGTCTATAAAAATCTCGGCAAACCCGAAATGTCCGCGACCATGGACAGCATCCGCAACGACCTGTGGTCCATCAGCAGTAGCGAAACCGTCAACACCGTCGGCGATCTTATGGGCGCCCGCCCGATTTACATCGCCGACGGCCACCACCGCTACACCATGGCCCTGCAATATCAGAAGGAAGTGACCGAAAAGTTCGGCAAACCGCTGCCGCCAAATCATCCGGCCAATTACGCCATGTTCGTGCTGGTGGGAATGCAGGATGATGGGCTATTGATTTTGCCCACACACCGTTTGATTGGCGGGCTGAGCACATTCGACATCGCCGCCTTCACTGCTGCCATCGCCTCGGTCGCAACCGTCACGGAAGTTTCGATCCCAGAATCGGAAATCCCGCATTACATCGAAATGGCTCTCCCTAGACAGGCCGCCCACACCTTCGGTCTCTTCGACGGCCGCACGCGCAAATTGCATCAGATCACCTTCACCAATCCCGATGTCCTGAAGGATTTGGAACCCACCCATTCCCCATCCTGGCGAAAATTGGATGTCGCCATCGTCCAGCGATATCTGCTGGATGAAATTCTCAAACCCAAATTCGCCGCCGGCAAAGACCCCACCCGCGGCTACACCGCCGACAGCCGCTCCGTCACCGCCATGACCGATGGCAAACAATTCCAGATTGCAATTCTGCTGAAAAGCACCCCATTGCACGCCCTGGAAGAACTCGGCAAAACCAACGAAGTCATGCCGCAAAAGAGCACATTTTTCTTCCCCAAACTGGCAACCGGCTTGGTGATGAATTCGTTGGAATAACCCCCACCCCGGGGCTAACCACTTCAGTGGTTAGCCGAGCGGCGCTCCTTGATAGATCTTTTTTGCCCACAGATCCAAATCACTCAGCGTCCATCACCACGCGAAATCCACAGCTTGCGGTTGTGGTGCTCGGGACATTCCAATCACGATGGGCAATTCTACAGTTACGCGGGTCGCTGCCCCATGATCCGCCGCGCATTACACGGGAGCCCAGACTCGACTCTTTGGGGCCGCGCGGATCGATCCTGGCGGCATCGTCGTGGAAGTAATCCTCTGAGAACCAGTCTGCGACCCATTCCGCCACGTTTCCCTGCATGTCGTAAAGTCCCCAGTCGTTGGGCTTGGCCGTCGCCACCGTGTGTGTTCCGCAGCCGTTATCAAGGAGATGCTGGAAGTAACCGTTTGGGTCGGTGTCCCACATTTTGGCCGAGTCCAGATGCTGTCGGCCGGAGTTATCCGCGTACCAGGCCATCTCGTCGAGCTTTCCGGTTCCCGCCACCGGCCCGCTGTTTCCGGCCTTGGCCGCGTACTCCCATTCGGCTTCGGTCGGAAGGCGAAACGTGCGGCCTTGGCGCTTGCTAAGCTCTACGCAGAAAAGAACAGCGTCATCCCATGAAACGTTCTCCACCGGCAGATCGTCCCCTTGAAAGTAGCTCGGATTCTTTCCCATCACTGCCGCGTACTGCGCTTGGGTCACGTCGGTGGTCTGAATATAGAATGGCTTGGTGAGCCGCACCTCGTGCTGAAACTCGTTGTCCTGGCGATTCGGTTCATCCGCCGGGCTGCCCATCTGGAAATCACCCGCTTCAAGGAGGAGCAATTTCATTTTCAGATTTGGCACTTCGTACGATTTGGCCGCCGTTGTGTCCGCGTCGCTCCCGGCTGACACCAAGAGGGCACTCATGAGTGTCGCCACGAACGCAATCGATCCAATGATGGTCTTTGCGATGCTCATTTATCCAAGATTCCCCATTCAATCTCCCGCCCACCACTATGGCGAGGCGCTGGCCTTAAAATATATTCTGGCCTGAAACTGTGGCAATTGCGATAGGTCGCCGCGCCGAATTTGTTCACCCACTCTCCCCCTCCCCCACTCTCCCCCTCTACCTCCCCAGCGTCGCATCGCGCAGATACAACAACCCCGTCATACTGATATCCCGATCCGAATCCATCGGCCCCGCCCAACTCGCGGATTCCCCCGTGGCGGCGGTGTGCTGGATGAAATTGAATCGCAGCAATCGTGGCCGGCGGACGGAGTCGCCGATCAGCAGGGACCAGGGGATCGCCACTTCGCCGGTCCATTCGCCGCCATTTTTTCTGGCGGCGTATCGAACCAGGCTGGCGTCCGTGTGTTGCCAGGAATCCTGTCCGCCGTGCGCATCGGGCTTTTGCTCGACGACGCAGACACCGTTGGGTTTGAGGGCCAGATATGTGGCTTTTCCGGGATTACTGTTGTCGTCGATCGGCTGCACGAGCACCTCGCAGACATCGTCCCCCCAGGCGCGGCCCATCTGGTACTCAATCGTGTTGCTCTGGACCTCCGGCTCGCTGGTGACACCCGACAAATGAAACGCAACGTAAAAATCCTCATCGCCCCAACCGCTGAAAATCCGCGCGGGTTTGTCGGCCGGCTGCGCTTTTCCCTGTTGCACCGACGGCCGATCCAGCATTTTAGTCAGATGGCCATCGAAAATAATCGATTGACTGGCCCAATCGTTCAGATTCCCATCGATGTCCAATCCGCCCTCGCGGCGATCGCTGATGCCGACCGGCACGATCGCCTGGGCAGCGTATTGGGCGTGGGTGTAACCATCCGTGAAGGCGAATTGCAGCGGTTTGCTGGAATCGGGTGTGATCTGGTCCAGATTCAACTTCGCTTCCATCGAGAATCGCTGGACCCAGTAGGTCCGCAGCGCCCCAATGGTCATCGGCTCCGGCTGGAATTCCCACCCCGGTCCGGCGGCCAGCCATTGCAGAACATTATCCTCCGGCCGATTGTCGCCGGCGTTGTAGATATCCAAGCCCAGGCGAAGAATCGCCCAATTGGTTCCGGGCGCGGCGCTGTCGTCCCAAATCCATTCGGTGGCGCGAGGGAGAATATAGGGCAATTCCTTGGGCTGCTGCCAGCGGATGGTGTCCAGATTCAGCGCGACTTGCCGGGAGGAAACAGGTGGATCGGGTTTTCCGGCGCCGGTGTCGCCGACTTCTACCGTCCGCGCCAGCAAGCTGGCGGCCTGGTCCCAGGTTTTTTGATCGACCGTGCCGCTGAGCAGGCCGTATTCCGGATCGGGAGATTGCACCGGCTGCAACTCGACTTGTTTCGTCAACAGCCGCGCCAGCATGTAGGCGTTGGGCGACATCCCCCGATCGGCGGCAAGCTGGAGATATTCGTAATCCTCTTCGGATCGACGGAGCCATTTGAGTTGGATGCTCGGCACCGGCTGATCGACGCCGAACCACTGGCCGGGATAAAACCAAACCATGTCGGATGGATCGGCGGGTTCATCCGGCTGATCCTGGCGCGGAAGAGCGCCGCTCCAAAGAATCAGATCGGCCTTTTTCAGGAACGCCAGCCATGCCCAGGTGCGGATGTCGCGCTCATCGCCTCCCGTGCCGGCATAGGGAACCAGGCCGGGGATGCCCGTGCCCAGCCAATGATCTGGTGGGGCAGCGTCGGTGGGCAGAATCTGAGTTGGAGAATCGAACACCAGCCCCGTTGCCGCCGCGATGAGCCGGCTGGTTTGACTGACATCAATCAAATTCGGATTGTCGTTGCCGGCAAATTCGAGTTGATCTTCCTGCAACGGCAGCATGACTCGCAGCTTGGGATGGGCCAGAAGCAATTTTTGCGCGTCGGCGGAAAGCTGCATGGCATCGACCCCCGATGTCGGGCCGGCTGCCGGTTTTTCGAGCACTGCCGCCGATCGGCCCAGCCAATCCATATTGTTAAAGTGCGACGCCGCCAGCGTCCAATATTGCAGCCGGCTGTCGGAATCATAATTGTCCAGATAATCCGGCGTCGGCAGTGGCCAGAAATTCAGCGGGGTTTTGTCGGCGAATGTCGCGCCGGCGAGCCAAGGGCCAACCTCGGTGTCATAATCCGACCAATCCACCCGCGGCCCCTCGCCGACCGGCCATTTCACCGTCGGCTGCAATCGTGGCACAATCAGCTCCGTGCGATTTTCATGGGCCAGCTCCTGCAAATGATCCAGCGTGGAGTTCAGATCGGCATAGACCGGATCGACCCTGTTGATCAGGCGGGGAGTGATCGCCTCGAACCGATCGGGGTAGAGTTGCTCGAGGCGATCCCAATCCAATTGGCCGACCATCGTCAGGCGGGGCTGATCGGGGATTGCGAAATCTCGCACTTGCAAATTGATTTGCAAATGCGCAAGCGATGAACGGCCGCGCGCGGACAGAAGGTCGCAGGCGCTTGTGTAAGAACCGGAAACCGCATTTTTGGGAACCTGCAAATCGATCCAGAGAAGAACCGACTGGCCGTTGGATGGATGCGAATTGGGATCAAACGGATGATCCGGATCGCGCAGCGAACTGAGCAAAATGCTCGATTGGTCAACAGGAATCGGCAGCAGCGCGCGCGGCAATCGGGTGGCGCCGATGGGCAGGCCGGTCTGCCGAACGTATCCGGCGGTGTCGGTATTCAGCGGCATGTCGAGAATCTGAAATGCAGTTGGATTTGCCCCCGCAAGCGATGGCAAATCAATCACCGATCCGTTTGAAAAATCCTCGCCGGTAAAATTGCGCAATTCCAGCGCAAAGTTAATCCACTCATTTTTTGCACCTGCGATATTCACCGAGCCCGACAAGTCTTGCGGGGAGATTGAATTGTCCAGATTAGCCTGCAAAATCATGGGACCAGAAGCAATATTTGCCGATGGCGGCGCGCTACCGGTCCATCCTTGGCAGCTGGTCAAAATTATGCTTGCGCAAAGGACGCTCAATACGAAGCATCGACGTGCGCAGTTGCTGTGCAAGAACAGGTCAATTGCCATATCTTTCGCCGCTAATTCGAGTCACTTAATAGAGATCGACACAAGGATTCTGCACGCATCAAATTGATTTTCGCGTGAAAAACGGGCGATTTTTGATGCGGCGTACATAAATCCCCGGCGTTGGCACACTATTTGTTCTATCACAATCGCGAAGGTTTGGAAGATGACAAGCATTCGGGATGATGGAACGGTTGAGTTTAGGTTTTACCGCCCATCGGTGAATTGGGTAAAGCTGGCAGGCGATTTCTGCCAGTGGGCGAGAAACGCGATTGCGATGCAGCCAATCGGAGATGGATGGTGGCTTGCATTACTGAATCTAAAAGCCGGCGAATATCGGTTTCGGTATATCGCCGATGGAAAGTGGTTTACGGATTTCGCATCTCACGGCATTGAGATCGACAAACAAGGATGGAACAGCATCCTGCTGATACCGCAGGACAAACAAAACAATACGGCGAAGTCGGCCATTTAGGCAGTCGGCTCGGCATGTTTCAGGGAAGACGTGCTCCGGGGTCAAAAAAAGCCCCTTCGCCCACAAGCCTCGTTTCCTCCTCCGCCAGGCTGCACGGAATTAAACCCTCCACCGTGCAGCCTTTTTT
>JBEKUH010000087.1:0-16951 GCA_049515255.1 Tepidisphaeraceae bacterium | reverse complement strand
GTAGCCGAGCACCGTGCCCGTCAGCTTGCGCGCATCCACCGATAATTCCAACCCCGCGCCCAGCCCGAGGACCACGCCCACCACTCCCAACATGATCGCCTCGGCCAGCACGAGCCGCAGCAATTCCGTCCGGCTCAGGCCGACGGCGCGCAGCACCCCGAATTGCCATCGGCGGGATCGCACCGAAGCCATCACCGTATTCGCCACGCCCAATGCCGCAACCGCCATCGCCGAAATCGCCACCGCGCTGACCAGTTCCAGCAGGCGATAGAAAGTCGTCTCGATATTGTATTTGATGTGCCGCACATCCCCCGCACTAAGCCCACGATCGCCCAGCGCTTTCTGCACTTGTTTCAGGAGATCGGTTTTATCTAACCCCGGTTGGAGATCGGCGGCAAAAAGCCGCGCGCCGCCGGAACCGAAATCCCGCTTGGCATCTTCCAGCGATCCGAACACGCTGCCGGCGGTCTGTTGGTCGAGCATTCGGCCCAGGTCGAACATGCTGATGACCACATCCGCGCCCGGCGACCAGACGATGCCGCAGATCGTGTAGCTCTGCACGCCGTTCTGGGCCGTCTGCAATTGCATCGTGTCGCCGATCTTCAGATGTTTGGCCTGGCGAAATTCATCGGTGACGATGATGCGTCGGCCTTTTTTCATTTCATCCAACACGCGCGCCTGGACAATCGGCTGCTGGTCCGGCGGATAGGGCTGGCCGTCGCTGTTGCGGAATTCCAGTTCGATCATCCTGGCCGCTTGCGGCGGATCGACGGCGAAGAACATCACGCCGACATTATTCCCCGCCATCGCCGCGGAAAGCGCCAGCGATGTCGTGCTGTCACCGGCGGGAGTGGTCACCACAACCGGCATGAGTGTGCCCGGCTCAATCCCCGGAATATTGCTCAGCGTTTTTTGATCGTTCCACGAAATCGGATCGGGACTCCAGATGAACAGATCGGGAAATTTGTCCGGCAACTTCCAGCCGCCGATCAGCGTGTGGCCCTGGGTCTGCATGGCGATCAAAGCCGCTAGCCCAACCATCAACGCAGCCGCGGTGCCGGCGGCGCGCCACATGCCGCTGGATAATTGTTGGCGAATCAAATTCGCCGGCAGCGACATCAGGCGCGAGAGAATCGGCGTCATCACGGCCTCGACGGTTCGCACGATGATCGGCCCCAGCAGAAAAAATCCCACCATCACACCCGGCAATCCGAAAATAAAATGCCCGTAAAATCGCACATTTCGGCCGGTCTCCACGGGATCGGCGGGGCCGAACCATTCGATGATGCCGTCGATGGGGCCGAAGAAAATAAACAGATCGATCATCACCAGAATCAGCCCGGCCATCGTCAATCGTTTGGGCCATCGCGATTGCGCCGGGGCGGAACCGAGCGGGGTCATCGCCTGCAGAGGACTGAGCCGCGACGCCCACCACGCCGGCAGCGCGCTGGCGAGAATCGCGCTCAGCATCGCCACCGCAGCCGCATACAACACTCCATTGGCGTCATAAGCAATGCCGGCCCATAGCATGTCTGGAAAGAAATGATGCAAAACGCGCAACCATAGCATTCCCAGTGGAATCCCCGCGACAATCCCCACCGCTGCCAGCGCGATCCCCTCCATCACCACCAGCCGAAACACCTGCGATCTCGTCGCGCCGATGGCGCGCAGCATTCCCAAGACTCGCTGCCGTTCGGTCACGCCCATGCTCAGCGCGGAAAACACGATGAACGTCGCGGTCAGCATCGAGATCAATCCGCCGAAATAGCTCAGCAAGTGTACGCTGCGGAGTTTGCTCTCCAGCGCCCCGGCGGCGTCGCGGCGCATGTGCAAGCGCAAATCCGCATCCGTCGCCGCCAACTTCTGATCCCATCTCTGCTTGAACTGGGCATGATCCGCCGTCGCCCAGAGGTTGATGCTGATCATCGAAATCCGCGGCGGGTCGGCCTGATTGGTAAATTCCTGCAGCGTGTGCAGCGGCACATACATCGTCGCCTGCCGCTCGGCGAAAAATGTCGGCTTGTGCACGATGCCGATGATCTTGAGCTTCAGCGGATTAATTCCCGGCAATTGGATTTCATCGCCGAGGTTGATGCCCATTTTGGTGGTCGCCACCTGATCGATGACCGCGACGTTTCCCTCATCCGAATCGAACCAATTTCCCGAGACGACTTCCAGTTCGTCGATGCTGTCATCGGGAGGCCGAATGCCGACGAGTTGGACGAACAACTGATCGGGCGCGACTCCACCGGCGGTGACGGCCTGGGGATTGATCTGCGCTTCCTGCCCGGGCGCGCGGGCCATGATGCGATCGGAATACAATCGCCCCGATGCCTGGCGAACCTCCGGGTCGGCACGGATTTCATCGACCAAATTTTCCGGCACCGATCCCTGCAACGAATCCGCCGACATCACAAACGCATCCGCCGCGCCCATGTAGCGATTGAGATACTGCAGCGCCGCCTGCTCCATGGATTTGTATCCGCTGGTGACAGCCACGACGAGGCTGACCGACATGGCGATCGCGGTGGCGGTAAGAGCCGTGCGAATTTTCCGCACGCGAAAGTTGGAGATGGCCAGGCGGAAGAGGATCATGACGTAATTGGGAGTACGAACGGCACAAGAAAAACGGGGTATAGGGTTTGGGGTTTAGGGTTTAGGATGAAAGGCGGAAAACATTTTGGCGCGTTTTGCATTACCCTAAACCCTAAACCCTATACCCCAAACCCTTTTTCCACCGCCTGCTGATACCGATCCGCCACTTCATGCCCGCTGAGTCCGTCGGAGGCAAATCTATCCACCAGCTTGCCGTCACGAAGGACGATGACTTCGGTTGCATACGCCGCCACGGATGGTTCGTGCGTTACCAGGACAATCGTACGCTGCTGATTCACCGAGAGGTCGCGCAGGAGTTCGCAGACCGATCGGCTGCTGGCGCTGTCGAGATTTCCAGTCGGTTCATCGGCGAGGATGACGGCCGGCTCGGTCGCCAGCGCCCGGCCGATGGCCACGCGCTGCTGCTCGCCGCCACTGAGGGCGTCCGGCCGATGCGTGCGGCGATCCCAGAGGCCCAGGCTTTTGATCAGATTTTCGATTCGCTCGTCCAGATCACCGTTGTGTCCGCCGAGCATCAGCGGCAGGGCGATGTTCTCGATGGACGAGAGCGTGGGAATGAGATTGAAGGATTGAAACACCAACCCGATTTTGTGCCGGCGAAAGAGTGTGAGTTCCCGATCGTTCATGGAAGTCAGGTCCACCCCATCCACCTGAACCGCCCCCGAATCCGGCCGAGCCAGCCCGGCCATCAGATGCAGCAGCGTGCTCTTGCCCGAACCGCTGGCCCCCATGATCGCAAGGAATTGTCCGCGCTGGACTTCGAGGCTGATGGAATCCAGAGCCATGATCGCCCGCTCACCCTGGCGAAATTTCTTGGTGACGTTTTCGACGACCAGTGGGGACATCAAACTCCTGCAAAATGAACTATATCGGCGTAGGAATGGGCCACAAGGGACGAATTCCTCTTCCGTGTAGCCGGCGATCTTGATCGCCGGATTGTTTGTCATCGCACAGAGAATCCGGCGATCAAGATCGCCGGCTACACGGGAAGATCAGTTGTCACGGCTGACCCCTCATATTCGGGAGATTGAGGAATTGGTGAAGTTGAACGACTGAAGCGCGGTACAATCTATTAGTAAATGCCTATCTATTGGTCGCGTAGATCAGTGCCCGAATTGGCCGCGCTTCCTGAAGCACGCAGCAAGGAAATCTGGCGGGAGTTCTTTCCTTTAAAACCAAAGCCGTGGTGGCGCACATGGCGGATTTGGGGATCGATGCCATGGTCGTTCTGGCTGTTAATTGCACCCTTCTGGGTTGGAGTGTTCCTGTTACTCGCTGTCATCGTGACGTCCCAAATTCCGTCGCCGTGGGTTGGCTTGCCATTATCAATTTGGGGCGCAATTATGATTGTCACTGCCATACACATTAAAATATG
The DNA here is from genome assembly GCA_049515255.1 of Tepidisphaeraceae bacterium. Lineage (GTDB taxonomy): Bacteria > Planctomycetota > Phycisphaerae > Tepidisphaerales > Tepidisphaeraceae > JBEKUH01. The sequence goes on along the minus strand of JBEKUH010000087.1, from coordinate 12,960 downwards.
GAGCGTGATCCCTGCGATACGAGAACGAATTGGTGGCTTGTGCCTCCATTGCGGCTACGACCTTCGCGCAACGCCCGGTCGCTGCCCGGAGTGCGGGACAATCTCGCCAGAAAGGGAGAATCCCAGCACCATGAGTAAGATTAATCTCTCACCACCAAACGAGAAACACGAACTCACTCACTGCAGTTTTTGCGGCAAAACTAACATCCAAACCGGCAGACAGGTCGAGGGGCCAAACGCGGTATACATCTGCGCTCCCTGCGTCGACATAGCGGCGGAAATTGTGAGGGTGGGACGTGACACCGACCAAATTCCCAAAAGAAATTCCTGATCCACACCATCTACCCCAAACCCTAGACCCCAACCCCAAAACCCTGTATCATCCCCCTCCCCGCCAGATGCCTCAGAACCATCCGGTGGCTACTCGGGCGTGTTAGACGGTTGCTGTGACAATCGCTTCGCCATGTTTTGAGGTCCCGATTTATCGGGATGGAAAGTTGGTTCCCATGGGCCGCTATCTCGGTCCGAAGCTGAAGTTGTCCCGTCGTGTCGGCGTTCCAATTGCCGACGTTCCCAAACATACCGCCCGCGGCGAGCTGGAATTGCCCGGTATGCACGGCTATCGCGGCCGGCGAAATACCGAATATGGCGTCCGCCTCAATGAGAAGCAGAAACTGCGCTTCCATTATGGGATGTTGGAAAAACAGTTCCGCCGGTTCCTGAACATTGCCAAGAAATCCAAGGGCAACACGGCCAACACGCTGATGCAGTTGCTCGAATGCCGGTTGGACAACGTCCTGCGACGCCTGGGCGTCGCTCGAACCATCTGGGCGGCCCGGCAGATCGTGGCGCATGGGCATGTCATCGTGGACGGGCAAAAGACGGATATCGCCAGTTTTCTGGTCAAGCCGGGGACGGTGATCACGTTTAAAGAAGGCATTCACAAGGTGTTGCGCGACAACATGGAACAGAATGCCGGGCACCAGGTACCGAACTGGCTGGAATGGAATCCGGCCCAACTCACGGGGACGATCAAATCCTTGCCGGTGCTTGAGGATGTGCCGTTTGAGGTGAATTTGAACCTGATCATCGAGTTTTATCGGTGATTGGGGCACGTCTTGGCCGTGGGCAAAAAATGTGAGAATTTTTTGTTGAACGGCGGAATAAATTAGGCGTATGTTCGTTTGTATGATGTATGGGTGAATTCCCAAGGGCTTTGGGTGCGCGCGGTGGTATGTCGAGATGAAGGGATTGGATATGTTACAGAATGTTACGGAATGTTACGTTTTACCCCCCCCTCCCCCCGGTTCTGTACATGGGACGGGCCTCCGCCCGCCGAGGCCGGCGGGGGCTAAACGAGTAAAAACGTCGTGGGTCCGATAGAGTGCCTATTTACCCCAGAGCGCCGACATTGGATGACTCCGAATCTGATTAAGTTGCCAAAACTCACAGTCGATGTTCAAATGGGATATATGGATAAGTGGGCGAATGGCTGTGGCTTGTGCTCGCCCTTCCGTGTTTAACAGATAAGCGATGTGAGGCGCGTATGAAGACAGTTTTCACAACTGGGGAAGCCGCGGAGATTTGTAAAGTGTCGCAGCAGACGATCATTCGCTGCTTCGACAGCGGCCGGTTACGCGGTTTCCGTGTGCCCGGCAGCCGGTTTCGCAGGATTCCGCGCGATGCCCTCATCGCATTCATGAAAGACAACGGCATTCCGCCGGATTCCCTCGACAACGGCAAGCACAAGGTGCTGGTCGTGGACGATGATCCGGAAATTGTGGAATTGTTCGTGGATGTGCTCGAGCGCGACGGCCGGTTTGACGTGAAAACCGCAGGCACCGGCTACGACGCCGGCATCCTCACCCAGGAATTCATGCCCGACCTGATTATCCTGGATTACATGCTCCCGGACATCAACGGCAACGTGGTCTGCCAGACGATTCGCAAAAATCCCAATTTCGAGCACATGAAGATTGTGATCGTCTCCGGCGTAGTCAATCAGGACGAGATCAACGACCTGCTGAAGAGCGGGGCGGATGAGTTCGTCAAGAAGCCGTTTAATATTGAGAAGCTGATCGAAAGAATTGGGGAGTTGTTGGAAGTGTGAAGCCAAAGCCCACGGATGGCTATCCGTGGGCGTTCGTGGCTGCGCTCCCAACTCGAGAGCCCGATTCAATATGTCGCAAACGCCCGACCAACTCGCGGCCAAGCGTGTTGAGCTGATCCTTCAACAGCTCGAGCAACTGCCAACATTGCCCGCGGTCGCCGTGCAGGTTTTGGAGACGGCCGCTGACAATCCCGCCACCGTCGAGCCCGTTGTCACACTCATCAGTTCCGATCCGGCCCTCACCGCCCGCATCCTGCAACTGGTGAACACCACGCACAGCGTTCGCCAGGAAGTGACTACGCTGGACAAGGCCGTGGTTCTGCTCGGCTTCGAAGCCGTTCGCGGCGCGGTGCTGGCGCTGAGCATCTTTGAAACATTTCGACATGCCTCGCCGCATTCGACTTTTTCCCGCGAGGATTTCTGGAAGCACTCGCTGGCGGTTGGCTGCTGCGCTGAGTTGCTGGCCGAGGCGTTGCCGCCGGGCGAGCGGAACAAGGGATTCTCACCTTCCGAAGCGTTCGTCTGCGGACTGCTGCACGATCTGGGCAAGATCGCATTGGACACCGTGCTTCCCAAGAGCTTTGCCCGCGTCACCGAGGCCACGGAGCTTTTGCGTGGCAACATCGCCGACCTGGAGCGAAGCGTCATCGGTTTGGATCACATGGTGATCGGCAAGCGATTGGCGGAACGCTGGAATCTGCCGACGGTGATCCGCGAATGTATCTGGCTGCATGGCCAGTTTCCCGAAGCGCTCCCGGCAAACGTGAAATCGGCGCGGCTGATCAACATCGTCACGCTCGCCGATCTGCTGGTGCGCGAGCAACATCTGGGATACAGCGGAAATTACACGTTCCCGATCGGCCGGGAGAAATTGCTCGAAGCCATCGGCCTGCCGGCGAACTCGGTCGAATCGGTGTTGCAGCACCTGCTGGGCCGAATCGAGGCCCGTGCGACGGCGATGCAGGTGGATCGGGCCACAACCCACGAATTGTTCGAGCAGGCGCTCACCCGCGCCAATCAGGAACTGGGGAAAGTCACCAATCAGTTGGAGGCCAAGAATCGCCGGCTGGCGGTTCGCGCCAAACTGTTTGATGCACTGAGCGATTTCCAGGGCGAGTTGCTTCCCGATGCACCGCCGCCGGCGGTGCTTGCGGCGGTGGGACAGACGGCGGTGGGGATTTTGCAGGTGGGCGCTGTCGGCGTGTTTTCGCTAATGCCGGCGCAGGATTTTGCGGAAGTGGTTCTGCTCGACGGCGCTGGGAAAATTTTTGAGACCACGCTGGTCGATTGCACAGAGCGTCCGATCCGCCAGGAGGGCGCTGGTCCGGTGCTGCAGGCGGGGGATGAATTGCAATGGCTGCTGGCGGCGATCTCTCCGCGGCTGGTGGGCGAGCAACGATTCTGGATTTGTCTGGAAGCCGAGGACCAGTGCATCGGCGGCGTGGTGTGGGGCGCGGCGGCGGGGGAATCGCAACGACTCGGCGGACAGGCGCGGGAGTTGTCCGCGGTTGCCGGCGGCTGGGCGCTGGCACTGCGAACCGCGCAGATTCGCCAGGAAGCACGGGCTCTCTCCGAGCAATTGGCCGAAACCAATCGCCGATTGCAGAGCGCCAATAACAAGGTGCTTTTGTCGCGGATGATGATGACGGTTGGCGAGATGGCCGCTGGCGCGGCGCACGAGATGAACAATCCGCTGGCGGTAATCAGCGGTCGATCACAGCTTCTGGCAGCGCAATTAGCGGACCCCAAGCACCGGGCGATGGCGCATCTGATCCACGAGCAAAGCCATCGGCTCAGCGAGATCATCACGGACCTGATGGATTTCGCCAAACCGGTGCCGCCGGACTTCCGGGAATGCGATCCGGCCGAATTGATCGCGCGGGCCCTACATGATGCCAAGCAGCAAAGTGATCCAGCCGATAGGAATATAGAATTCACCATGGGCGACGTTCCGGCGGTGATGGTGGATGCCGTACAAGTGTCGGCGGCGATTTGCGAAGTGATTGGCAACGCACTGCACGCCACCGACCCCAGTGAAGGAAATATTTCGCTGCATGCGGCGTACGATCCATCGGGGAATCGCGTGGTGATCACGGTGGCGGACAACGGATGCGGAATGGACGAGGCGACGCTGAAGCGCGCGTTCGATCCGTTCTTCAGCAACAAGCCCGCCGGCCGAAGGCGCGGAATGGGATTGCCCAAGGCCTTGCGCTGGGTGGAAGCCAGCGGGGGATCGATGCGGCTGGAGAGCCGGCCGCAGCAGGGCACAAGAACGGTCATTCTCCTGCCGGCCGTTGGCACGCAGGAATTGAGCGAATCCGGCAGCGCGAAAGGCGCGGCGCGGGAGACGGGTGGATTGGGATAGATGCGGGTGAATGTAGATGCGGGAGAATTTGAATGCGTAATTTGTTGTTGGATGGGAGAGACGAATGAGCCTGACACTTCAAACACCTCGACCTGCGGCCGACCATCGGCCGCGCGTGCTCATCGTCGATGACGAATCCGATTTGATCGAGCTGGTGGATCATGCCGTCGGCCGCGAGTTGGATTGCAAATTGTCCACCGCAAAGAGCGTTTCCGAAGCCCATCGCATTCTACAGACTCAGCACGTGGATTTGCTGGTGACCGACCTGAATTTCCCCGATGGACGCGGGGCGGATTTGCTGATGGCGCTGCGGAAACGTCATCCGCTGGCCAGCGCGATCGTCATCACCGGCGAGCCGAGCCTCAACGGCGCGGTGGATGCGTTGCGGCAGGGCGCGGTGGATTTTCTCGCCAAGCCTTTTACGATGCCGGAATTTCTCCAGCGCATCCGGGGCGCTTTGCATCACCATGCGTTACTCATGAAGAATGAAAACCGCATCGAGCGGTTGCGTGATGCGGTTCGGCGCCTCAATGAAGCGCGCAAGCTCGTCACCAAGAAGGTCGATTTGCTCTGCAACGATCTGGTCAACGCCTACACCGATCTGTCCAAGCAACTGGACGTGGTGCGGACCAGCGAATCATTCCGCGCGGCGATTCATGCGGCGGACAATCTCGAACAGATGCTTTGTCACGCGATGGACTGGATGCTGCGGCAGATGGGATACGCCAACGTGGCGATCTGGCTGGCGAGCGAGCCGGGGTTTCAGCTTGGGGCGTACATGAAATACACCATCGCCGGCGAGCCTCCGCTGATCGACGCGATGCGGCTTGGCGTGGTTGACAAGCTGACGACGGCGGGATTGATCCACTGGAGTCAATCGCAGGCGGCGGCACAATTTTCGCCGGAGGAATCGAGATTGCTCAAGGACCAGACGCTGATGGGCGTGCACTGCACGTACCTCGGCGAGTCGCTGGCGCAGATCATTTTGTTCCGGGATGGAAAGCAGGCATTCACGGAAGAGGACGCGGCGACGCTGCGGGTGATCTCGGCGATCTTCGCGCTGACACTGGCGACGATGGTTCGCCATGAGGACGAAGCGGATGGAGATGAAGAGAATCCGAGCAGCCCTTTCTACGATGGCGGCACGATCATGGATGGTCCGGCGGAAGACGACAATTCTTCACCACCGAAGAGGCCGAGACGCCGTAAAAAAGAGGATGAAGCGGATTGGTGGAAGCGTGGAGAAGACCCGCCGTTTTAGGCTGTCGAAAACTAATTTTCTGCTTGATTTTCAATATTTAGGCATTATGATGTGCAGCAGTCCGGGCATCGCAGTCGAGGGTGACTTGATGCCTAAACGAGCCAAGATGGCTTCGAATCGCCAGAATGCGAATTCGGAGCCTTTTTTTGTCGGTGCGCGGCAAATTATTTGCAGCCCGGCATTTATAACAGCCCTCAACCGTCCAAGCACCCCCTTGGACGACCTCCCTATCATAGGGAGTGACGCCCCGGATCCCCCCGTCCGGGGCCTTTTTTTGCGCATGTGGATAGTCCATTGCCGGTTTGGGCAAGACGTATTTTGGCGACGATTTCCAGAGTGTTGTGTCTCGGCAGCTTGACCTGCAATGGTTGACGTAGTTTTTTGTGCCCTCTAACCCCTGGCGGATCTCTGTGGTTTGCCTCACGGTTTGGGGGCGATAGCATGAGTTGATATGACCACCGAGGCGTTGCATAAGCTTCACATCACTCGGCCGTTCGTTCCGTTTTACCTTCGACTCGGCGATGGACAGAAACTACCGGTTGAGCATCCGGAGATGCTTGCGTATTCCCCCAAAAGCCGATTGGCGACGGTCTGGTTTAACGATGGCTCGTTTGAATTGGTAGATTTACTACTCGTGACCGGCTTGGAAGTTATTCCCAACGGCCGCAAACTGAAACGGCGTTAATCACCAGCTCATTATGGCTGTGTCGTCGCCGAATCGCCGGTTGGCTGAGTTGCTGGGCCGCTGGGCTGGAGATTCCAGTAATGTTGCAGCAACGGGATGATGTCATCGCCGCGGGTTCGCTCGGCGGCTAAATTCAACCACTCCGCCGCTTGTTCCTCGCGCCCGGAGTTATAGGTGATGAATGCCAGAAGAAATACTGGCGTCGCGGTGTCGGGCTGATCGGCGGCGACCTGTTTGAGATCCGCTTCGATGTATCGCAGCCGATCGTCGCCAAACTGCTTGGAGAGATCAAACTGGCCCATCAACACGGCATTGTCCTGTCGGAAAGCTAGCCGCAAGTCGATCTCGGCCTGGCGGTAGAACGCGCCGCCGAGTTCCGCCTCGGCCCGGCCTATGTACATCAGCGGATTATTCGGCGCAACCCGCACGGCGTCGTCATAAACGGAAATGGCGCGGATGTATTGCTGCGTCTGAACCAAAGTCTCGGCCTCGTGCACCAGGTCGGACAATGCTTTGGAGTCCATTCCTGCCGCCAGATCGGTGACCTCCAGCGGCTTGAATGCGGTTGCATTGCTCGGCGCGGGTGGCAGCGGTTCATTGCCGCCGGGAACGATCGCCGAGCCGCCCGGCGTTGGCGCACCGGCCGGCATTCCGCCGGGGACGTTGCCCGCCGGTCGCTGCGGCATTTGTCCCGCATTTTCCGGATTGGCCGTCGACGCCATCGCCTTGCGATACGCCTGCAACGCCGCGAGAAATTCCCGATTGGCTTCCTCATCGGACATCGGGTTGGCCTTGTTATATTCGTCAAGCCGCTGGCGCAACTCGGCGAATTGCGAACTCTGCTGCCACGCCGGCGGCAAATTCGCCAGGGTCAACTCCTGTCGGCTCATTTGGCCGGTGGACAGATCGCCCGCCGTTCCAGCCAGATTCGTCGGCTTGATCTGCGTCGAAGTCAAATTCGTCGGTTGTATTGGTTGGTTACCCGAGGCAGAAGTACCGTTCAAAGATGAACCCGTTGGTCCGGTATTTGAGTTGGCCGTATTTGAGTTTGAGTTGCTTGGATTCGCTGGATTGCCCGGAGCGGTTTGGTTGGGCGCATTGTTCAATTCCTGGCGAATCTGTTCGACCTGCTGCTCGGAGAGCCGCGCCTGTTCCACAGGTCCCGTTGGCCCCGGCGCTGCAACGCCCGGATTCGTAACTCCCGGCGTCGCGCTGTTTGGCGTCAGCGGTGATGGATTCAAATTTGTCGGGGTGATGAGACTGGATTGCGTGCCGAGATCCAGCGGTCCCATTCCGCTGACCCAACTGTTTTCGAAATATGAGCTTGCCGCCGATGGATCGACCGGACCAGGCAAATCCAATTCATCCGGCGCGGGCAACGGGTTGTAATTGCCGTTGGCCATCAGCGGTTGCAGGCGAGTGTCGTTCTGCTGATTGATGTACGTTGAAACATACCCATTGAGTCCTATCTGAGTGGGGCTCGGCGCCGGTGGCGGTGGCGGCAAGGCGCTGGCGGGCAAGGTGAAGGTTTGTTGTCCGCCGCTGTTGGCGCCGACCGTGCCGTTGCTGTTGTTGGTGTTGATATTCTGGTGGATGTTTTCGTTGATGCGGGAATTGGTCAGCAGGCCATGATTGGCCAGATAATTGTAATAGCCCTGCTGCTGAATGTTGGCAGGCGCCTGATTAATTGGCTGTTGTTGAACGGCTCCGTTTGAGCCGCCGGAGCCGATCTGGTTGTTGGCGTCGCTGACATTTCCGTTGTTGACCTGCTGTTGCCCAAATGCCGCTGCCGCCAGCGCGAGCGGCACTCCCGCGACCAAGGTCATCATGATTCGCCGAATTTGTGACATCCGATTCATCCGAACCCTCCCGCAAAATCCACTACCCGATTATATCATCTTCGACGCGTCAAAATCGACGGATTGAAAAAAAACGCCCGGCTGATTTCGCAGCAGGGCGTAATACATACGGTTAATCCACTAGAAACGTGTGAGAGCGGTTGATCAAACCCTTATTAAAAGGTGGGTGATTGTCCATTATGGGAGATTCTCTCCCTTGAACCGGTGATCTGCTTCCCGTCGGAGCAGGCAGAACCTGATAAACAGGCCACCCGCCGATACGGGCATGCATCACCCCGGCGGCAATCCCCAGAGGTTGATTATAGGTTTAACCAAATAGGCTCTCCAATCACAAAGACCGCAGAAGAAACCGTACGTTGTTCATGTTATCGGCCAAAGAGCCGGGAGACAATTGGAAAACCTGTGGACCCTTCACACCTTTTTTTCACCCCGTTCCAATCAGTATTCCTGCTAGAAACACCAGCACGCCGCCGACGATCACCTGAAATGCGGACGAAAGGAATGGGGTGTCCATGTAGCGATTGCGAATGAAGCTGATCGCCAGCAATTCAAACCCCACCACGATGCACGCAATGACCATCGCGCTGCCGAATCGGGGAATCAAAAACGGCAACGTGTGCCCGATGCCGCCGGCGGTCGTCATCAGGCCGCAGACAATTCCCCGCAGCAGCGGCTTGCCGCGGCCGGTCAAACTTCCATCGTCGCTCATCGCCTCGGCAAACGCCATGGAAATTCCCGCGCCCACGCTGGCCGCCAACCCGACGCGGAAGGCATCCATCGAGCTGCGCGTCGCAAACGCTGCCGCGAACAGCGGCGCCAATGTCGAGACCGATCCATCCATCAATCCCGCCAATCCCGGCTGAACGATTTGCAGCACGAACAGCCGGCGCTGCGCTTCGTCCTCGCCCGCTATTGCCGCGGGAGTCAGAATTTTTTCTTCCAGCGATTCGGCCAGCGCGACGTGCTTCTTTTCCGTTTCGCACAGATCGGTCAACAGCTTTCGTGTCGAGACATCGGTCGTCCGCTGCGCAGCCTTCTGGTAAAACTGCTGCGCTTCGGTTTCCATCGTCGAAACCAATTTCCGCACCGCATTGATTCCCATCCTTTGCGCCAGCCAGACGGGCCGATGCTTGACGAATCCTTTCACATCCTCGCGGCGGATGAGCGGAATGTGCTCGCCGAATCGGCTGCGGTAAAGCTCCGTCAGCCCACGGCGATGCTCATTCTCCTCCGCCTGCATTTCATGGAACACCGTGGCGGTCGCGGGGTATTCCTTCTCCAGTCGATTAGCGATGTCGCCATAAATGTGCGAATCCTCTTCCTCCGCGGTAATCGCCAGCGCCAGGATTTCCGGTTCGGTGAGGTCCTTGAATCGTTTTGGCATGGGTGGGGATTATAGGGGGAAATGCGAAATACCCAGCGGTTGAGGAAGATTGAAAATGCAAAAGAGACGGAGTCTCTGTCGCGTGTGCGTCGAATGGCAAGATGGCCGATTCACAAACGCATTTTGAGAAAACCGAACCGTCGTTCCGGAAACTGTTTAGCCGCGACCCGCAGGGGAGCGCGTTGTCGAGCCGGCCCGGACGCGCTCCCCTTCGGGTCGCGGCTAAACAGTTTTGCACGCCGCGCACTGGATTGAACACGACAACAAAAGTTAAAAGGGACGCGAAGAGTTGAAATCATTTTTGCATCGCGATTTATTCGTCCGCATCGTTAATTTGGCATGAGGGAGACGGCCGCAAGATCGGGTGGTCGCACGTCCCGCTTTGTCGCGCTATCTTTTTGTTTCAGCGCCCCATATGCTCGTGTCTTCCGCGAATGGTTTTCAGCTCGCATATTTTTATCTTTTATTTCCTGCCGTTGGCAATTGCCCTGTATTACGTCGTCAGTGCGCCGTGGCGGTTTGTGGTGCTTACGGTGTTGAGTTACGTCTTTTATGCATGGACCAATCCGTGGTTTGTTTTCATTCTGCTTTGGTCAACCATTTTTGACTTCTGCTGTGGGAATCTGATTTACGGGCATTGGCAGCCGTTTGGGCCGAGGCGGATGGTGGATGAGAAACCCTGGCCGCAGGCGTGGCAGCGGAAGTTTTTTCTGATCCTGTCGCTGTGCAATTCGCTGGGGCTTTTGCTGGCGTTTAAGTATTGGGCGTTTGCGACGGAGAATCTCAACGCGCTGCGCGCGGCGGTTGGGCTGGGGCCTTATCGAGTGCTCACCGTGCTGTTGCCGGTGGGGATTTCTTTTTACACGTTTGAATCGATCAGCTACGTGGTGGATATCTATCGTGGTTGGATTCGGCCGGCGAGCGTGCGGGCGCGGGAGGACGCTGTCGCGCATGGCCAGCACCTTGCTCCCGGGCAGACATCGCTGGAGGTGGAGCTGCGCGGGTTTCTTTCCTTTGCGTGTTATCTGGCGCAATTTCCGCATCTCGTGGCCGGGCCGATCATTCGATTCCAGGATTTGGAGCCGCAACTTTATCGCCGGCATGTGAAGCTGGAATATTTTTCGCGCGGGATCGTGTTCGTCTGCCTGGGCTTCGCAAAAAAGATTCTCATCGCCGACACGATGGGGGAAGTCGCGGACATGGCGTTCAGCGGGCATCTGGCGGTATGGACGGATGCATGGTTCGGAATGCTGGCCTACGCGCTGCAGATTTACTTCGATTTTTCCGGCTATTCCGACATGGCGATTGGCCTGGGCCTGATGCTCGGATTTGAATTCGCCAAGAATTTCGACGCGCCGTACAAATCTGCCAGCATCACCGAATTCTGGCGACGATGGCATATCTCCCTTTCGACCTGGCTGCGCGATTATCTCTACATCGGATTGGGAGGAAATCGGCTGGGCAAGATGCGCACTTACGCCAATCTGATGATAGTCATGCTGCTGGGCGGATTGTGGCATGGGGCTTCGTGGACGTTTGTCATCTGGGGCGGGATTCATGGTGGCTGGCTGGCATTTGAGCGAATGTTGGGAAAGCAATCATTCTATGCCAAAGCGCCGCATTTTCTGCGGGTGGGGATCACGTTTTTAATCGTCTGCATCGCCTGGGTATTTTTCCGTGCGGACAATGCCGGGGCGGCGGTGGAATATGTGAAGATGCTTTTCAGCTTCGACGCGGTGGCCATGCCGATCGCGAAGGTGGCGCACAGCGGCATGTGGACGCCGGCGCATTTGGTTTGTCTCGGCGTGGGGCTGATCGTGTCATTCTTTGGAATTCAGACATGGGATGTGGCCAAGCGCGTGACGCCGGCGCGGGCGGTTTTTGCATTGCTGGTGTTTTCGACGGCGCTGGCGACGCTGAGCATTCGGTCGTACACGCCGTTTATTTATTTTCGGTTCTGAGCCATGAAAGCAGATGTTCCCAACGATCTTTCGATCCTTCGCGTCGAGCACGCCGGCCACGGCACGATCGGCCGAAAGACAGCATGGGCGCTGGCGATCGTTTTCATGGTTATGATCTCTCTGCCGGGCATTTATCAGTTCTATTTCGAAGAGACGACATTGAAGCATTGGCAATTTGTCGATCTGCTGGTGCAGACGCCGACGGCGGAATCATTACATCACTTTGAGGACAATCTGACCGATCAGTCCCGGCTGGATCGGTGGGTCCGGCACACCTACGGCATGATCACGACTGGCAACGCGATCCCGCCGAAAACCATGCTCAAGGGTTACGATGGATTTTTATATACGACCGCGGATGTAAGAATCTTCAACAGCTATTCCCTGGATTCTCCCGCGCCTTCGCCGGCGGCGACAATTTTCCCGGCCATCATGGATTTCCAGGCGCAGCTCGGCCAGCGGGGGATTCATTTGATGCTGCTGCCGATCCCGATGAAATTGATGATCTATCCGGAGACGATGGCTCTGGATTACCGCGCGTCCGACGGCCCAGCGTATCCGCCGGGATATGTCCGCTGGCTTGCCGAGGCCCGTGCGCGCGGGCTGGATGTGCTGGACCTGACGCAAGTTTTGTGGGACGCCAAGAGCAAGATATCCGAGCCGGTGTTTTGGAAAACCGATTCGCACATGTCGTATGCGGGCCGGCAGTTTGCGGATGATGTGATCGCCGAGCATTTGCGGCCGATGGTCGAAGGGATGCGGCGAACCGATTTTGACGTTGGAAATGTTAATGTCGATATCATCGGCGACTTTACGTTTGTCATCACCCGGGGCTTCGGAAGCGCGCGATATCCCGATCTGATTTTTCAATCTCGCACGCCGATGCGCATTGGCGCGCCGTTGGTGGCGGGCAACGACGCGCCCATTTTGCTTCTGGGCGACAGTTACGCGGCCTTGGGGAATACCGAGGGATACGCACTGGCCGACGATTTGATGATTCGGCTGGGCGCCGAAATCCAGTCCATCGGCTGGCCCGGCGACGCGCTGCGTTTCGGCCGCGCGAAACTGGCAGGGGATCCCGCAATTCTCGAGCACAAGAAACTGGTGATTTGGGAGTTTCAGGTCGATGCGATGTGGAATAATTGGGAGAAAATTAATCTGGGGCCGGGTGTTCGGAATTGATTTATGACTTCTCGATCAAGGCCGCCGGAAAACGCGGGAGATTTCCAGAACAAATCCGGGCAGTGCCGGCTCTCTTTCGACGCGGTCCTTTGTGGTCAGCCGCCGCGGCTTTTTTCCGGTGCGATGAATGGTGATCGTCATGGTCGCGGGATC
>JBEKUH010000086.1:0-17202 GCA_049515255.1 Tepidisphaeraceae bacterium | reverse complement strand
GATTTCCATCGGCCGCGCGTATGAAAATGTGAACGATCACAACTCCGGCGGCGCGACGTTTACCTCGACGCAGAACGGCCAGCCGATTCGGGGAATCATCTCCGCCAAACTTGCCGACAATCAGGGCGCGACGGTTGCGGTGATTTTCGCACGCTCCGATGCACCCAAAGCCGATTGGGACAAGCTCGCCAATCCATCCGGCGGCGCACAAGCTCAGGACTCGCCCGCGCAAGGAAATTCCGGCGGTTCGCCCACCCTCGATGAAGCCGCCATCGACGCCAAAGTAGCAGCTGCGGCGAAGGTGCTCGGCGACAGTGCCAAGGTGTATCAATATCCCGACGGCACCGGCAGCATCATTCTGGCCGATGGCTGGACGACGCAGGCAAAGTCGATGTTGGATGCCACGTTCATCAAAGGTCCGGCCGATCAAAGCATCGGCATCAACGCCGGCGTCATTATCCAAAGCCCCGATTCGCCGATGATGAAAATGATGGCGCAGAACGAGGCGATGGCCGCGAAGAATGCGGCTGCGATGAAGCAGATGGGTGTGAATTACACGCCGCCGCCACCGCCGCCAAAACCGTTTATGCTGGTCGCCACGTTTTCTGATCCGGTGCAGGCGATGAATGATTTGGTTCCGCAGCTCAATCAGTTCAATCAGTCCAAGGGCCTGCCGACGACGCACATTGACCAGATCATTTTGCATAAGGACGTGCAATATCCAACGCCCGGCGCCAAGGCCGCGATCGTGGAATGGCTCGCGACCCGCACCACCGCCGATGGAACGGCCACACAATATCACAACCGCTCAGGAATCATCATCACGCCCATCCAGCAAGGCGCGCTCACGTGGAGCTACACCACTAACGGCTACAGCGCGCCGGTGGCAACATACGATCACGATCAGCCAATCATGCAGGCGATGATCGATTCCATGAAGATCGACAAGCAGGCATTCGATCAGGTGGCCCAGCAGCGCATGCAGGAAATCCAGCAGCAAGGCCAGGCCAACATGGCGATGAGCCGACAGATGGCCGCCGCTCAGAACGCCCAGATGCAGGCGAATCACGAGCAATTCATGCAGGATCAGCAAACTCGTTTTGATATCGGTCAGGAGCAACACCAGGCGCAGGAGGACTCCTACGCCCAGCACAACGAGCAGTTCAACGAAGACGAATTGGCCAAGGCCCGCAACAAGGACAATTTCGTCGAGACGATCCAGGGCACGCGCACCGTCTACGACACCCAAACCGGCGAGAGCACAAAAGTCGATCTTATGTCCGCCGGCGCGATCGTGGATCAGTTGAATCAGGACACGCTGGACCCGAATCGTTTCGTGCAGATTCCGCTTCGCGATGAAATGGACCCGGTACCGGCGGGGCAGTGACTCGGCGTAATTCCCAAGTTAATGTTTCAAAGGAAGTCTATAATTGTAAGTCATGCCGGCAGAGGATCGTCCGCCAATTCTCGGGTACGGTCGACGCGAGCACGGCATACGTATTCATCCTCGTTTTCTTAGACGTTTTTTGGCCGTGGTTGGAGTGGTCGCCGGGTTGTGCGTGGTGCCGATCATTTTTCCGGGGCTGTTTACTCGCAGCAGGGAGCTTCCGTTGGAGATGAAAACTGTTTTCAATCTTCGCCAAATCGGATTAGGGATCATGCAGTATTCCAACGACAACGGAGGCAAGTTTCCGGACTCGTTTCGGACGCTCTATCTGAACGAGGATTTAACAAGCGATACGTTCGTCAATCCTGCCACCAACGATACGCCCGCCCAAGGGCCCACGACACAGGCTATCGCCGACCAACTGGCGTTCGCCGGCCACGTTTCGTACGCTTATCTCGGCAAAGGATTGTCCACTTCATCGGCTGCGCGAAACACGATCGTGGCGTACGAACTTGTTCCGGCGGCGGGCAACAGAACCGCTGTTCTCTTCGGCGATTTCCATGTCGATTGGGTCGCCGCCGCCACGGCCGCTAAGATCATCGCCAAAGCGGCGTCGGGGAAATTCCCTGTGACAATGCCGTCGAATTGAGGGAATTTGGGCGAAGGCGAATCGCTTCCGCTGAGAAAAAAAATAATAGATTTCTCGTGCTGATTCGCATGCCATTTGGTATAGTTTACATCGCCGAAGCCAGTGATCTCGGGTTCAAGTACCGGTGTGATGAACTACGGTAGCCGGGGCGTCAGAACGATATCCGGTTCTCCGGAGCGCCGACATCTTTGAGACACTGCTTCGGTTTTTTATTCCCTGATCCATGTCCTTTTCCCCTTGGTGCGGAAAAATACGAGCGACTTGTTGATTTCTTCCAGATCGAATTCCGCCGGCTCGATCGGGCCGCCGGTCCATTCCAGCATGTCGGCATGTTCTTCGTCCTTCGGATTTCCCAGAACTTCCAGCAAATGGTAATAGCCCCAGATTCCCCCGCAATCCTCCGGCGGGCATTGGCCTGCGCCGGTGAGACAACAATACAATGGCGGCTTCTCGGCGGGGGGAATGATTTTCTCCACCAGTAACAGATGCTCCCAACTGTCGCCAAAATCATATTCGTATCGCACCTTGGATTTCGGCGCCGGCGCGACGTCGCAGAGGCGGAATTTGCGTTCGTCATGGCCGTCCACGTCCAGATCGATGCCGTCTCTTCTCTTGGTCGTGTACTGTTTTTCGCCAACATAAAAGGCGTGCAGATGGGAATCCGTCCATCCCATCACCACCTGGACCAGATCGTGCAGCCGATCCAATGTGATATTCGCCGGCGCCACAAACCGCCGCCAGATCGGCGGCTTGCTTCCGGCGAGAGTGATCTTGATTTGATAAGCGTCGGAGGATGTCTCTTCTGTTTTGCTCATGCCCGCGATTCTACCTCGCTTGACGGCGATAATTCACCCATCGGTCGAGGGGATGGCCGTGGCGATTGTTTCAAAAGCGGATAGACTGCCTTGCGTGCGAGGTTTATTTCGTTCACCCGCAGTTTGCATGCTGGGCATTTCCGTTCTGGCTCAACTCATTTTCACGGCATTGTATGTCACCAGCCTGCATGGGACATCGGCGATTCAGCAATTGATTCAGGCGAATCAAAACCGGATCACGGCGAAAAATATCGACGACGTTAAATATTTTGACGCGCACAACAACGAATGGACGGCGCCGGTTGTCGTTCAGCATCGGCTGGATTCCGCCGCTGAATTGTCGCAACTCAACATCAAACAAAGAGGTCTTGAAGCAAATTTACTAGCCGTGAGTCGATCGTCCCAGGCGGACACAAGATTATTTTGGTGGCTCATGCAATTTGCGATCTTCCCGTTCATCGCCTTCATTGTCTGGCGAATAGTCTTGGCAAGGCGGCAGGAACGAAGGCGCATGAAACATCTGTGCATGATGTGCGGATACAATCTCACCGGCAATCTCAGCGGCCTCTGTCCCGAATGCGGCTCGGCAATTCCGGATGCGAATCCGGGGACCATGCCGCTCAGCCTGTGATCCGCCGATTGATCGACCAGCAAATCGCCGAAGCTAAACCACCGGCCGCTGGGCGATCGCGACCATCGAATCGCGCCAGAGCGGGACAAGCAGCAGCGGGGCGATCAGGAAGCGCGCGACTTTGGCCGCCGGCGATGCGCCGACGTTGACCAATTGCTGACGCACGATGTATTTCGTTTTGAAGCCGGCTTTTTCGAGCTGCCAGTTTAAATGCTCGGGGTAATATTCCAGTGGGTGGCCGATGGGTTGGCCGCGCTCGGGGTAGAAGAAGGGGCAGAAGACTCGCCGGCCGGTGAGGAATCGCAGGGTGTTGCGGATGCGATAGAGATTGGGCGTGGTGATCAGCAGAATTCCGCCGGGCTTGATCCAGCGTTTGACGCGCTCCAGCACGATGTACGGAGGGATCGTCAGATGCTCGACGACTTCGCACAGCGCGACCAGATCAAACTCGTCCCGATCCGGCAGATCATCGTGCAGCAGATCGCACTCGACAAATCGCAATCCGAGATCGGTGGCGGCATCAGCGTATTGGCGATTCACATCCGCGACGATGCCGTCGTGGCCGAACATTTCGTGACAGAGCAGCGCGATCTGTCCGCCGCCGACGTCCAGCACCTTCGAGCCGGCCGGCAGCGCGAGTTGCGCGATGTGCTGCATGGTTCGGCGATATCGAATGCGCTGTTCCTGGTAATAGCTGGGAGCTTCGAAGAAATGATTGCCGATGACGACCTTGTCGTAGGCCTGATTGAATCGAGAGATGTCGAAACCGGCAGCCGCCGCGGAAGGATTCGGATTTTCCGTGCCGATACGGCTGGTCACGGCGCGGATGATATCGGTGGAGGATCGAGCGGGCAACCGCGGAAAGGATTGACGGTATTCGCCGCTCCAAATTGCAACCGCCGAGGTCGCCGAGAGCGCCGAGGCGGACGCCGAGAGAAAACCATACATGTGACCACGGATTACACGGATGGGCACGGACAAGAATTAAGAGCTTCTAACAAAATGAACTGTGTTTTCGTAAAAATCCCTGATTTTCCGGCATTTTGTCTGTTTTGAGTTTCATTTTGTTTTAGGCTCTAAATCTTTTTCGCATTTATCCGTGTCATCCGAGTAATCCGTGGTCAGAATTGAATTTGTATTCCTCGGCGTCTCGGTGGTTGCATATGCATTTGACTCGCAACCGAAATGCAAAATGGGTATCTTCACCACCCCGGCCAAATCCGGGATTCGCCGAAGTAGCTCAACGGCAGAGCACCGCTTTCGTAAAGCGGGGGTTAAGGGTTCAAATCCCTTCTTCGGCTCTTACTTCAGTGAAGTCCGCTGATGCACTGCAATGCGTTGGGAAAGGCCAAGATGTTTGGCTTTTGGAAAAAGAATCGCGTCGCGTCCGCCGCCGAATCGCAAAACGAGTACGTCCATAAATCTAAGTTAGGAGTCGACAAGAATGAATTGCATGATGTTTCCGCGACACCAGTTTCGGAAAATACGCAATGGATTGCACCCACGAAGAAGCAACTTAGGTATGCCAAGATACTGAGAATTTCCATTACACCTGAAACATCCAGGTTGGAGTTATCACAGCTAATCTCCGAAGCTGAGTGGAAAGATCCATCTCTAAAGGTGAAGCGCGAAGCTGTCAACGACGCCGTGCGTGAGCGGAAATTTGGGAGGGAATTAATTGAGGCAGAGCGACGCTGGAATGATTGTGCGAGCGGCGATTATTACATTCTCGCAATATATCGGCGAAAGGCCGCGAAGGTGGTGGATGTTGTCTTGATTGAGGGTGCGTCGATAAACGATCGTGGCAATCTCAAACTGGCCTTTATAGCCCCGAAGCTGGTTAGGGATCGGTACATAGGCCCTTACCTCGATTGGGACAAAAGCTTTGAGATTTGTGCTCAAGATCTTCTCTACTATGAATTATTGGGGCCCAATTTTCGTGACACGGAAATTGACGACTATACCGCTGCGGTTCGGCGTGGTCTAAAAATTGCAAAAAGACTCTGAATTATCGCTAAGAAGTCTTCAGTTTGTCGTGATCAGCGACACTTTCGGGATGGGCCAGCACCTGGCGAAGCATTTCAATCTGAACCGGTTTTGTGAGATGAAAATCGAATCCACTTTCCAGCGCGTGTTGGCGGTCTTCGGGGCGGCCGTAGCCGCTGAGGGCGATGAGGATCATCTCGCGGCCGGTGGGGGTTTTGCGGATGCGGGAGGCCAGTTCGTAGCCGTCCATGATGGGAAGACCGATGTCCATGAAGATAATTTCCGGCGGCTGCTTTTGGATTTCGGTGAGGGCGGATGGACCATCCAAAACGGCGGTGACATCCTGATTCCAGGCGCGAAGCATCAGCGACAATGCCCGCGCGGCATCGGGGTTGTCTTCGACAATCAAAACCTTTCGGCGTGGCAGCGGGTCGAAAAATTTGTTGCCATTCGTGGGGCTGGCGCGGGAGATTTCTTTTTTTGTCAGCGGAAGTCGGACGGTGAATTCGCTGCCTTTGCCGAGGCCGGCGCTGTTGGCGGTGACGGTGCCGCCGTGGAGTTGGACCAGGCCGCGCACCAGCGCCAGGCCGATGCCCAGGCCGCGTTGGGCGGGGCGGGCAATGGAAGTATCCACCTGAGTGAACATCTCGAAGATTTTGTCGAGCATGGGTGATGGGATGCCGATGCCGTTGTCGCGCACTTTCAGTACGGCGTACTCGTGATCGCGGGAAAGTTCCAGCCGGATCAGCCCGCCCGGCTCGGTGTATTTGGCGGCATTTCCCAAAAGATTGGTGATGATCTGCTCCAGCCGCAACGGATCGCCCATGAGCAGAATTGGCTGGGGCGATTCCTGCACGGTCAGTTGATGGTGTGAATTCTGCAGCAGCGGCCGAACGACGCTGATGGCGCGATGGGCGACGACCGCAAGATCGACCACTGAATTTTCCAGGGAAATTTTCCCGCAACTGATGCGCGAGACTTCGAGCAGATCCTCAATCAATCGGGACATCTGCCCCACCTGCCTGCCGATCATGTCGATGGCCCAGCGGCGCTCGTCGGGATCGGTGCGTTCCTGGCGCAGAATGTCCAGCGCGGGCAGCACGGGCGCGAGGGGATTGCGCAATTCGTGGGCGAGCACAGCGAGAAATTGATCCTTGCGCTTCCCTTCCTCGGCGAGTTGGTCGGCCAATTTCTGGCGACGCTGGACTTCTTCGCTCAACTCGGCGGTGCGCTCCTGGACGCGGCGTTCCAGTTCCTGGCTGTCGCGCTCCAGCAGTTCCTGAGCTTTTTTGCTTTCGGTGATGTCGTAGGCGATACCCTGCAAAAAGAGCGGCGTTCCCCGCTCGTCGCGGATGACTTGGCATTCTCCATGGACCCAGACCACCCGCCCATCCCGCGCGATGAAGCGATATTCGGAGCGGAACTCGGTGCCGGTGGCGCAGGTGCTCGCAAATTCATCGGCCCAGCGCTGCGCATCATCGGGATGCAACTGGTTGTACCAGAGGAATGGATTCTGGAGCCATTCTTTCTGTGTGAAGCCAAGCAGTTTTTCGATTTGCGGGCTGACGTAAAGTTCCTGAACATCCTGATCGAGAGCGCCCAGAAACGTGACGATGGGAATTTGCTCGACGAGTGCGCGGAATCGTCGCTCGGCAAATACCTGGCGGTTTTCGTTGCCGCCGGCACGGACCAATCCGCTCCAAAACATCGAGCCCAGTTCGTGGGCGCTCGATCCGATCTGCTCGAGCAAGGCCTCGGCCTCGGCGGGGGTCTTGGGCTCGGCGGCGGAATGTGGTTTCACTTGCGACGCCACGTGGGTTCCTTGTTCAAAGATGCGCGGGTGAATTGTCGAAGGGTTCGGACGGTTCGTCCATAAAGATCGATGGCTTTTGAGGACAGTTTAGCCCCGGGCGGCTCATCCATGAAACTCATGAATTTGTCGGGGAAACCGGGCATAGTGCAGCCGATGCAGACACCGCCGACATTGGGGCAGCCGCCGACGCCGTTGATCCAGCCGAGCTTGGGCACGTTGCACTGAACGACCGGACCCCAGCAGCCGAGTTTGACCAGACACTGGGAACGGCCGTATTTGTCATCGAACTGTCCCTGCTCGTAATATCCGCCGCGATCGCAGCCTTCGTGGACCGTCTGTGGAAAAAGCCAGGCGGGGCGAAGCTGGTCGTCAAGTTGAATCGGCGGCACGGTTCCGGCGAGTTGCTTGAGCAATTGCACCAGCACCTGCATGAAACTATCGGGATGAATCGGACAACCGGGGACGTTGACGATCGGAATGCCCGCGCGCGAGCGCCAGTTCCAGCCGAGATAGTCGGCAAGTCCCATGCAGCCGGTGGGATTCCCTTCCATGGCGTGGATGCCGCCGTAGGCGGAGCAGGTTCCGGCGCAGACGATGGCCGAGGCGTGCGGGGCGAGGCGATCGATCCAGTCGTTGGTCAGAATCGGCTGGCCGGTGGTTTTATCGGTTCCCATTGCGGCCCAATATCCTTCGGATTTATTTTTTTCGTTGGGGATGGAACCTTCCATGATGAGGATGAAGGGATGGAGTTCGCCCCTGGCGGCGAGTTCAAAGCGATGCAGAAATTCGTCGCCGTTTTCGTAGGCGAGAACAGGATTGTGAAATTGAATTTTGGGGATGCCGGGGATGGCGCCGAGGACGAGTTCTTCGATGCTCGGATGGGTGGCGGCGGTCATGGAAATGGTGTCCCCGTCACACCCGAGGCCGGCCGTGATCCAAAGGACATGCACTTCGGGCAAGGGGATTGCCTTTTCCGGCGGACCGTCCGTATCCATTCTTATCGTGATTTTAGAGGGGCGGCGAGAGAACGGTCAATGCGGGAAATGCGCTCCGATGCCGGGTGGAATGGCCATTCCCAACGTAATATTAAGTCCTTGCCGATTCTCCAATTGCACGATAGATATCACTACATGGGAAAGCGGAAAACGAAGCGATCCCTTCGGGGTTCCCGTGCCAAACTGCCGGATAATGTGTTCAAGCGCGCCCTGTCTCTTTACGACGGGGACCAAAGCGGCGCGATCGCGTGGTTGGAAATGCCCATTGCAACGTTGGGCAATCAGCGGCCGCGTGATCTTGCACAAACCGAGCGGGGCGCTCGCGAGGTGGAGAACTTGATCGGTCGAATCGAGCACGGGATTGTGTCCTGACCCCACGGCTTATCGGACAGCGAAGAATAATTATGCCGAATTGGGCTAGTTTGACTTCGCCAATTCCGCTTCAATCGCCGCGATGACTTCCGGCGAATCGGGCGTCACTTTGGAGCGGTAGCGGGCGACGATGTCGCCGTTGCGGGCGACGAGGAATTTCTCGAAATTCCATTTTACATCGCCGGGGTCGGGGCAGTGGGTGGTAAGATATTGATAGAGCGGGCAGATGTTGGGGCCGATCACGTCGATCTTGGAAAACATGTCAAATTTCACGCCATACTGGGTCGTGCAGAAGGTGCTGATATCGGCGTCGGAGAGGGGTTCCTGATTCTTGAAATCATTTTCGGGAAACCCGAGGACTTCCAGGCCCTGGGCGGAATATTTTTCGTGTAGCGCCTCCATCGGGGCAAATTGCGGGTGGTAGCCGCACTTGCTGGCGGTGTTAACGATCAGAAGAACTTTGCCCTGATACTGCGCGAGGTCTACATCATTGCCGGCCAGGGATTTCATGGTGAAGCGCAACACCGGCGGGACGGAAGATGGCTCGGTAGATGGCTGGGTGGCGGGGGACATGGAATCCTGGGCGAGCGATATTGCGCCGCTGAGGGGCAGACAAGCCAAGAGAGCGGCGACGAAGACAGATGTGTTCACGAATCCTCCTGTGGTTGAATCGTAGAACTGCCGGGGCGGCCGTTAAATTCCCGGGCTTTTGCTTTTCTCGGATTTTTCGGACTCCGCGGCTTTGCGATGAATCTCATCACGCAGACGGGCGGCCCGTTCGTAATCCTCGATTTTGACGGCCTTATCCAGTTGCTGCTGCAACTTGGTCATCGGATCGACCGGAATTTTGCGGCGGATTTCCTTGGCGAAGCGCTTGAGGACACGGACTTCGCTGGATTGGCCATACGCCTCTTCCTGGCCGAATCGGATGAAGAATTCTTTGAGGTTTTGCAGGCCGCTGGCGACGATCTGGGCGGCGGCGGTGTATTTCTTTTCCTTGAACTGGATCGACGCCTGCGCGCGGGTGTTCATCATGATGATGTAGGGGCGATATTGTTCGAGGATCAGGCGATCGTGATCGTCGGTGGCGTATTTGCCGCAGAGATCGAGAACGCGCAGATTCCGCGCGGTGTCGCGCACGACTCCTCGAAAATCTTCCAGCACAAACAGGCCGAGATAGCGGTGGTAATACATGACCGCTTCTTCGCGGAGGCTTTGGCATTGGTCGGCATTGAGATGGAAGCCCAGCTCCGTTCCGTTGCGGGATTTGTGATCGGTGAGTTCGCGCTCGTAGTAATCGAGCAGTGATTCAAATCCGTGTGGCCGAACGCCGTCGGGCCGGCCATTGAGTTCCATTTGCAATAGTCCCAGGTCCAATCGCATTTGCAGTTTGGGCATTCCATCGGTGCCGCTGATTTTGCGGACGTTGATGGTGCCCGGCTCGTAGTCCCAGCCTTTGAGCAAGGGGGTAATGTCCTTGTCGGGCATGGAATAGGCCTTGTCAGACAAATTGGCCTCGTTTTCCAGCGGGTTTTCGTTGTTCATATCCGACTCCATAACTCGTGTGGGATTATATCATGGTTGGCGGTAGTTTTTTCATTTCGGGTGTGGGATTCGACAAGTTGGCGTGTTGGTGCGAGAGCGTCGGGAATGTCGATGGAGATTGCCTGCGAACATTTCTTCGGCGCGGCGAATAAAATGCGGAAATAAATGCAATGCAGGGGCGGAGGGGGAAACCCCATAAGGCCCCAAGCGGTTTTCCCCTTCGCCCCCGCACCCCCACCACCCCTTTCCGACTTCCCCCTAACCGTCCAGCACCCCAAGAAAATGCCTTAAAAACCGGCTGATTTCGGACCGTCGCGGCGATCAATTCGTGCCGTTTTTTTTGTGCGGGACGGTTAGGGGAAGGAAAAGTGGGTGGAGGGGGTGCGGGGGAGGCGGGAGAAAAAACTTGGGGCGATGGTTTGTCTCCCGCCTCCCCAGCATTGCATTTCATCTTGCATTTGAAGCGACAAGGAAATGTTTTGACCTCGTAGCATAAGATAGGGAAGATGTGGACACTCTAATCCCGGCATGTCCGCGCCCTCCACCAACCCGCTACTCGAGCTGCACCAGCAAACGGAGGCCGAATTTCAGGCGTATGCGGGGACGGAGATCGTCAGCACGTTTGGCCTGCCGCAGATTGAGTATGCCGCCCTGCACAAAAGTTGTGGCAAGATGGATATGGCACAGCGGGGGGTTTTGGAGATCAGCGGGCGCGACCGGCTGGATTTTCTCAACCGATTCCTCACCAACGAGCTGATCCGCAAGGAAACATCGGCGCCGATCTCGGCCGGGCAGGGGGTTTATGCCTTTCTGCTGAACAACAAGGGCCGGATTGTAACGGATATGAATGTGCTCGAACTCGGCGAGCGAACTCTGCTGGAAACGGATGCGAGAAATGTTCAATCGCTTAAATCGACGCTGGAGAAATTCATTTTTTCGGAGAAGGTGCAGTTCAAGAATTTGATTGGGCAACTGCATGAAATCGCACTGATCGGGACAAAATCCGCAGAAGCGCTGCAACTGATAGCTCCCCAGATTACCGATCTCGCCCAGTTGAATTCGGTGAGTGTGGAATTGGGGACGGTGCCGACGATTATCTTTCGGGATGATCCATGTGGGACTTCGGGATTTTTTCTGCTGGTGGCGAGTGAATCGGCGGCGAAGTTGTGGACGGAATTGGAATTCACGAAATCCGTCGGCTGGGCGGCGTTTAATTCCCGGCGGATCGAAGCGGGCCGGCCATTTTTTGGCATCGACTTCGACGATACGGTTCTTCCGGCCGAGACGGGGCAACTCGAGCGGGCGGTCAGTTTCACCAAGGGGTGTTATCTGGGTCAGGAGATCGTGGCGCGTATGCACGCGCGCGGGCAGATTGCGCGGCAGATTGTGGGGATTCGGATGGCGGGGGAGTTTCTCCCATTCGCCGGGGCGCCGATTTATGATTCGCCGCAATCGCAAATCGGGATCGTCACCAGCAGTACCATGTCGCCCATTTTATCCAATGCCGCAATTGGGCTGGCGATGGTAAAAAAACCGTTCGCCGGCGTCGGGACGAATTTGCTGGTGGCGGCCGAGGGCGATCTTCGGCCGGCGACGGTGGTTGATTTGCCGTTCGTGAAACCCGAGAGTGGGCCGCCATGATCGATTCCCCATACCGCGTTGAGCCGGGCAAGACCATTGACCTTCGGGATTGGCCCACGGATGACACCGGGCAATTCAAGCACAAGGGCGATGCCAAGCCCATCGTCAAGAAGAATCTGGGCAAGCTGATCGAATTGCAGGAGCTGCTGTATGCGACCTCCAAGCATGCGCTGCTGATCGTGCTGCAGGCGATGGACACCGGCGGGAAAGATGGTGCGATTTCGCACGTGTTCAGCGGGGTGAATCCACAGGGATGCTCGGTTACAAGTTTCAAAGTTCCGAGCCACGAAGAATTGGCTCACGATTATCTTTGGCGTTATCACATCGCCTGCCCCAAGCGCGGAATGATTGGGATTTTCAATCGGTCGCATTACGAAAGCGTGCTGGTCGAGCGCGTGCATGAGATCGTGGACAAAGATGTCTGGTCGCGGCGATACGATCAGCTCAACGCATTTGAGAAAATGCTCGCGGGGGAGAATACGATTATCCTGAAATATTTTCTGCACATCTCCAAGAAGGAGCAGAAGAAGCGTCTGGAGGCCCGGCTCAAGGACCGATCCCGCCACTGGAAGTTCGATCCGAATGATGTCAAAGAGAGAAAGCATTGGGATGCGTACACGGCCGCTTTTGAGGATTTGCTGGGCAAATGCTCGACAAAATATGCCCCATGGTTCATCGTGCCATCGGATCATAAGTGGTTTCGCAATTGGGTTTTATCCGACACCATCGTGCGGACGCTGCAGGAGCTGGATATGAAATATCCCAAAGCGCCGGAGGGGTTGGATAAGATTCAAATCAAGTAACTCTACCTGTCACCGCCATCGATCCTCATGCGATCTTTACGATGCGGATCGGAATCTTAATTTGACTGAACGGGTATAGAGGATATATTCGCAGTTAAGTTCGCATTTCGATCAGCAAGCTTCGCACATCTGAAGAGAGTAAGGAGAAAGCCGTGAAAAATGCACTTGGCGTTGGGCGCGTCGTGGGGTCAATCGGCTTTACGTTAGTTTCTGGCCTTTGGGTTCAGCTAGCCAGTGCCCAGCTCACGAACACCATCATTGCCAATCGCTATCACTCCCAGGTCACCAGCTACTTCTGCGGGGCGGCATCGATGGAAATGCAGTTGGACTCGCCGACTGTTCTGGCGGCCAACCCCGGCTTGGCGGCGACTTTGAACACCGCCGTCAACGCCAATCTGGTGGATGGGCCGACCTCGGCTGGATTGATCCCGCCCTCCGGCGCCCAGACATCGATCTATAGCTATGTACACGGCGGAGCATTTCCGACTCGCAGTGCGTACGGCGGGGTGTCCGTCTATAACAATCCGGCGTTCGGTTTGGGGACCGATGGTGATGCACTGCAGGTCGGCATGAACGCCATCGACACTACGGGCATCTACAACACGCAAGGTTTTGCCCCCACTCTTACCGGCGGCGATCTGGCCAGCCGCACGTTGGTGGATGCCCTGAACGCCGCGCAACCCGTGCCGGCGACAGTGAGCGTTGAAAATGGAGCGCACTGGATCGACGTTCATGGCGTATCCACAAGCGGCAACCTGGCGACGGGGAATTACGTTATCAACGGGTTTATCGTTCGCGATCCGTGGACGGGCTATGCCATCAGCCAATACAACGCCGGCAATGCTGGTCCTGCGCTGGCCGGGGGATTTGGACTGGGGTTCAACACGTATCTTCGCTACGGTTACGACATCATTCCCGGAGCAGCATTGACGCAGCTTCCCAACGGCGCCACCGCTGCCGTGCGGCTGGGGGCGTGGTTCAATTATTTTTCTCCCTCTAGCGCCGCGGCCGCCTCGCCGCTGTTTAATTCCCGCAAGTACATCATCGAAACCGATCCCCGAGGTCCGACGGGCCCGGATACGGGAGACGGCGGCACCGAAAATAGTCTGCCGGCCCCGCCGACGGATCTATCGTCGGAACTGAATGCATCTCAGGCGGACGGGGATGCCATAAGCGATCTGGCAGCCAATACGCTGCTGGACTCCGAGCCCGGCCTGGAAGGTGGGAGCTTCGATTCTTCCGATGAAATGCTGATGTCGGATTCCTCCGATCCATCCGGCGAGGGCGATTGGCTGGTTCCCTATGACGGCTCCGGGGGCACCGATGATGTGACCGGCGCGTTGATGATCGATGCCGACACGGGTGTGATCGATGAAGCGACCTGGTTTGATTCCAGCGATCCGGTTTCATCGGTCACGCTGAACGAGATGGACATGATGTTTGAAGATCAGGAAAACGGACTTTTGCCGGATGATAATTTGCCGGAACCGGCGGCGTTGGCAATTCTGGCGCCTGGGCTCGTGCTGCTGGCTATGCGGCGGCGTGGGGCCGTGCGCATGGCGGCTTAAACGTAATACCGAAAATAAACGGTCAACCACGTTACCACTCCCGAGGCCAACACCGCGCTGATGGCGATGGCGTTTTTCTGGTTGGCCGGCCAGTGAATCCAATTCCTCTTGGGCAGCATTTGCAGCAATCCCCATGATATGAGCAGCACGATAGCGGGGGAAACCGGGATGAAATACCGTCCCTGTAAGCCATCTACCCACGGATCCCCAACGCGATCCCAGAAGAGATAATTCAGGCCGGCGACGATCGCCATGGCGCTGGCGGCGGTGGCGGTGGTTACGAGAATCACCCGCGCGATCCCCGGTCCGGGTGCATCATCCACGGCCGGCCAGCAGGACCAAATCAGCAGGATCAAATACACCGGCACAAACGGCTGTTGTATCGCTGTGTCCATCCAACCGAGCCGGGCGCCCACGAAGGTCCGAATCATTCCCCAGGCGTCTCGCTCGAAGGTATGCCAGACGACCGACGGAATCCGCGCTGGATCGTGAAGCACGAGCGACAGTTGCTGATGGGCATTGGCCTGTTCGTGAATCTGCGCGTTCATGCCAACGGTTTGCGTGGCCCAATACGCTTCGGCGGCAATCGAGAGACCCAGGATCAGTCCCACCGCGCAGGCATATCTCAGTTGATCGCCAAATCGGATGCGGGGAATCAGAAGGACGAGTCCAACCACCGGGAAGTAGGCGATTTTCGTCAAGGTCAGGGCCAATCCCACGATGGCCATGGCGGCAATTGCAGCGTTGGATACCGGTTCACTTCGATTTCTCGCGGATTGGCGAATCACCAGTGCGCTGAACAGAATTGCCAGCGCATCGGTCATCACATCCCCGGAAAGGGATGCCGCCAGATACAGCATCATGGGCATCAGCAGGATCATCATGATCGGCCGATGGAACGCAGGCAGGATGCAGAGCGAGGTGAACCCCAGAATGGCGAATGCCAGCAGATTGGCAATTCTCCCGGCGTACATCAGCCGCAACGGCGTCAGTCCCGCGTGCCGTCCGAGTAAAATGGCGGTCGCTTGCGGCATGTAAACCACCGGCGGATAGATCACGTTTGCGAACTCAATCCATTGGCGATCGCCGGCGTTCAACGGTAGATCCAATTCATCAAGAATTGCATTCCGCGAGGTTTTTTCCTTGGGTCTGAAGTTGAGATGCCGAAACGGCTCGACGATGCGAGGCAGGCTCTTGGGCAAATCGCCGCCGCATTGTCCGCCGGGAGACGGGGCGACGAAGACTCCCTCGGAGACTTGGTAGGCCCGATAAAAATGTGCCGGTTCATCCGGCGCTTGGAAGGGGGGCATGAGGAAGACGAGCGGCAACCCAAATCCCAATGCCGCCAGAGCGAAGATTATCGCAAGCTTGTTGTTCATCCGCCGGCCGGCGGGTGGCCGCCGAACCGGCGCGATCTTAAAGACTGTTGCTGCAAGGGTCTAATCTCTTGGGCGAAAGCGCTGGCGACTTTCAGCGGCCGGGGCAATATAATCCACAAGTTCAGAGGCCAGCGGCGGTTGAGTGGCTTGGAACCCCGGCCGATACCAAGTACGGGACGCAACCGAAAATGAAGCTTGGATCGCGGTGGGAAATCCACTACACTCTGGTAACCGCCGGCTTTTGATCGATGTTGGAACCACTGGAATCTTTCGAGAACAATGGAGCAATCTGAAATGACAGTTGCCGACCAAGTCGAACGGCGTCCCCCCGCCAAGCGATCGGATGTTCAGGAAGGCAAATCACCCACCGACGGGCGGGCCGAGCGCGATCGCCTGCGGATGATGATCCTCATCCGACGGTTCGAGGAGCGAACCGACAAGGAATACAAGAAGGGCGGCCGCATCGGCGGATTCTGTCACCTCTATAGTGGACAGGAAGCCATCGCCGTCGGTTGCGCGGCCATCTTCGATAAATCCAAGGATTACCTCATCAACGGCTACCGCTGCCACGGCCACAGCCTCGCGCTGGGCATGACCCCGCACGCGGCCATGGCGGAATTGTTTGGCAAAGCGACGGGTTGCTCCAAGGGCAAGGGCGGGTCGATGCACCTCTTTGAGGCCAGTGTCGGCAACAACGGCGGGCACGGCATCGTAGGCGGCCAACTCCCACTGGCAGTAGGCATGGCATTTGCGCAGTGGTACAAAAAATCCGGGGGTGTAACGTTTTGCTTTCTCGGGGATGGGGCGGTCAATCAGGGGACTCACAACGAATCTTTGAATCTGGCAAATCTTTACAAGTTGCCGTGCATTTTTGTGGTGGAGAATAATGGCGTCGCTATGGGCACGCAGGTAGAGCGCTCCAGTGCCGAGCGCGATCTTGCCCAGCGCGGCTGCGGATACACTATGCCGCATTACAACATCGACGGCAATGTTCTCGATACTTGCATAGCCGAGTTCTCCAAGGCCAAGGAACGCGCCCTCGCCGGCGAGGGCCCCACTTATCTCGTCGCCAACACGTTCCGCTTCCGCGGGCATTCATTGTCGGACCCGATGAAATATCGCACCAAGGAGCAGTTGGAACAGGCCAAGCAGCGCGACCCCATCCTCCTTTATTCCACCCAGCTCAAAGAACAACACCTCATCACGGACGAACAAATCGAAGCCATGGAGCAGGAAGCCGTGGATTTGGTCGATCAGGCCACGCATCTGGCTGAGACGGATCCATTCCCCGCGCCGGAAGATCGCTTCGATGATGTTCTGGCGGAGAAATATCCGTATGAGCCAAGGTGAGGGATGGCGGAGGAACTGAATTTTGAAGATGAGTTGAACGTGCTGTTGGAGCGCGAACCATTTTTGTCTTTTGAAATAGTTGTCTCCAGCGGAGATCGCTTTAGGATCGCCGATGACACGCTGGTGGCGCTGGGGACAAATATAGTGGCGATTTACCCACGCGAATCTGGGACGATTATCTTACGGAAAAACCAATTGGTTGCTTTAGTGGCGCTTTGATTGGGAGTGTGTTGTCATGACAAAGATCGAATCCATGCAACTCGAGCTA
>JBEKUH010000085.1:0-17273 GCA_049515255.1 Tepidisphaeraceae bacterium | reverse complement strand
TAGCCGTGAATCGACCCGTGGCGCATCCACGCAGTCTAAAGCTTCAAGGCCCGGCGGTACCTGTGAGAGGCCGCTGGATGCCGAGCGTCTCAACTGGTCGGCCATGACTCCACCGGTAAGTGCTTGAGATTAAAAGAGTTCCGCGGTGGCCCGCAAAATTTGGGTTGGAGGAAAAAAGTCAGCGGGGGGATGTTGCGCCCCGGCATTGGCGATGTTGCGCCTGCGCCGCGGTTCGACAGAAGCCGTCACCAATTAAATTCAAAAGAGACTGAACCACGAAGTCACGAAGACACGAAGCGGCTTTCGTACTTCCAACGCCATTTTGCGAAGAGGGTATTTCCAATTTTTCTGATTTTAAATTCAATAGCCACTATCGCGCACATCCGCCAGATCGTCGTAAACTGCTTCGTGCCTTTGTGTCTTGGTGGTTCAAATTCTTTGATTTTAAGCCTTTTTTACCGTTCCGGTCGAGTTGGCGCGGGTTTTGCCGTGTCATAGAATGGTTGGCGGCGTTAGAATCGCCACCAACCAGCCTGTTTTTGATTCAAGGAAACCACATGCTTATCCGTGTTGGATTTGATCTGAATTTTGAAATCCCCGCGCCCACGCCCATGCTGCTGATGCTGTATGTGCATCCGTCGCGCTACGTCCACCTGACTGAACCGGAATTCATCCGCAGCGAGCCGAGCCTTACCATCGATACCTTCATCGATACCTATGGCAATCGTGTCGGACGAATCGACGCACCGGCGGGACAACTGCGACTCTGGAACGACGCGGTGGTGCAGGATTCCGGCGTGCCCGATCCGGTGCATTCCGACGCCGCCCAGTGGGCGCTGCGCGATCTGCCGCCGGAGGCGCTGCATTTCCTCATGGGCAGCCGATATTGCGAAACCGATCGGCTGTCGGAAGTGGCATGGAGTCTGTTCGGCAACACGCCGCTGGGCTGGCCGCGCGTGCAGGCGGTGAGCGATTGGGTGCACAACAACGTGAAATTCGGATATCAGTACGCCCGCCCCACCAAAACCGCCTACGATGTTTACACCGAGCGGCAAGGCGTCTGCCGCGATTTCACCCATCTGCTCATCACCTTCCTTCGCTGCCTGAATATTCCGGCGCGATATGCGACGGGATATCTGGGCGACATCGGCGTGCCGCAGGACCCCTCGCCAATGGATTTCAGCGCCTGGACGGAAGTGTTTCTCGGCGGTCGATGGTATTCCTTCGACGCCCGGCACAACATGCCGCGCATCGGCCGGATCGTCATGGCCCGTGGGCGAGATGCTTGCGATGCCGCTCTGACAACATCCTTCGGCCCGACCAAGTTGCTGAAATTCACCGTCGTCACCGACGAGATCACCGATGCCGCGACGATCCCCGCCGCCGTTGTGGTGCCGGTGACGTAACAGAATTTTATTTTTGCTTCTCGCACCAGACCAGAAAGATCGGATCGACGCCGCCGGCGTTGACGTTCGTGAAGTCCCCGATGCGATCCGGCGCTTCGCGCTGCCATCGCACAAATTCGCTGGGCAAAAACAACACCCAGCGACTGTCGGGAAAATCCATCGGAGCCAGAAATTGATACGGATAGGATTCGACATTGAGGCCGGCATAATAAAACAGCTCAGGCTTTTCAAATACCAAATCGCCGGTCGTGATGGTCGTGCCCGGGGGAAATTTCTGCGACAAAACGTGGGCGCCGAAAAGAGTTGACCGACGATACCGATCCACCACGCCGATCGGCGCGAATACCAGCGATGCAAGAAACACCAGCCCGACGAAACCCCAGCCCACGAGCGACATTCGATTGATCTCCAGACCCTTGAGCGCGATAAATCCAACCACCAGCGCCAAAGGGACGGCCGCCCAACTCAGTGGCAACATCGGGGCGTGGCGAATCTGGCAGAGGACCGCCAGCACGATGACGCCGATGGTCAGCACCGCCGCCGCATACGCCGTCGCTTCGGAGATCAGTCGCTGATAGAGCATCGGGAACGCCTCGCGTTTCCACGCCGCCGCCACCGCGCCGACCACTGGACAAATCAGCGGAAGCCAGACGTAGCTGTAGCGTTCGTGAACCAAGCCCCACGCCTCTGATGCGAGAAACGAGACGAGGATCGCTCCGAGCAATCCGCGCAAAAGCAGTCGATCCGCTTCCGACCAATTCGGCGAATTTCGGCCGCGCTTGATGAGTGCCGGATGCAGCGCGAAGAGAGCGAGCAGGCTGACCGGTTGGCTAAAGAGAAAAAGGTGCGGGCCGAGCCGGAAGGAATCGGGAATATTTTTGATGCGATCCTCCACGAGATTTTGAAAAACCTCCACGATGCCGGCCGTGTCGGGACTCGTGTGCTGTGCGTGAAACTCAGCGGCAACTGCGATGCCGTAGATGGCGATCGGAATCAGGCCGAGCGCCAGTGCGATCCACGGCATCGGAGATTTCATGGCGCGCCAGGTTCGATTGAACCACGCTGGGCCGAGCAGCGCCCCGATGATCGGTGCGATCCCCGCCGGGCCTTTGGTCATCATCGCAACTGCGAATGCAACTGCGGCGCCGAGCATGATCCAGATCGAACTTCCCCCCTCCTCCGGTACTCCGGGGGAGGGGAAACGGGGTCCCCAGCCTAGATCGATGAGCAAACACGCACACGCCACACATGCCAGCGTGTTGAGCGCATCAATTTCCCCGGTGCGATTTTGCTCCCACAGCGCGATCATCGCGCAGCATGAGAATCCTCCGACAACTCCGCCGAATCGACCGAACCAGCGCGTCGTGATCCAATAGAGAAATAATGGCGTCAGCGCGCCCGCGACAGCCGAGACCGATCGCCAAACCCACGGCGTCGCCCGGCCGGTCGCCTTCTCCAAAAATGCCACGATCCAATACTGAAGTGGCGGTTTCCGCAGATAAACCTGATCGTACAAATGCGGAATCAGCCACTCGCCGCTTACCACCATCTGATGCGCCGCCAGCGCGCGATTTCCCTCGGTCCCCGCAAGCGGCCCATCGCCGAGCAGATAAAAATTCGTGAACAATCCAACCGCCAGGATGACGACACAATCCAGAATCCGGATTCGCTCGGGCATGAGTTGATTCATTTCGGAAAACTTTATTCGTGGTGAATTTGCGGCAACGGATCAGGAACCTGGTCGATCACGCCCCGCTCGACGAGAAGTCGGGCCATCTCCGCCATGTGCTGATTGAGATAGGGAATCAGCGCCGGATTTTCGCGCGGATCGTGGCCGTTGCGGAACATTTCCTCAGCCGCCGCATCGGGGTCGCGCTTCTCCACCAGCACGCGATAGAAAAATACCGCTCCGTTGGTCCGCTGCGATCCGCTGGAACAATGCACCAGCACCGGCTCACCCGCCTTCTGCGCTGCGACGATGGCCGCGATCGCATCGGCATATTCATGAATGTCCCCGGTGCCATCGCCGGACAGCGGGAAATAAACGCGCGTAATGCCCAACTCGCGCGCCGCCTGATCTTCGGCAGTGGAATCGGGATTGGTGTCATCCCCGCCGATCAGGCAGACGATCACGCGGATGTGATAATCCGTCAACACACCGCGAATGAGATGCCGATCGATCTGCCCGCTGGCGAAAATCGCCCCCGGCTCGACGACACGGAATTTGCGCGGAACAAAGCGATCTTTCCAAGTTCCGCCATAATCTGCGATGAGCCACACGAGAATCCCGGCGATGAGAAGCATGGACGCCAATCCCAGCCATAACCGCCTTTTGCGGTGCATGGGCGTCATGCCGCTTCCCTGGGCCATGTCCATCGTTGGGTCGATCATGCGCAGTGTTCTATCGGGAATGCTAGACGGATTGGAGGGATGACTCAATAAGGGGATAGCGACCAAAAGTGCCGAGAACCTTTGGACGCTTCTCGCGGCAACGACCGCGCCGCGCCCAAAACAACATGGTAAAATAGCGTGAAGTGCTAGTCTATCTCGACATCTGTTGTCTGAAGCGTCCGTTTGACGACCAAACGCAAGCGCGCGTACGTTTGGAAGCAGAAGCCGTATTGGCCCTGCTGGCATTGGATGAATCGAAAGTTCGATTCGTTCGCAGTCCGGCACCGCACCTTGAGAATTCGCGGAATCCGGTTAAGGAACGCGCTTCGCGTGTTGAAGAATGGCTAGTCACCCAATCGACGGTCGAATTTGACCCCAAAGCCTTGGAGCGGCGTACGGCGGAATTGATGCAAATGGGTTTCAAAAATTTCGATGCGCTTCATGTTGCCTCCGCTGAGCAAGCTGGGGCTGATGTTCTCGCGTCCTGTGATGATGGAATACGGGCGACGTCCACCCGGAACAATCAATCATTAAAGGTGAGAATCCTGAGCCCGATAGAATTAGCACAAGAGGTTTTGGCATGACTACCGGTCTAATCCAACCTGTCGAACTGCGCACGAGAGGATTTGAAGCCCTGGTGCGAGCCCTTGGCTGGGTGAATGCCGTTCGATTCATCCAGCAATATGAGCCGAGCGCTCTGAATTACGTCGCCGAGCGCGATGCGATCTTACCAAAATGGGATGCCGCTGAAATGCTGCGACAGATAAAGGCGATGCCCGCCACGCCGCCCAAGAGTTAAACTCAGCTCAGTATGTACCGCCTCGCGGAAATCGTGCCTGTCTTCGGAATAAGTTTTCATTGCAATCGGTTCGCGCGGGTAACGAATCTCCATTCCATCAGAAGCAAATAACGAAACGTCTCCGCGTCGGCCTTTGGGCCGCGGCGCTCCGGGCGCCAGGATTTATCCCGTGTATTAGCCATTGACTTGCAAATGCAACCATGTTGCATTTAGGCAAATAGGCTGATATTCTGGTGCCTGTTCGATCGTCGTGATGACATCGTCAGAGCCGAAGCGTTGGCGATGAGAAGTGATTTATTCCCCATGGCACTTTTCGGAGGCGCGTTGTGATACGTTTAATCTTTGCTTGGGTGGTAACGGCCATAGCCACTGGCGTCGCATTCGGCCAGAGCGCGGAGTTTGGGGCCACGACCAATTTGAGTCCTTCCACAATTCCAAGCATGCCAGAAATACCTATGGCTCGCCCGCCGCCGACGGTTAGCAAACTCGCGACATCGCCAACGACGGTGCCGTCGCCGGTGCCGGAATCCCAGCCGATTCCCGCAGCGCCCGAGGCGACGGGCACGAGCACCCTGAACAAGGTTGTGGTTACTTCGCCCCTGGAAAACGCGCAGTTGCAAATCGCACCGGCTCTGGGCGGAAACACCTACACCGAGGGGCCGCAGCAAATTCAGTCGATCCCCGAAGGCGAGAATGCGCCGTTTCAACAAGTGCTGCTGCGCATGCCGGGGGTCGTTGAGGATTCCTATGGACAGGAGCACGTGCGCGGCGAACATGCCGATGTCACGTACCGCCTCAACGGCGTGATCCTGCCGGAACCACTGAATGGTTTTGGCCAGGAGCTGGACACGCATCTGATCCAATCGGTCACGCTCATCGACGGCGCGCTGCCGGCCCAGTTTGGATTTCGCACCGCAGGCATCGTCGATGTCACCACCAAGAGCGGGGCGAGTTTGCAGAGCAACGAAATCTCGATTTACGGCGGCAGCTACAACACGCTGGAGCCATCTGTCGAACTTGGCGGTTCCACCGGGAAATGGGATTACTTCGTCACCGGAACTTACAAACAGGATTCCATCGGTATCGAAAATCCGACATCCGATCGTTTTGCCCTGCACGATGATACCGATCAATCCCGCTTCTTTGGGTACTTCGATTACCACATCGACGACACGAGCCGGATCAATCTTTTGGTGAACACTTCTTACGGCAATTTCCAAATCCCCAACACCGCCGGCCTGTCGCCGCAATTCGCTCTCGCCGGCGCGGGCGCCTCGTCTTCCGAGGACATCAACGAAAACCAGAACGAGCAGCAGTATTACACCGTGCTCTCCTATCTGAAGAGCGAGGGCGATTTTTCCATCCAGGCATCCGGTTACGCCAGCTATGGACAGATTCACTTCAGCCCGGACACCACCGGAGATCTGATTTACCAGGGTGTGGCCGGGGACGTGTTCAACAATTACATCGTCGAAGGCGTGCAGGTGGACAGCTCGTACAAATTGAACGACGACCACACGCTGCGCTTCGGTGGGATCGGCGACTACACCGTCGAGCGGGATGACACCAGCACGTGGGTCTTCGGAGTCGATCCGGCCACGGGAAATCCCACGTCGGATGTTCCCTTCAACATCGACGACAACACCCGCAACCACGCCACCAGCGCGGGCGTGTATGCCCAGGATGAATGGAAGCTGACAAAAAACCTCACGCTCAATTACGGCGCGCGGTTCGACGAGTTCGACGCCAACTTCGACAACGAGGGCCAGCTCAGCCCGCGCGCCAGCCTGGTGTGGGAGATCAACAAGTCGACGACAGCCCATGTGGGATATTCCCGCTATTTCGATCCCCCGCCGGTGCAATACGTGCCGCCGACCACCATCGCTAAATTCGTCAACACAACTAACGCAGCTCCCAACATGATCGACGATCCGCCGAAGGTTGAAAAGTCCAATTACTACGATGCCGGCGTTTCGCGGTATATCACCGACCCATGGCTGGTGAGCCTGGATGGATATTTCAAGCAAGCGCACAATCTGGTTGATCTTGGCCAGTTCGGCGACGCCGTGATTCTC
Source organism: Tepidisphaeraceae bacterium (assembly GCA_049515255.1). Classification (GTDB taxonomy): domain Bacteria; phylum Planctomycetota; class Phycisphaerae; order Tepidisphaerales; family Tepidisphaeraceae; genus JBEKUH01. The sequence continues at coordinate 10,602 of JBEKUH010000085.1, read as the reverse complement.
TCCCCGTTTAACTACCAAGAGGGTTTCGACTATGGCGTTGAGGCCAGCAGCACGTACAAGGCCCACGGCGTTTCGGCCTTCGGCAATTTTGCCTGGGTTGAAACCGGCGGAAAGGACATCGACTCGCAGGAATTTCTCATCGACAACGCCGAGCTGGCGTATATCCAGAGTCGTTTCATCAAGCTCGATCACGATTCGACGTTCACAGCATCCGCCGGCGTGTCCGATGACATCACACCCGACGATCTGATTTACTCGGACATTACTTATGGCTCGGGCCTGCGCGCCGGCTTCGCCAACGTGCTGCAGGAGCCGTACTACTATCCGGTGAATGTGGGCTATCAGCACATCTTTCATACCGACATGGACGGGCGGGACTTGGTGAAGCTGCGGTTTGACATCATCAACCTGTTTGACCAAAGCTATCAGCTTCGCGCCGGCAGCGGGATCGGCGTGGCCGCACCCCAGTACGGCCAACGCCGCGAATTCCTGATGGGAATCAGTTATGACTTCTGATCCCGAATCAGCAAACGAAGTTGGCCTTCTCCCCATCTTCACGCTTGTACTATGGCTTTCATGCATGGCCGTGGGATTGGTGGGATTGCTCTATTCACCATCGCGCTCCCCGCCGCCGACAACGCAGCCGACGACTGTTCCCATCACGATGGATGTTTCGGTCGTGGATGAACCGATAGTCGCGGCTGATGTCGAACCCCAGCCATCGCCGTCGCCTCCGGAAATGTCGTCGCCCGATTTGCCGCCGGTGCAGGCGGTGGTATTGCCGAATCCCGCGATCGCATTCGCCGTCCCGACCGATGCGCCGGTGCGGGCGTCGCGAATTCCCATAGCGCTGCCAACCGTGCATCATCTCGTGTTCGGTCAGGGCGAGGGTCAGCAGCCGCAGCCGGAATATCCATCTGAAGCGGCGATGGCCGGGCAGCAGGGAACCGTCGTCGTAATGTTCACCGTCAACGAATCCGGTAGAGTCGTCGAAGCCCATGCCAGCAATCCCTCGCCCTGGCCATTGCTCAACAACTCGGCCATCCAAACCATCCGACAATCCTGGCGATTTCCGCCGGGCCCGCCGCGGGCTTACGAGGTTGCCATTCAATTTCTTCTCACTCAACAATGAATCAGGAGAACACGCATGAATTTCATTCTTGCCAACATCATCGTGGATTATTTTCAGGAAGGCGGGCCCATCATGTGGCCGATCCTGCTGGCGTTGCTGGCTGCGCTCACCGTCGTCGTCGAGCGATCGCTCTGGTGGTGGAGCCTTCGCCGGCGGACGCGAATGGTGCAATTGCACGAGAGCTTTGACGCGATCGCCGACGGGCGATTCGACAAGGCGCTGGAGCTGACCAATCGCAAGGACGATCCGTATTTGTGGACGGTGCATGATGGTCTGCTCCACGCTCATAGTTCGCTCCTTGGCGCCATGCATATCCGCGCTTCGGATGAACTGGAACGCGGCGAGAAACGCCAATGGGTTTTGGGCACGCTCATCACGCTCGCACCCTTGCTTGGCTTGCTCGGCACAATCACGGGCATCATGCGATCCTTCAGTTTCGTGGGTGAAGAGCAACTCGCCCCGACGAAAGTGAGCGGTGGAATTGCCGAGGCGCTGATCGCCACCGCATGCGGGCTGGGAATCGCTATTCTCTGCCTGCTTCCCTACAACTATTTCAACCGCCAACTCGCGCGCTTCCGAGCCACTCTGGAGCGGACGATCAATCATGTCGAACTCCTGGTTGAATCCGCCAAACATCACGGTCACGACCTGGAAACATTTGCCCGCGAGCGGGCGCTGAATCGGGGGAAATAACATGCCGGTGAAACTGAATTCAAAACTTCCCACGGAAAATGCCGAGGCGCGGATCGAGATCATTCCGCTCATCGACATCATGTTTTTTCTGTTGGCCAGTTTCATGCTCGTGAGCCTGAGCATGGTGAATCTCAAGAGCATCAAGGTGAATCTCCCCACCGCGACATCGGCCACGCAGGAATTGAAGAAGGACTTCGTGGACATTTCGGTGGACCGCGCGGGAGCGGTTTTTCTGGACAAGCAGCCGATCTCTGACGGGCAACTCGTGGCCAACCTCGCATCGTCGCGCCAGGCCAATCCGAATCTGCGCGTCTTCATCAGCGGCGATCGGGACGCGCGGCACGGAGATGTCATCCACGTGCTCGATCTGGTCCGCGCCGCCGGGATCGACAAAGTTGCGTTTGAAATACAACGGTCCGAGGAATCCAACCCATGAACCGATTTCTGCAAATCTTCAATCTGCTGGGCGTCGTGTCGCTGGCGATCCTTTCGGGATTTCAATGGCAGGCGAACAGCGGGCTTTCGCATCAAGCCGATGCGCTGCAAGCAACGGATGATCAGCAGGCGTCGAAATTGATTGAGCAGGATCAGACGATCAAGGATGATGCCACCAGCATCGACGACCTGCGGCAACGGCTGGACATTTCCGAATCGTCGCTGAAGGATGCGACCGCAAAAGTCGCGAGTTTAACGGATGAAAACACTCAACTGAAAAGTGCCCTGGATAAATGGACCGCCGCCGTCGCCCAACGGGATGATGCGCTGAAACAGGCGGGGGATCAGATTCAAAAGCTGGCCGCCGACCGCAATGACGCGGTGCAGAAGTACAACGATCTGGTCAATAAATACAACGCGCTGGTGGCAGGGGATAACAAAGGGAAGTGATCTGAAAATTCGCCCGCTCAAATGGCCGATAAAGTCTGAGTGAATCTCCCTGCGCCCAAATCCCGGCATTTGCCCGCGCTCGACGGCGTGCGCGGCATCGCCATCCTGCTCGTGCTGGCAACCCATCTTGTCGGAGGCGGCAAGCCGGCGCACTGGGGCGAGAGCGGCGCATGGGTTTCCAATTTTCTGATTTCGCTGAACACCGGCGTTGATCTCTTCTTTGTGCTCTCCGGATTTCTCATCACCGGAATCCTGCTCGACGCGCGCGGATCGAAAACTTATTTCCGAAACTTTTACGTTCGACGCGCTCTGCGAATTTTTCCGCTTTATTACGTGGCCATCGGATTGATGTGCATCTACTTCTGGCATGTCGGGGCCTGGGCACAGATGGAAGAGCGATTGCCGTGGCTGCTGACGTATTGCACCAACATTCGCTGCTGGATGCAGGGGTATTTTGATTTCACCGTCGCGCATGTTTCGATGGATCATTTCTGGTCGCTCGGTGTCGAAGAGCAGTTTTATCTGCTCTGGCCGGCCGCGGTTTTGTTTCTGGATGGACCGGGACTTCGGCGGTTGTGCATCGCATGTATTGGGATCGCCGCCGTCGTGCGACTGCTTTGTGTCTGGAACAATCCCGGTGGAATCGCGGCTCTCGCCCTGCTCCCCTGCCGAATGGATTGCTTCGCCGTCGGATCGCTGATCGCGCTGGAATTTCGCGGCGTCGGGGGGCAAATTCGCCGGAATCAGCGGGTGATTCTCATCGCCAGCAGCCTCGCATTTGTCCTCTGCTGCTTCGATCAGAATCTTTATGTCTCGTTCGTCCATGCCACGACGCCGTGGATTTATGGATGCCTCATCATCGCGGCCATAGATGCGCGAGGAATTCAAAAACCGTTGTGCAATCCTGTATTGCGGTCGTTCGGAAAACTCAGTTATGGAATCTATGTGCTGCACGCACCGATTCTGGGAATGATCAGGCTCGCGGCTCCGAAGTGGTCGACTTGGGAGATCGCGATGGGCACTTTGGCTGTCACGTACACAGCATCCGTGCTATCGTGGCATCTGCTGGAATCCCCGTTTATCCGACTTAAAGCTTTTTTCCCATCACAACGACCAATTATTTCCGATGTGTCGCTCAATTCCACGCCGGCCTTTGTGGTTCGTTCGGCCGCGTGATCTTTTCAACGATTCAATGTTCGACCCGCCAAAGCGCGGGCAATTGTCGCGGAGGAATTGGGCACCGAATTGGGACCGTGCTCGTCGACCAGTTGCGCGGTCAATCGTCGATTCCCCTCGACCATGGGTTTGCCGATGATCTGCGCGATCTGGTTTACTTCCTCCTGCTTGGCCAGCAGGCGCTTTTCGATATCAACGAGATGATTTTCCATCTCCTGGTATTCTTTCATGGCGACGGCATAAAGCTCTTCGCCTTCCCGCATCCAATCAGCAATTGACTTGGCCACGACGCAAACCTCCCGTTCAAAACGGAACTCCCACACCTCGCATTTCGACGCAATTGACGAGGAGAATAACTTACCTGAAATCATTGTCCGGTAAAACCCGTGATTTGGCGCATCGGCGCCTTGACGAGCGGATGGCTCGACTGCGAGATTCCCGCCGTGCCCGACGAATCCCAACCTGTTCCATCTGCCCAACCAACGCATCAGCTTCGGGAAATCGCGGGATATTTTCTTCGATTGGGCTTCACCGCCTTTGGGGGACCGGCCGCGCATATCGCAATGATGGAGCAGGAACTGGTGAATCGCCGACAATGGCTGGATCGCCGGCATTTTCTCGATCTGCTCGCCGCCATTAGTTTCATCCCCGGACCGAATTCGACGGAGATGGCTATCGCGCTGGGCCGGATTCGGGGCGGGATGCGCGGGCTTTGGGTCGCCGGATTCTGTTTCATTCTGCCGGCCGTTCTGATCATCCTTCCGATCGCTTGGATTTATGTGGCTTACCATCAAACACCCAGCGTGAGCGGGGCGATGCGAGGAATCAGCGCGGCCGTCGTAGCGATCGTTGCGGCAGCGGTTTGGCGATTCGGAAAAACTTCGATCACGGACATCGGGGGATTGTTGATCGCCCTCGCCGCGATGCTCGCTGAAATAATCCTGCAACACACCGGATTTGCATTTGGCGATGTCCTGATTCTTCTCGCCGCCGGATTCGCCCGCGCTTTTATTCATCGCCGCCCCGTCGTCGTTCCAGGATTTGCTCCGATGCTGGCTGTGATTGGTGGATTGGTCAGCGTGTCGGGACCGTTGCTCATGGTTCTGCTGTTTCTGAAAATCGGTCTCACGCTCTTTGGCAGCGGGTATGTGCTCGTGACGTACCTGCAGGATTCCTTCGTGAACGGGCAACACTGGCTCACGCAACAGCAGATGATGGATGCAATTGCGGTTGGCCAGGTCACTCCCGGGCCATTGCTGACGACCGCGACGTTTGCCGGATTTGTTGTGGGTCATGATCAATTTCATCTCGGTCTCACCGGCTCCATTCTGTGCGCCCTCGCTGCCACCGCCGCGATTTTCGCACCGGCGTTTGTGCTGATCGCGCTGCTCGGATCGACGATGGATCGCCTGCGCCAAAATCCCCATGCTCGCGGATTTCTCGACGGCATGAACGCCGCGGTCGTTGGATTGATAGCCGTCGCGTGCATCTGGATCGCGCGAGCCGCGCTCAATTCGCCGCACCCGTTCGCATCCGCCGCAATTATCACCATATCTCTCATCATTCTCTTCCAGACAAAACTGAATCCCACCTGGCTCATTGCCGCTGCGGGCATTTGCGGTTGGGTCATCCTGCGATAATCCCAGCATCATTCCGCCGTCCCTTCGGCCGGTGGCGGGTAAACGGCGTCGATCTCGCCCTCGTCTTTCGCGCCTTCAAAATCCATGAGGAAATGAATGTTCGCCATCCGCTCGTCGCCGATTTTTTTTCGGAGGATATGTTTCGCCCGCCGAATGCTCGTCCGCCGGGAGACGTGCGTCAGGACGAGGTGCTCGTATTTCAGCTTTTCCAGTGCTGGGACCAGTTGATCCACATGCAGATGCCGGCCGGCCTTGGCTTTGGCTTTGTGATCGGAATCCCAGAACGTGCATTCGGTGATGAGCACCTGGGCGTTTTGCACATCGGGATGATCGAACACTTCGCCCATCGTCGTGTCGCCGAGATACGCCACGAGCGGGACTTCGACACGGTATTGAATCTCCACGCCGCGCTTTCGCATCGCCGCTAGTTCCCGCCCGGGGGTACCCAAATATTCCGGCTTTAATTTTTCCCGCACGCTGATGAGCGAGAATCCCAGGCTCGGCCCGCCGTGATGCGTGGCGAAACATCGGATCGCAAAATCCCGACGAACCTCGTGCAAATCATTCGGTTCCATCGGGATTAATTCATACGGCGTCGCCTGCCGTTCGACATCGCGCCAGCATTTCAACAGCGTGTCCATCGGCCGATGCAGTTGGCGCGGAAGTAAAATCGTGCCCGGTTTCATTCCCTGAAATGCCCGCTGCGAGAGGTAATACGGAACACCCGCGATGTGATCCATGTGTCCGTGCGTGATGCAGAGGATGTCGCTGGTCAGCGCGAAATAGGGCGATCGGCCAATGTCAAAGCAAACCCCCAATTCCGGAATCTGACAGAGCGTCTCCTCCCCCGCGATGCTGTAACCGATCACATGAATCGATCCCAACGGGAGCTTGGCGAATTTCTGAACGAGGAAGGATTTATCGGGCATAAGGGTTCGGAGAAAACAAATGCGATTAACCGCCAAGACGCCAAGACGCCAAGGGAAGAAAATACGCCAAGAAGTCAGTTTCGATTTTAATTAATTCGAACATCATTCATTTCATTCTCCGCGTATTTTCCTACCTTGGCGTCTTGGCGCCTTGGCGGTTTAATCGCATTTTCTTCACGCCTCACAGTCGCAGATGATGATCCTTGATGTTGTTGGTCCGCACGTATTCATCCAACAGCGAGATGTATCCGCGCTTGATGATATCCGTTTCGGCCAGGTTGAGCGCGCTGCGCGCCTCCATCACTTTTGCCTCGCTCGGGCCTTCGATCTCGACGTATTTTCCCAGGAAGGGCAGCTCGTCCAGATCGACTTCGCATTCGTGAAAAAGCCACGATTCCCGGCGTTTTTCGAAGGAGAGCGTTTCGTGATATCCCAATTGAGCGAACAACTCGCTGACGGCCTTGGGCCCGCTCACCACAAACTCGTTCTCTTCGCGTTTTTTTAGAGGACCTTTTTGCAGCGGACCTTTGAATGTGACCGTGCATTTTTTTATTCCGCGCTCGTTGATGGCGATGCGAATCCGCATTCCTTTGTCGGCCTTCCGCAATGCGCCATCAGGCGTGTCGAAGAAAATGTTGGTCTCCAGCTCACTGCCCTTGCGCGTGGCCCCCTGCTCCCGCAATTTTTGCAGGATCGCCGAGAAATCCGGCACCTTCATCTTGGCTTCGATCTCATCGCTCATCCATTGACCACAAAATTCACCAGCTTCTTCTCCACATACAATTCCCGCGCGACGGTTTTTCCCGCGAGCCAGGGTTGCACGCTGGATGCTTCCTTGGCCGTTTTGAGCACCGTTTCTTTGCTCGCATCGGCGGGAACTTTGATCATGCCGCGCAGTTTGCCGTTGACCTGCACCGGCAATTCCAGCGTGGTGTCTTCCAGTTTTTTCTCATCAAATTTCGGCCAGGGATGCCGGACCAGGCTGGTCGCGTGGCCGAAACGGTTCCAGATTTCCTCCGCAATATGCGGGGCGAATGGAGCGAGCATCAGAACCAGATTCTCCGCCAGTTCTTTTGGAACCGGGCTCAAATGCGTGATCTCATTGTTCAATTTGATCAATTCAGCGATCGCGGTGTTGAAGCGCAACTCCGCAATGTCCTCGCCAACTTTCTTGATCGTCCGGTGCATTTGCCGATCGAGGGCATCGGGAATCGGCGTCACGACGACCTGGGCCGGGCGATCTTCATCTCCGATCAGGTTTCGCCAGACGCCGCTGAGGAACCGCGACATGCCGACGATGTCGCGCGTGTTCCACGGTTTCTGCTGCTCCAGCGGGCCCATGTACATTTCATAGAGCCGGAAACAATCGGCTCCGTATTCTGCGACGATGTCGTCCGGGTTCACCACGTTTCCACGGGCCTTGCTCATCTTGAACGATTGAGCCTCGACACGAATCGATGGGTTGGATTTGAGCCGATACCCGCTTTCGGTTTTCTCAACTTCGCTCTCGGCGACTTTGCGCTGCGGATTCTCAACAGTGAGATATTCCATCTCACCGAGAATAATTCCCTGATTCACCAGTCGCTGAAACGGCTCAGGTGTGGAGACATGCCCCAGATCAAACAGCACCTTATGCCAGAATCGGGAATAGAGCAGATGCAGCACCGCATGCTCGACGCCGCCGACGTACAGATCGACGGGCATCCAATATTTTTCCTTGGCGGGATCGACAAATCGCTCGGTATTTTCGGGATCAATGTAGCGAAGATAATACCAGCAGCTACCCGCCCACTGGGGCATGGTGTTGGTTTCGCGAATGGCCGGCTGGCCGTCGAGCTTTACGTTGGCCCATTCCCGCGCCTTGCTCAGCGGCGGCTCCGGCGTGCCCGTGGGTTTGAAATCCTCCACCTCCGGCAACACCACCGGCAATTCATTCTCCGGAACCGCCCACGCATTTCCCTCGGCATCCAAAATAATCGGGAACGGCTCACCCCAATATCGCTGCCGGCTGAACAGCCAATCGCGCAATTTGAATTTCACCGACTTGCGCCCCACGCCCTCGGCATGGAGGATGTGGATCATCATTTCCTTGGCCTTGGGCGTCGGCAATCCATCCAGCGAGAGACTGTTGACCGCGACGCCCTCACCCTCAAATGCTTTCCCATCGGGCGGCGCGGGTTGGCCTGCGGGGCGAACCACGACCACGATCGGCAGTTCAAATCGCCGAGCAAATTCATAATCGCGCTGATCGTGCGCGGGGACCGCCATGATCGCGCCGGTGCCGTAGCCCATCAGAACATAATCCGCGATCCAGATCGGAATCCGCTCGTCATTCACCGGATTGATCGCAAACGCCCCGGTGAATGCGCCGGATTTTTCCTTAGTGTCGGCGATGCGGTCGCGCTCGGATTTGGCGGCCACCATCTGCTGATATTCCGTCACCGCCGCGCGCTGGGCCGGGGATGTGATGCGATTCACCAGCGGATGCTCCGGGGCCAGCACCATGTACGTCGCGCCATACAAAGTGTCGGGGCGCGTGGTGAATACGGTGATGACCTGCTCTTCCTCGGGTATTTTCGCATCCGTCGGAAGAGTTGCACCGTCCAGTTCAAAATCGACTTCCGCACCTTCGCTTTTACCAATCCAATTCCGCTGCATTTCCTTGAGAGATTCGGGCCATTGCAACGGACCGAGATCATCCAGCAATCTCTGGGAATAAGCAGTGATACGGAGCATCCATTGCCGCATCGGCTGGCGAACAACCGGGAATCCGCCGACCTCGCTCTTGCCGTCGATGACTTCTTCATTGGCCAGCACGGTGCCGAGTTCGGGGCACCAGTTGACGGGTTGATCGTCCATGTATGCCAGCCGCTGGCCGTCGATCACTTCGCGCTGCTCGCCTTCGGTGAGATCGCGCCAGAGTTGCTCGACGCGCACCTCGCCGCCGATGATGTCCATCGGATCGGATGTGGGATTCGAGTGGACCGTTCCATCCGGGGCCACGACGTAATTGTCGTTTTCCAATTCCCGAATCAATTTTTGAATCGGCTTGGCCACCTGATCCACCGGATCGAAATAGCTGTTGAAGAGCTGGAGGAAAATCCATTGCGTCCAGCGGTAATAATTGGGATCGGTGGTGTTGATCTCGCGGTCCCAGTCGTAGCCGAGGCCCAGCATGCGAATCTGCCGGCGGAAGGTTTCGATATTTTTTTCGGTGGTGATGCGCGGATGGACATTCTGCTTGATGGCATACTGCTCGGCCGGCAGACCAAAAGCATCCCACCCCATCGGGTGCAGCACGTTGTACCCTTTCATCCGCAGGTATCGGGAAACGATATCGGTGGCGGTGTATCCCTCCGGATGTCCCACATGCAGCCCCGCACCGCTGGGATAGGGGAACATGTCCAGGATATACGCCTTGGGCATTCCGCCGGCCACATCGGGGTCGAGCGCGCGGAACGATCCCTGTTCCAGCCAGTGGTTCTGCCATTTTTTCTCGATTGAAGCGAAATCGTAGGCCATGGGGGTCAATATACGGGGGAACGAGGGAGAGTGGGAGAGTGGGGGAGGGGGAGAGTGGGAGAGCGAGTGAATACGCACATTGTTTAGCCCGCCCGGCCTCGGGCGGATTTCGGATGACAAGGTGACAAGGTGACAAGGTGATGGAATTCAAAAGGCGATCCATGCGCGCAACCGTTTTAGCCGCGACCCGCAGGGGAGCGCGTGCGGATGCCGACGATCAACGCGCTCCCCTTCGGGTCGCGGCTAAACAGTACTGCCATCCACGTTCATCTTTTCACCGGCCTTGCCGAATCGTTTTTCTTCTCATCATTCCTCTCATTTTCTTGACTTCAGAGCCTATCAACGGGGCCATCGCCAACCCTGGATACAGAATCTCGCATGGCTCCTGTGGACCACGCGACGTGGAGCTTTAGCGGTGTGCCACGCACACACGCAGGTGGCCCCAGTGAAGTATCCCCGTGTCGCCCGTACAGATTCACAGGCGGACGCACGCGGGCCTCGGAACGGGATTTGAGGGTCCATCCTTCTGTCCCGCCGGAGGTTGGCCAGCAATGGCCCCGTTGACAGGCCACGAAGCCTGCCGAGTGTCCCCTACCCGTTCTAGAGGGGGGTGGGGATCGTCCGT
>JBEKUH010000084.1:0-17311 GCA_049515255.1 Tepidisphaeraceae bacterium | reverse complement strand
CACGAAAAGCCTTTCCGCCGATTTCGCATCGTGCTGAAAAACGGCGAGCGACATAACGTCGATGATCGGTTTTGGTTCGCTTTTCGCGATGACCGTCTTATGGTGTTACCCAACGGCGGCGTCAGCAAGCAGATGAAATTCCAGGACGTCGACCGCGTTGAAGTTATAAAATCCAAACGGTGAATCTTTCCAAACGCTGAGTAATCCCATGCCAACCATCCAATTCCGTGAAGCTCTCCGCGCTGCCATGACCGAGGAGATGGAGCGCGACGAAAATGTATTCCTCATGGGCGAGGAAGTCGCTGAATACAACGGCGCTTACAAAGTCTCCGAAGGAATGCTCGAAAACTTCGGACCCCGCCGAATCTTCGACACCCCCATCTCCGAAGCCGGCTTCTCCGGCCTGGGCGTGGGTGCGGCCTGCTGCGGACTTCGGCCCATCATCGAATTCATGAGCTGGTCCTTCACCCTCGTCTGCATGGATCAGCTCGTCAACAATGCCGCCAACATCCGCTACATGTCCGGCGGACAGTTCAAAGTCCCGGTCGTCTTCCGCGGCGGCAATGGCATCGCCCACCAACTCGGCGCCACCCACAGCCATCGCCTGGAATCCACCTACTCCCGCGTGCCCGGCCTGATCGTCGTCACGCCCAGCACGCCCGCCGAGGCCAAGGGATTGCTCAAATCCTCCATCCGCTGCGACGATCCGGTGATCTTCCTCGAATCGGAAAAAATGCTCTCCGAAAAGGGCGAAGTCCCCCAGGAGGAATATCTCATTCCCCTGGGCGTCGCCAAGATCGAGCGCCCCGGCAACGATGTCACGCTCATCAGCTACGGCCGGCCGCTGCAGCGCGTCGTTCGCCCGGCCGTCGAGGCGCTGACAAAAGATCACAACATCGATGTCGAGCTGATCGATCTCCGCACGCTTCGGCCGCTCGATCTTCCCACGCTGATCCAGTCGATTAAAAAAACCAATCGCTGCGTGATCGTGGATGAAGACTGGGGCTACTGCGGCATGGGCGCCGGCATTCTGCAAAAGTTGCAAAAGCCCTGCTTCGACGATCTCGACGCCCCGATCGAGTACATTTCCAGCGACGAAATCCCCGTCCCGTTTTCTCATCCGCTGGAAGAAGCCATGCTCCCCAGCGTGGACCGCATCGTCTCGGCGGTAAAGGAAGTCTGCTACCGCTAATCCCATGACGCATCCGATCCATCGCGTCCGATCGTTCAAGATAGAAGCGGATTACACCCTGCGGGTCCAATTCGATGACAACACCGAGCAGGTGATTAACTTTCGGCCAGTATTGGCCGGAGAGCTTTTTGGGCCGTTGCGAGATTTGGCCGTATTCAATCAAGTGCGAATTGATCCGGAAGTCCACACTCTCGTTTGGCCCAACGGCGCCGACTTCGATCCCGCCACGCTCCATGATTGGCCCGCGCACGCCCAGGCGATGGCTGAGCGTGCAAGTCAGTGGAATCTCAGCCCTACCTGAAATTCCGCGCGTCTCTTGGAGATGTCTTCGACCATTCGATCCCAAGAATTGACGCCCAGCCATTTCTCCTCGACGATTGCATCACAAAAGGGAGACCTCCATGAATCACCGGCGACGACCGGCCGCGACGATTGCTCGTGTCCTGCCCGCATTGCTGCTTCTAGCCCTGGTGCTTTTCCTCACCGCCCACGCCTTCGCGCGTGCCGGTGGGGGCGAAGATTTTGGCGGCGGTGGTGACGGCGGGGGAGGTGGGGGATTTGGCGGCGGCGGAGGAGGAGGTGGTGGGGGCGGGCTGATTTATCTCGTCATCGATCTCCTGATCAACTATCCCGCCATCGGAATTCCTGTGCTGCTGTGCGTTGTCGTTTTCTTTTTTCTCAGCAGCCATTCCGGCGTGAATGCGTATCAATCCAGTGTCATCCGCCGGGGCGGCGATGTCATCGACACCAATTCCAAGCTCGCCGTCATTGGCGAACTTCGCCAGCACGATCCGAATTTTGATGAAGCCGCATTCTGCAATCGGGTGCGGGATGCGTTTATGAAAATCCAGCAGGCCTGGTGCGCCCAGAATCTGGATGCGGTGCAGATTTTCATTTCCGACGGCGTGGCCGAGCGATTTGCACTGCAATTCCTCGAGCAAAAACAGTCCGGATATCGGGACCACATGGAACAGATCGGCATCGATGACGTGCGGATCGCCGATATCAATTGCGCCGGTGTTTTCGATGAAATTGCCGCGCGAATCTCCGCGCGATCGGCGGATTATCACGTTTCGCTGGCCAACAATCAGCGCATGGGCGGCAGCGGGGTGGTCGAGCCATTCGTGGAAATCTGGTCCTTCCTTCGTCGCCGTGGCGTGCTTACCGATGTCACCAAAAGTGGATTGATCGAAGGCCATTGCCCCAACTGCGGCGCGGCCGTCACCATGAACGAAACCGGCAAATGCCCCAACTGCAAATCCCTTCTTCGCAGCGGGCAATACGACTGGATTCTCACGGAAATCACGCAGGAATCCGAGTGGGACCCCAACCAGCGGCATCAGGTTCCCGGCCTGGAAGAATTTCGCCAGCGCGATCCGGGATTTGATCCGGAGATATTGGAGGATCGCACATCGGTGATTTTCTGGCGCAAAGCCGCCGCCGATCGCGCGGGGAAGATCGATCCGCTCCGCAAAGTCGCCGCCGAGGAATTTTGCAAGGCATATCAGCCATTGCTGCAGCCGACGCCGTCGGGCCAGCGGCTTTTCGCCGGGGAATGCGCGGTGGGCGGCGTGACGACCCTGGCGATCCGCCAGGCGGATGATCCGTCCCAACTGGATCAAGCGCTGGTGCAGGTGCGCTGGTCGGGTTCGAAGATGATGGCCGCTGCCGATGGGCCGCCGCGCAATCTGGGAGACAAAATCATCCACACCTCCAACTTTCTTCTGGGCCGAAAGTCCGGCGTGAAGACCGATGCGGAGAAAGGACTCGCCTCCGGCCACTGCCCCAATTGCGGAGCGCCCGAATCCTCTGCCGTCGACAATGCGTGTGAGTTTTGTGGCACCGTTTTGAACGACGGCAGCACCGGGTGGATTTTGCTGCGAATCGGTTCGCCCGGTGACCAGGTCTCGCAAAGCCTTTTGCAATCCGCGCGAGCGGGCGGCGAAGGATTGCCCCCGCTGCCGCTCACCGCCCCCGCTGGACATGGCAGCCCGTCGGGATTGCTCGCATGGGCCGTGCAAACCGCCGCTTCTTCCGGCGGGATCGACCAGTCCGATCGAAAATTATTTGCGGATTTCGCGGCCAGCGTGGGAGTTTCCAATGAAGATTTAAATGCCATGATCGACGCCGCCGAGCGAGGCAATCTTACCGTCCCTCAGCCCGCCAGCGCCCAGGAAGCCAGCGCGTGGATGACCGCGATTGCCAAAGTCGCGCTCGAGGACGGCACGCTGGATCAAAGCGAATACACTCTCCTCAGAGCGCTGGGGGCGAAGGTGGGCATGGGCGATGAAGACATTCGCCTGCTTCTCCGCCGAGTCCAATCCGACCACTACGCCGCGGCATCGCAAGCGCTGCGGGCTTCTAAAGCATGAAGAGATTGAACCACGAAGACACGAAGACACGAAGCGGTTTTCGTACTTTCAGAAGCATTCTGCGAATTCGGATCCCCCAAAAAAATTATTTTAAAAAAATTAGCCACCGATTCACACCGATGGGACACGGATAAAACCGAAAAATACCAAAATCAAATCGCTCTTAATCGGTGCCTATCGGTGCCCCATCGGTGGCTAAATTTTATTTCTGTTCAATGAATTCTGATTTCAAACCCCGACATCGCCATTTTGCTTCCGAGAGTCGAAACCCGCTTCGTGTCTTCGTGACTTAGTGGTTCAATCTCTTTTCCGAGCGCCCTTCATTTTCCCCGAGCCCTGCCGTAACTTGCCGTGCCGTGGAAAGACTTGCCTCCGATGCGATTGCCCTTCGACTCCAATCCGTTCGCAAAACATTTCCCGGCGGGGTCGAAGCGGTGGCAGGGGTTTCGCTGGATATCAAAGCGGGGGAATTTCTGGCGATTCTGGGGCCATCGGGTTGTGGAAAATCGACTTTGCTGCGACTAATCGCCGGGCTGGATTCGCCGACGGGGGGATCGGTCGAGCTGAGCGACGAACTGGAGCGCGGCCGGATCGCGTACGTGTTTCAGGATGCGCATCTGTTGCCGTGGCGGAACGTGCTGCGAAATGTGGCGTTGCCGTTGGAATTACTAGGGATACCGAAACAAAAACGGCTGGCGTCCGCGCGGGAAGCGCTGGAGCGCGTCGGACTCGGCGATGCCTTGCGGCGATATCCCGCGCAACTTTCCGGCGGGATGAAAATGCGTGTCTCGCTGGCGCGGGCGATGGTGGTTGAGCCGAGAATTTTGCTGATGGATGAGCCATTCGCGGCTTTGGATGAGATCACTCGACAGGCGCTGGATGAACAGTTGCGGAATCTGTGGCTGAAGGAGCGCATGACCGTGCTGTTCGTCACGCATTCAACCGCAGAGGCGGCGTTTCTGGCGGATCGCGCTGTGGTGCTGACCCGTCGGCCGGGGCGGGTGGTGACGGATATTGCCGTCGATTTGCCGGTAGAGCGAACGGGACCGCTGCGCGCGACCGCCCAATTCGCCGGGGTGATTCGATTGCTCTACGAAGCCCTGACCAAGGGGGGCGCGTGACGAGGAAACAAAGATTTGTTTCAACCGTCCTGCCGCCGGTCGTTGTGCTGATCCTGGCAACCGCGGGACTCGAACTGGCGGTGCGGATTTTCCAGATTCAGCCGTTTCTTCTACCGGCTCCATCGCGCGTGGCCGGGGCGCTCTGGAAATATCGGGACGAACTGGCGATCTCACTCTGGACGACGGCACAAGCCGCGCTGATTGGATTCGTCGCCAGTGCGGTCTTCGGAATTCTTCTGGCGATTCCACTCTCGGCATGGCCGCTGGCGCGGCGGGCGTTTTATCCATACACGGTTTTCTTCCAAACCGTTCCCATCATCGCCATCGCGCCGCTGCTGGTGATCTGGATCAATCCAGGCCTGGAATCGACAGCCACATGCGCGTTTGTCGTCTCGGTGTTTCCGGTGATCGCCAACACTCTCACGGGCATGCTCTCCACCGATCCCGCGCTGGTGGATTTGTTTCGCCTGTACGATGCCGGCGCCTGGGCGCGATTGTGGAAATTGCGTTTGCCCTCGGCGATTCCCAGCATCATGACGGGTTTACGAATCGCCGCGGGATTGGCCGTCATTGGAACTGTGGTCGGAGAATTCTTCGTGGGATTGCTTGGCGAGGCCGAGGGTCTTGGCGTGCGCATCGTCGCCGCAAACAAAGTGGGAAAAACTGATTTGCTTTTCGCCGCCGTGCTGATGGCATCGCTGTTGGGATTGGCGATGTTTGCCGGTGTGAATCTGGCAGCTAAACTGCTGCTGCGACATTGGCATGCATCGGAGAAAGACACATGATGAAACGGTTAGCGGCGATCTTTGGTGGATTACTCCTGACGATGCTGGCCATTCCCAGTCCGGCGGGCACGAGCGTTCAACTGACGCTCGACTGGAAACCCGAGCCGGAATTCGGCGGATTTTACGCGGGGCAACTGAGCGGCGCGTTCGCCAAACAGGGACTGGACATCACCCTCAAACCCGCCGGCGAAGGGGCGGCGACCTGGCAACTGGTGGCGACGGGAAAAACCGATTTCGCCACCACGGCCGCCGATCAGGTCATCATCGCCCGTCAGAGCGGAGCGGATGTGATTGCATTTTTTGCGGTGTATCAGACATTTCCACAGGGCGTGATGGTGCATAAGGCGCGCGGATTCAAAAGTCTCCGTGATGTGTTTACAAACGACGGCGTGCTGCTGGCCGAGGATGACACCTGGCTCCATTTTCTGCTGAAGAAATTCGGCACGCCCAAGGTGAAGATTTCCGCATACGGCGGCGGGATCGCGGATTTTCTGGCCCGGGCGGATGTGTCGCAGCAGTGTTTTGTGACCTCCGAGCCGATCCTGGCGAAAAATCAGGGGGGCGATCCGCAGACGTTTTTGATTGCCGATGAGGGGTTTAATCCGTATACCACCGTCGTGATTTGCAAGGGGGATTTGTGGCGGAGTAATCCGGATCGGGTGCGGGCGATGGCGTCGGCGTGCCGGGAGGGGTGGCGGGCGTATTTGGATGATCCCACGGCCGCCAATTCAGCCATGCATGATTTGAATTCGGATATGGATTTGCAGACTTTCGGCCAGGCGGCGGCGGCGCAGAAGGCGCTCATTGAGACGGATGAGACGAAGTTGGCGGGGCTGGGGACGATGACGGAGGCGCGGTGGGATGCGCTATGCGGGCAGCTCAAGGATCTGGGGGTGACGGATCAACTCGCCAAGGGTGGAGAGTGTTTTGTGAATCCGTAATGCCCACGGATAGCTATCCGTGGGCTTTCGTCGGCGCGATCACCTTCGGGTTGCGACGGCCACTGGTTCGGGATCGGGGTGTCCGTTGCCGCCTTTTTCTTCCAACGATTCCATCACCTGTTTGGTCATTTTGTCGGCCAAATCTTTGAGCCGGGCCATGTCGGAATGATCTGCGAGCGAGAAACCACTTTTTTCGGCGACGAGCAAACTGAGCAGCGCGCCGACCAATCCCGTGGCCGCGCCGGCGGAATCCGTGCCGCCGCCCTGGCCGGGAGCGAGGAAGACGCGCTCCGGCACCAGCGGCTGGGAGGATTTGGCAAGATTCTCCGCCACCTTCGTTAGGGCATACAACCGCGGATCGCCGAAGCTGGTGATGCTGCGAAGCAATACTGTCGCCTCGGCCAAACCGACCTGCAATGTGCGGGTGGATTCGCCGCGCCCGGCGAGGATGCGCGATTGGCTCTCGGCTTGGGCAGTCACCACCGTTTGCTCGGCCTGCCGGCGCGAGCGGGCTAAATCGGCCTCGGCCACGACCACCGTTTGCTCGGCTTGCTTTCGCGATCGCGCCAAATCGGCGTCGCCCTGGTTCTCGGCTATGCGAATCTGCACCTGCGAGTTGGTCAATTCCGCTTGTTTGGCCGCCACCGCCTGGGCTTCGTTCAATGAACGCAATTTTTCGGCGGCGGCGCGCTGGCGATCGTAAGTTTCCAGTTGTTCGATGCTGAGTTGCCGCTGGCGAAGTTGTTCCAGCAGGGTTTCGATTTTGCCGACGCCCGCGCCCTCGGCCGTGTCGGGTTTTCCGATCAGCACGTCCACGCATTCGATGTCGAATTCATGGAATCGCCGCTGTAATTCCGTGCGCGATTCGATCTGGATTTCATCGCGATGCTGCAAAAGTTCCAGCATGGTTTTCTTGTGGGCGATGTCGCGGAAATAGGCGCTGAGCATTGGGTCAAGGGTCTGAGTGATCAGTTTCTTCACATCGCCAAATCGCTGGATCACGCTGGGCGCTCGCTGGTAGTCGATGTGCACGACAATACTCAGCGGCAGCAGCGGCTCGTAGGCATCTTTGGTGACGAGGTCGATGGATTTCAAACTTTCATCATAGTGATGCGCTTCGCTCTTGCCGGTGATCCAGTGCAGCACGAAGTTGGTTGTCGGGACGAGGATCAGTTTGCCGGCATAGGGGTTGAACGGATATTTGCCGGGGCCGAGGGCTTTTTCCCACACACCGCGTTCGCCGCGCGCAACGCGCTCGCCGTGGCGGAAGCTTTCGCCCGAGATGTCGGTGCCGGTTGGGCCGTAATAGCTGACGACCACGCCAACATATCCGATGGGGACGACGGATTTGGCGGTGATTTCAACGGTGGCGAACCATCGGTTGATGAAATAAGTGCCATCGGTCAGGGGCACATATTGCCGTCCGCGTCGGCCGCCGGAGGCGAGGAATGCTTCGGGGTCCTGGTAGTTGTTGTGATAGTTGGCATCGGTGGCGTCGTTGCCGACGGCGGGGGCGATGATCTCGCCGGGGGCGAGGCTCGGGCCGTCATGGACAGTGATGACGCCGATGGTGTCCACCTCCATCGACTTGCCGGGGATGAGCGGGTCTTCGGCCATCACCGATCCGCCGATCACGACGGGATCGAATCCGCCGATGTCTTTCAATTCTTTTTGCCATGCGAGGATGGCGGCCAATTCCTGTCGGCCCTGCATGTCGAGGCGATAGACATCCGTTTCGGTGACGACCACGAAGAGCGCGAGATTAATTGCGTAAACACCTTCACGCAGGATCGATCGCTGCCGGCCGCGCTGGCCACCGGCGCCGGCTTTGCCGAAAAATGCGAAAGAGTCCTGAAAATTATTGGAGGGCGTCACGCGCGCCAGGGTCTGGCTGGGCAACAGCGGTTCGCCGTCACGGGCATAGACGTAGCCGATTTTGCCTTGCGAGACGGTGACGAGGGAACCTTTGTGAATCCTGTACTGCCACGGCCAGTAGAAAAAATGCATCCCGCCGCGCAACAGCACCGCCTGATAGCCGGCCTCGCCGTTGAGAGCGATGATCCGGCCATTGCCAACGGAGCCGCGACCGGACCAGAGTTTCTCAACGATGCCCACACGATTGTTGGGAATGTATCGCATCCCCAGCGCGATCCAGACGACGATGATCACGCCAAGGATTTGAACCCACGGCGTCGCATAGCTGGGCAAAAGGTCCGCGAATGGCACGTACGACAGGATCATACAAGCCTCCCTTTCAAGATCTGTAGAAGATTATTGTAACCATTCCGCGCACAAAGCCAGCGTGCTCGCGCAAAATGCCCTATGCGAGCCAGTTACAAATCGGAATTCCAGTCAGTAATCGAATTAGCCATTGCCCGGCAATGGAGGCGGAACACTCGCCAAAATCGGCGAAAGCGATGGCACTTCGCCGGCGGGTTTCCAGCCGTCCATGCCTTGTTGCCAGACCATGGTCTGATGCGTGAGTTTTCCTTGCGCGGCCGAGTCACGCAGTTGATCCAATGTGAACGGCCCGGCCTGTTTGCCGTCGATGGCGGCATAAAATGCAACCGTCGGCAGCGGCGGCGGAGTGCCGGCATTGCCCGCGCCCATCGCCTGGCCCATCTGTTGCGCGACGGCGAAACCTGCGCCAAGTCCCGCGCCCACCCCGGCGATTCCGCCGGGATTTTTCGCCGCATCGGTGATCGCGTTGGCGGTCTGGTATTGCGTGTACGTGTTCATGTTGCCGATCACGCCCATGCTGGAGCGCTTGTCGATGGCGGCCTCCACTTCTGGTGGGAGCGAGATGTTTTCGATGACCAGCTTGACCAGTTCCAAGCCAAATTTCCCGAACTCATCCTGCATCTGCGTCGTCACACCGTCGGCGAGTTTCGAATAATTCCCGGCCAGATCGAGCACCGCGATTTTGCTCGCGCCCACCGCATCGGCGAAGCGGGCATTGACCATGTCGCGCAACTGCCCGTCGATTTCTTCAACAGTGAATTGGCTATTCGTTCCGACCAGTTCGCGCAAAAACACCGGCGGATATTTCACGCGCACGGCAAATGTGCCGAAGGCCCGCAATCTCACCGGTCCGAATTCAGCATCGCGCATCATGATCGGATTCTGCGTACCCCATTTGCGATCGGTGAAAACGCGCGTCGAGACGAAATAAACTTCCGCCTTGAACGGGCTGTCAAATCCATATTTCCAGCCTTTGAGTTTCGAGAGGATCGGAAGATTTTGCGTCGTCAGCGTGTAGGTTCCAGGAACGAAGACATCGGCGAGCTGACCTTCGTTGACGAACGCGGCCGCCTGCCCCTCGCGCACCACGAGCTTGGCGCCGTTCTTGATTTCATTGTCGGAACGGTAGAAGCGATAGAGCATGACATCGTTGGTGTCGTCGAGCCATTCGATGATGTCGATCAGTTCGTTGGTAAGTTTATTCCAGAGTGCCATTAAAATT
The DNA here is from genome assembly GCA_049515255.1 of Tepidisphaeraceae bacterium. GTDB lineage: Bacteria > Planctomycetota > Phycisphaerae > Tepidisphaerales > Tepidisphaeraceae > JBEKUH01. The sequence goes on along the minus strand of JBEKUH010000084.1, from coordinate 7,437 downwards.
TCTCCTTCAAATGCAACGCGCCGTGGGGCCGGCGAAACCGCATTATATCCATATGCGGAGCAAATAACGGCCGATTTCCGAAGAAGAATTAGCCACCGATGAACACCGATAAAGACAAATTCAATAGGATAGAAACAAATCTTCCTCAATCCTCTTTAATCGGTGCTCATCGGTGTTTATCGGTGGCTAATTTCTCTTCAGATCACGCCGTCGCGGTTTTTTGGCGGCGCGGTTTGGGATTGCGGGGAATCAGTGCCCGTTCGAGATTGGCCATGGCCTGCTTGAGCCGCTGGTCGTTTTCCACCAGCGCGATGCGCACGCAATTCTCCCCGGCTTCGCCGAACGCGCGGCCCGGGGCCAGCGCGACGGCGGCTTCGTCCATCATTCTCAGGCAAAATTCGATCGATCCCTCTCCCTTGAGATGTTCCGGTTTGATCCGCGCCCAGACGAACATGCTGGCGCGGGGTTTTTCGTACATCCAGCCGAGCCGATCGAGTCCCCGGCACACCACGTCCCGGCGATGCTCGTACAATTTGCTCTGTTCCATCGGAGCGTTGGCGTGCTCGCGCATGGCGATGATGCTGGCGATCTGAATCGGGGCGAAGATGCCGTAATCGTAATATCCCTTGATCGTCGCCAATGCTTTAATCATCTCGGAATTACCGGCACAAAACCCGATGCGCCAGCCGGCCATGTTGTAGCTCTTGGACATCGTGGTGAATTCGACGCCCAAATCCTTGGCCCCGGCGGCGGCGAGAAAACTGGGGGCCTGATAGCCGTCGAAACAGACTTCGCCATAGGCGAAATCGCTGATGATCATGATCCCGTGCCGCCGGCACATAGCGATGGCACGGTCCCAGAAACTGGCATCGATCGTCATGGCTGTGGGGTTGTGCGGATAATTCAGCGTGAGCAATTTGGGAGTGGGATAGAGCCCTTCGATCATCCGCTCGATGCGGTCGAGAAATGCCTGATCGTTCCCCAGCGGCACGCGGATGACATTCGCGCCGGCCATGGCGACGGCATAAATGTGAATCGGAAACGCCGGGTCGGGTACGACGGCCGTATCGCCCGGGCCGAGCAGGGCCAGGCAGAGATGGCTGAATCCTTCCTTGGAGCCGATGGTGGCGATCACTTCGGTTTCCGGGTCGAGTTCGACGCCGTATTTCTGCTGGTATTTGCGCGCCACCTCGCGCCGCAGGCCGGCGATGCCGTTGCTGACGCTGTAGCGATGGTTACGCGGATCGCGCGCCGCTTCGGCCAATTTTTGAATCACCGACTCCGGCGTGGGATCGGTCGGATTTCCCATGCCCAGATCAATGATGTCAATCCCCGCCACGCGCTTTTCGTACTTCATCTTGTTGATGCGTCCGAAAAGATACGGCGGCAGACGAGCGATCCGCGGCGACACGTCGATTTTAAATGGCGATTGGTTCATGGCGAGGGATATTGTAGCAGGCCCGGACAGCCGTTGCGCGGGGCGTGTTTCTTCACATCGTCGTCAGCAATTCCTCGACGACTCGCCCCAATCCGGTCCTGGCATCGCCGACGAATTGCTGGAACAACTTGTTGGTCATATCCATGAATTCCTCGATTTCCTCGAGGCGCTGGCGGGTCAGTTGCACCTCGGTGCCGCGCGCGGCTTTGCCCAGGGTTTTGCCGCTGAGCATCTCCTGGCACTGGCGGATGGTTGCCAGCACGGGGTCCATTTCTCGCCGTTTGCGCTCGGCGGCGATCATGCTGAACATCTCCCACACATCCGAGAGACTCTGGAAATAATCCCGCCGCTCGCCGCGCTGATGCGTCCGGCGAACGATGCCCCAGTCGCACAGCGCCCGCAGCGAGGTGTTGGCATTGCCCCGGCTGATGTTCAGCCGGCTCATGACATCATCGGTGCTGAGGGGAAGGGCGGTGATGTAGAGCAGGGCGTGGATTTCCGCCATGGTGCGGTTGATGCCCCAGGTCTGTCCCATTTCGCCCCAGCGGTGGATGAAACAGTCCTGCGCGGTTTGCAGCTTTGTTTGCGTTCCGTTGTCGGTTGCCATGGGTGCTCCATTTCGGTAACTTCTGAACTTTCAGGAATTACTGAAATGATTATGGGGGAAGAGCGGGTGGATGGCAAGGGGAGAATGCGGCGCGCTGGGCTAAGCACTTTAGTGCTTAGCCGGGGGAGCGGGCGAAAAGCCGGGGGATTGCGGAGGAGCGGGCCTTCGGCTAACCACTAAAGTGGTTAGCCCGGGAATAAAGCCCGGCGGGGAACGGGGATATCAGGTGATGCGCTTCTTTCTTCGCATCAAGAGCATCGCCAGGCCGGCGGCGCCTAGGCCGAGCGTCGCGGGTTCGGGGACGGGCTGGATGGTTGTGGGAATGCTCACCAGCAGGCTCGATCCGGGGTTGCCGGAGGCAGCGAGCGTTACGTCCCATTCGTAGGCCCACGCCACATCCGCCGGGCCAGCGGAGAGCGCGCCGTCCAGGGTGTAGGGAGTGGTTGGGCTGTCAATTTTGTTCAGCAAGGTCGGCACCACCCCGGCCTCAACTTCGCTCGGAGGGGCTGAGTTACCCTGTCCGGTGGTGTAGCTCTCCACCAGCATGGATGCATCGTACTGCACCGCCGTCGAGGTGGAGGCGGTGTTGGTGATGTTGACGGTCTGATTAGCGGATTGTCCGTTGAGATCGAAATCGGCGTACTTGAAAAATTCCAGCGTCACCGGACTGGCGGTCTGGTTGCTGATATCCACGGTTTCGTTCAGCGTGGAAGGCGAATTCCCTGCGCCCCCGGACAATAAATACGTTAGCCCCGCGCTGAAAAATGAATTGCTATAGCCAAGGCTTGCGATGCCGGGGGTGCTGGTGTTGGTCCCGGTCAGAGCGTTGCTTTCCAGCAATGTTTGCCCGCCGCTGCTGCCGATGCGGTAATAGAATTGCTGCAAATTCAACTCGGATGTGCCGTTGATGGTCCATCCAGTCATCCCCTGAGCGGTGTCGAGAGTGATGGTGCTGCTGCCGGAGGTCACGTCGATGACGCTGGCGTGCGTTTTGGCCACGATGGCGAGCGACGCGACGATCGGCGTGGCGGTCATTACCGCGCTGCGCAGCCACTTGGCACGGCGGGCTTTCATCTTCCAATTCGGTTGACGATCCTTCTGGAACGGCATGATCTCTCCTCGTGTTACAAATGCGACAAGCCTTTCGGGCCGTCGCGGTCCATCTAATCGGAAATCCAACTACGCATATTCCTGCCCGGTCATTGAACAAGACTCTTCCCAGACCGGACCGTGTCCTTTCATTCGAGAAAACCGAAATCAGCTCAATTCTTTCGCGGCGAGCGACGACGCCGAGTCAGCACGACCCCGCCGACGCCGATCATCGCCAGGCCGGTGCACGGCTCGGGGACGGCGGTTGCGCTGACCTGCTTGTCGATGCTGATGGCATAGCAGGCGCCGGGCGAGAGCGTCAGTTTCCATTCCATTCCCCACTCGGCATCGGTCGTTCCGGTGGTGGTGGTTGTTGCGTTGTCATTCAGTTGGACCGAGCTGCCGCCATCCAATTGGTTGAGCAGGGTCGGCGCCGCGCTGGTCTGGTAATAAGAAGGCTGCGGGCTGACAACAGTGTTGGCGACGAAGCCGGTCTTGCTGTTGGTGACTTTGGCGGCATCTCCGCCGTAAACCGTGGCGGTTTCTCCGCTGGTCACGCCGCCCACGTTGAAGTCGGAATAGGCGAAGAAGTTGTAGCTCAGCGTCTGGCTGCTGCTGGTGTTGGTGATAAGAATCGTCTCGGCCAGGTCGCTGGTATTGGAGTTGGTCGAGCCGCCGGTGAGATCGAAAGTCGATTGAATCTGCAGCGGATTGTTCGGATCGACGAACGTGAGCGCTGCATAATTGTTATGGCTGTCATCGGTGGAGATATTGGCGATGGTGGTGGCGGTCTCGGTGAGATTGTTCAGCGCCGTGGGAGCGCCGGTACCGACTTCGCCCCAGAACCACTCGCGATTCAGAACATCGGTGCTGCCGACGGTCCAGTTGTTGACGCCGACGGGAGGCGTTCCGGCGTTCCAGCCGAGGTCGACCACGGAATTGAGGTTTTGCAGCGCCGCGGTGCCGCCGGGGGTGGCGAATGATTGGCTCGCCGCCAGGCCCGTCATCGCTGCTGCGGCCGCGAAGGCCAGCATGCGAGCGGTCTTACTTTTTGACCGGCTTCGCAGAGCCCGCCCGTTGTTCACTCGATTGATAATGTTCTGAACGATCTTCACGGTAATCTCCTCTTCCTCTGTTTCAGACTTCGTTAATTGGCAACATTGATTGCATTGATTGAAGACACAATTAGATGGCCGCGGCTCGTGCCTTGGCCGGCGATCGGCCAAATTTGCCGGCCAGAACATTCTGGATGGCATGTTCACGAATGCGGCTGGTCAGGTTGATCAGTTCATCCGTGCTCGGCGAGGCGTCAAAGAGCGTCGTCGCACCGAACATGCGGGCGGCGATCTCCTGTTGCTCGCTGATCGGGCCGCCGACCAGCGCCCACTTCTGCTGGGGCCAGGCGGTCTTGAGCATTCGCAGCAAATCCCAGGTTCCGATGTCGGGCATCCGCATGCCGACCAGAACGAAATCGAAATGCGTCATGCGAAGCATGTCGATGGCCCGTCGGCCGCTCTGCACACACATGAAATTCACGTCGCCCGCCCCATCGGCCGGCAGAGGCGAATCCACGCAAATGCCCAGTATCGAAACGTGTTCTTCCTGCGTTTTGAACATGACAACCTCTGGCAAAATGAACATCAGGCAGATCACGAACACCGGACCGACTGACGTTCAACCGAGATGCTCTAAAGCGACGCGCGTGCCGTGGGTGAAATGGGGTGAAAAGATTGTTCGTAAGTGGTTGGCTTAAAGCAGTATAGGTGAGAAACTGGTAGTTGCTGAAACTTGAGAAGTCGGAGGGTGAAACGGGTTGTTTTAACTAGCGCAAATTGGCCGAAAGGGTGCCTAAGTCCAGTCCGGGCCGAGGCTGGAAATGGACATGGTTATTTTGAACGGATGTGTTTGTTTTGATGAGGCAAAAACGGCGCTTAGCGGCGCGGGCTTGCCCCGCGATGCGAGCGCCAATCGGGAATCCCAGCGCGGGGCAAGCCCCCGCCGCTAAACATTAGTTGGGCGCGTCCACTCGAATCTGATCGGTTGCGCGGATGTCATCCGATGCGCTGCCGACCAGGATGTCGAATGCGCCGGGCTTGGTGACGAAGTTGTGGACGTTCACATCGTAATACGCCAGTTGGCTGCCCGGCAGGCTGAACGTGACCGTCTTTTTCTCTCCCGGAGCAAGCGAGATGCGAGAGAAGCCACGGAGCTGCTCGATCGGCCGGATGACGGCGGGGGTGACTTCATGCACGTACATCTGGGCGACTTCATCGCCGGCGCGGGCGCCGGTGTTTTGTACATCGACCGTGATCGTCGCCTGTCCGTCGGGTTTCATTTCGCGCGGGGTGACTTGCAGATTGGAATAGGCGAAGGTGGTGTAGCTGAGGCCGTGTCCGAAGGCGAAGAGGGGTTTGCCTTTGATGTACATGTAGGTGAAACCCTTGGTGACATCGTATTCATCCTGCGGGGGAACCTGATCGGGCGAGGCGTACACCGTGAGCGGCATCTTGGCGCCGGGGTTGACGTTGCCGAAGAGCACATCCGCGATGGCGTCGCCGCCCTCTTCGCCGTCCCACCATGCTTCGAGCATGGCGGCGGCGTTTTGCTTGATCGTCGGCTCGGTCAACGGCCCGGCGTTCATCTCCACGACGATGGTTTTGGGATTGGCGGCGATCACTGCAGCGACCAGCGCTTCCTGATCCTCCGGCAAACTCAGGGATATCCGGTCATGATCTTCAGATTCGTGCGCCGTTGTCGTTCCGACAAAAACCACCGCGACATCAGCGGATTTGGCGGCATCGACGGCTTTCTGCAATTCCGCGGCCCGGTCAAATGCGGGACGAGTGGCGCGTGAATTCCGGTCCGGCGTCATCGGGCAACCGGCGGCGAAAAGGATTTGCGTTTGCGGATTAGCGCGGTTGCGAATTCCCACCAGAGGCGTCACCGGATGATCGGGCACTCCGCTATATCCGCCGGGGGTGAAGATATCAGCGTGTGGGCCGATGATGGCCAGCGTTTTGATTTTGTCTCGATCCAGCGGAAGGATGTTGCTGGGATTGGTCAGCAGCACGATCGATTCCTGGGCCACATGCAACGCCAGTGCGCGATGCTCCGGGCTGCAAATCACATCGGGTGAAATTTTCGTGTAGGGCACGCGGTCCGGCGGATCGAATTCGCCCAGCTTGAATCGCACCATCAGAACTCGAAACAGCGCATCATCCAGCCGGTCTTCCGTAAGCAATCCATCCTTTATCGCGGCGGGGATTTGCTTGGTGAATTCATCGTCCGAGAAATCGCACCCGGCCATCAGCGACTGTGCGACGGCATTCTCCACGGACATTTTCCCCTGCTCGTGGCCGTTGACCATCGTTCCCACGCCGCCGAGGTCCGAGACGACGAAGCCGGTGAATCCCCATTGTTTTTTGAGAATGTCGGTGAGTAGCAGCGAGTTGATGTTATTGGGCGTGCCGTTGATGGCGTTGTAGGAAGCCATCACGGATTGCGCCCCGCCTTCGACGACGCAATCACGAAAATGCGGCAGCCAAAATTCATAAAGCATCCGCTCCGGCACGACAGCGTTGAGCTTTTTGCGGTTCAACTCGACATTGTTAACGGCGAAATGCTTGAGCGTCGCGGCGATCTTGAGGTAATGCGGATCGTGGCCCTGCAGTCCTTTGACGTATGCGACTCCGATCCGGCCGTCGAGATACGGGTCTTCGCCGAAACACTCGTTGATTCTCCCCCAATAGGGATTTCGGCTGACATTGATCACCGGAGCGCGATATATCAGACCTTTGTGCTCGCCAGGCGCGTTGGGGTCGATGTGCCAGCCGTTATAGATTCCGCGCGCTTCGTCCGAAATTGCATCCGCTTCCTGGTGGACAAGATCGGTGTCCCATGTCGCCGCGAGTGCGATGGAGACGGGATACATGGTCGTCGGCCGGGTCCACCAGACACCGTGGAGACATTGATTCCAGCGGTCGGATAGGATGTTGAATCGGGTCACTTCCGGTCCGAGGTGGTTGAGCAGGTCCGCTTTCTCTTCCAGCGTGAGCCGGCCGATCAGATCATGCACGCGCACATCGAATGGTAAATCCGGATTGAGATACGCATCGGAGGGGTTTGTCTGCGCGCCGGCGCGAGAGAACATCGAAAGCACAATCGCGGCCCAAAGAAGTACCGATATCCATGGCAAAAGTCTGCAATTCATGGTTCCTCCGAAGTAAAGCCAACGCGGCCCATAATCCACCTGCCGATTCTAACCGTCCGAAAACTCCCGCCCATCGGCAGAGGGGTTGAATTT
>JBEKUH010000083.1:0-17357 GCA_049515255.1 Tepidisphaeraceae bacterium | reverse complement strand
AAATCTTCTGCTTCAGTTCTTCGCTGGCGGTCTTCAGAGCCAGAGACAGCTCCTCGTTATCCACTTCCTTGAGCACCGACTGGATGCCCTTGTCGTTGACGAGCAGAATGTCCTCGAAGACGAACATAAGCCGGCGGATTTGCTCGACGAGATCGGGGTCTTCCGCCTCCAGCCCTTCCATGATTCCTTTTTCCGTGGACCGGTCGGCCAGATTGAGAATCTCCGCGACCGTGTCCACGCCACCGGCTTTCTCGAAGGTTTGGCTGACGATATCGGACAAACGATGCTCCAAGCCGCGCTCCACTTCCTTGATCACTTCCGGATTGGTCTGCTCCATGTTGGCGATGCGCTTGACGACTTCGATCTGTTTCTGGCCCGGCAGGCCGACGAGAATTTCGCTGGCTTTGATGGCCGGGAGATGCGCCAAAATCAGCGCGATGGTTTGCGGATGCTCGTCCTGAATAAATGTCAGCAGGTTTTCGCTCTCGGCTTTTTGCAGGAATGAAAACGGCGTGGTCTGCACCTGCTGGGTCACCTGTTTGATGACGCGTGACGCATCGTCTTCGCTCAGCGATTTTTTCAGCAGCGATTTGGCATATTCCAATCCGCCTTCCGACAAATACGAATTGGCCAGCGCCAGATTGTAGAATTCTCCGAAGACATCTTTGCGCGTGCCGACGGAAATTTCGCCGAGGCTGGCGATTTCGCGGCTGACTTCCTCCACCGCTTCGGGTGGGAGGCGCTTGAGAATCTCCGCCGCCTGATCCTGCGGCAGCGAGAGCAGAAGAATGGCTGATTTGCGAACTCCGGTCAGGTCGGGCATGGTTGAAACCTCTGGGGAAACGCGCGTCGATGAACGACGCGGCTAAAAGTATTCGGCTCCTATTTGTTCAGCCACCGCTTGACCAAACCCGCGGCGGAGTCGGGGTTGGTAGTGACCATCTGTTGCACCTGGTCGAGCATCTGCTGGGCTTTCACGGAATCTTCGTCGAGCTCCATGCCGTCGAGCATGGCGTTGCCTTCGGTCACCTGCCCGGCGACGGTCGTGCCGGCGTCGAGAGACCTGGGTTCGGACGGCTCGGCCACCACCGGCGGCGGCAGCGGCGGCGTGGATTTCTTCACCATCACGAACATCATGAACATGCTCATCATCGCCAGCGCGCCGACGCCGATGTCCTTGGTGTGATTGTTCAGGATGGCCATGGGCGCGTTCATTGGACTGGTTTGCACCGACGCGGCTTCGGTGGGCTGGGCATCAACATAGGATGACACGACCACCGAATCCGGCGTCTTCAATCCGGTGCAGGCCATCACGTCCTTGGCGATCTGCGCCAGCTCGCCTTCACTGAATTGTTCCAACGTCGTCTCATCCGCATCCTTGCCGTTTTTGACGCGGTAATCGTCGGCGAGATAACTTCGAGGCACGCGCACCGATGCCGCCAGAACGGTTGCCTCGCCGGGGCCCTGCTTCTTAACTTCGTCCTTGGCGGAAGCATCGGTGACGAACGAGGTTTTGCTGTCATCGGTAGTGCTGGTGCTTCCACCGGAACTGGGGCCGGCGGCGCTGACTCCGGTATTTGCGGCGACGCCGGCTTCGGCCGAAGAGGATGCCGCGCCGGTTTCGTCTGTCGTCTGCTCTTCAGTTTGTTGCTCAACGTGGACCATTTGCTTGGGGTCGCTGCTTACAGTGTGGGTTTTTATTTCAGATGCCGACGAATCGACTTGAACTGTCACAGAAACCATCAGTCCCGGAATGAACCCAAATTCGTTGCGCACTTTATCTTCGTAGAAATGTTCCTGCTGCTGCTGATTCTCGACGATATCGTTGCCATCCATCAATCCGTTGTCATCGGGATCCTCGATTTTGAAGGGCGCGCCATCCACGACGACGTTGATCCGGCTGCGCTGCAGTCCGGCCTGTGCGCCGCTGACGATTTGTGCGGCGGAGTTGGCGATGAGTCGCGCTTCGCCGCCGGAGCTGCGCTGGGTGGTGATGGTGACGGATGCGGATGGCTGAATGGAAGCCGCGTCGAATCGCTGCTCGTTGGTCGGATCAATCACCACCGACGCATTAGCGACATCCGGCAGATTGCAGAGGATCGCTTCCAATTCCGCTTCCTTGGCCCGCATGAACAAGCGGTCGTTTTGCTCGGGGCTGGTGAACGGATTGGATTGCTTGATCAACTCATCAAATGCGTTGGAGAAATTCTTGGGCAATGCCTGGGCGTAACCGAGTTCCGCAAGCACTTCGGTTTTCTGATCCGATGCCACCATCACGCGATCACCGACGACTTTGTGCGGGATGCCTTTGCCGTCGAGGTTGGCGGTGATGATGCCGATGTCCGCCTGGCTGAGCGACTGGTCGAGCACCGGTTCCATTTCCGGATCGCCGGCGTAGCGCGACCACCACATGAGCGTCATGATCATGATCGCCACGAGCGAGGCCGTCAGCATTTTTTGAGTGGCGGAAAGCCCGTTGAGTTGTTCCTGGATGCGCGATAGTTGAGCTTTGAAGAATTCCATCGCTCAGCCCTCCCTGGCCGAGGAGAAATCGTTTGATTCATGAAGCACCCGACAAATCCGCGACTCCCGCGAATTTTCGAGCCGCGGGTATTAAATCACCGCGTCCGATAAAAGCAATCGCAAAATTCACAAATCACACCAAATATTCGTCGCGCAATTTCGGCGCGTTTCTACTTCGGAATACAAATGCGATTGAACCGCCAAGGCGCCAAGACGCCAAGACGCCAAGTTAGGAAAATACGCCAAGAATTAAATTTGGATTTTGAAAGTGCATTTATAAGAATTTTTTCCCCTTGGCGTATTTTCCTACCTTGGCGTCTTGGCGTCTTGGCGTCTTGGCGGTTAATCCGCATTTCTTTAAACCGAGATGCCCTTGATCTCGTCGTACGCATCCATCAGTTTGGCGCGAATCGTCAGGAGGGTCTTGAAGGCGAGGTCCGATTTTTCCACAGCGGACATTACGCCGGTCACATCGTCCGTCTTTCCCGTGGAAATATCCTGCACGGCCCGGCTGGCATCCTGCTGCATTTGCGAGACTTCGTTGATGCTCTGCTTAAGCATGTCGGCGAAGCTGCTGCCACTGGTGGTCGAGGCGGGTTTGGAACTACCGACCCCGCCCGTCGAGCCGGCGGCGCCGATGTTGCCGAGATTGTTCATCGCTCCGTCGATCATGGGATTATGCCAGCAATCTCAGGCTTGAATTGAACATCGACTTGGTGGTGTCCATCATGGTGACATTCGCCTCATATGCGCGGCTGGCTTCCAGCGCGTTGACGAATTCGATCGACAGATCGACGTTGGGATAATTGACGTAACCATCCTTGTCCGCGTCCGGATTCCCCGGCTCGTGTCGGCGGACGAAGGGCGTCTGATCCTCCTGGATCGACTGCACATGAACCCCGGGCATATTCGGATTCCCCGCCTGCCCCGGCGCGAGCAGCACGAACCGACGACGGTATGGATTCGCTTTGCCGGACGCATCCCGCGTCGTGTTGATGTTGGCGATATTGGAAGCGATCGTGTCCAGCCGAACGCGCTGTGCCGTCAGCCCGCTGGCGCCCATGTCCATGATGTCAAACATATTTCACCTTACTGGCGGCATGGCGATTTTAGTCGCCATGTACCTCGCCGGAAATCTGAATTAACTCACGCGCTCCTTCAGCGCCATATCCAATTGGCTGTACTGATCCCGCAGCAGTTCCACCGCCAGCGTGTGCATCAGTGCGTTCTTGGCCTGATCGGTCATCAGTTGGTCCACCGATCGATTCGACCCATCATAAAACATCGCCCCGCGCCGCGGGGTTTCCACATCCAATGAAATATCATCAAAAGACATCGGCTCGGCGGGGTTGGTTTCTTGCTGTTCTTCGACCTTCTGGCCGAGCACTTCCTGAAATTTATCCAGCGACAAATCCTGCTGTTTGAAGTTTGGCGTGGAGATGTTCACGATGTCCTCGGCCATCAGCCGCTGCCGCGCATCGGTGAACTTCAGCCACTCATCCAGCAGCGGGCCATTGCCTCCGTTGATGATTCGATCCAGGTACATCGCCCCCTCCTACGTCAAAATGCGTGCCAGAATAAATGTATCGGTGTTACCGGGCGCCGCGGATGCGCGATGGCGCAATTGATGCGCTTCAGCGGCAATTTCCGCGCTTGGAAGTTAAAAACAAAAGAGATTGAACCACTAAGTCACGAAGACAATAAGCGGCTTTCGACGGTCGGGAGCAACCCAGCGAAGTCGGCGTTTGAAATCGAATTGAATTCAGATAAAAAACTTAGCCACCGATGGGGCACCGATGAGCACCGATTAGGAGGGATTTGATTCTGGCATTTTCATTTTTATCCGTGTCCCATCGGTGTTCATCGGTGGCTAATTTTTCTTTTCCAATGGTATTTTTACGAATCTAAATTCGCAGAACGATTCCGGAACCACGAAAGCCGCTTAGTGCCTTCGTGTCTTAGTGGTTCAAACTGTATTTGAATTTAAGGATTCGCCGGCGCGGGCGGCGGTGGGCTGGCGAGTTTTTCGGCGGCGGCGATCAGCTTGTCCATCTTCACCGGCTTGGTGAAATATTCGCTGACGCCCTGGCTCTCGGCATACATTTTGTGCCGAGCGCCGGAATTGCCGGTGATCATGATGACAAACGGCTTGGTGTTGCGCGGTTTGCGGGCTTTTATTTTTTCCAAAACCATGAATCCGCTCCGGCCCGGCAGCATCATGTCGAGAACCACCACATCCGGCTGATTTTTTTCGGCGAGTTCGACGGCCTTGTTGCCGTTGTTGGCCAGATCGATGGCCGCGCCAGTTGGTTCAAACGCCGCCTGCATGCTCGTCAAAATATCGTTGTCGTCGTCGACCAGCAGGATTCGTTTGCCTTCAAGGGTTTGGCTCATCGCAATCTCCAGCAAGGGATTATAACCGATTTCAGGGCGATGGGGGAAAAACGTAAAGAAAATTGTCGGATAGGTCCGATAACGCACGAGACCCCGATCCGTTTTAAGGAATTCGCCTCGTGTCCCACACGGCCAAACCCATCGCCATCATCGACAGCGGCCTGGGTGGGCTGACCGTCGCTCAGGAGCTCCGCAAACAGTTGCCGTGTGAAGATCTCATTTACTTCGGCGACACCGCCCATCTCCCCTATGGCAGCAAATCTGCGGAGACCGTCACGGCATTTGTGCGAAGGATTATCCGATTCCTCATCTCCGAGCGGCCAAAACATGTGGTCATCGCCTGCAATACCGCAACCGCCGTGGCGATGCCGGCGCTGATCACGGAATTTGCCGACCTGCCCATCAGCGGTGTGATCGAGCCCGGCGCGCGGGCGGCGGTGGTGGCTGCCGGAACAAAGCGCGTTCCCAACATCGGCGTCATCGCCACCGAGGCGACCATCAAATCCAAAGCCTACGACCGCGCGATCATGCGACGCCGGCACTTGGCTCATGTCTTTCTCCGCGCCACTCCGCTGCTGGTGCCCATGATCGAAGAGGGGCGCACCAGTGAAGATCCGCTGGTAGAAATGGCCCTGCGGCAATATCTGCAAGGCATGCTTCTTCAGAAGATCGACGTCCTGGTGCTGGGATGCACGCACTACCCGCTGCTCAAGCCGGCGATTGCGAAAGTCGTTGGCCCGCGCGTCAAGCTGATTGACTCAGCCGAGCAATGTGCCCAAGATGTCGCTCGTCGGCTGGCGCGGCGGCAAATGCTGCGAAGCCCGACGGCATCGAAAACCGGCGAGAAAAACGACTCCGACAAAGTCGAGTCGCCGGCCGGTTCGATGCGGGCGTTTGTGACGGACGATCCGTCGCGGTTTGCATCGCTGGCCGGGCATTTTTTGCAGCTCCCCATCGACAAGCCAACTCTGATCGATCCGCACCAACTGGAAAAGGCCGACGCCCCCAGCACCTATTTGCGAGCGGGTTGAGAAGCGGCAAGTTGACATGCGGCAATCGAAATTTCTGATCCTTCTGGGAATCCTCGCAGGACTCCTGTCCGGTGGTTGCGGCAGCAGCATCCACGATTCTGCCGCGCCCGGGCCGATCGATCGCGGCCTCTATCGTGATGCGGTCAATGAAAACCAGCAGCGGATCGCCGGCGAGGACCATCGAGTAGTGCCGCTGTATGAAACGCCAATGACCGCCGTCGATGTGGCGTATGAACAGGCGATCGGCAATCCATTGGCACATCTTTTCAGCCTGATGAGCGGCAGCACACCCGGTTACTGGGCCCGGCGAATGTTCGATCCTTCCTCCGCCGACATCCGACGCGAGGCGATTCTGAAATACGCCAATTACGATTTCGGCCGACATGGGGAAGTGCTGAAAACATACGTCTATCTTTCCAACGATCCGGATTACACCGTGCGCGCCGCGGCACTTCGGGCGATGAATCGTTCCCGCGTGACCGGGCAAACCGATTTGTATCTGGAAAAGCTGAAGGAAAACGAAACCCTGGTCCGCCTCGACGCCGCCGATGCCCTGTCGAATGTCCCCGATCCCGCGGCCATCGATGCGCTCGTGGATCACATGCAAAACGATGTCAGCCAGGATGTGCGGATCGCCTGCACCGATGCGCTGCGGAATTTCCGAACCATGGATGTCGCGCGGGCGTTGGTGGAACGACTGGATGACAACGATTTCGCCGTCGCCTGGCAGGCCCGGCAGGATTTGGAACTGATGACCGGCCAGGATTTCCGCTACGACGGGGAACTCTGGCTGGGATATCTCGCTAATCAGTCGGGGTGGAATTGATTTCGGCAAGGACGAGAATTTTTTGCATGGATGTGAAAAATGCGGGCACTGGTTTTTGATCAATCCGTTTCTTTTCGCCCTCGGCATCCCGATCCACCGATGAGTGATGGGGATGCCCTGCTGAAAATCCGCCAGGCCGGAATCTGCGCCACCGATCTGGAAATTACCCACGGTTACATGAGCTATCGCGGCGTTCTCGGCCATGAATTCGTCGCGGAGGTGGTGTCGGCGGAAAAACGCGATCTGGTCGGTCAGCGCGTTGTCGGGGAAATCAACATCGTGTGCGGACGATGCGATTTGTGTCTGTCGGGTTTGTACAACCATTGCCGAAATCGCGCCGTGCTCGGCATCAATGGACATGATGGGGTGTTCGCCGATTTCGTGCGGGTGCCATCCTCAAATCTGCACGTGGTTCCGAAAAATGTGGATGATGACACCGCGGTTTTTGTCGAACCGCTGGCGGCCGCGTTTCAGGTGGTCAAGCAAATCAAGCTCGATGCCAAGGGCGATGCGCTGCGGGGCAAAAAATGGGTGACGGTCCTGGGCGATGGCAAATTGGGATTGCTCGTAGCCCAGGTGCTGCGAAACACCGGCTGCCCCGTGCGCCTCATTGGCCGATACCCGGAAAAATTGGCCCTGTGCGAAAAATGGCAAATCCGCAGCCGCCCGCTGGCCGACATCATGCCGCGACACGATCAGGATGTGGTCGTCGATTGCACGGGTAGTTCCGCTGGATTTGAATTGGCCATGCAGATGGTCCGCCCGCGCGGAACGATTGTTTTGAAAAGCACCGTCGCCGCCGGCAAACCGCTCAATCTCGCCCCGCTGGTGGTGGACGAAATCACCGTCGTCGGCAGCCGCTGCGGCCCCTTCCGTGAAGCCATCAAAGCACTCTCCGAAAAAACCGTCGATGTCGCCAGCTTGATTCAACGGAGAATGCGAATCGAGCAAGGCGTCGAAGCCCTCGAACTCGCCAGCCGGCCAGGGGTTTTGAAGGTGTTGTTGACGATGGAATGAAGCGCTCGCAGGTTTAGAGATATTCCGCAAGAGAATTTTATCGGTTACGGTTTCGATGCCGATCAAATTGGCCGGCTCGAATAGGAAACGTCCCCGTCGCTGTGAAAATTGTTGGCTGGCCCGTCGAAGTTCGTCACGGCATCTTGCAGCGACTTGAAAAAGTTCGCCGCCTCCGGCGGCCGACGCTGAGGATTTTCGCGCTCAGGCGCGACCTCAACCGTCCTTCACAGCCCCGCTTGTCCGACCTCACCCCGAAAATCACAGAACGCGGCAGTTACGCATTTTTAAGCGGAGGTCGAACAATGGGGCGTGACGGACGGTTGAGGGTCGGCCCGTGGCCGAAAATCCTTCTCATACATCCGCCGCAGGCGGAAACTCCGCATTTTGTCTCATAACAAAATGCCACATCGAACGTCGCCGGGCCAGCCAACGGGTTTCGCGGCGGCAGCGCCGAATCCTATTCGAGCCGGCGCCCGCTCCTCGTCGCGGGAGCCGCAACCGATAATCATCTTCCAGTTTTTCATCCACAGGTTGCTCCAGTTGACGATCCAATGATATTCGACAGGATGTAAGCAACATGCCCAAGGATTTGGCCGTCGTTCTGAACAATGGCAGCATCAACAGCGCGGTGATCACCGCGATGGCGGCCCAGCGGCATCGGCCGGTGATGGTGTTCGGCGACTCCAGCGGCGGGCCGGGCGGACGATTGCGGGCGGCGTTCGATCAGCAGGTGGCGCATTTCAAGCCGTATCGGGATTACGTCGTGCCCATGCCGTTTGCTTCCAGCACGCAGACCCAATCCGCCGCGACGATGGCCGATCCCCGGCAAATCTCGCCGCTGGCGCCGCAGATGCTCGATCTTTTGCCGCTCATTGCCGTGGGGATTCGATATGCCGTGCATCACCAGGCGGCCGCCGTTTACATCGGCATGCGCGTCGGGCCGATGACGGATGATCTCGCTCATGCGACGGAATTTTTTCAGATATGGAACGAGATGATTCAGATTCCCTGTGGGCAAAGCGAATTGGAAGTGCTCACCCCACTGCTGGAACTGGAGCCCTGGCAGGTGGTGGATGTCGGATACCAGGTCAACGCCCCGCTGGAGCGGACCTGGAGCTGCCTGGAAGACTCAAGCGAACCCTGCTGGTCCTGCCGCGGCTGCAAACAAAGGGATGCGGCCTTCCAACAAGCGGGGAAACCGGACCCTCTGCGAGGTGTTCGGAAAGTCTGAAGAAAAAAATATTGAACCACGAAGACACAAAGACACGAAGCGGCCTTCGTGGCTCGGGCGCAATCTCGCGAATTTACTCCATTTATCTTTTTATTTTTAAAAATGGTGCTTTGTGCATGACATTCCGCGCGTCGATGCCCGCTTCGTGTCTTCGTGTCTTCGTGGTTCAAATGCATTTGAATTTTTAATCCGAAAATTAATATCGCGCCGGTTTCATTTCGGAATTCTCCCGTTATACTCCCCCCGGCTGGAACGGATTCCGGCTGGATTCGAGCGATCGCATGGATGCGAAAAACGCCCCCAAACCAAATCCCCATAGACAAACTATCGGCGAGCCGCGCTGCCTGATTTCACGGGCGGCGATCCTGCACAACATCGGCGTCATCCGGCGGGCGATCGCGCCGCATGTGAAGATTTGCGCGGTGGTGAAGGCCGATGCGTATGGGCATGGCGTTGATCTCGTGGTGGATACGCTCTGCAATTTCAGCGGAGGCGATGTCGAACCACCGATGGTGGATGCGCTGGCGGTTGCCGACATCGACGAGGCGGCGGCGCTAGCGGATTGCAATCTGCCGATCATCATCCTGCGGCCGGCGGAAAATGCGTTTCTCGGAACGCAGCGGTCGCGGATTGAAATGGCTGTCGATCATGGCTGGGTGCTGACGATCTGTTCCGGGGGCGCGGCCGATGATGTTGCGCGAATCGCCGCTCCCCGTCAGCAGCGCGCCAATGTTCAAATCATGGTCAACACCGGCCTGAATCGTGCCGGAGCTGAGACGGCCGCAACCGCGAAATTGATCGAGAAAATCGTCTCGCTGCCATCGCTGCGATTGGTCGGATTGGCCACGCATTTCGCCACCGCCGATGATGCGAACGATCCGCGGGTGTCGGAGCAATTGTCGCAATTCCTGGCGGTAACCCAGCCGCCTTGTTTGGCCGGGCGGCCGACGCGCCCGCATCGCACCGCCGCCAATTCTGCGGGGATTTTTTTGCATCCCGACTCGCATCTGGACATGGTTCGCCCCGGCATCAGCCTGTATGGAATCGATCCCACGCTGGATCCCAGCATCAAACGCCCATTGCGTCCGGCGATGCGCTGGACCGCCCCGCTTATCGGCATTCGCAATCTGCCCACCGGCGCCAGTGTTGGATATGGCCACACCTGGACCGCCGAGCGACCGACGCGCGTGGGCCTGGTGCCGATTGGATATGCCGATGGATATCCGCGGCTTTTGTCCAACAAAGGAACAATGATGGTCAACGGCCAGCCCGCGCGGGTGCTCGGTCGAGTGAGCATGGATTTAACCGTGATTGATCTTCAATCGGCCCCGCACGCGATGATAGGCGATGAGGTGATCGTGCTGGACAACGACCCGCTGTCGCCGGCCAGTGTGTATGCGATTGCCGAACTGGCCGGGACGATTCCGTATGAAATCTTCTGCCGAATCGGCCCGCGCGTGCTGCGAGTGGCTGTGGATGACTTCGCGCCGGCTCCGAAGCGGCACGAATACGAAGGCCTGATTACCGCCGGCGATTCCCCCCCATGATTTGAAGCAGAAACAGAAACAAGTTGAGGAAATCCAAGTAGAGCATCAACGCGCCGCTGACGGCGATGCGAGAGGCGAATGCCTGATCGTTGGCGGTCGAGAGTGCGAATTGCCGAAGTTTTTGCGTGTCATACGCAGTGAGCACCGCGAAGATCGCCACGCCGGCGTAGGAAATCAGCCACGCCAAACCGGAACTTGCCAGAAAGAAATTCACCACGGATGCGACGATCAGGCCGATCAACGCCATGAATGCGATCTTGCCAAGGCCCGAGAGATCGGCGTGGGTGAGCATGCCGTAAACACTCATCACGCCGAACATCGTGGCAGAAGCGATGAACGCCCCGGCGATGGTGGCGTTCGTGTAGACGAGGAAAATTCCCGAAAGAGTCAGGCCGTTCAGTGCGGCGTATAGCAGGAATAGTCCCGTCGCTACGGTGGCATTAATCCGTCGTACCGCCGCGCTAATCACGACCACCAAAACGATTTGGGCGATGAACAGCATGATCAACACAGGCCCGCCTAAAACCTGCGTCAAAATCGTCGGATGCCCCGCGACCCAATATGCGATCACTGCCGTCAGCGCCAATCCAGCGCACATCCACGCATAAACCGCATTGAAAAACGACGCCACCGCCGGCGAACCGGCCTCCGTGCCATAATCGAGCGGCATCGGCCGTTGGTAATAAGGTTGTTGTCCAAAGTTGCTCATATCTGCTTCTCCATTTCTTGTCGCATTGTATTGCCATCCGGCCGGTGGAGTCCAATGGCGTTTATTCACCGGATTTTGCACACAATATCGTACAGTTTTCCCCCATGGCGCAATGCCACGGCCTCATCCTTAATCATTGCCAGATTGATCGCCTCGCATGTGAATTCGGCGTCGAGATTGCTTTCCACCCCGCGGCCCATGCCTTCGAGGATGATTAGATCGGCATCCCGCGCGGCGTTGTTCAATTCATCGCTGACCTGCGCAAGATCGATGAGTGGATCGCCAGTCCCCGTGCCCGAAGTTTCGATGGAAAGTGTGGCCAGCGATGGTTCGGTTTCCAGAATCTTCGGCCACCAAGATCGCACATCGCTGATGGTCATGTCATTAAGCGTTGGCCGATCATTGGCGGCGACGACGATGCGCGTGCCCCGCCGCGCCAGCCAGCGCATCATCGGCAGCGCCCCCAGCAGAAAATCGCTCCCCGCATTGTCTATGAAAAACACCGCCTTGCGATGCGGCGGGCCATCCAGAAATCGCCCGGCCAATCGATCATAATCATCAATCAACCACGGCCGCGGGGCCAGCGAATGGCGGATGGCGAAAAAATCCGGGCTCTTTCCCAAAAATGCCTTCGCGGTCGCCTCGGAACCCATGTCGAAAATATTTCCGGCGAAAACGCCCTGAACTACTGCATCAATTTGCGCGCGTCCCGATAACGCATCAATCTCCGCGCAAATCTGTGGAAGCAGCGGCAGCATCCTGGCGTTCTCTCGCGCTTTCAGATCGATCATCGGCTCCGGAAATCCATATCTTCGCAGTGTCGTATCACGCCAACGGTCCAGCGTGAGGATCGTCACCTCCCCAAACGCATGCGGATTTTCCGCGAATCGGTCGAGCAGATTGACAAGTTCCTCCCGGCATTTTTCCGCGCGGGCGTTCACGGCCTCCGGTGACTCCCCGCGCGCGGCGGCAGCTTCAATGGCCAGACCCAGCAGTGTGCGAATATGCCGTCGATGGAATCCGGTCCAATGCGACCGCCCCGCCGCATCGAGGGTTAAATCCCACGTGCAGCCGACATAGCTCGAAGGGTCACGGAGTTTACAAAACGGTTTTAGAGATTGGCCCAAGGGTACGCCCATCCATGAACGAATTTGTGTTGCTCGAGCTGGTTGAATTCAGTCGGTGAGAGCAATTTGCCATCCGATGCGGCGACGTTATCTCGCACATGCCGCTGTCGCCTCATCCCGGGAATCACGGTCGAAACCGCCGGATTCGATAGGCAGAATTTCAGAGCGAGAATTGCCAAGGTCGGCCGATCCGGGGCAAGAAATTTCTTCAGCACCTCGACGCGCGGCGCGGCCTCCAGCCGCCGCTCCAGCGTCGCCCACTGATTTCGCCAATCCTTGGGAGCCAGTTGCACATCCGGGTCCAGCGCGCCGGTGAGGAATCCTTCCTCAAACGGCACACGGGCGATGATGCCGACATTGTTCGCCAGAGCCGCTGGCAGCAATTGCTCGGCCGGCCGCTGCTCGAAGATGTTGTAGATCACCTGCACGCTGTCGATCAATCCGCTTTTGATGAGTTCCGTCGGGCCATAGGGATCCCAATCGTTGGCAGAGACGCCGAGGGATTTTATTTTGCCCTGCTGCTTGAGCTTGCGAAATCCTTCCAGCCAATCGGTCTCTTTTAAATATCGGGGCGTCCAGGCGTGGAGCTGTTGCAAATCCAGGCAGTCGATCCGCAGATTTTTCAGAGATCGCTCGGTGCACTGGATCACCCAGTCGGCCGGGAACGTCGTGCTGACCGGTTCATTATCATGCACAGGCCAGCGGAAAGTTTTCAGCGGAACTTTGCTGGCGATGATGACATTTTCGCGCTGGCCGAGGATCGCCTGGCCAATTAGTTTTTCGCTGTGGCCATCGCCGTAGCCGTAGGCGGTGTCGATGAACGTGACGCCGAGTTCCATGGCCAGATGCAGGCATCGGATCGCCTCTTCATCATCCGTTCCACCCCATTCGCCGCCGATCTGCCAGGCGCCGAAGCCGATTTCACTGACGGGGAGATTGGATTTTCCGAGTTTGCGATAAAGCATAATTTGTCACCATGAATACGCTTCGGGAGCTTCGCCGCCGGGTCCGGGCCAGATTTCATTGAGCCGTTTTTTCGCGTGGTCGTCGAGATGGATGTCCAGCGCCTTCTTGGCATCGGTGAGCTGATCCATGGTGCGCGGGCCGATGATGGGGGCGGTGACGGCATGGTTGGAAAGCAGCCACGCCAGCGCGACCTCACCGGGTGGATGGCCGAATTCCCGGCAGAAATCTTCCCATTTCTGAAGCTGGGGCCGGAGTTCTTCGATGCGTTTTTGTGCCATCTCGCTGGTGCGCCGGCCGCGCTCGAATTTTTGCAACGCCCCGCCCAGAACGCCGCCTTCCAGCGGGCTCCAGGGGATCACCGCAAGCCCATACGCGCGGCATGCGGGGAGCACTTCCAATTCCACCGAGCGACAGGCGAGGCTGTATTTGCTCTGCTCGCAAACCAATCCGAGAAAATTCCGTCTTTTTGCCGTCTCGCAAGCCTGCGCGATGTGCCAGCCCGCGAAGTTGCTGCTGCCGACATAAACAATTTTCCCCTGCTGCACGAGCAACTCCATCGCCTGCCAGATTTCATCGAATGGCGTTTCGCGCGCGATGTGATGCATCTGATAAAGATCGATGTAATCGGTCTTGAGACGTTTGAGCGAATTTTCGCAAGCCCGGCGAATCTTCAGCGCGCTCAGCCCGCGCTTCATGGTGATATCATCCGCGGCCAGATCCATGTCCCCGAAAACTTTTGTGGCCAGCACCACTTTCTCCCGCCGGCTCCCGCCCTGGGCAAACCATCGGCCGACGATCTGCTCGGTCACGCCCTCGCCGCGCTGCCAGCCGTAGACATCGGCGGTGTCGAAGAAATTAATCCCAATCTCCAGGGCCTTGTCCATCAGGCGATAACTGTTGTCCTCCGAAGCCTGGGGTCCGAAATTCATCGTCCCCAGACAGAGCCGGGAGACTTTCAATCCCGTCCGGCCCAACGACGTGTACTTCATTCTCCAGTCCTTTTCCGCAAGGGGGAAGTAAATAGCGGAAGTTGCGGTCGCGGGCAAATCGGGAAGTTACGCTGTGAAAAAATAAGCGAGCTAATTGTTCAGATCTCACCCAATAGTTCGGCCCAGCGACGTCGATGCGCGAGATCGAGACGAAGCGCATCCAAAACGCTCCCGACATTCTCGAGGAACGCCCGCCGGCGGGATTCGCCGAATAACATTAGACATGTTCCAAGAAACTCGTCCCAATCCAAAAGGTAAAGATTTTGTCCTGACGCGAATTCACGGTTGATAAGCTGGGCCGATTCCTCTTTTGCCATTTCCTCGCCGCCCTTTGGACCGAGGAATAAGAGTTCGCGGATTCCTTTTTCACGGATGGCTGGGAGTTTGTCCTGAATTTGCCTCAGTTCTATCTGACGGTCCTTGACCTCGACGGCTAGGACTATCTTGCCTTCATCATCGACACATTCGAAATCAGCAGCTTGACCAGTGCTGGCATCGGCTGCGTTTACGCTGCCGCCTCTAACCGAGGTAAATAGTTTGAAAGCTTGACCGATGGATTCGAAGAGGGCCATGGCGACAGCTTGCATCCGCAGGCCCCCAGAGCGATCCGCGAGGAACGCCCCAATCGTCTGTTGCGTTTGAAGCAGGCTGGCGCGATTTGGAACCGGATAGACAACAGATACGTCCGCAAGCCGTTCCTGAATTGCGTACAACGTCAACGTTGCCATCGAAAGGATTTTGCTCGAATGCTTTTGCGCATAGGTAAGAACGTTGATCAGGTCATCGAATCCTTCTTTATCCTTCTGAGCTTTGCGTGCTGCCGGAACGATGGCAGGTATTCGCAGTGGATTATTTAGATAGGGCTCGGAAGAACCGCCGAGAACATTGTGGTTTTCGCGATCAAATGGAACGATCACTCCATGACAGATACTCCGAGCATCGAACGCTTCGCTAAGCCCCGATCCAGATTGAACACTCCGGCAGTCAAGCCTCTCGTTCACAAGCTTCGAGAGGAGCTGAGTGGGAAGAACATATCGGTATGTCTTCGTTTTCGGATTTATCGACCGCCGAATTGCCGATTGAACTTCTGGCGACAGTTCGGGAAAAGCAGGAGTTGGCTCGCCAAAAATTTTTGCCCATTCCAACGCTAGTCGAGCGCGTACCCGCTCCTCCAGCTTTGTTTCTCCACCGTCCGCTTTCAATAATTTACCCACAGTGCTTCTTGCCTCAACTTTTTTATCGAATGCGCATGCTTTACATCGGCGTCGATCCTTTTCCAGCCCCTAAACCACGTATCGTAAAGGTCGGACCGGTACCCGGACACCGCAGCCTTTCCGTGGATGGAATTCAACTTCTTGGCCAAGGCACGATGGGCCATATCGCTCATCTCGAATCCATATGCCTTGCTGTCGCCGCGACTTTGATGCACATAAGGGGGATCACAATAAAAAAATGTTTGCGGACTGTCGTATATCGAGATTACTTCCAGAGCCGGACGATTCTCGATCTGCACTCGTAGCAAGCGGTTGGCGATTTCCGGCAACATTTGCACGCTTCCGAGCCATCTGGAGACGACACCGCTCATCCCTGCGCGACTGGTGTTTTTGCAGTTGGCCCAACGGCCTAGCGATGCGGTTTGAGCTAGGCCCGTCCGAACCTGCCTGGCTCGGATAAAGAACCGCCTGGCTCGCTCGATATCCGACAATTGTTCAGTCGGTGCCTCACACGCAACGTAGAATTCTTCCCTGGAAAACGGGGTGAGGCCAATGTTGCGAATTAATTCATCCGGCCGATCTCGAAGGACCCTGAAAAAATTGACAACTTCTCCATCAAGATCGTTATATGTCTCCACGGAAGCCGGTCGTCGGTTGAGTAGTACAGCAGCCGATCCCGCAAAAGGTTCACAATAGTGATGGCAATCCGGCAAAAGTGGAAGTAACCAATCGAGATGACTGAATTTTCCACCGTACCAACCAAAAGCAATTTTTTTTCGTCCTGAAGCAACGGCACGCGGAATATCTCTCTCTCCGTTGACGGGTACGACTGCGACGTCTGCAAAGAGTCGGGGCTGAAGTGTGACAGGTGACGGAGTTCTTCTCATCGGTTCTCTCGAATCATTCTAACCTGTGTCGGAACCATGCAGCAATCACGCCGACACATCACACCGAACAATCACATCTTCCCACAATCCCATCCGTTTCATCTCTTCCGCGCTCATCACGCTGGTGATGGAATGGCATGTCACCGCAAATCCGCCCTTGGCGGCGCGCTCCTGGATGTCCAGGCCATATCGGCGGACGTGGTCGAATTGGCCGAATCGGCGATGGCGTTCTTCGGGGTCGGTCACCGTTGGGTCTTCATCGGATTGATAAATCGTTCCATTGAGCGGCACCATCACAAGCGCCGATCCGCCGGGCCGGAGGATGCGGCGCATCTCGCGGAATGCGGCGTGATCGTCCGGTACATGCTCCAGCACGTGCGAGCAGATGATTCCGTCGAATGACGCATCCGGCAACGCCATGGCAGTGATGTCGATTTTTAGATCGACTTCCGGCGCGCAAATGTCGGCGGTGGTCAATTGGAGATTGCCCTGCCGACGCAATTGCCGCTCGATACCCCAATCCGGTGCGAAGAGGAGGATTTTGCATCCGTCTTTTTTCCACGGCCCATCCACCCGCTGCATGTATACCCACATAAACCGATGCCGGGCACAGCTTCGGCAAAATGGGCACATGCCGTAGGTTTCGTTGTGCCACCAGTTGGAAAAAGATTTGTCGCACACGGGGCAATAGACCGTGTCGCCACGATACCGCACCCGCTCGACAACCCGGCGAACATTGCGATAGACATCGGTGAGGACAGGCGTATATCCGTACGGCTGAGGCATTGGGCTGAATTTACAGGGAGAGGAGAAAGGTGTGAAGGGAGAGAAGCCTCTTTTGACAGTCCCGAAGCACCCCACTACCATCGTCCCTCCGATTTTTGAGAGGATTTTTT
>JBEKUH010000082.1:0-17523 GCA_049515255.1 Tepidisphaeraceae bacterium | reverse complement strand
AAAGTTGGCCGCCGAAGGAATGGCGGAATATCGTTTGTGTCTGAAATACGATGATCATTATTTCCCCGCTGGTGTCCGCATGGCCGATGCGATGGCGGAAAGCGGCGATCTGGCTGGGGCGGAAGCAATGTACGATCATCTCCTCAAGGTGAACCCAAAATTCGTGGGAGATGGGAACGTGTTGCGCGGCAAAATCCGCGTCGAGCGAGGGAATTTTCAGGGCGCGCGGGAAGATTTTCAGGCGGCGACCGCCGCGCTTCCGGATGATGCCGAGGCGCATTATCTGCTCGGTCTGGCGGATGAGCAGTTCAAAGATTGGTCGGGAGCGGCGGCGGAATTTCAGCGCGCGGTGGACCTCGCTCCGCAAAATGCCGACGCCCGGCTTCAGTTGCTCAAAGTCAAAACGCTGATGGGGAATTCGTGACGCAATCGTTGAAAATCGAACCGCACAAAACCGACCCGACGCGCTGGCTCGCGCCGCTGTTGGTGATCGTCGCAGTCGCGCTGGCTTACTGCAACAGCTTTCAGGGGGAGATGGTTTTTGATGATTTGCCATCGTTAAGAGATAATCCCGAAATCCAGCATCTGATTCCCCAGCAATACAGCGACATCACCACAACCCTCAATGGTCGACCGGTATTGCGATTCAGCTTCGCACTGGATTATGCCATGGCGGGACTGAATCTCCCGGTCCTCCATACGACCAATCTGCTGATCCACATTGCCTCGTGCCTGTTGATCTACGGAATCATCCGGCGAATGCTGCTGCAGCAGGAAAATTGGGGCGATCGTTTCGCCGAATCAGCCCCCTGGCTGGCGGCGGCGGTGGCGGGATTGTGGGGCGTGCATCCGCTCAACACCGAATCCGTCACCTATCTCATCCAGCGGGCCGAATCGCTGGCGTCAATGTTCTACCTGGCTGCGATTTATTGCGTGATTCGAGCATCCGAATCCCCCGTAAAATCCTGGCGATGGCAGATCGGCGCGGTGGTCGCGGCGATCCTGGGAATGGGCACGAAGGAAATGGTGGCGACGGTTCCGGTCACAGCATATTTGTTCGATCGCATTTTCCTCAAAGGCCGAGGGCGCGATCGATGGCTCATGTATACCGGCATGTGCCTCGGCTGGCTGTTGATCGGCTGGGGCGTCGTTCACGGCAAGCGCGGACCATCCATAAGTTTGCGCGGGTGGATATCCCCCAAGGAATATGCGCTCACACAACTGAACGCAATTGCTCATTACCTGCGGCTGATGGTTTGGCCGAGAGGATTGATATTGGATGAAGATGGGTGGCCGATCGCCCATGGCATCGGTGACGTGGGCGTCGGCGGGGCAGCGGTGGTGCTGCTGTTGATCACTACAATATTCATGCTGTGGCGTTGGCCCAAGGTGGGATTCGCCTGGGCGTGGTTTTTTCTGATACTGGCGCCATCATCGAGTTTTGTGCCAATCGTGACGGAGGTTGTGGCCGAACACCGCATGTATCTACCGATGCTCGGCTGGATCGCGCTGTTTGTGATCGGCGGATGGTCGCTGGCGCGGGATTCGATGCCGCTGCGACTTGCGGAGTCGGCAATGTGTCTAGCGATGCTGGCCGCATTTTGTGTTCTGACGCTTCAGCGTAACGCCCAGTATCGCACCGCCGAAGTAATCTGGCGCGACACGATTGCCAAACGGCCGACCAATGTGCGTGCCCATTTCAATTTGGGATACTCGCTGATGCAGGAAGCTCATCAATATCCGCCGGGATCGTCGCCGTTCAAAATATTGGCTGCGGAGGCCGTGGCGGAATATCGTTTGTGTCTGAAATACGATGATCATTATTTCCCCGCTGGCGTCCGCATGGCCGATGCGATGGCGGAAAGCGGCGATCTGGCGGGGGCGGAAGCAATGTACGATCATCTCCTCAAGGTGAATCCCGAATTCATCGGCGACGGGAATGTGTTGCGAGGCAAAATCCGCGTCGAGCGAGGGAATTTTCAGGGCGCGCGGGAAGATTTTCAGGCGGCGACCGCCGCGCTCCCCAACGATGCCGAGGCGCATTATTTGCTCGGTCTGGCGGATGAGCAGTTCAAAGACTGGTCGGGAGCGGCGGCGGAATTTCAGCGCGCGGTGGATCTTGCTCCGCAAAACGCCGACGCCCGGCTTCAGTTGCTCACGGTCAAAACGCTGATGGGGAACTCGTGACGCAATCGTTGAAAATCGAACCGCACAAAACCGACCCGACGCGCTGGCTCGCGCCGCTGTTGGTCGTTGCCGCGGTCGCGCTCGCCTATTGCAATAGCTTTCAGGGGGAGATGGTTTTTGATGATGTTCCCTCGCTGAAAAACAACCCGGAAATCCAGCATCTCATTCCGCGGCAGTACAGCGACATCGCCACGACGCTCAATGGCCGACCGGTGTTGCGATTCAGCTTCGCGCTGGATTACGCTGTCGCCGGACTGAATCTTGCGGTCTTCCATACGACAAATCTGGTTATCCATATCGGTTCGTGCCTGCTGGTGTACGGAATTATCCGGCGAATGCTGTTGCGGCAGGAAATTTGGGGTGATCGGTTTACCCAATCCGCCCCCTGGCTGGGGGCGGCGGTGGCAGGATTGTGGGGCGTGCATCCTTTGAACACCGAGTCGGTCGCCTATCTCGTCCAACGGGCCGAATCGCTGGCCTCGATGTTTTATCTGGCCGTGATTTATTGCGTGATTCGAGCATCGGAATCTCCGGAGACCTCGCGGCGATGGCAATTCGGCGCGGTCGCCGCGGCGGTGCTCGGCATGGGCACCAAGGAAATGGTGGTGACGGTTCCAGTGGCGGCGTTTTTGTTCGATCGCATTTTCCTCAAAGGGCGCGGACGCGATCGATGGCTCATGTATGTCGGCATGTGCCTCGGCTGGCTGTTGATCGGCTGGGGCATCTTGCATAACAAACGCGGCCCTTCGGTGAGCCTCCATTCCTGGCTATCGCCGAAGGAATATGCGCTCACGCAACTGGACGTGATCGCCCATTACCTGCGACTGATGGTATGGCCGCGCGGGCTGGCCTTCGACGCCGATGACTGGCCCGTCTGTGAGTCGCTGCGTGACATCGGTTGGCCGGGTTGGTTCGTCATCGGTCTTGCGCTGTTGACGCTGATCCTGCTGATCCGCCGGCCCAAAATCGGATTCGTGGGCGCCTGGTTCTTTCTGATCCTGCTGCCATCCTCCAGCGTTGTCCCGATCGTCACGGAGATCGTGGCGGAACACCGGATGTATCTCCCGATGCTGGGATGGATTGCGCTGGCGGTGATCGGCGGATGGATTTTGCTTGAGCAAATGCGCGCGGGGCGATGGATAGGAATTGCGGCAACGGTGGTCGTCGGCGTGGCGCTGATTGTCACAACGATTTTCCGCAACGCCGATTATTACACATCCGAAAGCCTCTGGCGCGACACCATCGCCAAGCGGCCGAACGACGCTCGCGCTCACTACGATCTCGCCCAAGCATTAAGCGCAAAAGCGCACACGTATGACCAAGGCTCCGACGAGTTTATCGCCGCATCTGCCGAGGCCGCGACGGAATATCGCCAATGCCTGGAGCTCAATCCGGCATATTCCGAGGATGAAACACCGTTGTATTTGGCGTCGGCGTTGGCGGATGCGGGCGATCTCAGCGGCGCCGAGTCGGTGTGCGCCAAGATTATTGCCAACTATCCCGATCATGCCCCCGCCGCGCACCTGCTTCGGGGAAAATTGTTCGTCGCGCAGAAAAATTGGCAGGGGGCAAAGGAGGATTTCGAGGCGGCGGCGGCGGCGAATCCTAACGATCCCGAGCCGCACTACGTTCTGGCGATGGCATTAAAGGGACTTCACGACGTGCCCGGCGCCGAGGTGGAATTGGCGAAAACCCTGCAAGTCGACCCCCGCTATCACGATGCCGCTCTTCAACTAATTCTGCTTCGCGCTGGACCGCAGACGCGCTGACGGGCTCTAAGGATCGATGGTCATGCGCGCGGGCTGATTTGCATCGGATGGATTTTTCGCGTCCTGATTGGCGGTGGAAAGAGCTTTGATCTCCGAGAGCAAATCGGCCGCCTGCTCGGGGTCGTCTAGCGCGTACATCGAACCACTCAGCGTCGACGGGCCCAGCGGATCGAGCATCTCGCCTTGCTGCGCGACCACTTTCATCCATGCCTTGGCGATATCCAAAGTGGCGGCGTGAGAGTGCGTGTCGATGAACACGACCCCCGAGCCGGAATATTCGATCATTCCCGGATGATCCGACGCATCGCCAAGGATATACCAGTGGAGCGAGGCGTTGGTGTTGGCCGGATGATCGGCGCGCATGCCGCTGAGGGGCGTCCAGAAAATGCGGATGTGCACGATCTGCCGCGGCGTAGCCGTCGGCACCGGCGAGATGGGCCGATAGGGATCGCTTTCGTGCGGGACAAAGCCGTCCCATTCCGCGACCACATCGGTATCACCATCATCGTCCTTGCTTATGTATGTGTGGTTGAAATGCTGGGTGAAATCGTGACGGTTGTCATTGCTGATCAGGCTCAGGCTTGAATCATGCGATGCGCAACCAGCCGCCATTAGTGAGATCAGGGCCGAGAAAATGAGAATTGGCCGGCCTATCCATGGCCCAGGGAGATTGCTCCTCTTCACGCGAAATCCTTTCTCAATCGGCGAGTTCATCGATGAATATCAGCTTAAACCCAGAAGATTCAGAGCATCGCGCTCAACAATTCCTCGCAGCGCCTCGCGCGGAACGACCGGCAGATTCGTCCCTTGTGCGACTTGGTTGAGACTGTACAGCGTCTCAATGCACTCCGTAACGGCGGTGTAAGGAAAATCGCTGCCAAACAACAGCTTGTCGATCACCTGTGCCTGGTGCGCCAGTACCAGCGCGTTGTACGCCTGCCATGGCCGCGAGAGCAGTCCGCTGATGTCGGCAAACATATTGGCGTGTTTGCCGAGCATGCAGATGGTTTCCTCAATCCACGGCTGGCCAACCGCGGCAAGCACAATCCGCAGCTTGGGAAACGTGCGGGCCACTTCATCGAAAAGATACGGCCGGGCAAATTCCAATTTGCTTTGCTCGCTGAATTGCCCGACGGGGTGCACCAGGATCGGCATCTCCAACCGTTCAGCTTCGGCATAGAGCCGCATGGCGCGGGTGTCGGTCGGATGGAAATCCTGATTGGCCGGGGAAAGCGTGAGTCCGCGAAGTTGCAGATCGGCTTTCGCCGCGCGCAACTCATCAACCGCCGATCGTTCGGTCGGATCAACCCCTGCGAACCCAATTAACTTTTGCGGGAACCGATTGACGTATTGTGCCACATAAGAATTGGGCACCTCGGCGCGGAGATATTTGCTCTTGAATCCCAGAACAATGGATTTATCGACAAGTGAACTTTGCGCCCAGTGGTGATCCGGATCAGCCGCGGGAATCGCTCGCCACCCGGACTTACCCGCCGACGCTCGCAGAGTTCGCTGCTTCGGGCTCCTTGAAGCATCGCCCATGTCCCATTGACCGAGCTGCTCGGGAGACTGCCAGATATGCGTGTGACAATCGACGATCATGCTTACCTTTTGAAACAGCCTGACGCATGGACCGGCCTCCGTGCCCATTGGAATCAAACGGAAGCGATCTGCACCCATCCACCAGCTTCCGTGGAGGGGCAAAGTCTAAGGCCGGCCCTGCGTTGCGTCAAAGGTTTTCATCGCAATCCGCCATGTAAACATTATCGGAACTCGCCGGAGACGGGCTGGAAGCAAATCGCAAAAGATTTGCCGGCAATAAGTTACATGTTTGCCGAGATATGGGCAAATCTTGTTCAAATCATGGGTTGACGGCGTTTTACGACAGGGATAGGCTTCAGACGTTCAATTCACAAAGGAGCTATCAATGCCATTTACACTTCCGCCATTGCCGTTTGCCTCGGACGCTTTGGAACCGAACATCGACAAGATGACCATGGAAATCCATCATGACAAGCACCATCAGGCTTACGTCAACAATCTGAATAAAGCCCTGGAATCCGCACCGGCACTGGCCGGCAAATCTCTGGAAGAACTGCTGGCCAACAACCTTGAGATTGTGCCCGATGCGATTCGGACGCCCGTTCGCAACAACGCCGGTGGGCATCACAATCACACGTTGTTTTGGGATATTCTCAATCCCGCCGGCAAGCCAGGCGCGACTCCGGTCGGCCAACTGGGCACGGCCATCAGCAACGCCTTTGGGTCTTTCGATCAATTCAAGGAAAAATTCGCTGCCGCCGCCACCGGGCGATTCGGCTCTGGCTGGGCGTGGCTGGTGAAAAAGGGTGGCAAGCTGGAAATTCTCTCCACCGCCAATCAGGACAGCCCGATCATGGAAGGCCAATTTCCAGTTATCGGCCTGGATGTCTGGGAACACGCCTATTACCTGAAGTATCAAAACCGTCGTCCGGATTACATTACCGCCTGGTGGAATGTCATCAATTGGAAGGTCGCCGATGAGCGATTTGCCAAAGGGCGATGAAAAAGCGGGTTTGGGGTATCGGGTTTCGGGTGAAGATCAAAATGCGTTGGCATGCTTTTCTTCGCACGAAACCCGATACCCGAACCCCGAAACCCGAATTCGGCCACTCCCCTCATCCATTCTAAACCCTCGGCCGATACAACTTCCGTCGGCCGCGATGGAATTATTGGCTCGCGGGATGAAAAAATACTATAAATGCCTGTGAACAGGACAGTGGGCTGAGCGTCTTTTCGATCGCGGATTCATGCGCCGAGTTTTTCTAAGCAATTTTGCACCGGGCGACACTGTGGAGGACGTTTTCGTCCTGACCAACAAGCAGTTCGCCGCCGCCTCCAACGGCAAGCCCTACATCAAGGCTTTCTGCTCGGACCGCAGCGCGCAAATTACCGCCCGCCTCTGGAGCGCCACCCGCGAAATTTTCAACGCCATTCCTGACGGCGGCTTCGTCCGCATCCGCGGGCATGTCGAGAATTATCAGAACAATCTCCAGCTCATTATCGAAAAAATCTGGCCCGCCAAGGAAGGCACGTTCGACCTGGCCGACCTGATTCCCCACACAACGGGCGACATCGACAAGATGTGCCAGCGCGTTTTCGAGCTTTGCCAGAGCGTGCAGAACCGGCATCTGGCGGTCCTGCTGCAAACTTATCTCGATGATGAAGAGCTGATGAATTCCTTCTGCAAATCGCCGGCGGCGATGAATTTCCATCACGCTTTCATCGGCGGGTTGCTGGAACACACGCTCAACGCCATGGAAGTGGCCGATGCCATCTGCAAGTTTTATCCATTGCTTAGCCGCGATCTGGTGATCGCCGGCATTTTCCTTCATGACATCGCCAAGACTTGGGAATTGAAATACGACACTTCATTCTCATACACCGATGCCGGGCAACTGGTCGGCCACATCGTCAAATCCGCCATGTGGGTCGAGGAAAGAGCCAGGCGAGCGGAAGAAATCATCGGCGAGCCGATTCCCAGACCACTGATTGATGTGCTCCAGCACATCATCCTCAGCCACCACGGCGAACCCGAATTCGGCGCCGCGCGAGTCCCTTCGACACCCGAGGCCATCGCCGTCCATATCATCGAAAATCTCGACGCCAAGCTCATGATGGCCCTGACCGCCACCCGTGGCGAAAAAGCCCCGGCGGAAGGAAACTGGACCGAATATCTCAAACAATTCAACACGAGACTCTATCGCCCCGACGTCGCACCCGCGGACGCGGAGACAATCGAATCACCCCAACCCGCTCCCGGCGCGCCGTTGCCGATGCCATCGATTCATCAGGCTCCACCACAAAAGCTCGCCGCCGGCGCCGAATCAAAATCCCCAGTGCTCGAATCCGCCATGCCCCCCAATCCCGCGAAGCTCGCCATCACCAACCCCCTCTTCGAACGCGACGCCAGCCGGAAGAAATAAATTCGGAATTCCACCACGGAGACACGGAGAGCACGGAGAAGGCTTCGGTTCCAATTAACGGTTTGCCGAATTCGAGAAATGCATTTTTACCGCAGAGAGCGCAGAGGGCCGCAAAGAAATACAAATTCAATTTTTTCTTTTTTCTCTCTCTCTCTGCGGCCCTCTGCGCTCTCTGCGGTGAAATGAATTTGATTTCTCTCCGTGCTCTCCGTGTCTCCGTGGTGGAAACTGTATTTTTTCCGCGCAGAAAAAAAGCCGACCCGGGCAAGGTCGGCTTCGAATGGGGCTGATGAAGAGCGTTCCAGCTTGAGGGAGGGAAGCACTCTTCACATCGGGGGAAGAATGGGCTAAGTTGTGATCCGACCGATAGTACAACCGGCCGGAGACAACCAAGGCAAAGCAATCATCGTGCCGATGAAATAATCCGACTCGATTCGCCCCGGCGGATGAATCATTAAATGCCGGGATCATCGGCCTTTGCGCTGTTTCGGCCGCACGATCCGGCAAAATATTGCAGGACGCAGCGGCCTTCTTCGCTCCGACATTATGGCCGGATTGTCGTAGTGAATGGCATGGTTTTTGACGGACTTGGCTGGAGGATCGATTGAGAGTTCTGGTCACTGGAGCCGCGGGATTCATCGGGTCAAATCTGGCCATCCAACTCGTCTCGGCCGGCCATGATGTCGTCGGCATCGACGATTTCTCCTCCGCGCACTGGAGCAATCTCATCGGCTTCCGCGGCGATGTTCGCACCATCAGCATCGCTCACGACCAAGCCGCCCTCGCCGCCATTCCGCCTTGCGAAGTGATCTTCCATCAGGCTTCCATTACCGACACCACCGTGATGGACCAGAAGCAGATGATGGACAACAACGTCGAGGGATTCCGCGCGTTGCTCGATCTATCGGTTCAGTGGGGCGCCCGAATGATCTGGGCCAGCAGTGCTTCCACCTACGGCCGCGGGGCCGCGCCCAACAAAGAATCCGCTCAGCCCGATCCTCTGAATGTCTACGCCTATTCCAAACTGGCGATGGAACACCTGGCAGACCAATACCGCGCCACCCTCCGCCATCCGCTGGTGGGCCTGCGCTATTTCAACGTCTATGGTCCCGGCGAAGATCACAAGGGAAAATTCGCCAGCATGATCCACCAGCTCGCCAAACAAATGCGCGCCGGCCAGCGCCCGAGAATCTTCACCGCCGGCGAGCAAAAAAGAGATTTCGTTTACGTCGATGATGTCGTGCAAGCCAACACCAAGTCCCTCCACGCCCGCCGCGGCGGAATCTTCAACATCGGCGGCGGGGCCGCGTACACGTTCAACCAGGTCGTCGCCGAACTCAATCGTGTTTTGCAAACGAACCTCGAACCGGAATATTTCGACAACCCCTACAGCTTCACGCAGGATTGGACCCAGGCGGATTTAACGGAATCGAAAAGGGTACTCGGATACGAGCCGAAGTTTGATTTGGCCAAAGGAATCGATGCGTATTTCGCCAGCGGGAAGCTTGGGGTGTAATGGCAAGTAACGATTTTCAACTCTTCGGATATTCCCCAATTTTCGTCGCCACCGGCGCGGTGATCGCTTGCAATGCGATGGCGATGGCGGTCACGACGATGGTCGGCCAGAAGGAGCCGGTCAGCAGGGCGACGATCAATCCGAAAAACGAGACGATTTCACAGGCCAGCCAGAAGATGAAATTGCCGGTTGAGTAGGCAGGAAATGAAATTCCCCCGCCCATCTGGCCCGCGCGAAAGAATTTGATTCGCACAACATAAGCCGCCGGGACCAGCGCGATCAGCAGCGCGACGCTGAGCGCCGCCAATATCGGCAGTGGACGCGTCCGATGCAGCGGGCTGCGCATCATCATTCCGAAAAAGATCAGCGCGATGAGCTGTCCCATGATCAAAGACAACCACTTCTGCCGCAAAACCCTGAACGATTGCTTGATGGAGAGGTTATTCATGGGAAACATTCATTGCCGAACGGCGTATGCCGAAATATAATGGATTGTTTGGTTCTTTGATAGTTCAGCCACACTGGCTTTCCCTTCGGGGGCGACTGGTTTCGACCGGACGATAGCGGTGGCGGTGGCATGCCCAGGACGCTCACTTGGCCTGGTTAATCACGTGAGCAAAACACAACTGCTAACAGCGATGTTGCAGGCCGGGTTGGCTTCACGGCCGCCCCGGTTCGAATGGCTGTCTAATTTAGACAACCTCAGTCCCGCGAGGAGCCCGTGACTCGCAGGCTGCCATTAGCGGGCTGGTCCTCGCCTTCGGACGTTGGGGCGAGGATGAGATTCAGACGACTGGATTCCGATGCAGGGTGTCGACTTTCGATATCGGGATCGAGATTAAATAATCGACTAAGCATGTAGAGGCCGTCATTGTCGTTGTTTCGGGACGGGGGTTCAATTCCCCCCGCCTCCAATTTTGCCATAGGCAAAATTAGAGCAGTGGAGCAGTAGACAGTAGAGCAAAGAAAATGCGGGAGAAAGAAAATCCCCACTGCGGTCTACTCTCTACTTTCTACTGCTCTTATTCGACCGTAGAACATCTTACCTCTCCAAATCCAGGAGCAAACCCATGCCACTACCCACCGATGAAAAACTTCTCGCATTAAGTCAAAAAATTCTCAATCAGTTCGACGCGATTTTCGGGGTGCATCCCGGATTCCGCGCGGCCCATGCGAAGGGCATACTGCTGAGCGGCACATTTACACCGTCCTCCAACGCGGCGTCGCTGACGGTTGCGCCGCATATTCAAAGGCCATCGACGCCGGTGACGGTGAGGTTTTCCGATTCAACGGGAGTGCCCGTGATTCCGGATAACGATCCGCATGCCGCACCGCGCGGAATGGCAATTCGGTTTCATCTGGCGGAGCACAGCCACACCGATATCGTCAGCCATTCAGCTGATGCATTTCCCGCCCGCAATGGCGAGGAATTTCTCGGATTCCTCACCGCCGTCGCAACGAGCGATCCGTCCAAGGCCCCCGATCCAAAAAATCCCAATCCGATCGAGAAGTTTCTCGCGACGCATCCCGCAGCGCTGACATTTGTGCAGATCCCCAACCCGCCCCCGTCAAGTTTCGCGCGGCTGACCTTCTTCAGCGTGTCAGCCTACAAGTTCACCAACGGCAGCGGGACCGGCCGATTCGGTAAATATCGAATCGTCCCCACCGCGGGAAATGATTTCCTCGACCCGGCAAGTGCCGAGGCCAAGGGGCCGAACTATTTGTTTGACGAGCTGAAAGAGCGAATCGCACGTGGGCCAATCGAGTTTCGAGTGATGGTTCAACTCGCCAATGATGGAGATGTCACCGACGACCCAACGGTGCATTGGCCGGACGACCGGAAGGTGATGGAATTAGGCAAAATTGTTCTGGACAAGCCGGTGATGAACGACGCGGCCGAGCAGAAGCAGATCATCTTCGATCCGATTCCCAGAGTGGCCGGGATCGACCCATCCGCCGATCCACTCCTGGAATTGCGGGCGGCGGTTTATTTAATGAGTGGAAGAAGAAGGCGCGCGGCAAAATAAGAGCACGCTATCCACTCGAAAAGCGGCCAAAGCCGGTAGCGCATTTTTACAGCGTGGTGATCAGTTACCTCGGCCACTTCCCCCGATCCCGCACAAACGCCTTGGCAGTTCGCTCCAGCGACTTCGCTTCCATCGCATGCCACTTGTGCATCTTAATTCCCTTCGGTCCCATCTCCGCCCAGATCATCCGCTGGGTCTGAATCACCCGGTAAAACCCCGGATTTATGCGGGTCTCCAGCAGATCAATCGCATCGGAAAGTTTTTTGAATCGATCCAGATGTTGAATGACGACCCATCTCCCCTTCCCCTTGCGCGGCTGCTTCCATTGCTCGATGGTGAAAAATCCGTGGGGCATGGGCGGCATCATATCATCGCCAATTGGCCAACGCCGCAAATCCGCATTATCTTCCCCACATGCGAACCGCATTCCTCCTTTCGCTCATGCTCGCATCCATCGCCGCTGCTGATCCGACCACCGAGCCGACGACGCAGGTTTCCGGGACGCTGGGAACACCAATCGAATTGTTCAATGGCAAGGACCTCACCGGCTGGACGTGCATCACACGGGCGGGACCGACCGGGCCGGCGGCGACGCAGCCGAGCGATTTTTCTGATCTCTGGTACGTCACCAACGGAATCCTCACCGACAAGGGAAATCCCTTCGGCTACATCCGCACCTCCGTGAACTACACCAACTTCACCCTGCTCGTCGAGCAACGCCATCTCGACAAAGGCAACGGCGGGATTTTCGTGGCGATCTCCGGGCCGGACATGATTTTCCCGCACTGTCTGGAAATGCAGGGCCTTGTCGGCGAAGAGGGCGACATTCGCGGGATCACCACGTTCAAAATTCATTCCGACCCCGCCCGCACCGAGGCCCGGCGATTTCCCAAGATCGGTCCCAATTCGGAAAAACCGATTGGCGAGTGGGAGTCGATCCTGACCATCGTCGATCACGGCACCATCCGCCTGTTCGTCAACGGCGTCTTCCAGAACTGGGCAATCAACGACGGCGATCTCACCGGCGAAGTCGGCCTGCAGGCCGAGGGCGGATTGATGGAGTTCCGCAAAGTCGAGCTGACGCCGATTATGGAGAATCAAAATTAGCCACCGATGAACACCGATGGGCACCGATGAAGAGGCAGAGAATACAAATTCATATTGCCACGGATAAAAAATCAGATGGACACGGATGGGAAATAAATTTCTCTCGCATTTGTCTGTGTCCATCGGCCTTTCATCTGTGGCAATAATTGAATTTGCATTTTTCTTATCCGTGTTCATCGGTGTCCATCGGTGGCTAAATTTCTTTTGAGAAGGGCGACCATGAGCAGAATTAAGCAAAGTGTTTGTCGATGGTGTTATCCGAAGATGTCGCTGGAGGAATTGGCGCGGAATGCCGTCGGCATGGGCCTGGCGGGGATCGACCTGGTCGAGCCGGCGGAGTTTGGGATTCTCAAGAAATACAATCTGGTCGGCACGATGACGCCGTCGCATCCGATTGAAAAAGGCCTGAACTGTCCCACCAATCATCCGATGTGCATCGAAAAAATCACGGCCGCCATCGAGGCGACCGCCGAGGCCGGATTCCCCAACGTGATCTGTTTCTCCGGCAACGAGCCAGACAATATTTCTCGTGAAGAGGGAATCAATCATTGCGCCGTCGCGATCAAAAAGATCATCGGCCTGGTCGAGAAGAAAAAGTTGACGCTCTGCATGGAACTGCTCAATAGCCGAGTGGATCATCCCAAATACATGTGCGACTGCAGCGATTGGGGCGTGAAGCTGGTGCATCGCGTGGGCTCGGAGCGATTTAAATTGCTGTTTGACATTTATCACATGCAGGTGGACGAGGGCGACATCATCGCCACGATTCGCCGGGAGAAAAACGCCATCGGCCACTACCACACCGGCGGGGTGCCGGGCCGGAATGAGATTGATGAGACCCAGGAATTGAATTATCCCGCCATCATGCGCGCGATTGCCGAAACAGGGTTTACCGGATTCGTGGCGCACGAATTCATCCCCAAGCGCGATCCCATGACCTCGCTGCGCGCCGCGGTGAAGCTGTGCGATATGTGACCGCCACGTCAAAAGAGAAATCCGAGATTCATTTTTATCGGTTGCGGTTACAGTGCCGACCAACCCGGTGGGCTCGAATGGGGAACCCCCCTGACGCTGAGAAGACCGTTGGCTGGCCTGTTGACCTTCTTTGGGGCATTTTAGAAACGAATAAGGAGTTCCCCGCCTGCGGCGGATGGCACGTCGGAGTTTCGCGCTCAGGCGCGACCTCAACCGTCCTTCACAGCCCCGCTTGTCCGACCTCACTGCCAAAGGCAAATTCTGAAGCGGAGGTCGGACATGGGGCGTGAAGGGCGGTTGAGGGTCGGCCCGTGGCCGAAAGTCCATCGCATCCCGCCGCCGCAGGCGGGAACTTCGCATATCGCGTCGCTGCAGAATGCCGCATCGAGCGTCGCCGGGACAGCCAGCGCTGTCCGCAGCGCCGGCGAATTCACGCATTCGAGCAAGCGCCCTCAATCGGCACGAAAATCGTAATCGACAAATACATGCTTTCAGAGAACCCTCCATCGAATCCCATCCGTTTGTCCGAGAGAGTCCAATAATGGATTCCCATTTTGTCGCGCACGAGCAGTTCAGGAATTCCGATTGGCATTCCATCTCAATGTATTTGATGTACCCGGTATCGCCGGAGTTGAGGATTTTATTTTGATCGAGCAAATGTGCATGGAGAATACTGCCGTGGAATCCGTTCGGTTTTCCGAGGTGGTGTCGGCGCTGTCTTACGCGCTGGACATCACCGAGGGCCAGCCGGCTGGGCATGCGGCGCGGACCTGCATGATCGGCATGCACATTGCCCGCGAGCTGGACTTGTCCAGCGAATTGCGGTCGGCGCTGTTCTATGGATTGCTGCTGAAGGATCTGGGCTGCTCGAGCAATGCATCCAAAGTCTGCACGCTGTTTGGAGCCGACGACCGCGCGGCAAAACGGGATTTGAAGACGACCGACTGGTGCTCGACCGTGGATTCGGCCTGCTACATTGCTCGCAATGTGAGGCCGGAAGGATCGCTGATGCAGAAGGCGCGGCGGTTCGTGAGCGTGGCGGTTGGTGGGCAGTCGGCCGCCAGGGAGTTGGTGCAAATCCGCTGCGATCGCGGGGCGAATATCGCGCGCAGCCTGCTGTTGCCGGAGTTGACCGCCGAGGCGATTCAATCTCTGGACGAGCACTGGGATGGCCACGGGCATCCGCAGGGATTGGCGGGCGAGGATATTCCGCTGCTGGCGCGAATCATGGGATTGGCGCAGACGGTGGAAGTCTTCTGGCACCGCGACGGTGTGAATGCCGCCTGCGAGATGGCGCTGGATCGCAGCGGGACGTGGTTCGATCCGGAATTGGTCGAACTGTTCGTTCATCTGCGAAACAACCGCGAACTCGCGGCCGATATGGTGAGTGCCGATCCGGGCCAGGCGGTGGCGGCGATGGAGCCGATCGGATTGGAATTGCCGGCGGATGAGGCGGCGCTGGATCGTCTTGCGATGGGATTCAGTGAAGTGGTCGATGCGAAATCGCCATGGACATTCCAGCATTCGCGCGGCGTGGCCGACTTGTCTGAAGGAATCGCCGGAGTGCTCGGCATGGATGGCCGGCGACTGCGGCGGCTTCGCCGCGCGGCGTTGTTGCATGACATCGGCAAGCTGGGCGTTTCCAATCTGATCCTCGACAAGCCGGGCAAGCTGGATGCCGCGGAGTTGACGATCATGCGCCGGCATCCCGCGCATACCTACGAAGTGCTGCGACGGGTGAAGGCGTTCAGCGAGTTCGCCGACCTGGCCGCCGGCCATCACGAGCGGCTCGATGGCCGCGGATATCACAAGGGAATCTCCGGCTCGCATCTGGGATTGGAAGTCCGAATCCTGGCGGTGGCGGATTTCTACGAAGCCCTCGCCGCCCGCCGGCCGTATCGGCAGGACCTGACCCGCGAGGAAGCGATCACCATCATCGAGCGCGACGCGGGCAAGGGATGCTGCCCATCGGTTGTGAGCGCGCTGAAAACGTTTCTGTCCACGAGCCAATTCGCTCCGCATCAGGTGCAGGCCGCGGCGTAAATAATCCCCTCGCCCCGTACTCGGGGAGAGGGTTAGGGTGAGGGGTCTTCGGTTGTAAAAAATCGTTCGATCTCCAAAAAATGCGCCCTCACCCCCGCCCTCTCCCTGGGTACAGGGCGAGGGGGAAGAGAGTTTGAGCGCCGTTCATCTCAATCCCAACTCATCCAGCGCCGCTCCCGCGCCGGCTAAATGCTCCGGATTCATCTCCGGATAATTTCGTGACAAAATCACGCCGGTTGCGCCGCCTTTGAATGCGGCCATCACGGTGTTCTTCACGCTCTGTGGCGTGCACTGGCTGGAGCCGGGGGAGACGGGCACGTCGATGTCGATGCCGGGCCAGATGTCCACGTGTTTGCCGCCGCAATCGTCCAGCGTTCGGCGAGTTTCGCGCATCACATAATCCGGCGAAAAACCCGTCGCGGCAATGTGGGCGTAATCGGCCTCGTGATAATCCAGCATCTCCTCGAGCATTCCCATCGCCTCGGCCGGCGGCATGTCGCCGAAGACGTTTTGGCAAATGCTGTTGGTGAAACTTCGCATCCGCTCGCCGGCGCAATTGCTGTAGAGTACGGGCTTGATGTAGTCGGAGATGGGCGCGAGCTTGCCGAAATCCATTTCCGCGCGGTGGAGCGGGCTGAAGGAGACCGTGTGCCAGATGTGCCAGCCGACCGGAATCTGCGGCTTGATGGATTTGACGAGATTAAAAATGCTCGTCTGCATCTCCAGCCGGCTGTTGATCCAGAGCGATTCCCATGCCAGCAATTCCGGATAATTGAGCATGATGCGGAAGAACTCGACGAAATATCCATCGCGCGGGCGCTGTCGCGCGCGGCCGGCGCGAACGTAAGTCTCCAGCGCGGTGAAACCCTGTTTGGCTCGCTCGGAGTCGATCCCCAGATCCTTGGCTTTCTTCACGCAGAATTCACAGAAGCACGTGGCCTTGCCGGGATCGGAGGATTGCCCGTTGTGATATGCCCCCAGCGCGTTGAAGAATCCGCCCTGGCGTTCGGAGGACCACATCACGCCGTCGATATCGTAAGATCGGGTGTAATCCTCGACCAGACCGAGCAGAAATCCGCGGTAATCCGGATTGTTGTAGCACGGCCCGGCGGGATGCGCCAGCGCCGGGCGGCCGTGGAAGTCGATCTCATAAAGTTTATTCCATGCCGGCAATGGCGAGCGGCGATTGTCTTCCAGGATCCAGGCGAATGTTTTCATGCCGTGTTTTTGGGCGATAGGAATCGTTCGCGCCATCACATCCACATCGCCAAATTCCGGCGCTCGCATGTCGGCGAAGGTGAGCGAGGTGTTTTTGTAATATTGCATGTGCGGCATGGCGAAATTTCCGCCGCGAAAATTGGCGACGTTGGTCATGCCGGCGGT
This sequence comes from Tepidisphaeraceae bacterium, assembly GCA_049515255.1. Taxonomy (GTDB): domain Bacteria; phylum Planctomycetota; class Phycisphaerae; order Tepidisphaerales; family Tepidisphaeraceae; genus JBEKUH01. The sequence goes on along the minus strand of JBEKUH010000082.1, from coordinate 551 downwards.
GGAGGGAACGTAAGTGTAGATGAATGGGAAGAGCGCATTGACGCCGGCGCGCTGGCGGAGATCGTCGAAAAGTTTATCCAGATCGCCGGTCGCCAGCGGCGGGGGGCCGGTGGCGATGCCGATGGTCGGGGCTGGGCGCGTGGATGGAGCGACATCGCCGATCGCGGCCGATGTGAGCGATGCGATTCCGAGCGCTGCGGCCGTTTTGAGAATGTCTCGTCGGGAAACAGAGATGTCGGTCATGGAACCTCCGTCAGCATGTGAACACAAATGTTGATTTTAGCAATCTCGCCGCCGCCTCTCCGCTCCGCAACGAGGGGAATGTAATTTTAACGCCGCGCGCGAGCGCGGCCAAACGCGGCTCTCGGTGGAATGACAAGGTGACAAGGTGAGGGGGTGACAAGGTGATAAGAATTACAAGTCACCGCACGATGCGCGCAATCGTTTAGCCGCGACCCGCAGGGGAGCGCGGGCGGATGCGGTTGGTCAACGCGCTCCCCTTCGGGTCGCGGCTAAACAGTTCTGCCATCCACGCTCATCTTTTCATCGGC
>JBEKUH010000081.1:0-18836 GCA_049515255.1 Tepidisphaeraceae bacterium | reverse complement strand
GCCATCACTCGAATATCCCGTGCAAAAACCATAGTCCCGATTGCGCGACACGGAAGATCCAATACCGGTCGCCGGCGGTATCCAGAACATCGAAGTAGTCGCGGGTCTTCCACCGCCCGTTCCACCATTGGCCGGTGATTCGCTCCGGCCCCCGGATGTGGTCGAGCCGATGGACTTCGCCGTAGTCAGTGAATGAGACGGGTTCGCCATCGCGGCTCTCCGATGGTCGAACGATTGTCTTGATCGAACGCGGCTGACGCAGCAGCCGGAGCGGGCGAAGAAGATCAACCGCACCCCGCGCGCTTGGAGCATCCGGCTTCCCGGCAGTGTCCCGGCATCGACTTGCGTTTTCGGGGAGATTGGATTCAAGCAATTCTCCCCATTCCACGCCACGATCCAACCGCGCGCGCAACCGCTCGACCAAATGATCCAGTTCGGCCGCGTCGCGTTCTTCTTCTCCACCGATCAAGGCGGCCTGCTCGTCACCCAACCGTTCTGTCGCAACGACGGCCAAGGTCGCGGCCACAAAACCCTCGCTGGCTTCCAGATTTTCAATCGCGCAACAAATCAGCTTCATGAGTGCTGATTCGTTGCGACACGGGCGCACCAACCGGATCACTTTTTCAACAGGCGAGGCATACGGCTGGCGGAACGTCAGGCGCAACTCGCGTGCGCCCTGGCCACGCGCGGTAAGCTGCGCGGCAATTTGCCTTGTAAGCTCCTGTACAGCGAAATAAATCGCGTCGAGCGATTCAATGGCTACCTGCTCATTCGTGACGATGCGCGATCCGTTCTTGCCAAACGCGGCCAGCGCCCAAGCCGCTCCGGGCGTCGGCGCGATCGTCACTGCGGCGGTCACGCGCAGCGAAGCGAGCGCTTGGGCAACACGACGGCGAAAGTTCTCAAGGCCACCGTACAGTCGCTCCAGACCTGTAGCATCGAGAAAAAGGGATGACGGGGGATAAACGCACACGCCTGGACTCAATCCCATCAGCCAGTATCCCATCGCTTCGAGGGCGCGCAGGTCCGCGACCGGCGTCGCCGGAAAATCCAGCACTTCCGTGTCACGCGCTCTTGCCGCGGCCAACGCCATTCCCGGATAAATGTCGGCCGGTGTTTCCGGACTGACGTGAACGATGGTCTGCCGGTTGCCGCTGGTTTCGATAAGAACCAGTGGTTTACGCCGTAGCTCGCGCCGTCGCCGGCGCAGCCGGTCGATCGGCCAGTGGCGCAGATACGCGCAAAGCACGTGTCTCACGGTCCACCTCCAGTAGCAGGACTTTTCCGACCTGTCCTCCATGACCGTGAAGAAGTTCTACACTCCATCGTTGCACTTGGTCGCTGCCAGGTGCGGGCTGGATGAGCCAGCGCGTGGCTGCCGCGTAAATGTTGCTGATCCCCGGCGCATAGGGGCGCATAAAAAGCCCCACGCCGCCCCCGCGCTCGGCGGCGAGTTGCAGTCGCCGTGCCTCGATCTGGCTGAGTCGTTGAATGAATCCCACGGTAGCACTAACCCCGCGACAGCGGAGACATTCTGCCAGCGCCCAAAGCTGGTCCGCGCGATTCGCGCAGCGAAGCAGGATCAAATTCCGAAGGTTGACACCTGCGGCGGATAAAGCCGGCAAGTAAAGTTCTCGCTCTGGATCACTCCAAGCGATGGTGCCGCCATTTTTCTGCGCCGACCCGGCAAGCAGCAATGCGAGCGACTTTGGATAGGTCGATTGCCGTGGCCAGAGCAACTCATGTACTGCGCCGCCTTGGAACGCACCATTAGGCGCTATTTCATTGAGTGCTTCCAAAGCCGTACGAAAACTTTGCCTGCGTACAGAGGATTCATGTTTTGCCGCCGACGCACGGCATAGCTCATTCTTACAAGTCATTCTCCGCACAACACACCGCCCTTCTGTCTGTTCGCAGTATGTTAGGGTAGCGGCTTCGTGGGAGTAAAGTCAAGACCATTTTTATAACAATCACTTGCGCGAAGGCGGCGGCTCAGGCACGCTAAGGGAAGTCGCTGTTCTTCTTCATTTTCCCTCCCTAATCCGTTTATTTGAAAGGAGATACCATAAGTACATGGATTGATTTTCGTGAGTTGTGCGCGAGCTTGGATTTCGTGAAGGTGCTGGCGCACTACGGCGTTGTGCCGAAAATCAAAGGGCGGCAGCGCAAAGGATTTTGCCCATTGCCGACGCACAACGGCCAGGAGCGATCCCCGTCGTTTTCGGTCAACCTGGACAAAAAGGCGTGGCAATGTTTCGGGTGCGGCGCCCACGGCAATGTTTTGGATTTCGCGGCGAGGATGGAGGGTTTTGATCCTTCCAATTCTTCGGACATCCGAAAGACGGCGCTGCGGCTTCAGGAATTGTTCGGCGCTGATCCGTCGAACAAACCGGCACAAAATCCGGCTGTTAACAAAGCACCGTTTACCCGGAGGATTGCGGATGATGTCGGCGCGAAGCCGGAAGTGCCCACCCTGGTCAATGTTCCGCTCGACTTTGTATTGAAAGGACCGGATGCCAAACATCCATACTTGGCGGAGCGCGGATTTACTTCTCAAACCATCGACCATTTTGGCCTGGGATATTGCAGCAGGGGATTGCTCAAAGGGCGCATTGCGATCCCAATTCACAACGAGAAGGGCCAATTGGTGGGCTACGCCGGCCCGCTCGTCGATGAATCGGAGCTTTCGGAAGAAAATCCGAAATACAAACTCCTCCGGCGCGCCAGCACAATGGCAAGCGAATTGAATTCCGCAAATCGCTCCTGCTCTACAACGCCCACCATCTGATTCGACCGGTAAATGATCTAATCGTCGTCGAAGGGTATCCTGTCGCCCCAAAGAAGAGCAGCGCGTCGGATCGCAATTGGCTCATGGCTTTCTCCGGATGATAGGTCATTGCGCGCTCGGCTTCTCGAGGTGTCCACCAAATTGCAATCGCATCGCCGATAGTAGCTTGTCTTGAAAATCGGCATCGCCGCGCGACGCGAAGCGCTCGTACAAAGCTGCGGACAGCACCGGCACTGGGACTGCCTCGTCGATCGCGGCCGTGATTGTCCAGCGCCCCTCGCCCGAGTCGGACACATGCCCGGCAAACTTCGATAGCTCGGCATCTTCGACCAGTGCGGTAGCGGTGAGATCGAGGAGCCACGAAGCCACCACGCTGCCGCGGCGCCAAACCTCGGCAACATCACGCAAATTAAAGTCGTACTGGTAACGCTCCGGCTCGCGCAGCGGAGTGCTTTCCGCATCAATTTCCTGGATATGCTTGCCGACGTTGGCAGCCCGCAAAATGCTCAGGCCCTCGGCATAGGCGGCCATCAATCCGTACTCAATGCCGTTGTGCACCATTTTAACGAAATGACCCGCCCCGGTCTGACCGCAGTGGAGGTACCCCTGCTCGCAGGTACCGTTGAGCTTTTCGCGTCCGGGGGTACGGGGAATGTCACCAATACCGGGAGCAAGTGTCGCGAAGATGGGATCGAGATGCTGGATGACCGGCCCCTCGCCGCCAATCATAAGGCAGTATCCGCGCATCGCGCCCCACACGCCGCCACTTGTTCCGACATCCACATAGTGAATCTGTTTAGGAGCTAGTTCCTTGGCGCGGCGGATGTCATCCACGTAATAAGAGTTTCCGCCGTCAATGATAATGTCACCGCTTTCAAGATTGGGCAGCAAATCGCTGATGGTCGGATCCACCGCGGCTGCTGGAACCATGAGCCAGATGGCACGCGGCTTGGCGAGTGTCTTCACGAACGAGGCAAGCGATACCGTGCCAATGGCGCCTTCCTTTTTGAGATCGTTGACGGCGGCGGGCGACCTGTTGAAGACCACGCATCGATGGCCCCCCTTGAGAAGCCGGCGCACCATATTCGCGCCCATTCGGCCGAGCCCAATCATTCCGATTTCCATGGCAACTCCCTTGAAAACTGAATCGACCCAAAACATGACTGCTCCGCGGGCACGACTATTTGACGGAACTCGCCAGAAGAATACGCAACCCCCGCCATTAACGACATTGGACTATGGTATTGGTTTGCCGGCCCCCCCAATACCAAGGTCCAATAGCTTTCTCTCGTCGACGCTTCTAAGGTTTCCGCAACAACTCAGTCTTCAGGAGCTCATATGCCATCGCAAACTGCAAAGCCAGCAACGTCCGGTGTCAACGCCAAATTCCAATCCGTGCGGTCGGTAACCCGATCTGTGGCCGCCAGTCTTTCCGCTGAGGACCAGATGATCCAATCATGTCCGGACGCCAGCCCGGTAAAATGGCATCAGGCCCATACCACGTGGTTCTTTGAGACGTTCGTGCTACGGCCATTTCTGAAGGATTACAAACCATTGCGTGAGGAATTCCGTTGGCTTTTCAACAGCTATTACAACTCGCTTGGGGAGGAGATTCCGGAGAAGAAGCTGCGGGCTTCGTTTTCGCGCCCTTCGCTGGATGAGGTCGTGGCGTTCCGGGGGCACGTTGATCAGGAGATGGAGCGACTGCTGGCGCGCCCAGTTGAGGACGAAGCGTTGCGGCGGATCATTTTGGGTTTGAACCACGAGCAGCAGCACCAGGAACTCGCGCTGACGGACATCAAGCATGCGTTTTTCTCGAACCCTCTTCATCCTTCGTACGCGGGTGGTCTGCTCTCAGAAGAAAGGGGACCTGCAGTCCCCAAGCTCGAATGGCGTACCTTCAACGGAGGATTGATTGAGATTGGTTATCCACTCCAGGCGGCGAATCCACTCGATTTTTGCTTTGACAACGAAACCCCCAGGCACAAGGTCTATTTAGAACCGTTCCAAATCGCAAACCGCGAAGTCACCTGTGGTGAATACCTGGAATTCATGTCGGCCGGCGCATACACACGTCCTGAATTCTGGCTTTCAGCGGGTTGGGAAACTGTGAAAGCCGCGGGTTGGCAGGCGCCTCTCTATTGGCAACGTGATGCAAGCGATGCGAGTGGCTGGCGCGTGTTCACGCTCAAGGGCTGGGCGGGACTTTCCACGCTGCTCGATGTGCCGGTGTGTCACATCAGCTTTTTTGAAGCCGATGCGTTTGCGCGCTGGCGACGTTGCCGACTCCCAACTGAGGCGGAGTGGGAATGCGTTGCAAGCGAATCGTCGTTAGAGGGAAATTTACTCGATTCAGGCAGACTGCATCCCGCAAAAGCGCGCGGCGGCGGCATTGAGCAACTCGTCGGAGACTGTTGGGAGTGGACAGCCAGCCCTTACACCGGCTATCCGGGATATAAGCCCCTCCCCGGTGCGCTGGGCGAATACAACGGCAAGTTCATGTCCGGGCAGATGGTTTTGCGTGGCGGCTCCTGCGTCACTCCCGCAAACCACGTGCGCGCGACGTATCGCAACTTCTTTCAACCGGCGACTCGTTGGCAATTTAGCGGCTTACGCCTGGCAATTTAACAGGGTTTCACTCACATGACTACTTACTCTATCGCACTGGACCTGGAGCGTTCCCCTTCGGTGGATACGCGCCAAATGCTGATCTGGGAAGTTTGGCGCGGCCTGCTGCGGCGACCGCGTTCTCTTCCACCGTGGATGTTCTACGACGCGCGGGGCTCACGCATCTTCGAGGACATCACACAGCTCGCAGAGTACTACCCATCGCGCACGGAGCGCAATATCCTGGCGAGCCATTGCGATGCGATTATCGCAGCCGCCTGTCCTGAAGAATCAACCGCTGTCCGTCTCGTGGAGCTCGGGGCGGGCACGGCCTCCAAGACCACCATCCTGCTTGAAGCTGCCGCGCGGTCAAAGAGTGAAGTGCTGTACGCACCAATTGACGTATCGTCAGATGCTCTTGACGTAGCCTGCGAGACAATCACAGCTTCGTTGCCCGAGATCTGTGTATCACCGATTGTGGCGAACTATGTGACCCATCCGCCGCAGCTCGATTCCTTCGACGGGGTAACGCTGGGGTTGTACATCGGCTCGAGCATCGGCAATTTCGAGCGCGACGAAGCGCGCACAATTCTTCGCAATTTGAGAAGTCAGCTACAGACGGGCGACGCGCTGCTGCTCGGAACCGACATGGTGAAAGATGAGCCGACCCTGCTGGCTGCCTATGACGACAGAGACGGGGTCACGGCAGAATTCAACCTGAATATGCTACATCGACTCAATCGAGAGCTTGATGCTGATTTTCATCCCGCGAGGTTCCGCCATCGCGTTCTCTGGAATGCCGCGCAGTCGCGCATGGAAATGCATCTTGAAAGTACCTGCAACCAACGTGTACGCATCGCTGCCGCACAAATTGATGTTTATTTTGAGAAAGGCGAACGCATCCATACTGAGAACAGTTACAAGTTCACGGATGCGACGATCCGCATTCTTCTAAGAGATGGGGGCTTTGAAGTCGAACAGAAGTGGACAGACGAGCGCGGGTGGTACTCGGTTACGCTCGCACGGGTCCGGTGAGGCAAAAAATCGACGGCGACCCCATCTTATGGATCACTATGATGCCATCGTAATTGGCTCGGGACAGGGAGGAAATCCGCTCTGCATCGCGCTCGCCGAGGCTGGACGAAAAACAGCCGTCGTGGAGAGTCAGCATGTGGGCGGTACCTGCATCAATGTAGGTTGCACACCGACGAAGACGATGGTCGCCAGCGCGCGAATCGCTTACTTGGCGCGGCGCGCCGCCGACTATGGCATCCGCTGCGGAACCGTCGGTGTTGACATGGGGCAAATCTACCGGCGCAAACAAGCCATCGTGGAGGAATTTCGTGCGGGGGTACAACATCGCCTGGAAGATGCCAAGAATGTCGAGCTCATTTTCGGCCAAGCGCGTTTCACCGGCCCCAAAATCGTTCAGGTAAAGCTCACTGCCGGCGGCACGCGGACGTTGACTGCCGATAACATTTTCATCAACACCGGCGCTCGGCCCGCGCGGTCCCGCATCACCGGACTCGATTCAGTAAAAGCGCTCGACTCCACGTCGATCATGGAATTGCAAGCTCTGCCGGAACATTTGCTGATTCTCGGAGGTGGCTACGTCGGTTTGGAATTCGGCCAGATGTTTCGCCGCTTTGGCAGTGCTGTCACCATCGTGCAGCACGGAAAGCAGCTCCTGGGTCGTGAGGACCCGGACGTTGCTGCTGAAATTTGCAAGCTGCTCGAAGCCGATGGCATCGAGGTCCTGCTCGAAACCGAAGCGGCAGCCGTGCATGCCGGCGCACTCGGCGTTGGTTTGGATTTGCGCGGCCCGACGGGAGCGCGGACCATCATCGGCTCTCATCTCCTGCTCGCTGTTGGCCGAGTGCCCAATAGCGAACAGCTCAACCTCGCCGCCACCGGCGTGAAGGTTGACGCCCGCGGCTTCATAACAGTAGACGATCGGCTGCAGACGAACATCGCCGGCATCTACGCGTTGGGGGATGTCAAAGGTGGGCCGGCGTTCACGCACATCTCGTACGACGATTATCGCATCATCCGCAACAATCTCCTTCGCGGCGGACAATCGTCAACGAGGGACCGACTGGTTCCGTATACCGTCTACATCGACCCACAGCTCGGGCGGATCGGCCTGTCAGAGCAGGAGGCGCGGGCACAGGGTCGCGCGATCCGTGTCGCCAAGATCCCGACGTCCTGGGTCGCGCGCGCAGTGGAAACGGCCGAACCGCGCGGCTTCATCAAGGCCATCGTCGATGCCCAGACCAGCCAAATCCTTGGGGCCAGCGTCTTGTCCCCCGAAGGTGGCGAGATCATGTCGATGCTTCAGATCGCCATGATGGGCAAGCTTCCCTACACCGCGCTCGAAGACGGCGTCTTCGCGCATCCCGCATTTGCCGAAGGACTGAACACGTTGTTCATGAGCATGGAAAAATGAGGATGTCCTTCCGATGACACGGAAAATTCGAGGCACAAAGGAAGACGTGGGAATTGGCATCTAGCTGTTCTGGCCACCCGATGCCGGCGCCGACCGCAGTTTTTCGGCCATTTTTACCAACTCGGCCAGTGAGTCGGCCTGCATCTTTCCCATCACCTTGCCTCGATGTGCCTTGACCGTGATCTCACTGATGCCGAGTTCGTGGCCGACTTGTTTGTTTAGAAGGCCGGAGACGACCAACGCCATGACCTCTTGTTCGCGTGGAGTCAATGTCATGTAGCGGTCGCGGAGGGAATGCATTTCCGACTGGTGATCGAGCGTTTTGTGGCTGCGCTCGATGGCGTCACGGAGGGCGCTCAGGAGGGCTTCATCGCCGAAAGGCTTGGATAAAAATTCGACGGCTCCGGCCTTCATGGCCTGCACGGTCGTGGGGACGTCACCGTAGCCGGTGATAAAAATGATCGGCATGTCGTTTCGGTCGCGCGCGATCCGCTTTTGCAGGTCCAGGCCGTTAAGGCCGGGCATCGTGACATCCAGCACCAGGCAACTCGGCGTCAAGGCGCGAGGACGTGAAAGGAATTCCTGGGCCGAGGCGAATGTCTCCGGCTGCCAGCCTTCGGATCGAATAAGTGACTCCAGCGACTCGCGCACCGAGATGTCGTCGTCAACAACGAAAACTATTGGCGTGGCGTGCGACATGGGCCGAGACCTCCGTGCATACTATCTCGCCAGTTCCCGTCTGAAAACTCAGAAAAGCAATAATGTTTCATGAGGACATGGATGCCCACGCATATGGGATCATCCCGCCTCGAACCGAGCCCATCAGTTCAGAGTAAGTGCGCTGTTGAGCGCGTCCATTAGCGCCTTCTCACTGAACGGCTTGAAGAGGCACTCCACTGCGCCCCGATCGAGCATCTGTGGACGAACATTTTCATCTTTGCGCGCAGTGATGAAGATGATTGGAATCGCGTGACGGCGATTGTTCAATTCCCACTGGAGCTCCGGGCCAGTCATGCCGGGCATGGCAATGTCGAGCACCAGGCATCTCGTTTGGCCGATACAATCGGACGCGAGGAACGCCTCGGCCGACGAAAAAGCCTCAACCGCATAGCCGAGCTCCTTTAGCAAATCGGGCAACGACTCGCGCACCGACTCGTCGTCATCGACGACAGTTACCAATGGACGTTTATACATCATGCAATTCTCCCAATCCGTTGCTCTTGCGCCTCGCAAGGCGCCCGAACAGCGCCAGGTTTGTGGGCACCCGTCACACCAGCGAAGCCGCTGGGAATTGAAAATGAAAAAGTCGCACCGGGGCCGTCGTTTGGACTTGCCCAAAGGCGACCGTGATGACTTTCGATAATTGATCGGCTAACAAACAAACCAATCCCCATGCCGTTGTTCTTGGTCGTGTAGAACGCTTCAAAGAGTTTGTCCGCGCCGTCAGGCTGAAGACCGACGCCTGTGTCGCGCACCTTCAAACGCACCCGATTCTCGCCATCGGTTTGGGTGGCGATGACCAGTTCCCTCGGACGGTCGTCCACGCTGCTCATTGCATCGCAGGCATTAAGCATTAGATTCAGGATGACCTGCTGAATTTGAACGCGATCTCCAGTGACGGGGGGAAGTTCGTCGGCCAGTTCCTGCCGTAACGTGATCCGGGCTCTCTGGAGATCGCTCATCGACAGCGCGATGACCTCAGACGTGGCCTCGTTCAGGTCCACCGATTCGGCCGTCGAGTCTCTCTTACTGAAAAGGGTGCGCAATCTCGTGATGACTTCCGACGCCCGGTTGCCGTCGCGAATAGTTCGTCGCGCGGTTTCGCGCGCGCCGTCAACATTTGGCGGATCGGCGGCCAGCATCCGCAAGCATGTGCTTGCATTGGTAACGATCCCCGACAGCGGTTGATTGACTTCGTGCGCGATCGATGCTGTCAAGGCCCCGAGGCTCGTGAACCTGGCCACCCGTGCCAGTTCCGAGCGGACTGCCCCGAGCGCCTGTTCCGAGAGCCGGCGATGGGTCACATCCTGCACCGCGCCAATATATTCCAATCGGCCTTCCTGATCCCGGGTTCCATGACCCACGATGTGAATGTACTTCACCGAGCCACCAGGCATCAGCAACCGGCATTCATAATCCAAGTGCTCCCCGTTGGCGGCACGAGCGATCGATTGCCGCGCGAGCGCGACATCCTGGGGATGGACTCGATTAAGGATCATTTGCACCGTGACCCGTGCAGAAATTTCATATTCGAAAATTCGGAAAGTTTCGTCGGACCAGAAATGCTCGTCCGTGGACACATTCCAGCCGAAGCTTCCGGTCAGGCTCAGCTTTTGCGCTTCAGTCAGATATTCTTCGCTGCGCCGCAAATCTTCCTCCGATCGTTTACGTTCCGTGATGTCGCGCAGGTATCCGGTGAAAGAAGGTGGCCCGTCCAGGGGGATGCGCGTGATGGCAAGTTCGACGGGGAATTCGCTTCCATCCGCTCGAACGGCGGTCATTTCCAAGCGCTTCCCAAGCATGCGCGACTCGCCGGTCGCCAGGTAGCGGGACAATCCCTCAAGGTGTTTCATTCGAAGGGCCGGCGGAATAATCACATCGGCCAGAAGCCTGCCCACTACCTCGCCTGATGGATACCCAAAGGTGCGCTCCGCGGCCGGGTTGAAATCGGTGATGCGCCCTTCGTGATCGATGGTCACGATGCAGTCCAGCGCGGAATCCATGATCGCCGCCATGCGCGCTTCGCTGCGCTTCAGTTCCTTCTCCTCCAGTCGAAGCTTTTCTTCCATCAAGCGGCGTTCGGCGATTTCCCTTTTGAGTGCTTCATTGGCGGCGGCAAGCTCGGTGGTCCTCTGCGCAACGTGCTGATCGAGTTCTTTTGGCGCCGTGTTTGTTTTCATACGATGAACCCGGATTCTTTTTTCATCGCAGTATTATTCATGGACGTCAGTGGCGTAAATATAAGGATACGCAGCCGCACTGGAAACACCATGATACTTTAGTATTGGTCGTCGAGCGTCTGGTGCGGAGTGATACAAAGGTATCGCCAATACCATCGTCCAATAGATTTACGCTGACGCCTTTTCTAGGCTGGCTGAACTGCTGCATTGCATCCGAATGAATCGGACATCCGCGGCGATAGACTTTTTTGAGGAGTTCATCATGAGCATTAAATCGTCTGCGACGCAATTCGTGGAGCAGCCGTCAATGAGCGCGGTACAAGTCGAACAGAAGAGCTATGAGATGCCCCCACGCGTGGGGTTCACCATCGCGCATTTTCTCACTGTCGCCGACCTCGAGCGATCGGCTCGCTACTACGAAAAGGTCTTCGGCGCTCGCATTCTGAGCATGGGTGACGGCAACGCGCCTCCGTACCTTCAGCTTGCGAATATCTGGTTGATTCTGAACGTCGGGGGCGGGCCGACCCCGGACAAGCCGACGGTAACGCTCAGCGTCCCGGACCCGAATCACATCAACAGCTTTATGAATATTCGCGTCGCGGACATCCAGGCGTGCTATCAATTGTGGAAAAGTCGAGGAGCCGAGTTCATCACGGAGCCGATCCCCAAGTACGGCGAGATTCGCTGCTACATCCGCGATCCTGACGGCTACATTATCGAGATCGGGCAGAGCACCGATCTCACGTACGGCTGACGCTCAATCCGGAAGTTCAGCCATAGAAAAGACAGTCATAATGAACTTAAGGAGACCATGCACATGACCGCCCCCATTACGTCGAACACGCTCAGTGTGAATGTTTTTACCGCCCCGGGAAAGACGATGGTCGGCGAGCGGCCAAGGCCCTTCGGCGAAGCGCTCGGCTTTGACCCGGCCACGTCGACTTTAATCTTCGGCGAGTACGACGCGGTGCTGGTGGACGCAATGACGACGGTGGCTGAGGCCGAGGCTCTGGCGGCTTGGGTCGCTCTGCACAACCGCAACCTGGAGACCATCTATATAACGCACGCCCATTTCGACCACTTCTACGGTCTGAGCATTCTGCTCGACCGTTTCCCGAGCGCTCGGGCGATAGCAACGCCAGAGGCGGTGGACGCCATGCAGATGTCTTTCTCTCCCGTAGTGGAGCGGTTGGCCCGCCAACTCTTTCCTGGGCAAATCGCCACCAAGTTGGTTCCACCCGAGCCTTATGAGCACGCCACGTTCACTCTCGAGGGCCACGAATTGCGCATCATCGAGCAGGGCCGCACCGATTGTCCGGATTCGACGTCTCTTTACGTTCCGTCGATCGGCCTGATCGTCGCCGGCGACGTGGTATACAACCAATGCCGCGTTTACGTCGGCGACACCACCCCCGAGAGCCGAAAGAATTGGATCGCGGCGCTGGACCGATTGGCGGCGCTGGACCCGGCGATGGTTGTCGCCGGTCACAAGAAGCCCGGCGCGCCCGACTCTCCCTCGACAATCCAAGACACCAAGCGTTACCTGCAGGACTTCGATCGGTTGCAGAAAACCGCGAAATCCGACCAGGAGCTGTTCGATCAGATGACGGAGCTGTACCCGCATTGGGTAGCCAATCAATCGTGGTTGATGTTCGGATTCCCACAACCGTAACCCGCATCGTCTTGAGCGCAGAGTAGGACGGCATTATGAAAAAAGGTTATTGGGTGGTGGCGTACCGATCGATTTCGGATGAGTCGGCCGTAAAGACCTATGCGGCATTGGCAGGGCCGGCGATTCAATCATCCGGCGGACGCGTTCTGACCCGGTCCATGAGCCAGTTGCAGGTATATGAAGCGGGAATACCGCAGCGTGCGATTGTTGTCGAATTCGACAGCTATGACATCGCCGTGGCGGCTCGCGAAAGCGAGGCTTACCAAGCGGCGCTTCATGCTCTCGGCTCCGGCGCGCAGCGCGATTTCCGCATTGTTGAAGGTGCGTAGATGAGGGGCAGATCATGAACAATCCACGAAAAACCGCCATCGTCACCGGAGCTTCACAAGGAATCGGCGCTGGCGTCGTGAAAGCTTTTGTCGAGCGCGGTTTCAATGTCGTCGCGAATTCCCGGAAGATGTCACAATCCGCTGAGATCGTCGCATCCAATGAAGTCGCACTCGTGGACGGCGATATCGGCGATCCCGCCACGGCCGCCAACATTGTCGAGACGGCGTTATCGCGCTTCAAATCCATCGATGTCCTGGTCAACAACGCCGGCATCATCTTTAACAAGCCTTTCACGGATTACACCGCCGAGGATTTCAAATTGCTGGTCTCGACAAACCTCGGAGGATTCCTTTATCTCACGCAACGCTGCGTTAAGCAGATGCTGGCGCAGAAAACTCGCGGAAGCATCGTCACGATCACCGCCGCCCTGGTTCGCAATCCGATCCGAGGCACGCTGGCATCCGTCCCGATGATTACCAAGGGCGGCCTCGCCACGGTCACACAACAGCTTGCAATGGAGTACGCAAAGGACGGTATCCGCGTAAATGCCGTCGCGCCCGGCGTCGTGGATACCCCGATGCATGGTAATACCCCCGATGCCGAGATGGAGCGACGATCACCGATGGGCCGGCCTTCGACCGTCAAGGAGATTGCCGATGCCGTCATGTATCTGACGGATGCCCAGTCGGTCACGGGTCATATTCTATATGTGGATGGCGGCGCGCATTTCGGATGTTGGTAAACTAGCGGCAAAACATCCTGCAATGACGCCGTCCTATGAATCCGACTTTGCCCACCCCCTGGAAACCCACCAAAGCGCAGCTCCTGGCCGCGCGAAAAAAGATCGTTCCGGATCTGATTGCCAAAAATCTCATCGTGCTTTTCGCGGGCATCAACCCAGGCCTTTACACCGCCGCCATCGGCCACCACTTCGGACGCCCCGGCAACCGATTCTGGCCCGCGCTACACGCCGGCGGCTTCACCCCGCGCCTCTTTTCCCCCTTTGAGGAATCCCTCCTTCTCGATCTCGGGCTGGGCATCACCAACATCGTCGAACGCGCCACTGCCCGCGCTGATGAACTCACCGACGACGAACTTCGAGCCGGCGGCCAACGCCTCCAGGCAAAAGTCAAACGCTGGCGCCCGACTGTTGTTGCCTTCCTCGGCATCCATCCCTACCGCATCGTCTCCGGCATGAAAGATGCCCAGGTCGGCCTTCAAAAGCCCCTCTTCGCCGGCAGCCGCGCCTGGGTTCTACCCAACCCTAGCGGCCTCAACGCACACTACCTTCCGGCCACCCTGGCACAACTCTTCGGAGAACTCCGCCTCTGGGCCATTGCACAGCATCCGAAGACGAGTTGATTTTTCAAAGGGAATCCAAGGGGAGCTTCTACCGGAATTGAGAATGATCCACCTATTCGCCAGCTAGCTTACCAGCGACTCCCAGTTGGGCGGCACCCTTCCTGCGGGCCCAGGTACGGCCTGACTTCTGGGATGCGCGTGCGGCGGGGGCAATTCCATGCCTTTGATCATTTCCTGAGTGCGATAATCGTAGAACCAGTCCTCATCCGGCTCGAAGCTGCAAATGATCGGATGACCCGTCGCCGCCGCATGCTTTGATGCATGCTGACTTGGAGAACTGTCACAGCATCCGATGTGCCCGCACTCTGCGCATCGACGGAGATGAAACCACCAACTATTCTGCGACGCCAGGCATTCCACACAACCGTCGCCGCTTGGTTTGGAAGCGGGATTGATTCCGGGGTGATCTTTTTTCATTTTCGATTTTCCTTCAGGGGTTCAAGGTATCAGCAATATCTTCCCGATCCCACCCTTTTCTGCCGCTGCATGAGCCTCGGCCGCTTGGCTCAGTGGCATCTTCCGGCCAATCGGGATTACCAGCTTGCCGTCTCGCACCGCTTCCGCCATGAACTGGAGCGTCTTCCTGTCGAATTTTGAGAATACATGTGCCACCTTGACCGACGGATAATATGCGGCGCTCTGCGGGGCATTAACAACCGTGGCAAACACGCCTCCCGGCTTGACCTTGGCGATCAGCTTCTCGGCCGTTTTTCCATTGACCGCATCCGCAACCCCATCGAGTGGCGAAAGATTCACAATCGCGGTGTCGTCGTCTGTTGCGAGCAGCTGATCCGCACCAACTGTTTTCGCCTGATCCATCTGCCTCGTCAAAATCCCCGCGATCACGGTCGCTCCACGATCCTTCGCCGTGAATACCGCCGAACGCCCGACATTTCCCGCGGCACCTGTGACCAAAACCGTCTGGCCCGATTTGATTCCCGTAGCCGCGAGAAGCTGGTTGCCGGTCACCGTCACCAGCGGCAACGCCGCCGCCTCGATCAAATCGAGCCCGTCGGGGGCCTTCGCCAGAACCGCTTCATTCACGACACAAAGTTCGGCGTAAGTGTTATCCGCCATGGCGAACACCCGATCACCGACTGAAAAATCTTTCACCCCCGGCCCGATCTTGATCACCGTCCCCGCCATATCAACTCCGATGAGGCCCGGAAAGTGCATGGGATAAAAATCCTTCGTCAATCCCGCCCGCCGCTTGTAGTCGATCGGATTCACGCCCGCCGCGGCGACCTTGACCAACACCTCGCCCGAACCCGGAACCGGATCAGGGTAGTCTTCGTACTTCAGCACTTCCGGGCCACCATATTCATGGAGAACGATTGCTTTCATGATTCACCTCGAGGAAAACGCATCTTACATCAGTCAATATTAAGCCAGAAAGTATCGTGAAAAATCTATTAGACGTTGGTATCGACCGCAGTACGGCATAATGATTGTCGATCAATCCGGGTCATGCCGCGAGACCATGTGGTACAGTAATCGACATCCAAAGGAGTGAAACAATGGCTGAACCCGACGACCTTCGGTATACAAAAATGGCTCTCAACAATGGCTTTGGCGCCATGCCAGCGCTCGGCTTTGGCACACTCATTCCCGATCCCATCGCAACCAGAAACGCGACCAAGGCGGCGCTGGAGGCGGGATTTCGCTTGCTCGACACCGCGGAACGTTACCGAACTGAAAGAGAGGTCGGCGAAGCAATACAGGACGTATTCAAGGGCGGGAAGATCAAACGGGAGGACGTGTTTGTCGTCACGAAGCTCTGGAACACAAATCATCGTCCTGAACGTGTCAAACCCGCCTTCGAGGCAAGCCTCAAGAGACTCCAACTCGACTTCCTCGATCTTTATCTCATCCACACCCCCTTCGCATTCCAACCCGGTGATGAGCAGGACCCCAGGGATGCAAATGGCAATGTAATTTATGACCGAGGCGTGACACTGCTGGATACATGGAAGGCAATGGAAGACTTGGTGAGTGGTGGCAAGTGCAAGGCCATCGGATTATCTGATGTCAGCTTGGAACAGGTGAAGCAGATCGTTGAAGCCGCGAGGATTAAACCTGCGGTTGTTCACGTCGAATCGCATCCGTATCTCCCGCAATGGGACCTTTTGAACTATTGCAAAAGCAATGGCATCGCGCTGCAAGCTTTCGCAGCCCTGGGCCACAGCAGCGAGCCCAAGTTGCTGGAAGATCCTGTCATCGTCGCAATCGCCCAGCGAGTCAAAAAGACCCCGGCGCAAGTTTTACTCGCCTGGGCCATCCAGCGCGGGACCGCACTCTTGACCACCTCCAAGACCCCCAGCCGCATCCAGGAAAACTTTCAAGTTTCTGCCCTTCCTGCAGACGCCGTTGCAGAGATTAGCGACGGAATCAAATCGCGCGTCAGGTTTAATGCCGTCGTGGAGAGCGGCATTCCCGGATTTATTCCCCGGGGAAAGTGATGGCACCGAAGGAGTTTGCCATGTCTCAACACACTTTGTACCAAACTGTGAAAGTGGACGGCCTCTCGATTTTTTATCGCGAGGCGGGGCCCGAAGATGCACCGACCATTCTGCTTCTGCACGGACTTCCATCTTCCTCGCGGATGTTCGAGCCGCTGTTCGCCCGGCTGGCAGACCAATTTCATCTGGTCGCGCCGGACTATCCGGGATTTGGTCACAGCGATGCGCCGTCGCCGAAAGAATTCGCATACACCTTCGACAACATCGCGACGGTCATGGATCACTTCACCGAGTCGCTGGACTTGTCGAAGTACACGCTTTACATGCAGGACTACGGCGGTCCGGTCGGATTTCGCATGGCGCTGGCGCATCCGGATCGTGTCGAATCGCTGATCGTTCAAGATGCCGTCGCGCACAACTCCGGCCTCGGCGCCAACTGGAAAACCCGGCGGGCGTTCTGGGCCGATCGCGTCGCGAATGAATCCGCCCTGCGCACCAACCTGCTCTCGCTGGAAACCACCCGCACCCGCCACGTCGGCACCGACCCGCACCCCGAGCGATACGACCCCGATCTCTGGACCGATGAATACGCCTTCCTCAACCAGCCCGGCCAGGCCGACATCCAGAGCGATCTGTTCTACGACTACCGCACCAACGTCGAGTCCTACCCAAAATGGCAAGCCTGGATGCAAAAAACCCAGCCGCGCTTGCTGGTTTTGTGGGGAAAATATGATTTATCGTTCGACCCGAGCGAGCCGGAAGCGTATCGCCGGGATGTGCCCAAGGCGGAGGTTCATGTTCTGGATGCGGGCCACTTCGCGCTGGACACGGCAGCCGATGAAATCGCCGATTTGGTTCGTGGATTTATGTTGAACGAGACATAATTTCGGCTCGGTCGCCGATGATCCTGTCCGGTAAAACCTGAAGTCGATCCACCGCGTTCATTCCGTTATACTGCCGCCATGAGCACGGTCGAACTGAGAGAAGAAGCCTAATCCATCATCGACGGCATTTCGCCCAAAGACGTGCGGCTGGTGAGAAAGTTTCTTGATTTCGTCGCAAGCGGCCAAACCAACGCCGCGACGCGCGAACTTCTCGCCATCCCTGGTTTCCAGAAGTCGTTCGTGCGTGGCATCAAGGACATCAAATCGCACCGCGTCAAGCCATGGCGGCAGGCACGCAACGATGTATAAGCTCGTCCTGCCGCACGAGGCGAGTCGGTTCTCCCGACCGCTATCCTAAGAGGATTACATCCGCTTTGTGCCGGGGCGTATTATAGATGGAGATGAAGTCTGGGCAGCTACGAGGAATAGACCCAAGGCACAGAGGGAAGCTGCGATTGTTAGGTGCCACGCTACGCCTTCTTTTCATTTTGTGGAGCGGAGAATCCCGGCAGCTGTCGCTGCACTACCTGAATTAGAATGTCTACATACTGGAGCCCAGCGTGCTCATCTGATTTGGCGGATCCGTCCACCGTCACATAACAGCCGCCAGTGTCGACGCGCCTGAAGCAACCACCCGTCCGGCGAAAAGACATTCCCGCATTTTGTAGGCCCGCCGCGAAAAAACTGGTTAAGAAGCGATTGGTACGCTCCGGAGCCGGTAAATCTTCCTGATCAATCACGATGCGCGCCGAACGAACCTGGGGCCCGAGACTTACTCTCGAAATTTCACCGTATAACCAATTTAGGTGCGATACCATTGAGATGACCTTATGCCCGTTCGCGGGCCGAAGCGTGTCGAAGTAGCCGCGCATGTCAGCGTGCCACGCTTGAATTTCGGCGCGTTCTAGATGCGTGAGTCTGGATTTAAGCCCGCCAGAAATTGTGACAGTTGTCGCCTCGTCTCGATGATTTCGGGATCATTAAACTTGGGGTACCAATTCGACCAAAACAGAATCCGACGGTCCTCCCGCCGGACCTTAACACCGGTGTCCTTGGCAATTTGCAATGGAACTTTTTTGCCCTTCAATTCGCCGTTTCCCTCGAGCGCGTCCGGAAGCAGTGCGCGGAGTGTTGATATTTCGGCATCGACCCATGCGAGCTCCCGTGTGCCGAGCAACGCAAGGCCGCCCCAAACGCGTTTCGATTTCGACTGTCCTGCTGCATCTATAAACACGTGAAGGTCGAGCGATTCGCTCGGCGCCAATACCGTTGATCCGAGCCTGCCATGAGCCACCAGAAACATGCCACAAACCTATGTGCGAATTCAGAGAAATCAACAATGCAGCCATTTCACTCCAGGATCGGTTGCTCGCCTTGATTTCCTCTAT
>JBEKUH010000080.1:0-18294 GCA_049515255.1 Tepidisphaeraceae bacterium | reverse complement strand
GACATCCCCGTGTCGCCCGAACACATTCACAGGCGGACGCACGCGGGCCTCGGAACGGGCGTTCGCAAATCCCTTGCGCTATCCCGCCGGAGGTTGGCCGGCAACGGCCCCGTTGACAGGCCCCAAAGCCTGTCGAGTTCCCACATCCGTTCTAGGGGCGGATGGGGATCGTCCGTACATATTACTAACATATTTTGTGGGGTCAAGGAGAAAATTGGAATATTTTTATCGCTCGGAAAATCGCCCCGGCGGAGCCGGGGATTTGTTCGTGTTGAGCAAATCGACGGAAACGCGTAGCATCTAGTACATTCACCATTGAGGAACCAACATATGGCCAAGGCCAAGAAACCGAGTAAACCGGTCCGAACCAAACCCGCATCGAAACCCGAGCCCGGCATCCACGTCAATACACCGGCGATTGATTCCGATGCCGCGGCGGCTGCGGCCGCAGCGATTGTCGGGCGTAAGTTGGCCCCCCCGCTGGCCGGCGGAACCGAATCATCCTCCTTCCGCAATCTCAAGGAATCGCTGATCAAACCGCATTCGCAAACCATTGGCGGGTTATTGGACAAATTCTCTTCCGGCGGGAACAAGAAATCCGGCCAACCGTTTATGGGCGGCAAGCAGGTTGGGCATAATCAGACCTTCGGGGCCGATGCCAACCGGAAGAACATTCCCCGCCGCACGGGTGGTTGATTGCGTTATTGACCCCTGTCAAGTTGACGATATGATAACGGGCATGCAGCAAATTGCCGCGATTGGCCGGACGATTATTATCCCAGGAAAACCCGGGTAGGGCCGTTCGCTTCTAAACTGAAAAAAGCACCGCCCTGCCCGATGGCAGGGTTTTTTTTTGGACAGATCCATGAGCCGACGCATCGAAATCTTCGACACTACACTGCGCGATGGGACCCAGGGAGAGGGATTCAATCTTTCGTTGCAGGATAAATTGCTGATCGCCCAGAAACTGGACGCGCTGGGCGTGGATTACATCGAGGGGGGATTCCCCTTGTCCAACCCGAAGGATGCCGGGTTTTTCCGCGAGATGAAGGGAATCCGGCTGCAACACGCGCGGATTTCGGCCTTTGGGATGACCCGCCGGCGAGGTGTGAAGGCGGAGGAAGACCCCGGGATGCGCGCGTTGCTCCAGGCGGAGACGCCGGTGGTCACGCTGGTGGGAAAGAGCAGTGAATTCCAGGTCACCAAAGTTCTGGGTGTCGCGCCGGAGGAAAATCTGGCGATGATCGGGGATTCGGTTGGATTGATAAAATCGGCCGGTCGGCATGTGGTTTATGATGCCGAACATTTCTTCGACGCTTTCCGCGCCAACCGAGATTATGCGCTGAGCACCTTGCGGGCGGCCCAGGATGCCGGGGCATCCGTGCTGGTTTTGTGTGATACGAATGGTGGGAGCATGCCGGAATTTGTCGCCGAGGCGGTCCAGGCGGTGCGGGAAAAACTTTCCGGAATGATCGGCATCCACACGCACAACGATTCCGGCCTCGCGCTAGCCAACGCCCTGGCGGCCGTCCGCGCGGGGGCAGATCATGTGCAGGGCACCATCAACGGCGTGGGCGAGCGATGCGGAAACATGGACCTGATCCCGCTCGTCGCCAATCTGCATTTCAAATACAGCCTCGATTGCCTCCATCCCGGGACGCTCAAACATTTGACGGAAACCAGCCGGTATGTTTACGAAATCGCCAATCAGAATCCCATCAACGGCCAGCCGTATGTGGGCTCCAGTGCGTTTGCCCACAAAGGCGGGATGCACGTGCATGCGATTCAGAAAGATTCGACGACCTACGAGCATGTCTCGCCAGAAGCGGTGGGCAATGCGCGGAAGGTGCTGGTCAGCGAGTTGTCCGGCGCGAGCAATATTGCTGAAAAAGCCGGCAAAACTTTTAACTTCGCAAATGACAAGGTGATTCTCCGCCGGGTTTTGGAGAAGGTGCAGGAGCTGGAAAACGCGGGGTATCAGTTCGAGGTGGCCGAGGCGAGTTTTGAATTGCTGGTGCGCAAGGAGATTGGGAAATATCAGTCATTCTTCGGGCTGGATCATTATCGAATCACGGTTTTAAAGCAGAACGGCGGCCAGCCGGTGAGCGAAGCGACGGTGAAGTTGCGCGTCAAAGGTCAGGAGGAGCATCACGTGGCCGAGGGGGATGGGCCGGTGAACGCGCTGGATAGCGCGCTGCGAATCGCCCTGCTGCCCCACTATCCGCAAATCGCCCAGGTGCATCTGACGGATTACAAGGTGCGGGTGATCAATTCCAAGGATGAGACGGCCGCCAATGTGCGGGTGGTCATCGAATGCCGGCGCGACCGCGCCAACGGCGTCCGGGAAATCTTCGGCACCATCGGCGTCAGCGGGAATATCATCGACGCCAGTTGGCAGGCATTGGTGGATGCGTATGAATATCATCTGACGCGCGCGGCTGAGGAGCATTAGGATTCGATTTCCCGCTGCTGATTTTTCAAAATTAATGATATTGCTGAAACTGGCGTCACCCCCCGCCCGTACTTACACTTAGCAACTATGTCCCTGCCCGCCGACATTTCGGAAACGCGTCTGCCGCGGCATATCGCCGTCATCATGGACGGCAACGGCCGATGGGCGGTGCAGCGTCGGTTGCCCCGCGTGCGGGGGCATCAGGAAGGGGCTAAGGCGGTGAAGGAGATCGTCACCGAATGCGCCCGCCTGCGACGTGAGCATGGATCGCCGGATTTTCTCACGCTCTATTCCTTCAGCCTGGAGAATTGGAAGCGGCCGATCGATGAGGTGTCGTTCCTCATGCAGATGTACGTCGATTATCTGCGGCAGGAACGGCCGACGATGATGGAGAATAATATCCGCTTCAAACAAATCGGCCGGCTGGATCATCTTCCGCAATTGGTACTGGATGAGGTGAATCAAACTCTGGCGGAGACGGCGGGAAATGATGGGCTGCAACTGAATCTCGCGCTCAACTACGGCAGCCGGGCGGAAATTACCGATGCCGTTCGCGCCATCGCCGAGCGCGTGGCTTCAGGCGGGCTGGATCCGCGCGACATCCGTGAGGAAACCATCAGCGATAATCTTTACACTTCGGGAATGCCCGATCCCGATATTTTGCTTCGCACCGCCGGCGAAATGCGCGTCAGCAATTATCTCCTCTGGCAGATCAGTTATGCGGAGCTGATTGTCAGCCCGGTGCTCTGGCCGGATTTTTCGGTGAAGGATTTGCACTGCGCTCTGCGGGAATATGCCTCTCGCAACCGCCGATTCGGGGCGCTGGACACCACCAACACTCTGCACGTTTGACCGCGCATTTCCACCATGCAAGATTCATTGCGGAACCGCCTGACGTATGGCCCGATCATGCTGGCCGTTTTGCTCGGGCTGCTTTACCTCGATTATCGAATTGAAAAATGGACCGAGGCGAGTTCGTGGGCGGCGATCCAGCCACGCCCGGGATATGGATTGGCGGGTGCGGGATTGTTCGCCATTCTCATGATCCTCCTGCCGCTGGCGATGACGGAATTGGCGCGGATGTTCACGATGGAACACGTCCGGCCCTATCGCATCATCGCCACGCTCGGATGCGGGCTCTTGATGCTGCACGCATTCTTCACGCAATTCCCCTGGTTCCAGCACATCGCGGCTTCGACGCTCGATTTCATCATCGTCATCACGATGATTCTCGCCGCCCTTCGTCGCGCCAGTGGGCGCGAAAGCCAGCAGGCGATTACGCACATGGCGGGGACTGTTCTTGCGATGCTATATCTCGGCGGACTCGGATGGTTTTTGCTGGCGCTGCGGGTGAAACACTCGACCGAACCACATGGATTTCAGGGGTCGACGCAGGCGGTGGTGATGATATTGCTCGTGGTGAAATTCGCGGACATCGGCGCATTCTTTGGCGGGAAAGCGTACGGCAAGCATAAACTGATCCCCTGGCTCAGCCCCGGAAAAACCTGGGAAGGCCTCGGCTTCGGCCTGGCGACCAGCGCGCTGGTCGGCATGGGCTGCGCCCTCTTCTGGCACACCGCGCTTTCCACCCTCAATTGGGAAAAAGGACTTCTCTTCGGCGCCATCATCGGCGGCGTCGGCCAAGCCGGCGATCTCCTGGAAAGCCTGATGAAGCGCGACGCCGAAGTGAAAGACAGCGGCAAAATCATCCCCGGCTTCGGTGGGTTGCTGGACATCATCGACAGCCCGCTGCTGGCGGCGCCGTGTGCATATCTGCTGTTTAGCCTATTTTGAATTCTGCTCAAAAACAGAATCATGGCGGCGAGCCGGGCAACTGACGTCAAATGCAATGCGGGAGCGGGAGAGAACCATATAGCCCTCAAGTTTCTCTCCCGCCCCCGCACCCCACCCACTCTCCTTCTCCTTAACCGTCCAGGGAAAAAACGCCGGAGGCGGAGATAAAGGGGACATCACTGATTATTAATCAGTGATGTCCCCTTTCTTAGCGATCATGGTTTTTTTACCTTCGACGGCCGGCCGGGATTTCGTAAAGTAAATTCCAAGCCGAGGCGGCTGGCGGTTTTTTTGACCCACGGCTCGTCGCCCAGTGGACGGCCGCGAGTGATGCTTGTTCGCATTTGTTCTATTTGTCCGGTATCGATTGGATCGTTCAATAGCGCATGCCAGTTCCGTGGTCTATCCACGGGCCATTGCGTCAGTGGCAGCAAAGGTTCCGGATGCTGCCGCATAGCCGCGCCGCCCCATGGCCAATTTAGCGCATCCCTGACAATGCCGGCACGGACTGCATTGGCTTCGACATATCTGCAGAGCGTCAGGAAATAACGATCTGTTTGAACCGGAAAACTTTTGAATCGCCCTTGATAAAGGTGCCCTCCGCCGCGCGTGTGGTAATGCTCATGATGCCGGCGGACATGCGTAACACCAATCCAACCCATCATTTTCCCCAGCGCTTCGTCTGTTCTGGGTTTGACCACCAAATGCCAATGATTATCCATCAGGCAATACGTCAGCAGATCGACCGGATAACGATGAATCGCTTCGGACAGCACCCGCTCAAACGCCGCATAGTCACCATCTTTGTGAAAGAGGCGCATCTTCCCATTGCCACGGTTAAGCACGTGGTAAATGAGGTCGGCCTCAATCGATCTCGCGGTTCGCGGCACACTACAAAGAATACCATAAAGAGGAACTATAAAAAAGGGGACATCACTGATTATTAATCAGTGATGTCCCCTTTTTCCCGCGAAGCGAGTCAATCATCGACTTCGCTGTTTGGACGTCCGGTTTGCGGAAAGACGTGCGGATGGGCGGGGATGATGGATTTGTCGAATGGTTTGGTTGAATCGATTTCGAGCCGAATGCAATCATACATGACACTCTTTTGATTGCTGCCGCCGGCGGATTGTGTCAATGAAATCGTGTTCTGGCCGGGGCGGAGCAGGGATGCGTCGAAGAACGTGTCCTGCTCGGAATATTGTCCGTGAATTCCGGCGCGGATCATGGCGTTGTCGGCTGGCGTGGTAAAACTGTCCACCACCTGATTGTTCACCGCGATCGTGAGCTTGGCGTTGTGTGTGGATGCCATTGCCAGACGAAGGACCGCGGTGCCGGAGGTTGGGGGCGTGGATTGGTCGAAGAGAATGTTCCAGGTGGTGCCGACCCATTCGCCGTTTTTCAGCACGTTGACCTGGGCGTAATTCCAATCGGTGCGTTCGTTGCTTTTTCCGATGACGAAGTTCACGCCGTTGGGGAAATCCTTGGGATATTCGAGCCACAGGCCCCATTTTCGATAATCATCGCCATGGCGAAATTCCTTGGCGGTGCGATCGGGCGTGCCGATTTGCCAGATTTGTGTGCCGAATCGGAGCGGTTGCCAGGCGAGGGTGCCGAGATCGATGGAACCGCCGGGCGTCACGTCGATGTTGTCGTGACGAAATTGATCCATGACGCCATCGACAAAGGCATATAGGGTGTAATGTCCGGGGCGGACGGCGGGGATTTGGAAGTTGCCGTCTTTGTCCGCATGTACCCAGAATTGATATCCATCGGATTGCTGTTGCCAATCGGGCGAGGGGGCGGCGAGCCCCACCCACGCATTTGCCGGCGATGCCAAGGTGTCCTGCGGATCGTTGATCTGCAACTGCCCGCTCACCGTCCCGCGCTGGTCCGCCAGTGGATACGCCGGATTGTGCATCCACGCCAGAGGCCATGCGGCACGTTCCTGATCGGATTTTTTCTGGGCGTCCGCCCAGAGATCATCATTGGAATCGGCATGGTTGAGGTAGAGCATCCAGGGTCCGTAGATTTTCTGCCACTCCTGATCGGCATCGACATGAATGCCGGATGCGCCGTAATGCGTGCAGGTGATAATTTTAAACAGCAGTCGGCCGAACTGGGCCGCGTTGTGCTGTTTCGTGGGGCCGCCGTTCTGGGCTTCGTTGCTGCCGAATACAACCCAGCAGCCTAGGCGGCTCTCCGTACCGGTCCATCCGTAAAAAAAGCTGTCGCCGCTATCGACATAAAAGTGATACTTGTCGGTGATCTGGCCCTTGAACGGTCCCTCGGTAAACATCAGCGATTCCTTGGGCCCCAGCGCTTTGGTCGGAGTATCCGAAGGCGGCATAACAAATCTTCGCTGGGCATCGTCGTTGATGAAATCGAAAACGCTGTCGTTCAGATTGAGCACCCAGCGCGACTGCGCAAAATCTCCGATTGGATATCCCTTGTGATGGGAAAAAATCACGAAGACATACGGCCCGCTGTCGCCGCGGCGGAGAACATAGTGAATCTCCACGTCGAAGGGGAAACCCGTGCCCGCATATTTCTGCACGATGCTGATTTCCGCCATCGCCCCACCGTTTTCGGACGGGTCGGTGATCAGCGTGCAGACGCCGCGTTGAATGTGATAATTGCGAGAGGCGACCCAATCCAGATAGCCGGGAGATGCGAGGATTGAAGCCCCGCGGTATCGGAGCGACTCGAAATTGCCGTTGGTTTTGAGGACGTCGAAGGAGACGATGCCGTTATCGAATGCAATGCGGTCTCGATCGTCGTGGACCGTCACCGGTTGGTTACCGGCGGCATCAGCGTGAACCGCGATCGATCCGCCCAGCAAGATTATCACCGCAACGATCGCTCCCAGTCCACGGGAAATGCTCATGCCATCTCTCCAGGCTCCGCAACATCCTGACTTCATCTGGCATGTATTGTTGCAAGCCCGGCGCAAAAAACCAGCGGGGCGAGTTCCTTGGAACTCGCCCCGCTGAGGGTCGCTTGCCGGAATCTCCCATCCGGAAGACCCGTTAGTGTCCGGCACCTGAGCTGCTCGCGCCGCCGCTCTCCGGCGTGGACTCGCTGGAAGTGTCGGTTCGGCTGTAGTTGGCTAAGTCATCTTCCACGGGGTGATACGTGTCGGGATTCACGCCGGATTCAAATTTGATCTGTTCCGGTTTCAGGCCGCCCTTGTCCTGCAGGTAGCGGCTGACGGCGGTGCGGCGATCATCCGAGTAGGTGTCGTCCGCAACGTCCATATAGATGACCAGCGGATTGGTGCTGTGCGAATCGGCCAGGATCAGGTCCAGCTCCGTCGTTCCCAGCGAGCTGAGGCCGGGGCCGTCAAAGTGCTGGGGATAGAGCGTCGAATCGGCACGCGATCCGGAGGCCTTCTCGGTGTCCATCAGGGTATTGATCTGCGTCGCCTGCATGTCCGTGTCGAACCGCTCGGAGTGGTTCACCGGGGTCTGCGAAGACGAGCAGCCGGCCAGCAGAGCCAAAGCTCCGCCGGCGATCCAGGTAGTGATGTTGGCACGATTGGGTTTGAACATAGTTAACTCCATCTCTTCAGCCATCGGCTGTTTTTCCAATTGTTCTGAGCCGGAATTTTCTTCGGGCCCGATATCCATTTTCTCCTGCCGTTATTTCATGAGCGGGCTGGCCATCAACTGAATGACCACGGGTCCAAGAAGCACGATGAACGTCGCCGGGAAGATGAACAGCACCAGCGGGAAGCTCATCTTAACCGAGCTTTTCGCCGCCTGTTCCTCGGCCTTGTTTTGCCGCACCAGGCGCAAACTCTCGGCCTGAATGCGAAGGGCGGATGCGATGCTGGTGCCGAAACGATCGGCCTGGTTGAGCATCGCGGCAAGTGAGATCATCGAAGCATTGCTGGTTCGCTGGCCGAGGTTTCGGAGGGCCTCGCCACGGGAAAGACCGACGCGGGTTTCCATGTGGGTGATGCCGAATTCCCGGCTGATGACCGGATGCACCATCGCCAGCTCGTCGCCGACGCGTTGCATGGAGGAATCGACCGTGAGGCCGGCCTCGACGCAGACGACCATCAAATCCAAAGCATCGGCCAGTCCGAAATCCAGGGCCTTCTGATTTGCCTTGATCTTGACCCGCAGCCAGATGGTGGGCAGGAGATATCCCGCCAATCCACCGACGGAGAGGAAGATCGACATGCTGTTAAGCAGGAGTCCGACCGTATAACCGACGAACAGTCCGCAGGCGAGGCAGATGAACTTGGAACCCTGCACGGCTCGAATGGCCGAGGGGCTGTAAATGCCGGCCTGGGCGAGCTGTTTGCGCAGGGCCGATTGCTTCTCGCGGCTGGAGGGCATGAACGGCTTGCTGGCCGCCTGACCAAGTTGCTGTAGCAATGGTCCGACGCCCTGTTTTTCTTTTTTCTCAACCTGCGCGCTTTGGTCCTTGCCCTGGAGACGCGAGCGAAGCTTGCCGCCATCGTCGCTCTTGAACAGGAGCGTCGAAACGTAGTACGCCAGGGCAGTCACCGAGGCGAACGCACAGCCAAGTAACATCAGTTCATCGTTCATGTTGCACCAATGCCCTTACACCTTGACGGTAGTAATCTTTCGAATCACGAATATCCCCGACACCAACATGCAGCCCGCCAGACACATCAGGCCAATGCCCTTTCGGGTGTGCAGAAGCACGCTGGCATAAGTGGGGCTCATGTAGTACGAGACAAAGAACATCACCACGGGGAAGACGGTCAGGATATACCCGGTGAATCGTCCCTCGGCGGTTTTCGCCTTCACACTCTGCGAGAGCCGGATTCGCTGGCGGATCATGTCGCTGATGTTGGTCAGCACCTCCGAGAGATCGCCGCCGGTGGACCGTTGGATCAGGATCGCCGTCACGAAGAATCCGAAATCGGGATTGTCGACGCGCACCGCCGTGTCTTTCAGAGACTCTTCCAGCGACTGCCCCAGACTGTGCTGGTCGTAGCAGCGGCGGAATTCGCCGGAGAGCGGCAATGGCAGCTCATCGGCCATCATCTGCAATCCAGTGCTCAAGCTGTGGCCAGCCCGCAACACGCGGGAAAGAAAGTCCAGCGCCTCGGGAAGCTGCAAGATCAGATTGCGTTGATGGCGGTTGTATTGATTATTGAGAACAATCATCGGGCCAAACCCGATCGCCGCGCCGGCGATACCCAGCACGTATGCGCCCGTGACCAACACCACGGTCATGAAACCCATGAGGGAAAGCCCCAGCGACAAAAATGTGAATTTTGCCAGCGAAAAACTGGGCCAGGTCTGCGCGATTCGGGAGCCCAGTTTCTCGGTAAACGGGAGGTAGGCGATCGCGCCTGACACGCCGCCGACGATCCGCTGCTTTTTGACGACGTTAAAATGCGTGGCGTCGAAGTGCTCGGAAACCCGGCCCTCGCCGCTGAGTCGTTGACGCAGTCTCTCCTTGTCGTCCTTGAGCCCCATCATCACCTGGGCCACGCCCCAAACGAGCAGGATGACGGAGACCGCCGCGAGAATGGGAAGAAGTAAATTGTTATTCATGTCCAGTTCCTTTCAGCGGCGGCCTATACAGGCATCTCGATTTTTCGGCGCAGGAAGAGATCGGGTGGCAGGGAAATGCCGCGATGCTCGATCCTTTCCGCACAGCGTGGCCGAATGCCGCTGGCGACAAAATTTCCCGTTGCATGTCCCTCGGAATCGACGCCGACAGGCTCGAAGACGAAAAGATCATGCGTCTGGATGTTCTCCCCTTCCATCCCGGTGATTTCCGTCACGCGGGTCACTTTTCTCCGCCCACCGCTCAGACGCTGCGCCTGAATGATGAGCTGAATAGCGCCGGCGACCTGATGCCGCAAAGAGCGCACCGGAATGTCGTACCCCGCCATGGCGATCATGACTTCCAATCGCGCCAGGGCGTCGCGGGTGTTGTTTGCGTGAACGGTGGTCATCGAACCTTCGTGACCGGTGTTCATCGCCTGAAGCATGTCCAGCGCCTCGCCGCCGCGGACTTCGCCGATGATGATCCGATCCGGACGCATACGCAGACAGTTCTTCAGCAGATCGCGCTGCGTCACTTCACCGCGGCCTTCAATATTCGGAGGACGGGTTTCCAGTCGGACGACGTGCGGCTGCTGCAATTGCAATTCCGCGGCGTCTTCGATTGTCACCACGCGCTCTTCGCCGGGAATGTAGCGCGACAAGCAGTTGAGTAATGTCGTTTTGCCAGAGCCCGTGCCGCCGCTGATGAGCACATTGCAACGTGCCTGCACGGCGGCGGAGAGGAAATCCATGACCGCCGGCGGAAATGCGCCATGGCGAATCAGGTCTTCCAACTGCATCGGCTTGGAGCCGAATCGGCGAATGCTCATCGCCGGTCCGTCCAGTGCCAGCGGCGGAATAATTGCGTTCACGCGGCTGCCGTCGGCGAGACGGGCGTCGACCATCGGGCTGGTTTCGTCCACGCGCCGGCCGACCAAGCCCACGATGCGGTCGATGATTTGGCGGAGATGCAGATTGTCGCGGAAGCGAACTTCCACGCGCTCCAGCCGGCCGCGGCGTTCGACGTAAATCCGGTCAAAGCGGTTCACCAGAATATCGCTGACGGTTGGGTCCTTCAGCAGAGTTTCGAGCGGGCCCAACCCGAAAGTTTCGTCCATCACCTCGTCCATGAGGCGTTCCTGATCCTGACTGGTCATGAGACTGCGTTCGCCCTGGCACAGATCGCGGATGACGATTCGCACCTCGGCGCGGACCGTATCCGGCGGGAGCGACCGCAGATTCTGTACGTCCAGCCGCTCCACCAACTGCTGGTGAATCTTCACCTTCAGCAGATCGAACTGGCTGCTGCGCTCCGAGATCATGGGCTGTGGCGGCGGCGCCGGCGGCGGTGGGCGCACGGTGGACTGTGGCGCGGGAGCCGGCGCCTCGGCGCCGGCAATCAGCCCGGACTTGCTCCCCTGTCCAGCGGCTTTCTCGCCTCCGGTCACCCCAGCACCACCCGCGGCCTCCGGACTCCCCGGCGGCAGCGTTGCGGTATTTGCTCTTGTAAACAATCCCATGGTTCGCTCCGTACTACATTCAATCGGTCACGCCGCTACCTGCCCTTGGCCTTGTTGCGGCGCCGTAGCGCCGGGTTCCTTCTCCAAAGTCGACGCCAGTTCCACCAGACTCACCGCGATCTCGCTCTTGGGCGAGCGGAGTACGACCGGTTCGCCAAAGTTGATCGCCTGGATCGCATTGCGGAAATCGTTGGGAATCAGCCAGGACACTTTCAATCCCAGCGACCGTTCCAACTCGTCCGGCTCGATGTCGTTGCCCTTCTTCACGTAGCGGTTGACGACTGTCATGATCTTGGACGATTCCACGCCCATTCGCCTCAGCGCGCCGACAAACCGTTCGGCATTCTTGGCGCTGGGGACATTCAGTTGCATCACCAGCAAGTTCACATCCGACGACTGAATCACCGACGCGTACATCGGCGAGATGCTCATGACCGAATCGATCACGACATAATCAAACACGCGGCTCAGCACGTTCAGCAGCCGGGTCAGGCCCGCCTGGTTCACTCGCTGGGTATCCTCCGGCAATTCCGGCCGCGCGAGGATGGCGAGGTTGCTCTTTTTGTGGATCGCCAGTGCGTTGTCGAGCAACTGTTTGTCGAGTTTTTCAGCGGCGTCCATGATGTCGGCGATCGTGTACCGGGCGCGGGTATCGAAATAGCTCGCCACGCCGCCGCGGACCAAATCCAAATCAATCAGCACTGTCTTTCCGCTGCGGGCGAGGGCGGCGGCGATGTTGCATGCCACCGTCGTCGAACCGCATCCGCCAATCGTCGGGATCACGTGAATGATCCGCGCCCGTTTGCCCATTCCATGGCTCTGGGCGACACGCTCGATCGCCGCGGAAAATTTCTGCTCGCTGATCGGCAGCGGGATAAATTCCCGAATGCCCAGGTGCATCGCCTCCATGAGCAGGCCGGCATCCACCGTCTGGCTCATCAGGAAAAAGCTGCACAACGGAAACTGCCGCGGGAGTTGGCTGATCTTTCGCAGCGTCTCCTGCGGGTTGGGATCGAGGTTGACGATCGCCAGCATCGGGGCTTCGGGACGGCTGAGCAATCCGGCGAGATGATCCACCGTCCCCAACTGGGCAACGGGCAAGACTCCGAAGTGGCTGAGGAATCCAGCCAATTCTTCGCGATTGCCGTTGTCGGCGTCGACGATCACACAGTTCAATTGCACAACCATGAGCAATATCCTTCGCCAAGAGGCTCCAGCCTCGTCGGGCGCCGCGCTGCTCATTCGTCAGCGCGACCCCGTCCATCAACGCTTACAACCCGCGGTCCTGTTCCCTACATCAGTGAAAATCGGCTCGGCTGACGACGGGATTAAACCCGACGGCGCCGTGATATTCCGGGGCCGGGCCCTTGGTGGCCGATCCATCCGGATTCAGTTGCTCGCCGCCCATGTCTTTCATGAGGAAGAGGCCGGGTTCGGACGGGGTGCGCCACTTCTCGCCGGGCGCTCGTGTCACATCCGCCGGATCAACGCCATGCACCAACACCGGGGTGACCATCACCACCAGTTCGGTCTCAGAGCGCTGATATGCCACCGACCGGAACAATGCCCCAAGAATGGGCAGGTCGCCCAGCACCGGGAATTCCTGGTTGGTGGTCGTGATGTTGTCCTGCAACAAACCGGCGATGGTGAAGGTCTGCCCTTCGGCCAGTTCTACCGTCGTGTTGACATTACGATCCGTGAATCCCGGGACTTCCGTTCCGGAGATATTGACGGTGTGGCTGTAGTCCAACTGGCTGACATCCGGGTTGACTTCCAGGCGAATGCGCCCGTCGCCCAGGACGATCGGCGTGAAGTTCAGTTGCACGCCATAGTCCTTATAATCAATCGTGATGACGACGCCGCTGCCGCTGGACTGGGGCACTGGAATCGGAATCTGTCCGCCGGCCATGAAGCTGGCCTTCTGGCCGCTGGTGGTGATGACGTTCGGTTCCGCCAGGACGCGCAGGAGATTGTTGGTCTCCAGGGCATCGACGAAATAATCGAACGCGATCTTGCCCATTGCGCCCTGTCCGAAGACGGTCGTGGCGCCGCCGGCCGGATTGGCCGCGCTCAGAAGCTGCATGGGAAATCCGGTGGTCGGATTGTTGAAGGTGGTGGTGCCAAAGCTATTGATCTGACCAATGTTGTCGCCGACAAAACTCGTTCCATCGGTCCCGCCGAGGTTGATGCCAAGCTGCGAGGCAGCCTGCTTATCAACTTCAGCGAACTTCACTTCCAGCAACACCTGCTGCCCGCCGCCGACTTCCAGCAGATTGTGCACCTTGTTTTGCCCGCCGTAGGGAGTGGCGATTTCCTCGGCTTGCCGAGCGATCTCCAACGTCCGAACCTGCCCGTGCAGGGTGATCGAGCCGTTGTCATCGTCGGCCTGGATCGTCTCATCGGGGAACAAAGCCTTGAGATGTTTGCGAAGTGTCTCGATGTTCGACGACACCTGCAACTGGATCACTTCCGTGCCGCCGGCCTCGTCCTTGATGATCAGCCGAGTCACGCCGGTCTTTTTGCCGGTGACCAGAAGGCTGTTGATGCCCAGAACGTCGACGTCGGCAACATCAGGGTCGCGGAGGTTGGCCTCTTTGATCCGTTGTTGCGTCGTAATGGTCTGGGATTGGCCCGGCTCCAGGGTGATGGTCTGTATCTGCGAAGAAGTCACAACAGCCGCGCCGGAGTCCGTGGAAGGCTGCGTCGTGCTGTCGTCCTGTCCGGCTGCCGTGGCCGCGCCTAGCAGGGAGAGGCCCATCGCCGCCGTCAGAATCCAGGTGAGTTTTCCGGTTCGATTCACGAAATTCTTTTTTGCTGCATCCATGGCGTGATCCAATGAGTTAATTGACCAACTGTTACATATCCGCGCGAAGCATCTCTCCCTGCGAAGCATTTCTCCCCATGGCGCTTACTTGCTCAACAACTGTGTATCGGTGTGTGCGTCCAGATCGCTGGCGCGATGAAGGTTGAATTGCACTTCCGACTCCGCGTCGCCTCGAATGACCTTGACCGTCCAATCGTTGTCGAACGTCGGCCGAGTCGCGGGCGCCTGACCCTGCGCGACCTGCTGCGCCACCGCAACTTGGCTGGCTTTGGCGGCTTCGGCATTGATTTTGGCCACCTCATCCCGACGGCCATTCTCGCCGCCGTTCAGATCCGCCAGCGAAACGCCGCCCGAAGGCACCGGGCTAAGATCATTCATATTTCGCAGAGTCAACCGCGGCCGACCGTTGGAGGCCGCCAGGTCCAGAATCTCCGCCTGCTCCGGCGTAACCAATAAGGTCACGCTGCGGGTGGAGGAATCCGGCGGATCGCCGGGGTTGTGCTTCATTCCCACGGCGGTGACGCGCACGTTTTGCACGATCGTCCGCGCGGAGAATTCGCCGGTCCGCTCATCTCGCAACGTCTGCACGACGTCGATGTGGCAGCCCGGCGTGATGTAGCCGGCGATGCCGCTGAATTCATTGATCTCCAGCGTCACAGCGCGAAAGCCCGGCGGAATCACCGCCGTCAGACCCGGCATCGCTCCCTTGGGAGCCAGCAGAGTCTGCGTGATCGTCTGGCCTTGAATCAATGGCACGGTGGCGACGCGACCGTCGATCTCCGCGACGCTTCGGAACACATTGTCCGGAAGCACATCGGTCGAGACTTCAACCGTCTCGGTGTTATCAGCGGAGAGCGTGTCACCCGCTTCGATGTCTTGTTTGGCCACCACGACCTGAGGCCGTTTGACCTCGTTCTTGGCGGCGTTTTTGTTGGCAATAAGATTCCACGCCATCTTGGCCGCAAAGAGGCCAAGGACCAGCGCGATCACGAGTGGGGCTGCTTTTTTCCAATTCATAAAAACTCCCTTGCGATTAATCGCTTCGATCTAGATTTCGGTTTGATCGGTTGCGGGGTTTAGGTAAGCCTTAGCGATCAGGCGAATTCGGTTGAATTTCTCGTTATCTGACGTGGGCGTGGAATTGCTGAGAGACGCGAGATGACTGGTAAAACCGCAGGTCTTCCGCCAATCAGCAAATTGCCGCCAACGGATTCTCTTCTCAGCCTTCAATGCGCATGGAGGTTGCGGCAGTGACGGTTTTACTGGCCCCGATGATCGCCATCGGCCGGAATCCCGCGCCGACGGTGCCCCAGGTGGCGGTAATTGTGACCGTCAGCGTGTTGCCAACCGTGGCGGTGGTCACATTGACCGGCGAAAGAACGACGGTGTAGTTGCCAACACTATAAGTGCCGCCGCTGCCGCTTGCAGTGGTGCCGAAAGGAACCAGACCGCATTCTTGTAGATAACTCTCAATTTCTGTGGTTACGATGGAGTTGGTGGCGCCGGCGACGATGCCCGCGCGGCATCCCTCGCGGGCCGCGCCCTGCATCGAGTTGCTCACGAAAAAGTAATATCCGAATTCAATCGTCCCATACGTAATGGAAAACAGAATCCCCAGCGTCAGCGCCAGCTCGACCAGCGATGTACCGCTGCGACGACTCCGGAATCGACGAGAATCGAATTTCATGGTTTTGCGCAACATAAGTTTAACTCCCTGCCAATTGGCCAAGCATCAATACAATGACAGTGGCCAGAAATACGGGCACGGCATACGGCAACGGCCGGTCAATGCTCCGGCATGTTTTGCCGCTGTGCACGGCGTTCTCCAAACCCAACTCCCCCACCGCCGCGAATCCCGCCGCGATCACCGCGGTGTTTCGGAACAGGGCTTTGGTGCGGCCCTGCATGGCGGCTTGAATCACAACAATCATCATTCCCAGAACGGCCTGGATGAGAAACACCGCGAAAACCGGCCCCGGTCCAATCCAGGTTCCCACGCCGCCCATTAATTTCACATCTCCGCCGCCCAGCGCGCCGATCGCAAAAAGCACCAACGGCACCGACGCGCCCACGACCAGGCCGAGCAGCGAATGTCCGATTCCAATTCCACCCGCAAGAATGCCGGCGCGAACCAGGCCCGTGATCGTCATTCCAAACGTCAGCCAGTTCGGTATTCGGCGCTGCTTGTGATCGATGCTCGCCGCCATGGCAAGCATGACCAACAAAGGCAACATGCGGATGAAAACAGCCGTTGTCACGTCTCCATCATCGGATGGTCGGGGAAGTGAAATAAGCCGAGGGCATTGGGGATTCGGGTTTCGGGGCTCGGGTATCGGGTTTCGGGAAATGAAAACCGATGTGCGCCATTATTTTTTTTCACCCGAAACCCGAGACCCGAGACCCGAAACCCGATTTCCCAGACCCGATAAAAAAAGCGGCGGAAGCGCGGAGTTGAATCCGCACTTCCACCGCAATAAACCGTATAACCGTTAAGCTCCTGGGCATGAACGGCGCCGGCCGGTAGCCGCGCCTGCCGAGAGCCCTGGTTTCGGTAAGGTTACATGCTGCTGTTCAATGAAGTCCAGCGAGCAACAACCTTGGTGCCAACAGCACCGATGACGGCAATAGCCGCCACAACGATCAGGCCTGCGATCAGAGCGTACTCAAGCACTTCGCCGCCCTGTTCGTCCTTGACCAGCCTGGTCACGAAATTAGCAATCGCCTTCATGTGCATCTCCCGTAAGGCGACAAATGTTGCCGCGTCGGCGACCTTAGCCAAGGCCGTGTTCGGACGACAAGTCCGAACGTGACGCGAGCAGGCGCTTTTGCGCCAGGAACTGCGCTACCCAAATGCAGCGCTGCCCCTCCAGATTCATTCAGTCCGCCGATCCACCTGTGGTGGCCGCCCGGCCCGAACAGACCCGATTGCAACCCTCTCATCGGTAGGCACGAGGGATGTCTTAACAAGCACAGGCAATTTCTGCCGATCTTGCGAAACATCCCGCATAACAACTCACGTCGTTCTGAAAACCCCGGTTTTATCGGACAAAAGTGAAAATAATTTTGAAATTCGGCAAAGTGACTCGTGATCGGCCCGCCTCAAATGCGGTTCCGCAATTGGCAATTGTACGCAACGCAGTGGAGCGTGATGTCCAATATCCGCCGGCTATAGCACGCATCCTCTTTTCATTTCCCGCTCATAACACACTATTGACCCTCCCGGTAATTCAATGAAGAATCGCGTTCTGAAACATCCGTACCGACCCGCGTGGCTCAGCATTGATCGTGATATGTCCGCAAACCGACACAACCGCATCTACACGATTTTGCTCATCGTGTCGGCGTTTTTACTCCTCACTTCCATCATTACGATGTTATCGATGACTCGCATGCCGGGCATTGCCCCTGATGCCCAGTGGGTATTTGAGATGACGGCATGTAGCGAGGCGGCCTATCTCGCGGCAATTGTCATCACCCTCATCCTCCGGGGAAAATCGCCCGCCGCCGGCCGTATCGCAACGACGGCACTTAATATCGTTTTGCTAATTCTATTTCCCCTGGGAACAGCGCTTGGAATTTATGGCCTCATGAAAGTAGACAAGCAAAGTCCAACTGCCGGCGATGAAAAAGGGGACATCACTGATTAATAATTAGTGATGTCCCTTTTTCTGTTTCCCCCTTTTTTCATACTCGCAGCGATCAATCAGGCCGCAGCAAACCATTCATGCCCTGCAGCAATGCGACGTACTCCAGGAACACCTGTCGAGACTCCTCAAAAGGCACAAGTCGCCTACCACGACTGTGACCTACCGCCGCCCAAAGCTCGAATTGGAACTGACCGTCAGCCCGCACTCCGCATGAAAAGAAAGGGCGCTCAGGCTCATAGCCGGTGTGCAAAGACACGCAGAGCCACTCATGCGACGTATTGGGGAACAGAGGTACGGCGAAGGACTGTTCAGTGACCCAAGCGGCCAGGCCAACCATCGGAGACAGAAAGTTCCAATTTGGCGCAGCGGCGAATTCGGCGTACCAGTCGGATATTGAACGCCATCGCTTGATCGGATCTAGGTCTTCGGCTCTCAACACTAGCAATTATTGCAGAAGGCGATGCCGAGAGCGAGTTCAACATCCTGTCACTACTCGCCCGAATATCCATGAAAGGCATCT
>JBEKUH010000079.1:0-18440 GCA_049515255.1 Tepidisphaeraceae bacterium | reverse complement strand
GCCGTGTACTACGCCCCGTCGTATCAAATCTGGCGCAGCGCTGACAGTTTCTTTGGCGACGCGACGGAGATTCAGTCGGCTTACTCCGGACTGCAGTACACCGACACAACCGTCAATGCGAGCCAACTTTATTACTACTGGGTTGTCGCTAACGACGGCGGGCTCGCGGGCCCTAATGCCGGGCCCGCATCCGGTTACCAGCCGCTGGACGCGCCGGGAAATCTCCAGGCGGTATCCGATGAAAATGCCGGCGGCGTTGAATTAACGTGGGATTTGGTGCCTGAGGCATCGGTGTATCAGGTATTTCGCAGCACGACCAATAACATCAACACTGCCGTGAAGATCGTCGGCGCGATCACGGATCTGAATTATCTCGACACGACCGCCGTGACTGGCACCACATATTACTACTGGGTGCGCGCGAGAAATCCGCTCTCGATCGGACCGTTCGCCGGTCCGGAGCAGGTGACGGAATAGTCGGCGGAAATGCAAATGCGGATTAACCGCAAAGACGCCAAGAACGCCAAGTTAGGAAAATACGCTAAGAATCAAAATTCATTATTTAAAATACACAAACAAATTCGTTTTTATTCTCCGCGTGTTTTCCTAATTTGGCGCTCTTGGCGTCTTGGCGGTTTAATCGCATTTTCTTTATCCAACTTTCGCGGGATAAATCGTCGAAGGGCTGTTGGGATGCGGAATGCTTCCGGATCGCGGATGGCTGGAATCGTACACTTCCTTGATCCGCTGGGTGGTCAGATGCGTGTAAACCTGCGTGGTGCTGAGGCTCTGATGGCCAAGCAATTCCTGCACGCTGCGAAGATCGGCGCCGTTGTTGAGCAAGTGGGTCGCAAAACTATGACGCAATGTGTGCGGGCTGATTCCCGGATCGAGGCCGGCGGACAAAAGATATTTGTCCAGCTTGCGACGCACCGAGCGCGTGCTGAGCGCTTCGCCATGTTTGTTGAGGAACACGCGATTGGCCGATGCGCCCTGGCTCTTGGCATCGACGGAGCGCAGCTCGAAATATCGCTGCAGCGCCTTGATGGCCTGACTGCCGATGGGCGTCAGGCGATCCTTGCGTCCCTTGCCGCGAACTCGCAGGACTCCTTCCTGCAGATCGAGGTCGGCCATTTCCAGTTCGACCAGTTCGCTCACACGAATGCCGGAGCTGTAGAGCACCTCGAGCATCGCCTTGTCGCGCGCGCTGAGCAGATCAGAATCGCCCGGTGCATCCAGCAGCTTTTGCACCTGCTCCAGATCGAGGCACTTGGGCAGGCGCTTTTCCTGCTTGGGCGTGCGGATGGTCGAGAGCGGGTTGACGCTGAGCAACGTGCGCTTGATGAGGAACTTGTAGAAGCTCCGCAGCGTCGCCAGTTTGCGAGCCGTCGTGCTCTTGGTGTAGTTCTGGGCGTAGAGGTAGTTGAGAAACTCTCGAATGGCCAGCGGATCGCACTTGATCTGCCGCTCGTCGAGGGTCTGCCCGCCGTTGGTGACGGTGGCGGACTCCGCGCCATGATGGCCGATTTCACCGCTGAGGAACTGCCCGAACTGAATCAGATCGGCGCCGTAGCTCTTAACGGTGTAATCGCTGAAATGTTTTTCGAGCTTGAGGTAGTCGAGAAACTGTCTGACCAAAGGCGAGAAATTTTTCTCAACCGGACGCGATCCGCCGCTGGAGCCAACAGAAGCCGAAACCATTCCCGTGAAGGTCTCGGAAGCGTAGGGCGCAGCGGCAGACAATTGCGAGGCATTGGTGGGATTCATAAAACCGGTCGCTTGGGGCGAGTGACAGGCTCGAAAACATTTGCCGCCCACCGGCATCTGGGCGGCCCGCTGGTGAGACGGTCCCCGTCTCACTGTGAGACTAACCGTCTCACGGGTGGGTCGGATATCAGGGCCAGGTTTCCCGGCATTGATCGACCCGATAACTTCTATGCTACTTTTTTCGGCAGAAAGGCCTTCAATTCTTTTGCTAAATGTTGGCCAAGTTGGTGGGAAAGCACGGCGGCGTCAAACCAATCGAAGCAAAGGTCGCGCCGATTCACCATATCTACCAGTGATTCCAACACTTTAGCTTCCTGTCCGGCTTCGTACCGGAGAAAGAATTGATGGTGCCCTTTGAGGAGGCTGATGGTTTTCATCGAGTCCATTTTCGGCGCTGCTTTGTCCTGCGGCATACAGTCTCCTGCAAATTCCTCTGCCAATTCACGTCCCCGCGACGGCGGGCGGCGGGTTCAGGGCCGGGCGAATCTGTTCGAGCAGTTGCGCTATCAGCTCGTGATACACAAACGAGCAATAGCGATCCATGCTCACGTACATCTCCTTGTCGCCCAGCGGACCGTTCGGATCGTATCGCCCCGCTTCGTAAGCGTGGATGCGATCGCGCACCGTTCCGTCATTGGCATCAAACATCCCGACGACCTGCACCAGCCACTGCGGCGTCATCGGCGTGTCGGCCGTCGGACGCGGGGCGCGATCCAGCTCGTGCGGATCAAGCCGCGGTTGCTGCCAACCGCTTCCTGGTTTCAGGAAAAGCTGCAGCGATCCACCAACCTTCGGCGGATCGTACGGGTCGTACGCCGTCACCGTTGGGATAATCAGCCCGTCGCAGCCGAGATCATCGCAGATCTCAAATGCCTGCGCCTCGGTTTCCACCTTGTCGATCTTGAGGCTGGCGTACACCTCGGCGACGCGATCGACTGGAATCACCGTCAGTCCATGAACGCGTTGCAATTCCGCGAACACCAGATCGCTGTTCAGCAGCGGATCGACCTGCGATTCGCCGCTCACGTTCTCTGTCGGCGCCACCGCGAAAACCAATTCCCTTTGGCCGGGAAGAAACAATTGCCGTTCATCGCCGTAGGGCTTGGGATTGTGGAGCGAGCATCCACCACACATCGACCCGATGATGGCGAAAACCGCCACGACCCGGGCAACCATTCGGTTTTTCTTCATCGCTTCATCCTTGAAGGCTCGCTTCATCCCTGCTCAGCCTATTCACGGTTCCTGCGTCGAGCCGGTCGTTCCGGATTGATCCGGCGAGGCGTTCTGCGCGATCTTGGTGCCTGGAACGGTTTGGGCATTCACCGACCAGATCGACTCGGCGCCGCTGCGATCGCTGACGAAGTAAACTCGATTGTCAGGCGACCAGCTCGGACAGAGATTCATTCCCACGCCGTCGGTCAATCGATGCCGATCGGTCCCATCGACGCGGATGGTCCAGATGTCCTGCTGACCGCGCGGCTTGTCACCGGTGCTGTCGGCGGGTTCGGCAATCGTGGCAAATGCCAACTGCTCACCATCGGGACTCCACGTCGGCGCTACAATGGCAGCATTGGAACTGGCCGCAACTTCGGTCACTCGCCG
This sequence comes from Tepidisphaeraceae bacterium, assembly GCA_049515255.1. Classification (GTDB taxonomy): domain Bacteria; phylum Planctomycetota; class Phycisphaerae; order Tepidisphaerales; family Tepidisphaeraceae; genus JBEKUH01. Next base: position 15,071 of record JBEKUH010000079.1, on the reverse strand, counting down.
CGCTTCGCCGTTCACCAGATCAAGTGTCCAAAGGCTGAACCACCGTCCGCCGCGCTGCCGGGCGCGCTGGAAGGCGATGCGATCCTCGGTCTTGATCGGGCACCAGGTCGGGAACAAACCAAATCCAATTTGCCGTTTTTCGCCGGTAGTCAGATCAGCCACCCAAAGTTCCCATTGATCGCTCTTGCCGCCGAGGCTGCTGTACGCCAGGCGAGTGCCATCTGGGCTGAAGCTGGGATGCACATTTTGTTGCGGGCCACTGGTGATTTGCACTACGTTCTTGCCGTCGGCGTCCATGACATAAATATCCCAGTTGCCGCCGCGCGTGGAGCAGAACGCGATCTGTTTGCCATCGGCGCTGAAGCTGGGATAGGCGTAGTCGGCGTCATCGTTGGTCAACTGGATGACGGACATTCCATCGACGCGCTGGAGATAAATTTCCGGATGTTCGCTGTGCCGGGTGGAGGTGAACACCATCCATTTTCCGGTGGGATCAAGATTGACGTCGCTGTCGTAACCTTCGTCGATGAAGGTGTGTTGTTGAAATCCACCGTTGCCGGCCGGCTTGGATCCGCTTTGTTCGACACCGTTCAACTCGCCAAAGACATTAATCGTGGACGGCGCATCGGTTCCGTTATCGGTCGCGGCGAGAACCGTCGGATCGGTTTCCTGGGCATCAGAGGATTGCTGCGGAGATTGCGGGAAAACATTGCTCGAGGCGGATTGCGCTGAAGGGGTTGACCGCATGCTCTGCGAACATCCGGTAATCCCCAGCATCGCCAGAAATGTGGCCCCCGAAAGCAGTGCGCTTCGCGCCAAGGAAATACGAGTGAAACTCCCGTGCAATTTTCTCATAAAAAACCCTCGCCTTTGGGGAACATTTGCAACGGATGTACGGCGTGCGAGGTCGCCGTCGCAACGTCCCTTCGGCGGTATCGGCAGAATCGGGGCAACGCGTAAGCACTGCGTCCTGCACCACGTCCTGCGGGGGCTGTGGAATTTATCGGACGGTTTGCAGGATTCGCTTGACTGGATTGTGCCGCAATGTGCGGAGTTATGGCGGAGGCGTGTCGAGTTTTTGGTTGACGGTGAAAAACTTGGAGAACTCATCAAAACGCCAAACCCCATCGGCTCGAACCATTCGCGCATCTTCACGATCCGCTTCGGGCATGTTGGTGTAATAAACTTTAAACACCACGCGAGCAATTTCATCGCCTTCCGGGCTGGTGTCGAACATCGGCGGAATCAAATTCCATTCCACCGCGGTCACATGCGGCATTGCCGTGCTATGTTGGTATGCCGCCAGGCGCGATTCAAATTGCTGCAACGTCCAGCGGCTGTGAAAAGAGGAATCAAACAGATCATAAGCGTCGTCGTACTTGTCCTCGTTAATCAATTGACCGAATTGGTGGGCAAGGGCCGCGATATCCTTTTCGTCCTGGGCGCGCTCCGCCGCCTGGACCATTTGCGTCGTCACGAGTCCGCCGCCGATCAGAACGGACAGAATCAATCCCGTCCATGCGAGAAGCCGTCCCGTTTGCGTCCCATTGCTGCGGGATATCTGAACGATGGCACAGATGCCGAGCACCGTGCCGACCGCGGGGATGACCAGCAGAAGGTTGCCCAAAATCGCCAGAACGCTGGCCAAACCGCAAATGATCGCCAGAACAGCCGTGACATTGACGGCCACATATTCCCCACTGCCCAAACCCGCGGTGGTGGACATCTTATGCAAATGGAGCAAATGCTCGCTGGCAACGGTGGGATCGGGGTTCGGCTCGGTCGTAGTTTGCGTCATGTCACTCTGATTCAAGCAAATTGCCGGAGATTTCCGATTCCTCTTGGAGTTCGCCGTTATCGGCCGTCCGGCCCTTCCCAGCCGGCCGCATTCTCTTTAGGAAAGTATGCCCGCCATGAGCAAACGTCAACTGATCGACGAAATCCGTCAATACAATACCACTGTCCCCATCGCGTTCCTGGCTCAATTCGACGAGTCAGCGCTGAGCCAATACCTGGAGCACCTCGAAGGCGCTCGCAGGAACGAAACGCGAATCAATACCTGGGTGAAGAGGGAACCAAAGATGCGCCTGGTTTCCTGAACCGGGGCACGATCGGATTTGATGGCTTGGGTGTCTGGGGATTCTCAGACGGGATATCCGAGCATCAGATGGCCCGGTTAATTCCGGTGGTAGACATTCCACCACGTCAGCGAATCCGACGGACGCAGCAACAGGAAGTGATCCACGTCGTCGTTGAATTCTTCCTGATCCAGATGCATGTTCTCGCTGTCCTGATTGAACCGCTCGGAAGCGGAATACGCCGGCGTCTCCTGATCGCAAGCCGCCAACATGCCCAAAGACATCACCGCCAGAACACAAATCAGCAGTTTTATATTCACGTCTTCCTCGCTCTTAAGGCCCAAAGTGGCGAAAGAACCCTTGGCACCAAAACCATTAAAGCAATTCGGTTGGGGAATGTCAAAAGGATTAGCGGTAAGCGACTTATATCCGTCGGCGCCCATTATTTCGCCACCAGCGGACGGGCTTTTATGCCGCGGATTATCGGGTTTATCGACACCATGACCTTTGGATCCGGTTTGGCAAACTGGCGACGCAGTCGAACGCCTTCCATCATCCGGGCCAGATGGTCGGGTTTCCGCGACAATTCGACTGACATGCAAACTGAATTTTTTGCCAGCAAGGATGCCGCGTCGTTCTGGCGGCGGCGATTGATGGGCAATTCGATGATCGGCCAGGCGTGGCGGAGCAATTGGATGGCGTCGGAACCGGCGGCATCTCGGCCGCGCGTCACGGAGCGGCGTCCAGGCGCTACAACAAATACCGCCTGGCACCAGGCGCGATGGGAAATGTGGGCTGGGAAATCAACCGACAGATCTCGCCAATTGGAATTTCCACAAACTGAGTTGCGCCGGAATGAATCAATGAGTGCTCCGGGTTTGGCGGGCATCCGCACTTTTCCGGGCAGATGCATGAGGGAAACTCGATTTCCCGCCGCGCGCAAGGCGGTCCAATGTTGACCGATCAGGCGATAGCCACTGCGCAGCAGGCATTCGAGTTCGCCGGCGATTCCGTACGGAGCGATCACCAGCGCTCCCCAGCCGTTGTTTTCGACCGAGATTGCCGGCAGCAATTCCAGGCCTCTGCCGCGCAGAAGCTGGGCCATCGGCCAAAGCACCGCGGCCTCCAGCAGATGAATTGGCTCCAGCATGATCGATGGAAGAATCCAGCTTCGCCATTGGCGTTTGAGGAGGTTGACTTCGCAGATTCCCCAGCGGTCGTCGACGAGCCAATATCGCTCGCCGTGGACATACAGTTCGATCAGATCATCCAATCCGGGAACGGGCTGAGCTTCGGATGAAACGCAACGAGAGACTTCTTCAGCGTCGAAAGGCCGAACCGAGCCGGTCGCCAATGTGGCGGACATGTCGGAATCTCCATCCGCAAAATCCCCCAGCATCGCCTGCAATTCACCGGCAAATGGATCGACCATGGCCTGCAGCCGAATCGGCGCACCATGGACAATGTAGTTCTGATGTTCCGGCGACATCGACATGGACCAGACGACTATCGGCCGGAAGGTATTCCCGGCTACAAGTTCTCGTCAGAGCCTTTTGTAAGGTGCAACGGCAGGACCGATATCTATTTTTTCAGATCGCTGTCCCCGATCAGGACGAATCCCTTGCGAATCAGCAATTGGGCCGCCAGCGTTGGATCGTCCACATAGAGCGCCAGCGCCGGACCCTTTGGACCTACCAGAAATGGATAGGCATAATGGATGTTGATCTCAGCGGCCAACAAGGCGGAGCAAATGGAAATGAGCGGCTGGGATTGCTTTTTGGGCAGCCCTACGCCCAGCAATTCCGACTCGCTGAAGGAGAAATTTGCGTTCTTAAGCGTCTGGCGCGCGGCGTCGGCGTTGCCGCAGATGAGTCGGACCAGCGCGGTATCGGCGGATTCCTCTACGGAAAGAGCGCGGATGGGATGTCCCTCTTCCTCCAGCGCCCGCAAAAGCGATTGCAGGCGTCCCACGCGATTTTCCAGAAAGATGGTGAACTGCCGGACGCGCGGCGGCTCGAATCCGGCGCCCTCCGCAGTCTGCGGTGGCAGAAGTTCTTCCATGCCATGGAGCTTACCCGCCATGACGCATGAATCCCATAAGAGCCTATCCAAAAAAGGAAAGGGGCCCGCGTTGCAGCGGGCCCCAGTTGCGTTGCTTTAGTCCAGACAAATCAGGCGACGATTACGGGTCGGTGTCGGTGGGAAGCAGGACCGAATCGTTCACCGTGTAGGGTGAATCTTCGATGGCTTGGCCCAAGGTGGAGCCAAACAGCGGGCCGCCGCGGGTGTAGATGTTGTCACCGTTGCAGCCGCAGAAGCAGTTGACTTCCCAATCCACGTGGAAGTCGGCGTAGAGAACATTCTGGCCAGCCTTGGAGTGGTTGTCGCTGTTGCCCATGGCCATTTGTTGGGGCGAGCTGCTGGTGGTCGGCGCCAAGACGTTGTCATTGCCGCCACCGCCTGAGTTGCCGCAGTTGATGTCAGCCATCAGGGCGTAGGTCGGCTCCATACCCTGCACCATCTTGAAGCCTGCGCCGGAAGCGTTGCCATCCGCCATTGGATTGGCATAGCTGTAGCTCAGGTTCTGCTCGTTGTTGGTGAAAGTGACCTGGTTCAGTGACGTGTTAGTGCCGCCGCCATACCCATCGGGGGAGGTGTTAGCGCTGGGGCAGTTGAACACGGCTGAGTTGAGGTCCTCAGTGCGGAGCAGCAGGAATATGCTCATCGTCACGTTATCCCACGCCTGAGTCGAGTAGCTCTGAGAAGCATCGACATTGAAGAATGGATCGGTCATGCCGCTCAATCCCGGACCCCCCAAGGGTCCGGCCAGGGATTGGTCGTGAATCAATCCGAACATGCTGCTCAGACCGTAGGTATACAAGGTGCGTGGGAACGGCCCCTTGTTGTCATTGGAGTATTGCATGATCGCCAGACCGATCTGGCGAAGATTGCTGGCACACTTGACGCGGTTGGCCGTTTCACGGGCTCGGTTCAAGCTGGGCAGCAGGATCGAGATCAGCAACGCGATGATCCCGATGACGACGAGCAGCTCGACGAGGGTAAACCCCCGCGCGCGCAGCCGACGCGATGGACGTTGGTGCTTCATACGAAGCTCCTTTCAATTGCGTCGTGCTCCTGCGAGTCCGCCGTGGGATCACAGTCTTTCAAAATAGAGATATGAGTGCGAGTGAGAATCAAATACAGACCGACGACCGCACAACATTCTCTCAGGTGCACAACTGGATTAGGGACTAAAACTCCGCCTATCTCCCGCACACCATTGGCGGGAATCGTAGACAACTTAACAGAGAATAGAGTCCGGCGTCAAGAAAATTATATTTGAAGATCGTGCCACATCACGGATAGAAAACTTTCGGTCGCTAACCTTGCCGCAAAATTTGGCAAGTTATTGATAGTTATCCAGTTCAATGGACCGAATTAGCGGCTGGCGTGCGACGGCGGAAGGACAGCTCCATCGCCGCTGCTGCCAAAAGGCTAACAGATGCCGGTTCCGGCACACTGGCGACCACATTCAACAGGTCGGTCCTTTCCGAACTGGATAGTTGTGACATAGATCGCAAAGGTCCAGGGAGCCAAACGAATCGTCGCCGGAAGCATAGCCGGCCAACGCATTCAGCCGAATGAACAACAGTTCGCTTCAATCCTTGCGGCTTTCCATAGGTCTATCAAGGGGCATTTTCGCCCGGCGGTTCCACATCTACCGTAATGCGCGCATCTGGATAAGGATTACGATAGCGCACTGTCAATTTTCGCACGGGGCCGGATCGGTTTGTTTGACCCATCAGCTCTTCCAGCGTGTCGCACGCCCAAGGATATTTATGCCATTGCTCGATCTGGAAATCGCACGGACTGGAGGGATCGTATTGGGCGATCTGCTGGGCCGCACGGATTTGCTCGGAGAGGACGGTGCCAAATCCAATTTGGCGCGTGCCGCCATCGCGCGCAATCAGCCAAATTGCGGCTACCAGAACTAGCGCCAGCGCAGACGCATCAATCGCCAAGGCCGCGACCGCTGCCCAGGCCGGGATCATTCCCGCGATCCATTTGACCGCCATCCACACGAACACGACGAGCGCGATCCAGGAGGTGTTAAAGTAATGCGGGTCATCGTATAATCGTTCAAGCCCATCCAAAATAATCTGGCCCACGAGCACCCCAAGCGAAATGAGCGCGAGATGATCCATTGGCCCAATTTGGCCGCGGCGCGCGAAACATTTTGCTGCCGATCGACATGCCAGAACCATGCCAATCCACGACAGGGGATATACGATGGCGCTGACCGCCTGCGCAGCCGGAACCAATGCTTTCCATGGACCTCCCAAGATCGAGGCCCAATTGCTTTCAAGCATTACGCCGATTTTTGCCCCTGACAAATAGTTAAAGCCCAGCAATGGTTCAAACCATCCATCGATCGGCGAATAGCCGGACAACTCTCGAGTGGAATACATTACCACGGAGAACTGCAAGTAGCGGAATCCCAGACATAACGAGATAACTACGATGGATAGAATTGGCCATTTGTAGCGAAACAACCCACGCCATTGGAAGATCAGCATGTGCAGAGCCATCGGCGCCAATAGTGCCGCTGTCTGGAGGTTCAACAAGGCCATGGCGAACGATAAGCCGATCGCCAGGCATAAAGCCGCTGGACGATAGTTCTTTAAAAATCGTCCATAAGCCCCAAGGGCCAGTGCCGACATTGGGATGCACAGGCTGCCGTCCCAGAGCTGCCGGCTATAAAACCAAAACCAAGGTGAGAGCAAACTCACCGGCACGAGCCACCGGCTACAACCCGTCGCATCGGCGATCCATATCAAGCCCCAGGCGGTGACGCCCATAAAAAACAGGGCGCGCATCCTCATGAGGACAAGAGGATCGTGCGTGAACGCCAGACAGATTTGATAGAACCAGACCGCCAACGGACCCTGATAAGGTCCTCGGGTGCTAATATTGCCGTGAGAAGGGATCGTGAAGGGGAGGTCGATCCCTGCGACACGCGAGGGCATCTGATTAAGCTGTAAAGCGGTGCCAATAAGTTTTGGCTCGTCCTGAATCCACTGGGTGTCGCCCGGCCTTATCATCGGGGCCAAGACCACAATCAACACCGCTATGTATTCCAATTTTCGGCTTGTGGGGTTCGCGCCCAAGTCAAACATTTTATCATCCACTTGCAGCGCGGGCTGTCTTTGGTCACATCTCCGATTCCTCGTCCACTTCCGCTTTCGTGGCCTTTCCTTTCTTCTGCATAGACCGAAGCTTTTCGATGACCAATTCGGGGAGAACACCTCTGAGTTGCCGCACGTCCCCGCCCAGGGAGACGACCTGTCGAATCAGGCTGCTGCTGGTTAGTGCGTATTGGTCGCCGGTCATGATGAACACGGTTTCCACGCCGCCGACGGCGCGATTGGCCAGAGCCAACTGGAATTCGTAGCGGAGGTCCGAGACATCGCGAATGCCGCGCAGGATCGCTGTCGCTTGCATTTTTTTGACGAAATCGACGGTCAGGCCGGTGAATTTCTCGACACGGATGTTGGGAACGCCGGAAAGGAGTCGCCGGATCATGGACACGCGCTCCGAGAGGGTGAAAAGTCCCTTTTTTTCAGGATTGATCCCCACTGCAACCACCATTTCATCGAAAAGTGCGACCCCGCGGCGGATGACGTCCAAATGGCCATTGGTGATGGGATCGAATTGACCGGGGAAGACCGCGATCCTGCGGCGGGATCCAGAGGCCCGGAGGTGCTTGTCAGCCATAGGCAAAGCCACCTTAAACGGTTGGAGAAACCAAAACAATAGCCCCTCCGCGGGCTGGCCGCGGAGGGGCGTATTGCACATCACGCCGGCGGATTTCTCCGACGGCGGTTTCTTGACGCACATTCAGACCATTAAGCAGCAATGGTCCTGGAACTGAACAGGCTGCTGAACTTCGAGCCATGCTTCCCGCGCCAGGAATGACCGTAGCCATTCGTGTCCGTGTTGGAAGATGGAGTCGTGGCGGCAACGGGCTTGGTGTCCGTGACGGGGCCACTGCCACCGCCGTCACCAGATTTGTTGCCGCAACCGCCGGCCATGCCGCCTGAGCCACCGCCATTGCCGGTATCGCCTCCGCTGGAGCCAGAACCGCTCGAGCCGGTTCCGCTGGAGCCGTCGCCGCTCGATCCGGTGCCGGTGGCGCCGGTGCCGCCAGACCCAGTGCCGGTGCCGCTTGAGCCGCTGCCGGATGAGCCGGTTCCACTTGAACCTGAACCGCTGGAGCCAGTGCCGCTCGAACCGCTACCGGATGAGCCAGTGCCACTGGAACCGCTGCCGGACGAGCCTGTGCCGCTGGTGCCGGTCGGACCGGTCACCGCGCCGCCGCCGGCGCCGGGGTTGGTGACTGCGGTGTCACCATACTGATAAGCGCCGGCATCATTTGAGCTGCCGCGCGCCGAGCCGAGGATGTCGGTCGTCGGCGCCGACTGGCCGTCATACGAAGCGACGCCGGCTCCGATCGCGGAGCTGCCGGCGGCGAGCTGATAATTGCCCGTCGCCGAATCCACGAACGTCGCGTTGGTGATGTTGTTAGATGCGACGTAGCTGCTGGATGAGTCGGCGGTGATCTTGCCGGTGATGACGTTATTGAAGATCACGTTACCGGTAGCGCCGTCTTGCAACTCGATGGCCGATCCGCCAATGATCGTGTTGTTCGCGATGGTATTGCCGGTGCTGCCGACACCGGCATCGATGGTATAGAGCGAGATGCCGTTGTTCGTGTAGCCGTAGATAAGGTTGTTCTCGATCAAGGAGTCCACGACGCCGTCGCCGTTGATACCGTTGCCGGGCGTGCCGTAGATGATGTTATTCTCCACGGTCGCATCAATGACTTCGCCTACGCCGCCTTCGGAAGCGTCGCCGTTAAGGTGAATGCCGTGCCAGCCGTTGTCGTAGAGCAGGTTGTCATCGACCACGACGCCGGTGCAGGTTCCGGAAATGTAAATACCGTGCCCGTTGGTGTCGGTGCCGGTGGTTCCGGAAACCGTGTTTCCCTCGACCAGGGCGTAGTTGGCGTTGTCGGTGAAGAGCCCGAATCCGCCGACGCCGGTGACCGTGTTATCGATAATGCTGTCGTAATTTCCGGTAGCTTTGATGCCGGCCTTGGTGATGGAGCTGTCCGAATTGATAACGGTGAATCCCTTGATGGTGACGTAATCGGAACCGGGTTCCAAATCGATTCCGACGGCGGTTTTATTGTCGCGGGAATCGATGATCACACTGCCTGGCGCAGCGGATGGATCGGCCTCGAATGTAATCGGGGCGGTGGACGTGCCCGCCTGGGCATTGTTCCAGCTCAGCACGAAACCGGCATAAGTGCCGGCCTCGACGATGACGGTATCCCCCGCCGTCACTTCGTTGGCTGCCTGCTGAATGGTTGCGAATGGGGCGGCTTGCGACCCGGCGGCGCTGTCGCTTCCAGTGGGTGAAACGTAAAACGTGGTCGACAAGAGTCGACGCTCCTCCAGATTCTCCAAAAACGCTTTCATGGCACTCTCCCAGTTAGGTACAAAAACTCCTGGCGCAATCGGGCGACGAACACGCAGTCGCCAAAAACGATGGCGCAGACTCCACGCTGCGATGCACAACGCATTACGCTAAACCAACGCACTAACGATTAACTTGGCCCGTCGAAAGCCATCGGCAGAAACTGGTGATTTCCAACTGGCGGTTGGAAATTCCATCTCCCGAAACAAAAGCGGACCACAAACTCAGGCCCGCGGCGGAGGCCGCTGTTGCCCGATCCGCATTTCAACTTTCCGGCCAAAGCGGGAGGCCGGATGGGGTGAAACGCTTTGTCCACTTCGACGCTTCACGTCCAGTCATTGGACCGTAGTGCTGTATCGACGTTCAAGGATTAAATTGCACAAAATCAAGAATTTTTTGCGCGTTAATATCCGATTTCTGCGCGAAAACTGACGCCGTGTTCCGGTCGTGACGGCATGGCCGGACATGAGTCATATGTCCCGCAGGTTCAAAGGGTTCGACAATAACGGCGCGAACCGCACAAATTAACGGGCGCGTTTGCTCGTGCTCGGTTGCCGCGAAATATAATGAGTGATGAGTGTTACAATCGCCGACATGGCAAATTGCCCCGCTTCACACGCCAATCGCATTTTCAGTCGATTCAGAACAGTTGATCGAGCAGTTTGTCCATCGGCGACTGAACGCAAGTGAAGATCGGCGTGTCGCGCTGCGTGTAGGCGCTGGCCTGCGTCTCGCGCAGTTCCTGTACAAGATCCAGAAAATCTTTCGGCTCATCCGATTCAAACGCGACGACAAAATCCTGATCGTCCAGCCCGAAGCTATACGTGGTATTCAACTTCACGCTGGGATACTTGTTGCCGACGCGAATATGTGCATCCATCATCGCTTGCCGTTGATCCATCGGGAGCAAATACCACGCGCGCGTTTTCACAAACGGATAGATGAAAAGATATTTTCGCTTGCCCGGGACGATGTGCGTGCGGCTCTCGGAAGTGTGGAATGGATCGACCTTCTCGACATACATGCTGCGCTTGGTCATCGAAACGAATGACCAGGGTGTGTTGAGATATCCAGCGAGACGCGTCTTGTTGATCGCGCGCGTCTGGATTTGAAATTCATCCGTGCTGGTGGCGATTCTCCAAAGCAGAAAATCCACATCCGGCCGCAGGCCGGCGGTGCTGTAGGAGAGACAGATCAATCCCGGCTTTGCCTCGGCAAAAATCGCGGCGAACTCCACGCGGGCCTGCTCTTTATCGAGGTTCGGCAATCTGCGGAATTCCGGATCGAGTTTGTAAAACGAGAAGTTGACGAATTGCCGGGTGATCGGCCGGGCGGGCGGCGCGCCTTCGGAGGATCGCGGCTGTTCGGCGGGAATTGTTTGGCTCATGGGATACTCCTCATTTATTGTTCGCCACATATCCCACAATGGAAATGCGATACCGATCGGCCAGTTCCAACACTTTCGTCTTTTCCAGAATGATCGTCTTCCCGGGCTCCAGCACCAATGCCGTAGCGCGGTTGGCATGCAGGCGTTCGATGGTTGTTGTGCCGACCGTCGGAACATCCAGTCGCAAATCCCGGCGGATGTTGGCGACTTTGATCAGCGTCCATCCACCCACTTTGCACAGTTGCCCCGCTCGGTCGATCATCGCGTTGGTGCCTTCCACGGCTTCAACGGCGATCACGCTCTTGTCCACGACCGCGATGGATTGGCCGATGTCTGATTGGCTGATGGTCTGGCAGAGATCCCATCCGTAGCGGATGTCATCCCATTGTTTTTCGCTGGGGGTGCAGCGGGTCATGACGCCTTCGGTGGCCAGGTGCTCGGTGCAATATGTCGTCGAGTCGATCAATGCAATGCCCTCGGATGCCAGTTCCCGGTCAATCGCTTTCAACACCGCCTGGTCGCTTTTGTCGCGATGGAGATCGCGGAACCAGATGGTGATGGTACGCAGGTCGGGAATATACCGGAATAATCGCCAGCGATGGTAAATCCTTTCCTTGGGGACCTTGCCAACCAGGATCACCTGCGAGCATCCTTCGGCCTTGAGGATGCGAATCCACTGGCCGAGCCGAACGATACCGACCCATCGAAATACATCCACCTCATCCCGCAATTCCGGCCAGGCGCAGCCGCCCAAACCGCAGGCGACCACGCGCCGCCCCGCCGCCCGCGCCCCGCGCGCCACCAGCACAGGGAAAATCCCCTCCCCGGCAATCAATCCCAATGGCTCGGTGTTTGACATCACAGGACATCTTAAAAACCTCGCGCGATTTTGCCATTGCCCCGTAAATGCCCCGAAAATCCCCCATCCTTCGGCGAACCGCAGCCTTCCCAGGCGAGTATGCAATAGAAGAATTCCACATTACCGCGTCTCGCTGGTATGGGAGCTCGGTTATGACAAAAAGTCCATTTTTCACCATGTCCGTTCCACACGCCCAGGAAGTTCTGGCGGATTTGCACGAACAGGTGGTTCAAGGCAATGGCCGGGTTGAGCTCGTCAGCAGCGACATTGACGGCGCTTCGGTCATCATTAGCAAATCGGAATTGCAAAGTCTTGAGCGAGCCCTGGCGATTCTTTCTGAATCGATAATGGTCGAGCAAACTGAAGCGTTGCTCGAGACCATGAAGAACCAATAAAGATCGGATTAGTTCGGCCCTCGATCGCGCATCAATTCACCTGGCGGCGGTCCAAATCCCGGCCCGCCTCGCCCCGGCGGCATCTGCCGATCGCGGCTGTCTTCCGTGCCCCAATATCCGCCGATGATGTAGGGAAATCGACCTGGCGTCACATGGTAATGCCAGCCGCGCTCGGGATCGTAGTGCATGTTGAATGCGTTGAGCGCGTGATCCCCCGTGACATCCTTAGCCATCACGTTGGCGCTCTCATAGGGCCCATACACCGGATATCCATCGAACGCCCAGCCGATCAGCGGCGAATGCGCCTTCCCCTCATCCGCCCAGGGTGAGTTAATGCAAATTGGATATTTGTGATAGTGATAGACACCGTCCTGATTGGGATGCCCACAGCAGCGGTCCATCAGATTGGTCGCGTCCTGGTTGCCCATGTCGAACGGATTGAAAAAGACCACGCCGTTGATCGCAATACCGATCGGGCCCATTGGAAGAGCATGATTTGAATTATCCGTCGTCGTCACAAAATGCCGGGGATTGGGCTGCGGATTAAATGGAATGTAAAATGTTTCGTTCTGCTCTTGGATGGAATTGGGATTGCCGCCGAATCCCTCAGCGGGGAATTTTCCAGTTGGATGGTTGGGGATGTTGTGGGAGTGGATGATCATGCTGGTGGAATCAAATGTGATTGTCACGTTGTCATCCAATAATTGATCGATGCGGACGACGTTTCCGTTCAAATCCAAATCCCCGGCGCGCAGAACGGCGGTTGTGTTGCCGGCGAACGGGGCGGAATAAATGTTGTCGTGATAGAGCAGGCGATCAATGTTGGATGTGTTGAACAGCCGTGGCACTTCGGTTTCGTTGTCACCAGCCGCGTAAAACCAACGGCCGCCGATGGGAATCAATTGGCCGGATGGAACTACCGCGGAGGAAGCTTCCGGATGCGGCGTGCCGGCCGGTTCGTCGATTCGAGTCAGATTAAAATCGGTGACGAAGAATTCGGTGATGATTTTGCCAGTGGGCGCGCCTTTCTCGAATCCGACGCTCAATCGAAGCTGATCCACCTGCGGGAATGGGAGCATGAATTCCAGTTCGTAAGTCTGCCAGACTTCCGCCCCGCCGACGCGATTGACGCCGTTGACCGACAAATCCCGCCGGGCGGTTTCGACCTGATCGTAAATCTCCTTGGCCTTGGCGTCGTAGGAAACTTTTCCACCCTGGCCGAAGAATTCCACTCTCATGTATAAATCCCCATCCTGCACCGCAAAATTTTTCTGCGGCAATCCGCGGAAGGTGAAGCGAAACCATCGGCCTTTGGCCGAGTCAATGCCGTTGACGGTTTGAGCGACGCTGCCGGATGTATCCCCTCCGGTGGTTGAAAGCGATTGCAACGCCGCGCCCCAGCCGGTGGTGTCGTGAGCCGGATCGCCGAGATACCGGTATTCGACATTGCCGTTCAGATCGTAATTGGCCGGCTTTCCATCGGATGTGCGCTGCGTGAAATCCGGATTTTGAAAGAGATTCCGCTCCTCCCCGCGCGCTGCCACATTCATTCCGATGACCAACATCAACCCGAAAAATGCGGCGCGCATGGGATTCTCCTTCCGCTCAATTGAGCATCACGCTCATCGCCGGCAGCGGTTCGCCGTCGGCATCGAATGTGGAATTGGGATCGTAGCTGGGCCGGGTGCCCGGACCGGGAATCGTTTCCGGATGCCAGTAATTCACGCCGATGCCGTGACCCTCGGGCGCGGATTTCACTGCGTCGATCACGTCGGCCAGAAATTGTTTCTGTCCTTCGGGCGTCATCGGCCAGGTCATTACCTTTTGCTGCGCTTCGGTGAGGCGTCGCTCGCGCGCCGGATATCCCGTCTCCACCACCATGATGTCTTTGTGGTAATGCTCGATTGTTTCCCGCAGTTCATTGCGCAGATTTTCAATTGTGCCGTGATAGATCGGATAAAAGCTTTGGCCCAGAATGTCGAAATCCACGCCGGCGGCCTGAAGGTGATCCATATACCACTGCGTCACCGGCCAATCGCCGCCGCAGTCGATGTGGATGATGATCCGCACATGATCGTCAGGCGTGGTCACCGAACGGACGCCTGCGATGTCGGCATTGAGCAGCCGGGTCAGATGCAACCATTGGATCGCATCATCGTATGTCGCGGGAATTTTCATCGGTTGCACATCGCCGGAAAAAATCTTTGTCGTCGAGTGCGGCACCTTCACCTGCCCATCCGGCCAGAGCATCCCACCCGTAATTTCATTCCCCACTTGCACCATATCCGGACACGCCCCGGCATCCTTGAGCGTTTTGATCACGTCGGCCGTGTAACTCTGCGATTGTTTCACCAGATCATCGAACGACAGATTGGCCCAGGCCGCCGGCTTGTTTTGTTTCTGCGGGTCGGCCCACCAATCCGAATAATGGAAATCCAAAATGAACGTGCCCCCCGCGGCTTTGATGCGCTTGGCCAAGGCCGTCGTGTATTCCAATCCATTAATTCCCCCACGCGGGTTCACCCAGATACGCAGTCGAAAGCAGGTCCAGCCGTGGTCCATAAAAATCTTGATCGGGTCGGCTTTCCGGCCGTCTTCCCGATAGACGGCTCCTCTCTGCTCCAGTTGCGCAAGAGCCGAAATATCCGCCCCCAAATAAAATGGCCGGGTGGTTTGGGCGGAGGCGAGAGATGCGAAAAGAAAAGCCGCCAAAATGCCCGGCGCGAGCGATATGGGATGAGATGTCATGATTCCTCCACCGTCCGAGATGATACCGCCAGTGCATCCATTTTCCCCTCCCCTGGTACTCCGGG
>JBEKUH010000078.1:0-18605 GCA_049515255.1 Tepidisphaeraceae bacterium | reverse complement strand
TAGCCGTGAATCGACCCGTGGCGCATCCACGCAGTCTAAAGCTTCAAGGCCCGGCGACACCTGTGAGAGGCCGCTGGATGCCGAGCGTCTCAACTGGTCGGCCATGACCCCACCGGTAAGTGCTTGAGATTAAAAGAGTTCCGCGGTGGCCCGCAAAACTTGGGTTGGAGGAAAAAAGTCGGCGGGGGGATGTTGCGCCCCCACCGGGGAGAATGTGCGCGCCGTTTCCAAGGCGGCAACGAGATGCATGTATGATCGGCGAATGAAACGCAATGCGACTGAATGCAATATCTATGAATGCAATACCCATCGCGCCCATCTCCTGGCGATGGCGGCTTGATTGGCCGATTTCAATTCGCCTTCGCCTGCGCATCTTCGGCGGTGTGGCGATCCAGCGCGGCGACGATGCGTTCCTGCAATGTCTTGGCCCCGCTGTTGGTGCCTTCGGGGATGCCGTTGAACATGATGCTGAAGCAATACCATCCATCGTCCTTGGCGTGGAGATAGCCGCTGAGGCAGCTGACGCCGTTGACGAAGCCGGTTTTGCCGATGATTCGGCCGCGAAGATCGGTGCCGCGGAAGCGATCGAGCAGCGTGCCGTCTTCGCCGGCGACCGAGAGACATTTCATCCACGCATCGTGGCTCGGCATGAAAAAATCGTGCGCGAGGACGGCGACCATCAGATGGGAACTGATGGCGTTGGATTTGGAAAGCCCGCAGCCATCGTCGAGGGAAAATTGATCGCTGGGAATATGCAGGGATGTAAGGAACTGCCCCACCGCCGCCGTTCCCGCGTTCCAGCTCCCTTCGCCGGCGGCGGCGAAACCCAGACGTTTGCAGATGCACTCGGCGTAGAGGTTCATGCTGTCCTTGTTGGCTCTTGCGATGACACTCAGCAGCGGAGTTTCATGCACGGCCAAAGGAATCCAGCGAGCATCCGATTGTTTCTGGGAATCGATAAACGCCGACCGCATCGTCCGATCACGAAGAACCGTGCCGGTCATGGTGATGCCGCTGGATTTGAGAACATCCGCGAGAAATGTGCCGGCGTACATCGGTGGATCGTGAATGGTCACCGAAACGGGCAGATCGTTGGCCACCGGCGTCGAGCCGCGCAGGATCAGGTCGTTGCTGTTGGGCTGGCGCGAGAGCCAGATCGCGTTGTCGCCGCCGCTGATGCAGGAATTGCGGATGGAAAAATAGGAGCTGATCGGATCGGTGGTAAAACTTACCAGACCCCCGGGCGCGCCGGGATGAACATACACATCCACACAATTGGCATTGAGGTTCAGACCCCCTATCTCGGCGACGTAGCGCTTCTCGGTCTGATCGGCCGGCCAATTCGGATGCAGAAACTGATCGTCAAACACGCTGTCATCGACGATCAGATCGCGGAATTTGTGAATTCCCCGGCCGGAAAGAACGGCCGCCCAATTTTTGTAAACCGTATCGGTTTGCCATCCGACTTTTTTCAAGAGCTCCGCATCGCCAAACGTCGGATCGCCGTCGCCGATCAGGATCAGATCGCCATCGTGCCAAATCAATTGGGTGCGAAAGCGAAAGTCCGGCCCCAATCGCTGCAGGGCGGCGGAAGTGGTGATGACTTTCAGATTGCTCGCGGGAATAAGCGGCGCGGTGGCGTTGGATTGAAAGATCGTCTCGCTGTCATCCGCGCTGGAACCCAAACGCACAATGTCGATCCCGACTTGTGCCTTGACCAGCAGATCATCCCCTAGAATTTCGCCAATGTCCGCGCTCAATCCGGCGCGTGCAGGGGCTGATAACAAAAATGTGAGGCAAAGAGAGATAGCCAGACAGACAACAGAACGGGGTCGTTTCATCCTTGAAACCTCAAATTTCCTTTGCTGGCGATAGATTATCGGGCTGCCGGTTATTGGCAAGCAGGTTGCCAATGAAATCGGCAAATCGACCGGAAAAATCCAAAATCGGAGGTATATTCAAAACATGAGATGGAGAATGTTGGCGATCTTCGGCTTGGGCTTACTTCCGGCGGCGGCATGGGCAGACTCGGCGACGACGCAGCCTTCGACAAACGTCGCGGTGGCGGCGTTCACGGTCATCGGCCAGCCCGGCCAGGACTGGGTTGGCAAGGCCGTTCAAGAGGGCCTGGTCAGTGAACTGCAAAAAAATAACGGTCTGCAGGCGAGCGCCACTTCCGATGCAACATCGTCAGCGGATTGGACGATGACCGGCTCGGTGCAGATCGTCGATCAACAGATTCGCATCGACGCCAAGCTGGTCCACACGCAAGACAACACCACCAAATCCCTGTCCGCCACCGGCGCTCTGCACGATTTGTTTAACATTGAGGACACGCTGGCCGAACACGCCGGGCGATTGCTGCCCGCGACGGCATCGGTCGCATCCTCCGGCTCAGTGCCAACGCTTGAATTGGTCGGGCCACCGATCCCGCATGCTGGAACATATTTTGACGGCGATCTGAAAGCGGCGCTGGCGGTGCCGGATCAATTCACGGATCAGGAAAATCGTTACAATTATCGTCCGACGCCCTGGGGACTGTTTAATTGTGTCGGTGTAGGCTGCGGCGGATGCGGGGCTGGTGGCTGCGGAGGCGGGCTCGCCGCGCCGGCGGCGCCAGTATCCTCCTGGTGATTAGCAGCTGGCCGCGCGGCGGACTTGCTACACCGCAAGTGTCGCTCTTGACGTGGTAATGTCAACCGTCCTATTCCATCCGGAACAATCTGCGATATTTCTCCACCATCAGCGAGGCGGCATAGGTTTGCTCGACGGTCACTCGGCCGCCGGCCACGATACGATTTAATAACTCCGGCGGTGCGCTTTTCAATTTCACGAGACATTCGGCCAGATGAGTTGGATCGTCGGAGCAGAATTTGAACCCGTTGGTGTCTTCCTTTACCAGGCTGCCCGCTCCGCCCAGGTCCGGGACCAGCACCACCAGATTGGCCGCCATCGCTTCCAACACAACCAGCCCGAAAGTTTCCGTTGAACAGGTGTGGATGAGCAGATCGGCGGCGGCCATTTCGAGCGGAACTTTATTGCTGAATCCGGCGAATTCGACGTTGGGATGCGATTTGGCGGCGCGCTCGACCAATTCCTTCATGTTCATGCCAAGCCCCAGAATGCGAAAAGAAACGTCGGCCAGCTCCGCGCGTTCGTGATCCAGTGCGTCGATGAGGAGATCCACTCGCTTGGACGGATCGAGACGCTCGACGATGAGCACGCGGTGAAGGCCCGGGATTTCGTATGGCCCCCGCCGCGGAGCCGAGGCGATTCGCGCCGGTGAGAGAGAATTCGCAACAACTTCAATTCGATCGGCCGGAACTCCATTGGCGATCAATTGCTCCTTCGCCCAGTCAGAAACGGTGATGAACCTGATGTTGGCGAATCTGAGCCATTTCTTTCGGCCAAACGCGCCGCTTCCCTCCGCCCCGCCGTGGACGATCTGAAAATGTTTGATCTGCCGGCGATACAATGTGTTCAGTAGAATGCAGACCGTGGCCTGAGTGACGCTGGTGGCGACGAATGTCAGGCGGGGATGTTCGCGCAGAGCCGGCCGCAACACACGGGCAAAATCCTTCATTCCCTTGAATCGTTGGACCTGGAATCCGAGTTTTTCCGCCTCTTTCATCGCCGGACCGGGTGGTCCGAAGAGAACCGGCAAAAATTCGTCCTTCAATCCATTGAGCGTTTCCAGTGCGATACGCTCGGTCCCATAAAGGTGGCTGCTGTGCAGGACATAAAGCAGGGGATGACGGGCCTCGGTGGGCATGCGGCAATTCTAGGGATTCAACGGCTGGCTGCGCGGCGGACCAGGCGATCGACTAATTGATCAAACTCAATCCCCGCATGTTTGGCGGCTTCGGGCAGAAGGCTCTTGGGCGTGAAGCCGGGCAGCGTGTTGATTTCCAGCAGATACGGTTCGTTGGATTCATCCACGATCATGTCGATTCGCGCCAGATCCCGCGCTCCGGCAACTTCGTTGGCGCGGCGGGCCAATTCGCGGCAGCGCTCGATGACTTCGGGAGCGAGGCCGGTTTCGAAGCGGTGTTCCGTGTCGTTTGCTTTGTATTTTGCGTGAAAATCGAAGAATTCGCCCTTGGGCACAATACGAATCGGGGCCAACGGTTTCTCTTCGAGCAAACCAACCGTCAATTCCACGCCAGCGATGAATTTTTCCACCAGCGCGCGGCCGTGTTTTTTGGCGACGGCGCGAATTGCCGCAGCGGATTGGGCTTCACATTCGGCGGGAGCCTTGCAGAGAAACACGTCGATGCTGCTGCCGCTGTCGATCGGCTTCACAACGCAGGGGCCGGGAATTGGCGGCGGATCGGCGGCATGATCGGCATCGATGACGCGCCAAGCCGGAGTCGGGAGGCCGGCGCGCTGCCAAGCTTCTTTCATGGCCACTTTGTCCATTCCCAGGCGGGATGCCTTCGAGCCGCTGCCGACGAAGGGGATTCCGCGCTTTTCCAGAATTTCCTGTAATTCTCCGCTTTCGCCGAACGCGCCGTGGAGAACTGGGAACACGACATCGGCTGGATGGTCGAGGCCGGATAAATCTTCGGGTGAAATATCGGAAGCAAACACGGTATGCCCGGCGGATTTCAAACCATCGATGACGGCACGTCCGCTGATCAGGCTGATCTCACGTTCAGCACTGGGGCCGCCGTAGAGGACGGTGACGCGCAGGGATGAAGGGGTGACAAGGTGACAAGGTGACAAGGTGACTGAAGAACTGTGGACCGGCGATTCACCGGCAATTGTTTCTTTCACCTTGTCACCCGTTCACCTTGTCACCCGTTCACCTTGTCACCTTGTCACCTTGTCATCCTCAGCTCATGGCCAAATCTGCACTTCGCTCTCCAGATGAATTTCGTTTTTCTCGAAAACTTTTTCGCGGATCAGCTTCACGAGCTTCAGAACATCCTCCGACGAGCAGCCGGGGTGAGCGATGATGAAATTGGCATGTTTGGAACTCACTTCCGCCCCGCCGACGCGCATGCCTTTGAATCCGGCTTGATCGATGAGCGCTCCGGCGCTGAGCCCGCGCGGATTTTTGAAGATGCAGCCGGCGTTCTTGGTGTTCAGCGGCTGGGTGTTCCGCTTGTACATCCAGATTTCTTTGGTCTTGCGGAGAATGTGATCGGGGTCGTCCTCGTCCAGTTCGAGCGACGCCGCCAGAATGTATGGGGCGGCGATGTTGGTGCTGCGATAATCGAAAACCAAATCGTCCTTGTGTCGCTGGAAAAGATTTCCCTCGGCATCCATGACCTGCACATCGCGGACGATGGAGCCGATATCGCCGAACTTGCCACCGGCGTTCATGCGAATGCCGCCGCCGATGGTTCCAGGGATTCCCGCCAGACATTCAATGCCGGCCAGGCCATGGCGAATGGTGCGGAGCAGCAGCTTTTGCATGTCCATCCCCGCGCGGACTTCGACGATGTTGCCGCGGTATTGCACATCGCGCCAATATTCGGCATCCAGGCGGAAGACGGCGCCGTCCACGCCGCGATCGCTCACGAGCAGGTTTGCGCCGAGTCCCAGGATGTAAGTTCGGATTTGATTGTCCGCGCATCGGGCGGCGGCTTGCTGAAATTCCTCGATGGATCGCGGTCGAATCAGCCAGCGCGCCGGGCCACCAATGCGATACCAGGTGTATCGCGCCAGCGGAGCGTGCTCCTCAACGATTTGTTCCAGGCCTTCAAATGGCGACGCAAGTTTCAACACGACAACATCAATCCCCAATCACGCGATCAGTTCCTTGGCAATCTCCCAGACATTTCCAGCTCCCATCGTCACAATCAAATCACCTTCGCCGGCCGTGCGCTTCAGATACTCGACAATCTGCGAAAACTTCGGCAGATATCGGGCCGACTGGCCGTGGGTTTCGACGCGGCGAACCAAATCTTCCGCGCAAACCCGCTGCTTTTCCGCATCACTGTCCCGAACAAAGTATATGTCCGGCACAATCGTCTCGTCCGCCAGGGCGAAACTGGCGGCGAAATCTTCCAACAAAAACCGCGTTCGGCTGTGCTGGTGCGGCTGAAACACGCACAGCAGCCGCCTGGGAGAAAACCTCTCCCGCAGCGCCGCAAGAGTGGCGCGGATTTCGGTGGGGTGATGCCCGTAGTCGTCAACGACAATGGCGCCCCGATAGATTCCGACGAGCGTCATGCGACGCTCCACGCCGGTGAATCGACCCAGCGCCTCCATCACCCGCTTTCCATCCATGCCGCAGGCGACGCAGGCGGCCATCGCCATTGTCGCGTTCAGAAGATTGTGTTCGCCGCTTACGGAAAGGCGAAGTGTTCCCAATGCCTCACGCCCAAAACATACTTCGCCGACATGGCAGCCGTTGTCAATGGAAATTTTTCGAGTGGACCAGGAATAATCAGAATTTAATCCAACGAACTGAATCGGCGCGGACGCGCCCTGAAGCGCCTCGCGCACATGCGGGTCGTCGCCACCGGCGATGATCAGGCCGTCGGACGGCACTTGCGACGCGAAGGTGCGAAATGCCTCGATGATCTCGCCGATGTTCTTGTAACAATCGAGATGGTCTTCCTCGATGTTGGTGATGATGGCGATTTTTGGATGCAGATTGTGGAAGCTGCGATCAAATTCGCACGCCTCGGCGACGAATATCTGGCCTGTACCCGATCGGCTGGAGCCGCCAAGTTGTGGAGCGGTCCCGCCGATCACAAAACTCGGATCGGCTCCGCATTCCTGCAGCACATAACTGATCATCGCGCTGGTGGTGGTCTTGCCATGCGTTCCAGCCACGGCGAGGCCCGTGCGCTCCTTCATGACCATGCCCAGCAACTGGGCGTATTTCACGACCGGCAATCCCATCGCCTTGGCAGCGCGATATTCATCATTGGCGTCTGAGATGGCTGCAGAGCGGACGACGAGATTGATGGTTTTGTTGAGCAGTTCGCCCAGCTGGTCGCGCGAGATTTTGGCGCCACGGCGATTCAGTTGGAACGTGAGCGAATTGGGTTTTGGCTCCGATCCGGTGACCAATGCCCCGGCGTCGATGAGCATATTGGCCAGCCCGCTCATGCCGCATCCGCCTACTCCGATAAAATGGACGCGCTTGAGATGGAATTGGCTGGAGGGGAGTGTGTAAAACGCCGGTCGCGCATCCAAGCGCTTATGGGCAAGTGCAGCATCCATGCTTTTTATTATCGTACAACAGGTCGCCTGGACTTGCCAGAAGATCGCGGGGCGGTATGGGAATCATTTTTAGCCGCGTCGCTTGGCGACGCGCTGCACCTCGCGTCGCCAAGCGACGCGGCTAAAAAGTTGTCATCAGGCCCAACTGGCGCATACTTTTGGTATGCAAACCTGGATGATTTACGCGCTTTTGAGCGCGATGGCGGCGGCGTTGACGGGGATTTTTGCCAAGGTGGGGCTGGAGGGAATCGACTCGACGATGGCGACCGCGTTGCGAGCCATTGTCGGGGCGGTTTATCTGACCCTCTTTACGTTTGCTTTGGGCAAATGGCCCCACGCGCGGAATCTGCACCCTAAGGCGATTCTTATGATCGTCCTAGCCGGGCTTGCGGGTTCGACATCGTGGCTTTTGCAATACCGAGCCTACGCGATCGGCGGACCGGTCTCCAAAATCGCCGCCATCGATAAGCTGAGCGTCCCCATGGCGGTTATTCTTGCCGTGATTCTGCTGCGGGAGCAATTGGGATGGATCAATTGGATCGGCGTGGCGCTGGTGGTGGCCGGGGCATATCTGGTGGCGCGGCCGGCGTAATCGAATTCCTTCTACCGGATTCGGTGGTAAAATCGCCAATATGCGGAAGTTGTACTTCGTTCTGGCCCTGCTCTTCGCCTGCGCTGTTTCTGCCGCTGCGCCTGATGCGGCCACGCCGGCTGATTTGATCAGGGAAGCCGATGCCGCCATCGACGCGCAGAATCTTTCCGCATTTCAAAGTGAGCTGGCTTCGCGCATCGGCGTCGCGCTGACAGATGTCGCACAAGCCGATCTTGCCAATGTCAGCCAACTTGCCGCCTTCCGCGAGTTTGCCAAGTTCTTCGGCACTTCCAAAGCTTTGACCGAGGATAAGGAGACTCTGAAATGGTTGGTCGGCCAGCCTATTCTTCTGCCGACCCTGATGTCCGCGGTGGATGAAAGCGATTCACCGGACGGCGTTGTGGCGGTTCTCAAATCCCTGCGTGACGCGTCCGGCGGAAGCCTGGAAAATGTGCCGGATCTGGCAACCGCATTTGCCGTGGTGTGGGATAAGCCATCGCCGTCCGGTACCGAACCTTCAGCTCAGAACCGGCATGTTGTCCAGATGTTCAACTATTTCCTCAACACCCGGGGGCAGGCGAGATTTGATTTGCAGAAGATGCCCTGGCAACTGAGTGTTTTTGTGGTGGATATGAAATTACGCCCGGACGAAATCCAATGGGCGATGCAAAGGTATTCTCATCTGGGTCCGGTAGCTTCGTGCTATTTTGATGTTCCTTACGATGATGACGCCTTCAACAATGGGGGCAAGAAAAAAATCGACGCGCACGATTACACGCTGCCCAACATCCTGCAATATGGCGGGATTTGCGTTGACCAGGCGTATTATGCATCGCAGGTCGCCAAGACCATGTCCATTCCATCCTGCGTCTGCTCCGGCGCCAGCGGCGCGGGAGCGGCCAATCACGCGTGGGTTGGGGTGCTGGAAGATTCCTCCGGCCGGGCGCTGTGGAATTTCGACGAAGGACGATACAGCGAAGACCTCTATTGGTCGGCATCCATCAAGGACCCGCAAACCGGCAAGGAGATTTCAGAAGGGGATGTTGGCCTGACGGGGGACTTGCTCAATACACCGGCTGATGCGCGGGTGGAATCATCGCTGCTCGTCAAAGTTGAGGAGGATGCCCCCGAGGCTTCCCGAATGGATCTCCTGGAGCGCGCCATCAATCTCTCACCCGGCAACCGGGCGGCGTGGGTGGCGCTGGCCAAGTTGGGAAGGGAGGGCCGGCTTTCTCCCGACCAACTGGAGAGCGTGGGACGGGTGGTTCAGCAATATGCCGCGCAATCTTACCCCGATTTCGCATGGCAAATGCTGGTGAATATGTGCGCATCGCAGCCTCCGTCGCAGCGCGTCGAGTCGCTGAACAATATCAGCCGACTTTTTTCGGCGCGTCCCGATCTGGTCGCCCGCATCCGCAATTTGCAGGGTGACCTCTATCGCAAATTGGATCAGGATGACCTGGCCTTGGGCGAGTATGGCGACATTTTAACCAATTATCTCAACACTGGTCCGATCGTCATGGAAGCGATGCAACGGGTGGATGAAATGCTTCGGGCCAAACAGGATTTGAACCATCTGGTGCGGATTTACGATTCGGTGTGGCCCAAGCTGGCGATTCCGGATCGATCCGCCTTCGCCTTTGAAACGCCCTTTGCGGTGGTCGGCAAAGCCTATGCGGATTTGCTTGACTCAATGGGAAATGAATCAGCGGCAGACAACATCCGAACACGCATTAAACAATTGGTCGTTGAGCCGCCGGCCGCCGCCGGGAATTAGAAATTCCGCCTGCATCTCAATTCCCAACTTTCAATACCAACGGATGGCTGGCCCAAATGACGGTGGAGGTCAAGTCGAATCCATCCGCGGATTCGGCGTATGTGAGCGGATCGTGATTGATTGGATCGGTAACATCCTTGATTTTGTCCGGTCCGTTTTGAACGACAGTAATGGCCGCCTTGAGCATGACCATCTGGGTTTGCTCGGCGGCATCGGTGTCAAATGCGCCGCCAAGATTTACCAGCAGAATTCGTGCGAACGGTTTATCGGCAAATGAATGGCGCAGATCATCGGATTTGGTGTGAAAGTCGCTTTGCGAAGGATTTTGCCGGAGAAGTTCGTCCAATTGATCGTAGTAAGGCTGAAGATTCTGGAGCGCGGCGACGACGCCCGCGCGCGTTCCGCCGGCATCGCTGATGGCCTGGTTGACTTCTGGGGCCATTTTTATTCCCACCAATGGTTGGAATGCGTCAGAAAGTTTGTCGTCGGGGACGGACTGGATTCTGGCAATGAGCCAATCTGATTCTCCTCGCTCAAGCTTCATCGAATCGGCTAGAGGGGGAACCGCTGGAAGACTTGCCAGCCGGGAAGTCAATTCGTCCATCGCCGGTTTGTCCAATCCCTTGAGATGAGAAGCCAACAAATTGATTGCATCACGCTCCAGGCTGCATTGGACGACATGACAAATGAGAATCCGGTTTCCCCCAACATGACGGGCCATGGCCAGCACATCGCATAAATGATCGACCCCTGTGGTGAAGTCGCCCTCTTGTAATTCCATCCGAGCCGACAAACACGCCAACTGCGTGAGCAGCCGAGTGTGATTTAAATAGGGCAGGAGAAGATTTGGGCCCTGGCTGAAATCCAGACCCCAGTCGCAATCAGCAATCTGCGCACCACCGTGCAGGTAATTGAGGGGCGTGTGAGTGGATACCAGCAGGTCATCCACCTTTGAATCCAACGGGACAGTATCCCAATTTTGCAGAATTTTCAGAGAACTGTCGTCTTTGGGCAGAAAATCGAATGCCTGCCAATACCAAAGGGCGGCGTTCGCACCCAAATCAGGCTGGGTTGTGCCGACGACCTGGCCCCGAGCCAATGGAGAGCAGGCAATCAGCACCAAAAGACAATACCCGGCCTTTGGCATGAATGGCTCCTCTAATAGTAGACGGATTGATCTTACGACCATTTCAGACCCCCCGCCCCTGTTGAAAAACGTCCCATAATTTGGTTGCGCTAAGGCCCCGCGGTTTAATTCCCTATGCCGGTCTGGTTTTGGCGGAGTGGCAAGACACACATCAGAGGAGATGAAGACCATGAAGCGATATCACTTCGTTGTGTTGGCATCCTTGGCGATTGCGCCTTTCCTGACATCTTCGCTTCGCGCTGACGGGCCGGACACTCGCCCGGCTGACACGGACAAAGAGGAACTGCTCCAGAAAATGCAGGCGATGCAGACCCAGATGAATCAGATGCAATCGCAATTGACTCAGACTCAAACCCAGCTTCAACAAACGCAGTCACAACTTCAGCAGACCCAGGCCACCACCAAGGCGGATGCGGCTCAGACATCCGAAATGATACAGGAGCTGATTAAAGATGCGGATCAGCGTAGCAAGTTGCTGACCCTGAACACTGGATCGACCGGTTTTGACACCATGAAGGGTTTTTATATCCAGACCGATGACGGGCAATCGTATTTCCATCCCGGCATTCTCTTCGATGGACAAAGCTCCAACCTCTTTCATCCCCCCTACCACTGGAACACTACCGGAATCGTTCAGTTCAACTTCGACGGCAGCATCTTCTCGAGGGATGTGACCTTCGGCTTCGCTTTCAATCAGGGGCTTGGGCCGAACATCGAATACGGCTTTGTGCAATATGTTTTCGATCACGATGTTTTTGGCCACGATCTGGCGTTTGAGGTTGGGCGATTTAAGAATCCCGTGTTCAAGGAAACCAGCCAGATCGGCGATCCTGATGGGCTGTTCATGGCGGAATCGCTCTCCGGCGATCTCATCGGCGGCGGCCAGTTCGGCCCGCAGATTCAAGGGGCGCAGTTTGAATTCATCGGCGACAATCCGCTGCATGCCGAGGCATCGGTTAATGCCGGACCGATCACTTCCGCCGACAACACCGGCACCAATATCGGAATTGTCAACATCGGATTGTCCGGCCGGGTCGATTACAAACTCTTTGGTGACTGGGTCGACACCACCGATCTGACCGGAAAACTCTCCGGTATGCACGATCTGCTCGATATCGGCGGCGGCGTCGATTACATCGATGCATTCAGTGCGGATGACACTCGCGTGGATATCGACGCCCAGTATCAGATGGCTCAGCGGCTCACGACCTTCGGCGCGGTGTATTACGATCACTTCGGCTTCCGCCATCAGGTCGCGGGGACGATTCCTGGCGCGCGCAACGATGTCGGCGCGACGATGGAGGCGGGATACATGGTGACATCCGCGATCCAGCCGATTGCGAGGTATTCGGTCATTCGCTCCGATGTCCATTTCCCCGGCGCGGGATCGGCGCGAATTTTCCATGAGCTGGGGATCGGGGCGAATTATTATTTTGGGCCGGATGGGTCGTGGGGGAATCATCTGAAATTCAATATGGATCTTGATTATCTTCCGCGCGGGACCCCGGCGGATGGGACGTTGTTGTATGCGACTTCTAATAATGGGCATGCCGAATGGCTGACGCGGGCGGAATTCCAGTTGTGGCTGTGAGAATATCTGCGCTCACGTCTTGACCCGACCGAGCCGATATGGCATTCTGGTCTATCTTTTAGACCAGAAGTAAATGTATGCGAAAGATTGGCAGCTACGAACTGAAAGTCCACCTGTCGGAAGTGCTCGATTCCGTTGAGCACGGCCAGACGGTGATCGTTACGCGCCATGGCAAGCCCATCGCCCGCATCCTGCCCAATGCAGAGGCGGAACAAAGTGCGACGGGTGCCGTTGTGAGGGCATTGCGCGACTTTCCCCGCACTCGTCTTCCCAAGGGCGTCACCATCCGAGGCCTGATCGAGGAAGGCCGGCGTTGAGCCTCATTGCCGATATTTCAGTCGTACTGGCCTGGTTCTTTGAAGAGCAACAGACCGCGCAGGCCATTGAGGTGCTGGACCGCATTGAAAAGACGAGTCTGCTCGTGCCGCCGCTATGGTGGACAGAGTTGGAGAACGGCATTCTCATGGGCGAGCGCCGGGGCCGCAAGACACCAACGGAGTCGGCGGCGTTTCTCAAACTCGTGCGGGCGTTGCCAATCCAGACCGATGATGCCCCGAGGCATCGGATCGGCGACGACATTCTTGGAATCGGTCGACGGTTTCAACTCACCGCGTATGATGCAACCTACCTCGAATTGGCCGTGCGACAAGGCGTTGGACTGGCCACATTTGATGTTGCAATTCGTCGCGGTGCTCATGCCCTTGGCGTGAAAATTCTGCCTTCGATGCATTGACCTCCTGGTCTAGTGTATCCAGCGCATGTCGCCGAAATCGGGGATGACTGAAACGGAACCGAATGCTCGGTATCCGGCTGGCCAATAGACGAAGATCGCTTCGCCGAGCAGGAATTGGGCGGGCACGCGGCCGGCCTGCACGTTCAATTCCTCGGCGGGGAGATTGATTGGCTCGGGCCAGATTCTGGCGTCCTTGCTGACGGCGGAATTGTCGCCCATGGTGAAGTATTCGGTGGGACCCAGCACCACCGGCTTGGAAGGGGAAGCCTCGTTGAATGGCTGGCCGCTCTCGTCGCGGTTGGTGTAATAAATGCTCTTCCAGAGGCCGATGTGATCGAGTGTGCAGGATTGGTTGTCCGCCTCGATGGCTGCCTCGCCCGGTTTGCCGGATTGTCGCGTGTCCCACTGCTTCAGCAGCCATTGCACGTTCGGGGCGAAATCATTGGGCGTGGATTGCAGGACGATCTTGCGATTGAGGCGAAGCGTCACCTGGTAATCGGCACTCATCAACTCCACAAATATCGGATCGCCGGCTTTGATTCCCAGATCGGAAAGCTTGAGCGTTGGGCCGATCTGCGAATCGCTGATCGCGGCGCTGGCCAACTGCGAGCGATGGATCAATCGCACCGAGTCCGGCGTCAGTTCGGCAACGAATGTGTGATCGATGCTTTCATGCCGGACGAGTTCCATGCGGAAGGGCCCATCGCCGGATTTTCGCTGATATAACGCGGCGACTTTGAGATCGGAAACAGGATTGGCGCGCTCATCATCGGGCGAGCCGATTCGGCCGAGAGCGCGCCGCTGGGAGCCGTTGTCATAGACAAGGTAATCCGTGGTGGTTTGCGTGGTGCTGTTGGCGTTGGGGTCGAAATCGATTTCGCCGGTGCCGGTTGAATTGTCGAATGCAAATATTCTTCCTCCATCATCCGCCGATGTGTTCCAGCCGGTGCCGGCGGTTTGTTTCCAGGGCTGGACCCAGGTCGGCTCTTCGTTGCGCTGAAGATGCGGATGGAAATCGTTGTCGTAGATGATTCGCCAAAGCACATCCTGAACATCCGGGGGTTTGGTTTGGATATGCCAGGTCGGATCGTCGGCCGTGTGGACATAAATGTTGCCGTCCAGAACCATCAGCGATTCGCCAGGCAATCCGACCAAACGCTTGATGAAATTCTGGGTGTAATGCGTCTCGGCCGGCATATCCGGGCTTTTAAACACCACTACATCCCACCGTCGCGGGCTGTGCAGGAGGTAGATGTATTTCATCACCAGAATGCGGTCGCCGTAGAGAACGGGGAGAAGCGGTTCATTCTCCTGCTTTCGGCCGACGATGTGGAATCCGCAGTTGGGGCAATAGACATCGCCGCGCGGCCAGCCATCCGTGTCGATGCGGGGATCATCCGGATCGGATTCATCAGGCGAGGAATAGTTCACATCAAATTGGTAGCCACAATCCGGACATATAAAGTGCATGTGCGCGCCGAGCAAAGTCGGAGCCATCGAGCCGGTGGGGATGACAAACGCCTCGACCACGAACGCGCGGAAAATAAACGCCAGAATGAACGCAACGAGAATCGACTCGATCGTTTCCTTGACGTTGGTTCCCTCGACGGCTGGGGCCTTTTCCTTGGCGGTGTCGGTCATGGCAGACGATGGTAAGCGATCAGCGATGAGGGAAAAAGGGAGGTCAGGGGAAGCAGATGGAACAGATTCACCTTGATTGGGGCCGAATCGGCAAATTTGGGTTGGCCCTGGCCGGGCAGATAGGCAACGACTTGATAATCGGCAAGAAGCTGATCCCGCAAATGAGCGGCGGCGTCAGCGGAATTTTCCGGCGACTGAATCAAAACGCAGTAGAGCCCGCCGGTACGAAGGAATCCGGCCATGTAGTGATTCCCGTTTTGGGCCACAAATTTGCCGTTTTGGTCGAGATCAAAATCCTGAGCGGGGATGGTGAAAACGGAAAGCCGCTGGTTGCCATTGTGATATAGCAGATGGGCCGACTCATGTCCCCAGACCGGGCAACCCCCGGCGCCGTCGAATTGCCAGTTGGCCAGCGGCGGCGCGATCACGGCGACTTGCAGTTGATCCGCCAGATACCGCCCAGCCCCGGCGATGTCATTGGGCTGAAGTCCGGGAAGGAAATGATGATTGGCAACGGTGCAGCAGCGGTCGTGGGTGTGCACAAAACCATCTGCAATTGACGAAGCCAATTCGACATCCCCATTTGTCGCGGCGGATTGTCCCGACCATGTCGCCACCGACGCCACGACAACCGCGCCCACAACGACGAATATCGCCACCATCCTGCCGCACCGGATGGCATGGCAAGGATTGACGATTTTGCCGACGCGATCGCGCAGCCCCGCCGACGGCTCATGCGAGCACCAAAGCCGCTTGACCGCCTGTTTCAGGTGCGGATCGTCGAAATGGGGTTCCACATCAGACATAAACAGTTTCTCCGCATCCCCTATTCCCGGCTAATCCCTTCAGTGCGGGCAAAATCCTGCAATTGGTTGGCCAATCGTTGCCGCGCCCGGTGTAATCGGCTCATCACCGTTCCGATCGGAACATCCAAAATTGCGGATATCTCCTTGTAAGACAAATCCTCCACCGCCCAGAGCAGCATCACCTGCTCGTATTCCCTCGGTAGTTCTTCCATCGCGGAAACCAGCCGTTCATCCATGTTCTGAAATAGAGCGGCCGTGTCCTGATTATCGGGCATTGGCACATGGGGATCGGATGCCTGCGTGATCTGCTCGTCATCCACCGCCCTCGGCTGGCGTTTGTCGCGCTGGCGGTTGTTGGAATGCAGGTTGTGCATGATCCGCAGCAGCCACGGGCGGATGCCGAATTCCTCCAGATTGAATCCATCCGCTCCACGGAGGGCACGAAGATATGTCTCCTGCACCAAATCCTCCGCCCGGCCGGGATCGCGCGTCAGATGGCGCGCCACCCGATACAACGTCCCCAACTGTTCCAAAGCCAGTTTTTCGAATTGATCCCGGGTTGGCTTCATTGCCCATTGTCCCAAATAGCCGATCTTCCCACCGTAATATAAGGCAAACGACTTCGCCTTGCCTCCACCAGGCCTCCGATACTCTATATCCGTAATTCGATTTTTATCGTTGGAGGGATTCGTGCCGATCGCGGGCGCTTTCTCGAATATGAAAAGGCGTCAGCGCTGCGAACGCAGTTGGCTGGCCCGGCGACGTTCGATTCGGCTTTGAGGTGGGGAAAAAATGAGCCGCCTCCTGCGGAGGCCGATGCTGAGGATTTTCGCGCTCAAGCGCGACCTCAACCGTCCCCGCAGCCCCGCTTGTCCGACCTCACCTTCCAGACCGACGCAAGGCGCTGCTGCCAAGTTCGAGGGAGGTCGGACTTGGGGCGTGAAGGACGGTTGAGGGTCGGCCCGTGGCCGAAAGTCTGTTGCATCGGCCTCCGCAGGAGGCGAACCCGCTTTTCTCTTCCACCTCAAGGCCGCACCGAACGTGAACAGGCCAGCCAGCGGGGTTCGCAGCGCCGACGCCTTTTCATATTCGAGTAAACGCCCATGATCGGCGCGGGGACCGTAACCGAAAAAACTTCATGTGCATGTAAGTCGGAATCATACAAATCGGATTCGCATTGCGTCGACAGGTCAAATCATTAAGCTGGCCCTCGAAAAGGGGCCAGATAAATGAGCGAAGAAACCATCCTCGTCACGGGCGCGGCCGGGTTCATTGGATCACATGCGGCGGAGCACCTGCTGGCCAATGGCTACCGGGTCGTCGCGGTGGACAATTTCTGTGATTTTTATGATCGGGCGTGGAAGGAATTGAATCTCACCAGCGTTGGTGGCCGGGTGAAATTTGATGTCGAGGAAATCGACATCACCGATGAGCCGAAGATCGATCGCCTCGTCGCCGCGGCCAAACCAAAGGTCATTCTTCATCTGGCCGGCATGGCAGGCGTGCGGCCGAGCATCGAGCAGCCCGCATACTATGCCCGCGTCAATGTGGAGGGAACGACGGTGATGTTGCAGGCCGCTGTCAAGCACAAGGTCAGCCGATTCGTTTTCGCCAGCAGCTCCAGTGTTTATGGAAATCGCAAAACCGTTCCCTTTCGCGAAGATGAACCGGTCTCCGAACCCATCAGCCCTTACGCCGCCAGCAAGCGCGCTGGCGAACTGATTTGCTATACTTTCTCGCATCTCTACAAATTGCCGGTCTTTTGCCTGCGATTTTTCACCGTCTACGGCCCGCGACTGCGGCCGGATCTGGCCATCCACAAATTCACCCGCCTGATCACGCAAGGCAAACCGATCCCCTTCTACGGCGACGGCGGCACCGCGCGCGACTACACCTACATCGACGACATCTGCGACGGCATCCTCGAATCGGTCCGACGAAGCGACCGCTACCGAATCTACAACCTCGGCAATCGCCACCCCGTGAGCCTCAAGGAAATGGTCACAACGCTGGAAAAAGCCATCGGTAAGCCCGCGATCCTGGATCGCCAACCCATGCAGCCGGGCGATGTGGAAATCACCTGCGCCGACATCTCCCGCGCCGCGGCGGAGTTGGATTACAAACCAAAAGTGTCACTCGCCAATGGGATGAAGCGATTTGTGGATTGGTTTAATCAGTACGGACATTTGTATCGGTTGCCGGGCGAAATCCCCGTGTAGCCGGCCCGCTTGCGGGCCGCGGATCGGCGGGCAAGCCCGCCGGCTACACAGAAGACATCCCATTCTTCTCCCGATACTCCCCCCAAATCTTCAAAAAATCCGCCTTGAAAACCGCCATCTGAAAAACATCCAAAAATCGCCCCTGACTGTAGAAATGTTCCTTCATCCGCCCCTCTTCCCGATATCCGCATTTCTCCAGACATCGCCGGCTGCGGGGATTGGCCTCATTGACCGTGGAGTGAACCTTACGCAGATTCAGCGTGTTAAATGCGTATTCTAAAATCAACATCAACGCTTCGGTTCCGTATCCTTGATTCCAATATGCCTTGTTGCCGATGGAGAATCCCATCTCCGCGTGGCTATTGCGCTGGTCGATGGCGCGGATTTCGATCACGCCGATCGCCTCGTCCGAATCCTCCAGCACGATCGCCAGCACTTCGCTTTTGCCATGATTCTCGGAGATTTTGCGAACCCAGGCTTCTTCATCCTCCGGCGTGTAGGGGTGAAATGCGTGCAGATTCTTCGTGACTTCCGGATCGTTGATCCAGATCGTCATCCGCGGCAAATCCTCGCGCAACACCGGCCGAAGATAAACCCGTTTGCCCATGCGAAAGACGATGCGATTGGGATTGGGCATGGCAGTTGAAAATCCGGGAAATTGCGGCTGACAGGAGTCGAACCTGCACGTCTTTTGGACACTAGAACCTGAATCTAGCGCGTCTGCCAATTCCGCCACAGCCGCGACGGACCGGGAATGATACGAGCGCGATTCCAGACGAGCAAGAGAGTGAACCACAAACCAAGAGATTGAACCACCAAGACACGAAGGCACTAAGCGGCTTTCGTGCTTCCAGAATAACTCGGCGAATTTGGCCCCCTAACAAATGTTCTAAAAAAGAGAAAATTAGCCACCGATA
>JBEKUH010000077.1:0-18770 GCA_049515255.1 Tepidisphaeraceae bacterium | reverse complement strand
CAAACTGTTGCCAGAATTCATCCGTGACCATGGTTTCCATGACCTTGCCTCCTTGCTTGGTCAACGGACATTATGCACCGATGATCGCCAGACGAAAAGAGGTTTTCGGACAACTTCTTAGCCGGCGCGGCCTCGCGGCGGTCACGTCGCTAATTCCAAACACCGCCCAATCCGCCGCAAAACCCGCTCCCTTCCAAGAAACTCCAACACCGCAAAAATCGGCGGACTTACAGTACTCCCGCTCACCGCCAACCGAATCGGCTGCGCCACCTTCCCAAGCCCCAGCCCACTGGATTCACAATATGATTTAATGCCCGCTTCTAACGCATGCGCCGACCAATCGGTCGCCTTGGCCAAAATATCTCTCGCCGCCGAAAGCGCCGCCAATCCCTGCTTCTCATTTTTAATCAGCAATTTTTCCACCGCCGTGGGATCGTATTCAATCGCCTCATCCGCCAAGAACAGAAACCGGCTCTTCTCATCCGCCTCGCGCAGCGTCCGCATCCCCGCGTTCATTTCCAAAACCTTCTCTAACTCCGCCTGCTTGGCAGAAGCCAGCGGCGAATCTGAATTTACCGACAAATAATCCTGCATCGCCGGCACAAGCTGCGTCGCCCCCTCCGCCGCGATAGCTTCGGTGTTGAATGCGATCAACTTCTCACGATTGAATTTCGCATTCGCTTTTCCGATGCGGTCGATGGTAAAAAGCTGAATCATCTCGCCAACGCTCATCCGTTCCTTGTCCCCGCCGGGACTCCAGCCGAGCAGCGCCAGAAAATTCAGCATGACATCCGGGAGATATCCGTTGGCGCGAAAATCATGGACTAGAATTTCCGGCAAATCATGCTCAGCCAGACCAATGACGGGCATCAGCTTTTCCTGCTCGTCGCTTTGCAACTGCCGGCCGTCATCTGCCAGCCACCATTCGATTCGCACGGCCTCGACCCGAGACATCTCGGCCAAATCCGCCGCTGATTTCTTCGCATTTTTCAACCACAGATTCGCATGATGCCGGACTTTTTTATCCCGATCTCGCTTGCCCATTTTGCTGCCATCGGTGTTGAGAATCACCGGCAGATGCCCGTACACCGGCCGCGCAAATCCCAGCGCATCCTGCAGCGCGATGTGATTCACGGTATTCAGCAAATGCTCCTGGCCGCGCAGGATATGCGTAATCTTCATCTCCGCATCATCGACGACCACGGCAAAGTGATACGTCGGCATCCCATCGGTTTTGCGAATCACAAAATCCTGAACCTGGCTCTGAGCGAGAACAATTTCCTTCCCCAGCACCACATCATGAAAGCGATATTCCTGCACCGGCATCGCAAATCGCACCACCGAGGGCCGGCCTTCGGATTCGAATTTGCGAATCTGCTCATCCGTCAACGTCGGTCGTTTGTAGATGTATGCTCGCTTGGCGCGTTCCGCGATCTTGCGCTGGGCGTCTAATTCCTCCGGCGTTTCCCACGCTTTGTACGCCAGGCCGCGCGAAATCAGTTGATCGACGAGGGAATTGTAAATCTCGACCCGCCGGGATTGATAAACCAATTCGGTGTTGTCCCAATTCAGCCCAAGCCAGCGCAAATCTTCCAGCACTCCGCGCACGGATTCCTCGGTGCTGCGGGCCAGATCGGTGTCTTCGATTCGCAGAAGAAACGACCCGCCGGAATGTCGGGACATGAGCCAGTTGAACAAAGCCGTGCGTGCCCCGCCGACGTGGAGGTAGCCGGTGGGCGACGGGGCGAAGCGCGTGACAACAGGCTGGCTCACGCGGATTTCTCCGCGCCGGGGGTAGGGGTGATCGGCCGAACGAGCATCCGCCGCACTCGCCAGATGATCCATGCGATTGGACCCCACGCGGCGTACGTCAGCGTGCCGACGCCCAGCGTGTATTGATGCGCCACCACCAACAGCAGCACCAGGCTAAGTACAAGAATTAAACGCCCGATGGATCGCTTGCCTCGCAAATATCGATTCACTAAATGCGGATAACGAATTTGGCTGATCATCAGCAGCCCGCAGCCCAATAAAACGAACGGCAAAAAGCCGAGGCTAATCTGCGAGAGCAATACCAGATTGTCGCGCGCCAATTGTTGTTGCATGAGGATCAACGCCGCCACCGCGCCGGCGGCGCCGGGGCTGGGGAGGCCGAGAAAACTGAAATGATGCTGCTCACCGTGCTGATTGCTGACGTTAAATCTCGCCAATCGGATGGCGGCGCACGAGAGATACATCGCGCCGATCGCCCAGATGAGTTGCGCGATCCTGGCATCGAAGTTGGGGCCTTGCATCTTCAATAGCCGCAGCGCCACCATCGCCGGGGCGGCGCCGAAGCTGATGATGTCGGCCAGAGAATCGAGCTGGCCGCCGAAATCGGTGGTGTGCCGGGCAAATCGTGCCAATCGGCCATCGAGGGCGTCGAAGATCATGGCCGCGAAAACGAGGTAAGCCGCCAGCGAAAAATCTGCTGACGCCGTCGCCGCGATATAGATCGCCCCGAATCCGCACACGGCATTCCCCAGCGTCGCCATGCTCGGCAGAAAATATACCGAGCGGATATATGCCCGTCGCCCCCGCCGGCGCAGACGAAGCCGACGATGCTCGCGGGCCGAGAGATCCGGCTCCTCTTCCGGCGAACTCGGCACGGAAAAATCCTCCGGCCGCCCGCCCATGCCGGACATGCGAGCGCGTCGCCATCGGGGTCCTCGGCGTCTCATGCGGGCGTCTCCCTCGGCAACATCGGCTCCAGTTCCTCGCCGCTCTCGGCAACTTGCGTATGAATCGGTTTGCCCAAGATGGCAATGATATCCGATGCGCCATGCACCGTCTGGCCGAGCTGCACTTTGATCGTCGGCTCCAGCCGTTTGGCGATGGTGAGTTCCGTTCGGCTGCCGAATTTGATCATGCCGATGCGCTGGCCGCGCTGGACGACTTCATTGGGCGCGACCGTGCAGACGATTCGGCGGGCGATCAGACCGACGATCTGGCGAACCACCGCGATCGGTTGTCCGCCGGCCGGCTCGGTCAGGACGATGGTGTTGGATTCGTTTTGATCCGACGCCTCGTTGTGCCGCATGGCGTTAACGAATTTGCCGCGCTTGTACTGGATGGACAAAATCTTTCCGTCACACGGGCAGCGGTTGACGTGCACATTGAAGACAGAGAGAAAAATCCCCACGCGCACCGCCGGGCCGCCTATGAGTTCGTCGAACGGAATTTCCGTGATATCGGATACCTTTCCATCGGCCGGCGACACCATCGCATGTTGCTCGGCCGGCAGGGTGCGGTGCGGGTCGCGGAAAAAAGCGAAGAGCCAGAGAAAAACGGGGAGAACAATCAGCGCCAACGGCCAGAACGCCCAACGCAATCCGATTGCGGTGATCGCCAGAACCAGCGACCCGATCAGCATTTCCCGCCAGCCGTGCCGCGTGAGGGGGATCATGGGTTCAAACTAGACCGCTGGGTTGGGGATGTCAATGCGAATTCGACGCCATGGAATGCCCGGCCAATTGGGCGCTGTCGGCCGCGGGAATCGGCTGCTCGGCCTGCTGCGGCGGATCGATCGGCCGGGAAATAAATGGCCCGCACGCCAACGCCGCGGCGATGAGCCAAATGGTGAATGAGCAGATAACGATGATCTTACGGCGAGAAAAATGTTGCATATTCCGGACCTCCTTGTCCGTCGCGTGTTCATCCTGAACAGCGGCCCAAGTCAGAAAATACCAGTGGAATGCCGCAAGTCAATCGACTTTTTCAACCGTTTTGGAAATTGGAGAATTTTTTCGCCGCTCCCGCAGAAGCCAGATCGACTGCACAATGAAGAGCGCCGATGCGCCAGCGACCGCGCCATAGAGGAACGGCGCGCGCGCGAAATACGCCGCCGCGGCCAGTGGAAAGATCACCGGCAACATGCGGTATCGTGTCAGGTTCAGGATGAATCGCTGCGACATCACGACTTGGCCCGATGCTTCCTGCGGATGGCGATTGAGGAAGCGGAATAAAAAAATATTGGACAAATGCGAGCCGGTGATGGTCGAAAAGACGGTCAGTACTGCGCCGAGGATCGCTTCGTTGAATGGATCATCCCCCAACCAGTTTTCGTACCAAAAGATGCAAGCGGCGAAAAAGACGATAACGAATGCCAAATGCAGAGGATTGAACCATCGTTTTTTGGCAATCTGCTTTCGAAAGAGCGGATTGAGTTCATAATCGGGAAATGCGAATCGCTTGCGATATTCCGGCTCCGCCAGCCGCGCCCCGAGCACGGTGAGGAAATAATCGAGCAGCATCAGCGGCGGAATAGCGAAGATGGCGGGATGGTGCATTGAATCCCCCGAAACATGAATTGTTGCACGGGAGCCCTGGATTTACATCCGGGGCTTCGGAATCATTTCACGCGGCCCGAGGTTTCTTACCCGGATACAGAATCACCACCCGACCGTCGCGCCACACGGCCAACCCGATGCCTGTGCGGCGGCTTTGGGCCTTCAGTTTTCGCATCGCGCTTTGCATCGCTTTTAGGGCATTTTTCCCTTCCTTGGTGATGCGTTTGGAATTTGCGCTAGCCATATCGATTCACCGACTCTTGTATTTTCTTAAACCGCTTTCGATCGAGAACCTCAAAACCGCAAGCAGACTTTTCCGCGACAAGTTTTGGCTTGATGTCGGAACTGTCGAAGATCATAACATAGTCCGCCAGATCGAAGTATATCTGGAACATATTCCGCAATGCTCGTCTAAATCTGCGATTTACCGTTGCCCGGGGAATATTATGTCCGCCCATCTTCACACGAATGGCAATACGGGTTGCGGCCAGTCGCGGGCTCGAAATCCAAAGAAAAAAGATGTGCACTTTGTAGCCGGCGGCTTTCATTTCTGCGATCAGTCGGGCGTAGTGTAGACCGGAGAGTGTCGTCTCGACTCCGAATGTTGCCCGTTTTCGAATCCGCTCACGAATCTGCTGCAATACAATTCGGCCGGCGCTGATCGCCGCCCCTTCGACCTTGAATGGCGAAAGACCCTGCGCCAAAACATCGGCGTTGATGAAGTCAATCTTGCCGATGTAATCGGGGAGAAAATCGGCTGCGAAGTAGACTTGCCTACTCCATTCGAACCGGCAATGAAGTACACAGTCGGCTGCTGCATTGTCCAGTTGGTTTTACCCCGTCATCGGCAGGTTTGCTAATCGCGGCCCCTGCAGCATTATCTCTTAAAATACGTCTTACCCCGCGAATTGTATTTGCTCAACCGATTATTCACATACAACCCTTCCAACAAAAATTCCCCCGCAGATGCGAGGTTGGCGGGGTCTGCGGCGTCGAGTTTCAATTCTCGAGCGAGATTGGCGGCAGCCTGCGGAAGCGTTTTGATCGTCTTCATGTTGGCGACGAATTCGGCGGCGGATAAATCATCGCCGGCGGGGAATGTCAGGTTGCCGCGGAATTGTTCGGTGATCGCTTCGTGTGCTTCGGCATCGTCATAGCGGGCGAAGACGGATTTGACCGCTTCGCCGATCAGGGATTGGATTAGTTTGTCCTCGGCCCCGTCTTCTTCCGCCAGTGTCATTTCGATTTTTCCTCGGCAACTGGCCAGGACCGAATGCAGATCGCAGATGCGCGGCACGACGCGCGATTCGCCGGTGGTCAGGCCGCGCCGCTCGGCGTTGCTGACGACGGTTTCCAGATTGGCGATGCTGGTACGCACCGAAACTCCGGAGGCCTGCGAGACATGTGGGCTGGTGCGCGCCAGGCGGACGATCTCTTCGATGATCTCATGAACAAATGGCGGCACCTCCACGGTCGCGCCGCCGGTGCGATCAAGCCAGGCATTTTCCTGGGCGATCTGCATTCCCTCAGCGGCTGTTTGCGGATAATGCGTGCGGATGACCGAGCCGATGCGGTCCTTGAGCGGTGTGACGATCCGGCCACGATTGGTGTAATCCTCCGGGTTGGCACTGAAGACCAGGCAGACATCGAGTTCCAACCGGATCGGATATCCGCGAATCTGGATATCGCGCTCCTCCAGCACATTGAACAGCCCAACCTGAATTCGCGGAGCCAAGTCCGGTAATTCGTTGATGGCAAAAATCCCTCGATTGGAGCGCGGAATCAAACCGTAATGCATGGTTGAATCATCCGACAGGTATCTTCCCTCAGCATGTTTCACCAGATCGATTTCGCCAATGAGATCAGCAATGGTCACATCAGGAGTGGCCAGCTTTTCATGAAACCGATCGTCCCGCTTGACCCACTCAATCTTGGCATCATCCCCCTG
Organism: Tepidisphaeraceae bacterium; assembly: GCA_049515255.1. Lineage (GTDB taxonomy): Bacteria > Planctomycetota > Phycisphaerae > Tepidisphaerales > Tepidisphaeraceae > JBEKUH01. The sequence goes on along the minus strand of JBEKUH010000077.1, from coordinate 12,494 downwards.
CTCGGCGATCAGACGCTGGCCGGTTTTGGTGATCGGGGCCAGCGGATCGTCATTGATTTCCGTCTCGGCCAACACCGGCGACCACTCATCCAGAAGCTGGGGCAGCATTCGCAGAATGCGCGTTTTTGCCTGACCGCGCAATCCAAGAAAAAGCATGTCGTGTTTGGAGAGAATCCCATTGATGATCTGGGGAATCACCGAATCCCGATATCCGACGATGCCGGGGAAGAGTTCTTCGCCGGCTTTTAGTTTGCGGATCACGTTTTCGCGCAGCTCATCTTTGACAGACCGGGGCCGATAGCCTGTTTCCTTTAACTGGCCGACAGTTGCGGGACGTGGATGGTTTTGCAAGGCAGATTCTCCCAAAATAACGACAGGCAATGATAGGAGTGGGATGCGCGGATGACCAGCGCTGTTAGAATGATCCGTGGGAAATGGGCGGTAAATCGACAATTTCCGTTGGATTGGCGGTCTGGCTGGTCTGGCAGTGGTTGGCCCTGGCGATAGCAGCAGCGCGCGTCCCGCTGTCGGCCCGTTACCCCGCGGCCGGCGAGCAGTGGGGATTGGTGGTGATGCTGGTGGCCCAAATCGCCGCCGCATCTCTGCTGTTCCAGATCCTATTGCCCAACTGGATTCAATTGATCGTCATCATTGCCGTGGCCTGGCCGATGGGTCTGCTGTCGGCATTTCTTGCCGATGCGAATTTCCGCCAATGGGCGTGGGGCGAGGCGGCCGTCTCTGCATGGCTCCTCGAATTATTTCTCTTGAATCGCATCGGAATACCGGTGGATTATCTCGCGGCAATAGTATCGCTGCTCACATTCGGCGGCCCGCTTGCCTGGTATCTCCATGCTGATTTCATCGCCAACGCCTCCGATATCGACTGGCATTCGGCCGACTGGCTGGGACCGATCATGGCGATCGCTGCAGGAATCAACGATGGGGGAATCAACGGCGCCGGCGAACGCGCTGGAATCTTTTTCTTCGCGGCTTTCGCCATTGCTTGCGCCGGATTTTTCATTCTGAAAAAAACATTTCTACAACGTACGTGATTGCTCACGACAAGTTATCCACAATGAGAAATGCAACGAGTGGTGGATTTTGATGAAAGCCGCACACCATTGCTTGCATGCGCGCAGCGCTGAGTGCTGATTTCAACGAACTCGCAGAAAAACTTTTTCTCGAACGCTTTCCACTTGATTTGGGGGTGAGCTTTGGTAGATTCTTCCATGAAGTGGTTAGAAATGGTTTAAATACCCTTGAAGCGAATTCTCTTCTATGACGCGTACCCACTCAAACGGGATTCGAAAAATCGCCTGGCTCTGCCGGCGGATATCCGAAAACTGTTTGCGCCCGACTCCGAGGGACCGGTTCTCATCATTACGTTAAGAAATAAAATACCATGGATTTATCCGGCGGCTTATTACGAGAGACTTGTCAAGGCATTCATTCCTCCCAAGCTCGCGCCCAGCGAATACATGGTGGATTACACTCGACTGAAATTCGCGCTGGCGTCGAAGTTGCCCCCCTGGGATGCCCAGGGCCGATTGGTCCTGCCCGACTGGGTCGTGAAGCAGGCCAAGCTGGATTTCGATCTGACATTACTTGGTGTTCAGGACCACATGGAATTGTGGAACACAAAATCCTGGTCCGAAGAGGTCGTGGGTTTGATGCATCGGAGCGCCGACATCGAGAAGCGCGCCGAGGAAATGATTGAAAAGCAAAACCGCGACCGGCCCATCGCTCTTACCAGAACGGTAATCGGGCCGGAAAAGATAGACGCGTAGCGGACGGGAACCAAAGCCGCAAGCGCGTTCGAAGGGCTGTAAAGCGTCCAGGGAAGGATGCACATTCAATCACGTCTGGCGACTCGGGCGTAATGGCCGCCGACGTGATATGGGAGCCTAATACAGGGAAGGCATGGGCTCCGTTTCAAAATCAAGGATGATGCAGAGACGTCCGTAAGTCGGAGCGTTTCAAGCGGCAAGGAAGCCGCTGGGATCGCAGACGTTCGACGCCGCAGGGAAGCTGCGCGAACGCACATGTAAAGGGCGGCGCGGGTTGTTTTAGTTCGCCACCTGGAAACGATTGGGATCGGTCCGTCTACGACTAGCCCGACGGCGCTCGCTGTATCGGCGGGCTTCGAGTCGGCCGGGAACGTGTTTGAACCGTCGATCACGGAATGGCGCGATGGATTGCGCCATTCCGTGAAACGACGGCTGTAAGGATACGGCGCGAGTTATTCCCACGGATGGGGCATCGACTGGTTGTGCAAGCAACCTTTCGGGGAGAAGACGCCCAACTCCGCTGTATTTTAATTATATCGGCTTCTTTGCCGGAATCCTTATCATAAGGAGTGTCACGCACAATCCGCGAACAACTTCCTAACTCGCTGCATTATGCACTCAATTCCATCAAAACGCAACAGGAAAAATTGCTATCTTCGCCCTGATGCCGCCGGCCGGTCGCTGACGGCGACCAACGACGCGACTACAATCTCGCCGATACGGTGAGATGTATGGCGGATAACCCAAAATTCACATTGGCTGATTTGCGCGGCCTGCGGGCGGCGGGCCAAAAATTGGCCATGCTCACCTGCTATGATTTTAGTACCGCCCGGCTGATGCAGCGCGCCGGCGTGCGAGCCCTTCTGGTCGGCGATTCCGCCGCAAACGTTATTCTCGGACATCCCAACACACTGCCGATATCCCTGCAATTCATGATAGATATCACCGCCGCCGTCCGGCGCGGAGCGCCCGATTGCCTGCTGGTCGCCGACATGCCCTTCGGTTCTTACCAGGCATCGGCGGGCTCGGGATTCAGAAACGTGACGCGGATGGTGCAACTTTCCGGTTGCGATTGCGTGAAGATAGAAGCAGGCGCCAGCCAGGCGAGATTGGTTTCGCGGCTGGCGGATGCAGGGGTGGCGGTGATGGCGCACCTGGGATTGCGGCCGCAGCAAATTGGTTTGCTGGGCCGATATCAGGCACGCGGCCGCACCGCCGAGGAGGCCCGGTGGATCGTTGATCTGGCGCGCCGGATGGAAAAAGCGTGTGCATCAGCGATTCTGCTGGAGGCCGTTCCGCCGCCCGTGAGCGCGGCGGTGGTCGAGGCCGTGTCGATCCCCGTGATCGGCTGTGGCGCGGGGCCGGCGTGCGATGGACATGTGTTCGTCACCCATGACGGCATCGGCTTGAGTGACCGAAAACCAAAATTTGCCCCGAAACTCGGCGATGTCGCCACGCCGATGATAAATTGCTTCAGTGAGTTCGTGCGGATGGTTGAGTCTGGAAAATATCCCGCTCCGGAAAACTGCTACGAAATGCCCGAGGCGGAAAAAGAGGCGTTCCGAAAACGACCGCCCCTATGAAATAATACAACCCGTTACATTCAGGAGTTAGATATGAAATCGTTTCGCTCAGGATTGGGAGTCAGCATGTTGAGCATCGCAGCGATCGCCGCCGGATATTTTGGCGGGCGGCCGCTGCTGGACCACATGGAATTTGCCCGCGCGGAAAACACCGTCGAGGCCAATCGACAGGAATTGTCAACCGTTCAGGATTTGTCGACGGTATTCCGCCGCATCGACAAGGTTGTCGAGCCCTCAGTGGTGAAAATTGTAGTCACCCGAACCACCCAAGGGTCGGGCAATAACCAGGCCGAAGACATGATGCGCCGATTCTTCCGCGATCATGGTGGCGTGATGCCGCCCGGATTTGGCAATGATAATGACAATGGCAACGGCAATCAGGACGAGCAGCCGCAATCCGAAACGGTCGAGGGCAGCGGCGTGATCATCGAGGCCTCCGACGGCAACGGATATATTCTGACCAACAATCACGTCGCCAAGGACGCCAACACGCTGACCATCAGTCTCTCCGATGGCCGAGTGATTAAAAACGGCAAAGTACTCGGCACCGATCCCAAGAGCGATCTGGCCGTGATCGAAATCCAGGCCGATCGCCTGATCCCCGCGACCTGGGGCGACAGCGACGAGCTGGAAAAAGGCGACTGGGTGCTTGCCTTCGGCAGCCCGTTCGATTTCGTCGGTTCAATGACCCACGGAATCGTCAGCGCGCTCAATCGTGAAACCGACATCGGCGAAACCCCGGACAGTGGGGTCATGTATCAAAACTTCATCCAGGTCGATGCACCGATTAATCCCGGAAACAGCGGCGGCCCGCTGGTGAATATTCACGGCGAAGTCGTCGGCATCAACACCGCCATAGTCACCGACAGCGGCGGATTCCAGGGAATCGGTTTTGCCATTCCATCCAACCAGGCCAAAGCCGTTTACACCGCGCTGAAGGAACATGGCGCTGTCGTTCGCGGCTGGCTGGGCGTGCGGATCGGCAGCGTGGCGGATGAAACGCCCGGTCTCATCAAGAGCTACAACTACACCGCATCGACCGGCGTTTTCGTGGAAGAGGTCTATGACAACACGCCGGCAACGGGAAAATTGCATGAGGGCGACATCATCATGGCCCTCAATGGCAAAAAGGTTGACACTCGACAGGAACTACGCGACCGTATCGCCGACACGGCGCCGGGCGACACCGCCACGCTTAAAGTCTGGCGCGACGGCAAGGAACAGGATGTCGACATCACCATCGGCAAACAGCCCGAGAATCTGGACACCCTGGCCCAGAACGACAACGGCGGCGGCCAAGATCAGGCTCCGTCCGAAAGCGCCAAGCAACTCGGCATGACGCTCCAAACCCTCGATGCAGACACCGCAAAGCAACTTCAATTGGGCGATGTTACCGCCGGCGCGGTCATCACGAATGTTGATCCCAACTCACCCGCGGCAACTGCCGGCCTGCAACAAGGAATGGTCATCACGGACGTCGGCCGCACCAAAGTCCACAACGCTCAGGAAGCCGCCAGCGCGCTCTCCAAGGCAGACCTCAAGCAGGGCATCCGCTTGTACGTCGCCTCGCACGATGGAAAGGCGTTCTTCTTCCTGCAAAATGCCGACCAGTAAAAGTGACCGGCAAGCCGATTGGCTTGGCAAAACTTCAAACCGTGAAGGCGCGACAATCCCAAATTGCTCGCGCCTTCACGTTTTTCTTATCCCTTCGACAGGCTAGTGTGGAGATTAATACGGAACCGTGGGTGGCAAGTACAAAAATGTCATAAGCCCTTACACTGGCTGAATTCACCCGGAGGGAATCGAACCTGCAACCCTCGCTTCCTAAGGGCCCGCGATTACGGCAAGTGGACGATCATTAGCGCTCACCCCTTTTTCCTTGTGAACGGATACCAAAACTGGCCCCAGTATCCTCGCGGGACCGGATGCTCGGCGATGCCATATCCGCTGGGCCACTGGTGCGGCGGAAGATGATATGTGCCGAAGAGCCGATCGAAGAGCGGAAAATGAATCGCGAAATTCACGTCAATCGCATCCTTGTCGATCCCATGATGCCAGTGATGAAACCGCGGCGTGGCCAGGAAACGCCCGACATGATCGAAATTCCATCCGACATTGGAGTGCAAGAGCGATGAATGGATGTACACCAGCAGAATGTAAAAGTGCAGTGCCGTCGGGCCGAAACCCAGAATATACATCGGAATAATCGTCGTACCGCGCAGGGCGATGATCTCCAAAAAGTGCATCCGCGCCCCGGCCATCCAGTCGAGCGTCTGGGCGGAGTGATGGACCGCGTGAAATCCCCACAAAAACGGAATGCGGTGAAACGCCCGATGCACCCAATACTGCACGAGGTCGGTGAAAAACATAATCTCGATAATCTGAAAAATCACGGGCTGAGAAGCCACCCACGCTCGGAAGGTCGTCCAGCGCGTATGCGCTACCAGCTCAATTGCCGGGGTCATCGAGAGAAATGTGAGCACCTGGACCATCAGGCTGCTGACGAGGTAGTAGAACAGATCTTCGCGCCATTCCTCGCGGAAGAGGGGTTGTCCCTTCTTGCGCGCGAACAGACGTTCAAGAGGAATGAAGAGAAACCCGGTGAAGATGACGTTGAGAACGAACCAGTCGAGACCGAGGAAAACGCCGCCTGTCAGTTCGCCGCGCGATTCGACCCGCAAGCCGCCGATAATTGTCGCCAGCAAGGTGATGCAGATTGCCGTGAAGCCGAGCGTCTTGGTAGCGCGTAAAACTAGGCTAATGATCGCCGTCAGAAATGAGCCGATCAGCAGTAAATGCAACCCCAGCCGAAATAACGGGCTCTGATAATAATCCCGCAGCGGCGGAACGGTCAGAAGCGACGGATATCGCAGGCACAAAATAAAGAACAACCCTGCCACCGAGCCAACAAGCGCCGCCACGCCGGCGATCCAGCCTGAACCGAACCGCCGCTGATCAGCGGGCGATTCCAATTCGGCCCGGACTTTCTTTCGCAGTTTGCTCAGGACCATCAGGCACCATTGGCGAAGCGATGGGGTCTGCGAAATAGTTACACTTCAATGCACCCGGAGGGACTCGAACCCCCAACCCTCGGTTCCGAAGGTCCACGCTGTCGTGGATCAGAAACTCGCTTGAAGGGCCGATGCGATCAGGATTTGTGTGCCAGACTGGCAATTCCCTGAGCTTTGCAGGGCTCACAGATTTTAGCACATTTTCTTTGGATTTCCACCGCTTCTCTGACAAGTCTGACAATCGGGAGCGGTCCGTTCACGGGTGATGGTGTAGGCCATATTCGCCTTTGCTGCTTCGTCGCCATCGCCGCCGGTCGGGGTACACAGCGACCCATGCCGCGAAGCGGCTAAAATCGGGAGCGGCCTGACCGATGGTGATGGTGACAGTATTTCCTCCGTTGCTTCAGAGCCGGAGCCAGAGGGAGGGGAAATGAATTTCAAAAGTTCTTGACCACTGCGGTCGAGCGTATCCGAACGTTTGGTTCGCCTGGCCGATCACACTGTGGCGGCTGCAACGGCTTCGTGGATTAGTCCGCGTGGCGGCGCCCAACCGGCGATAGCCGAGACTAACGGTAAAGGCATCGGTCAGCTGTTCTCATTTGGAGGATGCTCCGGTTCGCGATTGTCGGCGCAAAGTCTCCACAGCAGCGGAGACTGCGGATGGGTCGGCCTCCCTTGTGCCCCAATCGCTCCAAAAGTCGCGAGTAGCGCTTAGGGGCGTCACCGTGGGAATTTTCAGTTTTATGCGAGCTGGCAAGAGGATTGCATCGCCTAAAAGCACCGCTTCACCGGTATCGAGCAACGGTAGGCCGTCCAGAACTCCCGCAAGGGAGTCGGGCATTAAGCGTCGAACGACGTTCTGATCCTGATCGTTGGTTAGCCGAAGAATCAGGAAATTGTTGCATTGGCTGAGAATCGTACGGCTAACGTCGGAAGGCCGCTGGCTTACAACCAAGAGTGCAACACCATACTTGCGGCCTTCTTTCGCAATTCGCTCAAATGAATACAAAGCCTGCCTCTCCACGGCATCAGCGTCATCCTTGACGGGCAGGTAAAGGTGAGCTTCGTCGCACACAAATACGAACGGGGTGCGCTTGTCTGGTTGCATCCAGAACTGAACGTCATAGAGAAGCCGTGCGAACACGCCGGTAACCACAGGAAGAACGTCAGCCGGCACTTCAGAAAAATCCACCACCTTGATCCCGTGCTTGCCCGTCCCCGGAGCCAATAATTTGGCGACCTGTTTAGACAGCCAGTCATATTGAAGAGCACCGTCCGGCGGCTTGAACATGAAACCGTAGCGACGATCTTCTGCCTTTGCCTCAAGACGCGAAATAAATCGCGTAAGACGCCCCTCCCATTCACCCTTTACGTCTTGGCCTTTCGCTCCAACGCCCTTGGTCGTGTCATCGGTTTTCAGCCGATCAATGAGGTCTGAGAGCTTGTACGGAATTGGCGAATCGACGGTAAATGTAGCCCTCACATCTAACTTTTTGTGGGCAGTCAGCGTCGCTTCTTTAAGCGTCCGAACATGTAGGGTAAAGCGGGATGCCTGATTAGGAGCATTCTGATCGCTACGGTCGAGGATCATTGACAGCATTTCCTCGCGGTTTAGTAACCAGTATGGGAGAAAGATCGCGTTCTCAGGGGGCGCGTCCAAGTCACCAGGTCCGGCGATTTTGAACCCGCTCGCAATGGGCGGTGGCGGCTTTTTGTCCGTTGTGACAAGGCTCGGGTTTGCAAGTGACGCATATTCACCATGTAGGTCAAATACAACGAGGTTTGGGTACTTGCGCGCGTTCGCCCGTTCAAGGATTAGCGAAACTGCGTAGCTTTTACCCGATCCGGTGCTACCAAGGATTGCGGCGTGCCGCTGAAAAAACCGATCTCCATTGGCGATTGCCGTGGCGCTTGGGTCAATCACGAAGTGACCAAGTTCGAGACGTTGATTTTCGTCAAGGTCTTTCCCCAAAAGTCCCATGAACCGTTGAAGGTTGCCACCTTCCATGAGAAAGCATTCTCTGTCGATCTGCGGGAACGAGTCGGCACCGCGCTTGAATCTGTTGCGAATCTTTCCGTCAATCGTCCGGTACGTTCCCAGTAAAACTACGCGAATGGCGTCGTCTGGCACGATTTCAACCGCCAACGTGGTCGGCGACATGGGATCGGGTTGGGCTGTCTGCTCACGCAGTTGCCGAGTTACTCGCTCTGTCATTCCGATTAGGAATTCTTGGGCTGTCAACCCCTGAATGGCACAGAGGCTTCCCACAGCAGCGCGCGGCAAGAGCGCCGGATTCTCCACGGCAATTAGCACCCGGCTGGTGTCTACAGCCGCGACCTTGCCGAGTTTGCTTGCTGAGTCAAATACAAGAGCAGTCGTGTCATTCATTTCAGTATCTCCTCCACAAGAATACCAAGATCCCATAGATCAGGACCGTCTTGTTCAAAATTCGTTCCCTTAGTCAAAACCGTGATGCCACCTGATTTGCTTGACCTCGCCAAACATACGCAATTCGGCGACTCAGTAGCGAGTTTCTGCGCCGTCGCGGAGGCGGTGTGCGTCAAAATTAGCGTTGGCGTGCCATTGCGGATATGTGTCTCCAGGTGTGTTTGTAAATGATCGTCATTGAAGCCGTAGCCCACAACAAGCAGCCGTGCGGAACGGTCAATGTGGTTGTTAGCAAATTCACGATGCTTGTCAAAGGGGAAATTATAGCCGGCTTTGTACTTGTTTAATCCGGGCGTGATGATTGCTCGCTCTGCGTCAATGTCCATACTGGAACGCAAAACGCCTCCACCGCAGTGATACCAATCGAAACTGCCATGTGGTTTGAGTACAACCGCTCGGGGGAAGTGATCGAGAACCGGAGTCTTTCCGCGGTACGCAATACCTCGGCACGACCCCATGCAACTCCTTTCAGGATCAAATTCCCCGGCATACTGTCCTACGACCATTGTATCAACGTGAAAGCCGGCCATTTCGCAGGCCACCTCAATGAGTCGGTCATAATTTGGCGTCAAGATCGGCAACCCATTGACGGGCTTCAAGATTTTCGCGAGGAAGCGCGTCAGGCGCAATGTTCGACCTGTCTTTATCACGTCGCGGATGATCTGGCACTCACTGGGAATGAGAAGATCGCAGGATTTTTTCGTAATCCAAGCTTCCAAAGATTGCGATGGAGCATGCTTAAGCATTGCGGCTTCAAGTCCCAGGCCTGCATTTAGAACAACGGCGATGCTAGCCCATAGTGTGGCGTCTTTACCGGATAGTTCCGACGCAAACGCCTTGAGATGATCCGCGAGCGCTGGCATTCCTGGCATACCTTCGGCGGCAGAAAGACCAGAACCGACGACGAGGACCAGACCGTCGGTAAAATGTCCCTGGATGAATTTGATGACCTCTTCAAAAGTCACGACCTACACCTCATCCGCCGAAACGACCACCTTCAGCCGCACGTCGTTGAGCACTTCAAAATGCCGGATTCCGCAACGGACTTTGTCGGCTTCGCTGGTTCGCAGCTTCAAGAAATTGTGTGTGCCCTTGGTCTCGCGGACCAAATAGACCGTCTTGCCGTTCTGTTTCACGATGGCCCAATCTGGATTGTACTGGCCGAGAGGCGTGTCCACGACAAACCAGCGGGGCAGCTTCACGAACAATTTGATGTCCTCGCGCTCGTCGAGCCGACGGGCAAATTCTCGCTCAATTTCGGAGTCGTAAACGACGTATTCATGGATTGAATGCTGGACCTGCAAGGCGTTCAGGTAGTTGATCAACTCCTCATTCTCAAATCGCATCATCTCCCATTCAGCGTCCGCGCTGGTTCCCTCAATCCGCTCGTACTTGATTCCATCCACTAGCAGCCGGTGGAGAGTGTCTTTCAGAATGGTCGCCACGGCATCCATGAATCGTTGAGGATCGGCGAAGAACTCGGCGAGCCTGCCGGATTCTTTAAGGATTCGCACCAGCGTTGAGCGAGTCAATTCTGTTTCGTTTTGCAGATAGGCCAGCACGTCGGGGATCGGCTGTTTGGTGTTGATCACCTGTTCCTCTGCGACGCTCACGCCCCTGGTGGTAATTCCACCCCGGCGCACGTCGATCTGTCCGGTGCTGACGCGAATCTTTGGCGGCTCAATCTTGTCCATGCGCCTGATTGCGGCCACTGCCCGATCAACCAACTCGTCTGTTTCAAATTCGACGCGATATGTGGTCCTGGGCTTAATTCGATCCCACAATGCCTGAAATTGGGGGCCGAGGTAGATTTCTTTTTGCAATCGGTTAGGTCCTTCGTCCTTGTCCTGGCGGATGTGCCGCTCGATCTGGTACCGCGACAGCAAGTCTATGACCGCTGGCGCCATGTCCTGATGTGGCTCTGGAAGTTCGATCCTGAAATCGAGTCGCTTGGGATCAAAGGCTGGCTGGATGCGCCCCTCGGAATCGAGCATTTTCTGCTCGACCAGCGCCTTGCGGATCGTTTCCGCGACCTCCCGGCCGATGGGCTGCTCTTGGTCGGCCACAACGTGAGTCAACTTGGCAATCGCCGTGATAGGCACTTTGCCGAAGGTTACGCCGCAATCTTCCTCATATTCAGTCTGGAGCTTTTGAGCAAAGTCTTCATAGCTCTCGTTGGCCATGACGAACAGCTTGTTGATCGAGTCGTCAAATACCCGCTGTCCGTGTTGGTTGACAGGCAATCGCAATCCGCGACCGATTTCCTGGCGCTTCTTGACGGCGCTGCGTGTCTCATTGAGCGTACAGATTTGGAAGACGTTGGGATTGTCCCATCCTTCCCGTAAGGCCGAGTGGCTGAAAATGAACCGTAGCGGCTCGTCCTCAGATAGCAGCCGCTCCTTGTCCCTCATAATGAGGTTGTACACGTCATCATCGGCCTGGGTGTCGCCGCGTGTATCCTTCAGTACGCCCTTTTTGTCCTGGGCGAAATAACCGTCGTGCAGTTTCTCGACCGGCAATTTGAACAGGGGCAGGTGTTTGTACCACGAGTCCTTCGCAAACTCCGCCAAAGTTGCCTCAAAGGCGACGGCGAATTTGCCTTTCACGGGCTGACCGGCGCTATCGTAATCACGGTAATTGGCCACGCGGTCGATGAAAAACAGGCTCAAGACTTTGATCCCACGACCGCGAAGCTGATGTTCCTTATCCAAATGCTTCTTGACGGTGTGTTTGATCTGCGCCAGCCACACGTCGTCGCGTAAGCCGCCGGTTTCTTCGCCGAGCCGCATCACGCGGCCATTGTTGAAGCGGATGTACTCGTTGCCTAGCTCGGCATTGATTTCGGCAACTTCAAAGCCATCCTGGTAAACGGCTCGTTCACCCGAAAGCTGATGCAGATCCGTCCCGCTCGTAACGGTGAACGATTTCTCCTTTGGCCCGTTCGGCGTCTGTACGTGAATGCGTAGTTTAGCCTTAATGCCGTTCTTGTAGTCAATCTTTTCGACGCGAACGAAGGCATCGTTGGCGCCACCGTGCTGAGATGCACTGGCGACGACAATTTGTTTGACCAGCCTCAATTCAAACGCTCGCACGGGGTCAAGCCGGTAGAGGAGGTTGTACGGATTGCGGTGCGTGGCAGAGTATCGAAGGGTACACAAGGGGTTGAGCGCCTTGATCGCCTCCTGGGCTTTCTCCGTCGAATCGACACTCTGCGGCTCGTCGATGATGACGATTGGACGTGTGGCCTGGACGAATTCAATGGGCTGTCGCCCAGAGAGCTTGTCGCTCTCCTTGTAAATGACATTGCTCCTCTGCTCGGTTTCCGTGCCGGTGAAGTTTTTGCGAAAAGCGTCGATGTTGATGACCAAAATCTGCAACGTGTTGCTTACAGCGAACTGCCGGAGTCGGTTCACTTTCTCTGCGTCGTACACAAAATGTTCAAATGCAACATTGTTGTAGATCGCCCGAAAGTGTTCGGCAGTGATTTCGATGTTTTTGAGAACACCTTCGCGGATCGCCACACTTGGCACGACAATAATGAATTTAGGAACCTCTGAATAACCCAAACATTCTTGATCCCGGATTTTTCCATGTCAATCGCCGCGACATTTTCGATTCGGTTTTCGTCTCATCGGAGCGGCCCAGGCCGTTTTTGCCGGCCGCG
>JBEKUH010000076.1:0-19222 GCA_049515255.1 Tepidisphaeraceae bacterium | reverse complement strand
GAAGCGATTGCGCGGTGGAAAGGCGATCGGAATAGACCTTTGGAAAAATGAGGACCAAGCTGAAAATTCACGCGAGGCGACCTGGCGAAATGTCCAACTCGAAAACGTCGCGGACAAAGTGGAACTGAAAGACGGCGACGCGCAAAAGCTGGAGTTTGCGGATGAAACTTTCGATGTCGTGGTTTCGAGCTGGGCTTTACACAACATTTACAATCAGGCCGGGCGCGCGGCGGCGGTGCGCGAAATCGTTCGTGTTCTGAAGCCGAGAGGTCGGCTGGCGATTGCCGATATTCGGCATACGGGGGAATATGCGGCGGTTCTACGGGAATGTAGCATGTCGGACATCAAACGCTCCCGGCCGAATTTTCTATTTGTCATTCCAACATTCAGGCTGACAGCGACGAAAAAATAGACGCGAATCTCGCCGATCTTTGCGGAAAATCCGCGTCTCTCTATCATATCGCCATGAACCCCTACACGATGCCGACCGTTGCCGAGCCGACCAAGATTGGAAAGAAGCAGGTGTTGCTGGTTGCTAACGGCGATTTGCGCTTGGCGGCGAATCAGGTTTGCTGGCCGGCGCAGGAGAAAATGGAGCAGGCATTGGGGGATGCGGTGGGGATGCACGGGTATTCCATCGTGCGGGCGCATCCGTTTAAGCCGGAGGTGGGGCATGGATTTATTCAATCGCAGAAAGAAGGGATGACGATTTTTGCGGGGATCGATCCGGATGCGCCGCTGATCGTGGCCGAGGCGGTGTGGCAATATAGCCATCATGTGTTGGCTGGATTGATCAGCCATCGCGGGCCGATTTTGACGGTGGCGAATTTTTCGGGGATGTGGCCGGGGTTGGTGGGGATGCTGAATCTGAATGGTTCGCTGACGAAGGCGGGCGTCGAATATTCCACGATCTGGAGCGAGGATTTCACGGATGAAGTTTTTCATGCTCATTTGGACAAGTGGCTCCAGAAGGGGCATGCGAAACACAAGCCGACGCATGTGACGAAATTCAAGAAGGCGAAAGTCGGCGGCAAGCAGCGAAAACTTGGCGAAGCGCTGGCTCGGCAACTGGCGCAGGAGAAAGCGATCCTCGGAGTGTTCGATGAGGGGTGCATGGGGATGTTCAACGCGATCATTCCCGATCATCTGCTGAATTCAACCGGGGTTTACAAGGAGCGTTTGAGCCAATCGACGCTTTATCATGAGACGCTGCGCGTGTCGGATCGGGAAGCGGGGGAGGTGCGCTGGTGGATGGGGGAACGGGGAATGAAATTTCATACCGGGCCTAATGATGCAACCGACCTGACCGATCACCAAATCCTCCAGCAATGCAAGATGTACATCGCGGCGGTGCGGATCGCGGACGATTTTGGCTGTGACGCCATCGGAATTCAGTATCAGCAGGGATTGAAGGATTTGCTACCGGCATCGGATTTGGCGGAGGGGACGCTGAACAACGTCGATCGGCCGCCGGTACGGTCGAGGGATGAATCGAGGATTTTGCACGAGGGGTTGGCGCTCCCGCATTTTAATGAAGTCGATGAATGCTCGGGTCTGGATGCGCTGATGACCAACCGCATTCACAAAGCCATGGGACAGCCAGTTGAAACCACCCTCCACGATGTGCGGTGGGGTGATCTGGATCGATCGGGAACGGTGCCGGAATTCGTGTGGGTCTTTGAGATCAGCGGCAGCGCGCCGCCGGCGCATTTCATCGGCGGGTGGGGCGGGACGACCAGCGTGCGCCAGCCGGGGATGTATTTCCATCTCGGCGGGGGAACGATGCGGGGAATCAGCCGGCCGGGGGAGATCGTTTGGAGCCGGATTTATATCGAAGATGATCGCCTGTGCATGGACCTGGGCCGGGCTGGAGTGGTGGAGTTACCAATGGAGGAAACGCAGCGGCGGTGGGACGCGACAACGCCTCAATGGCCGATCATGCACGCGGTGACTTACGGAATTACCCGAGACCAAATGATGGGCCGGCACAAGGCGAACCACGTTCAGGTGGCGTATGCCAACAGTCCTGCAGAAGCTGATGCGGCGATGTTATCCAAGGCAGCAATGGCCGATGCGATGGGGATGCGCGTTTTTATTTGCGGTACGAAAAAGAACGGGAAGCAATGGGGATGAAAACCGTCAATCAACCCCAACCATCATGGTTCCACCTGCACAACAATTTCGTTTTTATCGCCGTTGGGCGGAATCGGATTATCGGTCACCCGGTGTCCCCTGACCGACCTTTCTTTCACCCAGACTCCACGATTGGGCGGTTTGCAAAGCACTTCGTATTCCGGATTGTATTGCTCACGCTCCGCATCGGTCGTCGCGGCGGCTAGTTCATCGTGAATCTTTGGGGGATATTCTTCGAGGTATCCCACGAATTGGCCGCCACTATAGGAGAACACAATGGCGCGAACCGCCTGCTTACCATTGTAATCGTAAGGCGGAACATTGTTGGCATCGTCGACAAACCATGTGTTACCATCATCTACAGTGAAAAACGCCTTGTTCTCACTTGGGATAGATCTTCGGGACGTCACCAATTCAATCACAATCAGCACCAAGAAAAACGCAATGATTGCGATTGTCAGGCCAGTTACGTATTTTCGCTTTTCGTTCAAAAATTCCCGAAGTGCCACGGTCAACGACCTCCAAGAGAGGACCAGAAGTGACAAGGGGCGGCAATGCGTTTTAGAACAAAACGCATTCGGCCACTCCTCCCACGCCCCAACGCCGATAATGTAAAGGGTTTATTATTTTCATGCAAGCGGGCATTCTGAACAAATTCCGTCGCTGGGCAGGTTTTTCGGCGCTGTGTGACGGTTATGTGCATACTATGCTTAGGGCAAGTAAGTAGTTCTCACGAAAAAGGAGTTCAATATGTCAAGAATCAAGAATGATCCGGAAGCCGTCGAAACGGAATCCCGCCCCAGCGATGCCACTGGCCATCTCCGCCAAAGGGCATCGGAGGTTGGGCAGAATATCCGGGATATTGGAAGCAATATCCGCGACATGGGCGGCGATGTCCGTGATGTGGCCCGCGAGCAGGTTTCGCACCTCAAGGACAAGGCGTCAGATTACTACCAGCAGGGTCGTGAAAAGGCCCGGCGCTGGGAAAATAGTTTTGAGGGCTATGTCCAGGAGCAACCGGTCAAGTCGTTGTTGCTCGCCGCTGGTGTTGGATTTGTATTGGCATTGCTCTGGCGGCGGCGCTAACGATCGCCGTGGTTTCTCGGCGCCGATATGGAGCCGACCGAAAAATCATCCGAGCCGGTGGACTCCGCAGAGGGGGGTGTCGCGCCCACGTCTGACGCCGGCGATCCCATGAACGGCTTTCATGAACACTTCGCCGAGATGGGCGAATATGTGAATCAATACGTCGCCGCCAAAATCGACCTTGGTCGATTTCATTTGCGGCGATTCGTCTTCCGAGTATTATTGTTTTTGCTGTTCGTTCTTGCCGGGGCGGGGTTAATCGTCACGGCCGTTGTTTTGGCGTGCAATGGTCTGGCCCACGGCTTGGGAGCGTTGCTTGGCCATCAATGGATCGCCGACCTGATTACTGGCCTGGTTCTTCTTGTGTCTGTTTATTTCTGTCTTTGGGTCGCATTTCGGCGTTTCCAGGATTTCATAAGCCAGCGGGTCGCCGAGCGATATGAGGATCGCCGAAACATGCAGCGGCAGCGTTTCGGTCATGACGCCGCAAATCTCGCCGAGGAACAGGAGACCGATCATGGCCGAAATTGACCAAACCGAACTGGAGCGTGAAGCCAAGCACGCCAAGATGGCCGCTCGCCAGACGGCCAAGGCCTTGCTGCAAGACGTTGAGCGAATTGCCGATCCGCGCCAGTGGACCAAAGCCCATCCCTGGACCGCCATCGGCGCGGCCCTGATCGGCGGGTTCGTAGCCGGCACCGCGGTGACCAAATCCAGGCACAAAGATGCCGAGCCCACCGAATCTCAACCCCAAGCCCCCTCCCCAGCGCCAAGGCGAGAATCTGTTGAATCCCAACCCATACCCCTGCGCCACCCTTGGCTGGATGTCTTCGTAAAAGAACTCATTTCGCTATTGGTCTCCGCTCTCGGTGGCCGGCTGTTCTACAAGGCTTCCGAATCGCAGAACGGCCAATCCGAGGACAAAAAGGACGAGAAACCGCGATAGAATTAGTCCCTATCCCTTCCCTCTCTTCCCACCCTTCAGACCCTTCACACCCTCTCTCTCATCCTAAACAAGGCACCAATTACCCCACTTCCCATCCCCCAGCCCATCCACCTGGCGCAAGCGAGTTTTTTAGTTGGCTGAAATTAAAGTCCGGGGTAGTCTGGACAGCATCTTACCAACCCGGCGCTTGGGCGACTGGTTGTAACTTGCAGGATTTTTATGCCTACGAAAATCTGTCGTTGGGTTGGCGGGCTAATTTTGTTGCTTGCCGCATCGGCTTCATCGGTTCCGGCTCATGCCGTCAAATCGGTGGCGGAGTTGCCGGTTGAAGTCCGAGTCCGCCGGTTGCATTTGGTCCGGCCTGATCTCATCCGTTACCCCATCGCATACGAAGTGGTGTGCTGATCCCGCATCTTGATGGCGATGTCCGCCAAGGCGTCGGCTGCATACATCACATCCAGCAAACTCAAAAACGGTCCGAAACTCAATCGCGTTGTCCCGCCATCCTTGGCTGTCCCGATCGCCTCGTGAGCCAGCGGGGCACAATGAATTCCCGATCGGCTTAGAATCCCATATTCCGATTCCAAAACCGCCCCCAATTCCTGCGGCTCAAGCCCGGCGATCCGAATCGAAAAAACCCCCACCCGATCCCGCACCCCGCGCGGGCCGAAATATCGCAGTCCCTCGATGTCGCTGATTCCCTCGATGAATGTGCTCATCAAATCCTTCTCGTGATCGGCAATAGCGGAAACGCCGCGCTCCAGAACCCACCGCACTCCCTCCGACAATCCGGCAATTCCGATGGCATTGTGGCTCCCCGATTCATATTTGTCCGGCACAAAATCCGGCTGGCGATCTTCCTCGCTGACCGATCCCGTTCCGCCTTCGCGCAGCGGCCGCAATTTTTTTTCCAGTCCGGGCCGAACGTAAAGAAATCCGGTGCCCAGGGGACCCATCAATCCCTTGTGCCCCGGCGCGGCCAGCAGATCAATGCAATCCTCCTGCAGATCAATCGCCCGATGCCCGACCGATTGGGCGGCATCCACGATGAAGGGAATCCCACGCTCGCGCGCAATCTGCCCAATCCGCCGGATCGGCTGCACAGTGCCGGTGACATTGCTGGCATGCGTGATGGCGATCAGGGCTGTGTCCGGCTGAATCGCGCGGGCAATTTCGTCCGGATCGACCAATCCACTGGCCAGATCGATTCCCACCCGCGTCTGTCGAATCCACCCGCGATCCTCCATCGCCCGCAGGGGACGAAGGATCGAATTATGGTCGATGTGCGTGCAAATAGTGTGGACCCGTTTGCCGGGATCGATCAGGCCTTTGATCGCCAGATTTAGCGCATCCGTGCAATTCAGCGTGAAGACGAAATGATCCGGATTCTCGCCGTGGAAGAGTGTGTTGAGCCGGCGGCGGCACTCGGCGAGCAGCGCCCCGGTTTCCAGCGCTTCCCGGTATCCGCCGCGCCCGGCGCTGGCGCCGAGTTCGGTCGCATATCGCTTCATCGCTTCCAGCACCGTCGGCGGTTTGGGAAAACTCGTGGCGGCGTTATCCAAATAAAGTCGGCGAGACTCCATGGAGGAATGATAGGAAGTCCATCGCCGCTCGTCACGCGGCTGCGCGCTCTACCAAAATGCCCAGTCGTGCTGCCACACCACCCATATTCCCAGCAGCAGATTCGTCGTCGCATGCATCAGGATGCACGCCCCGAGGCTGCGTGTCGAAATCAGCAGGCCCGCGATCATCAACCCCCACACCACGGCAGTTAATCCCTGGCTAGCGTGCACACTGGCAAACGCAGCCGTCACCACGAGCAGTGCAAGCCAATTCCGGTGCCCGACCTGGGCGCGCTTGAAATCATCTGGGTCCACCACCGTTCGCCAAAGAAAATCCCGCCAGAACAATTCCTCCATGAACGGCACCACAAGCACCGGCCCAGCCAATCGAAACGCCAGGTAAATTCCCTGAAATGCCGGCGATGCAACCTTCATCGGGCTGTGTGCATCCGAAGAATCCGCGATCTTCCAGTGCATCATCGATTTGCCCATCGCAATCCATTGCACCGTCCCGATCACTCCGACCAAAATCCCCAGCCACCAAACTCGCCAGGAGATTTTCGTGTAATGGTCGCGCAGCAGGATCAGGGCGGCGCCCGCAAGAATTGTTTTGATCGCATATCCCGCTGCATAAGTCCCTGGCCACTGATTCCCCGCCGCTGTGATCAACAGAAAAATGAGCATCGGAAGGATGTACGCCAGATCATCCGAAACGTGCCGGCTGTCGATCCGCATGTATCAGTCGCCCTTCCCGAATGCTCGCGCCAGGCAGGATACCAGCGCGGATTTCACTTCTTCCATTCCCGGCGCGCGATCGCCCAGCAATTCGGCCACGCTCGTGACCGATTTATCCGCCAGCCCGCATGGAACAATGTGATTGAACAAGCCGAGATCATTATCGACGTTCAGCGCCAGTCCGTGCATGGAAACGCCCCGTTTTATCCGGACGCCGATGGCGCAAATCTTGGCCGATCCGCGCTGGTGCCTGACCCAGACGCCGACGGCTTTGGGGTCGGTAAATCCGGAGATTCCCAATTCCCCGAGCATTTCAATCACTGCCGATTCCAGCCGATGCACGTATCCGCCGACGGAAAGCTTATGGGAGACCAGCCGAATGATGGGATAAGCCACAATCTGCCCCGGCGAATGCAGCGTGATATCCCCGCCGCGATCGCTTTGCACCAATTCAATTCCCGCTTCTTCCAAACGCTGCTGGCTGGAGATCAGATTCTCAATGGCGCTGCCTCGCCTGCCCAGAGTTATTACCGCCGGATGCTCGACAATTAGCAGCATCTCCTCGTCGCCCGTCAACACATTCGCATGCGCATCTTCCTGAACCGCCCACGCCTTGCGATACGCCATCCGGCCCAGATCAACCACGCGCATGATCCATGGCCTTCCACGGCGCTCGGCGCGTGCCGCAATGGACATCCCCCTCCCCTGGTACTCCGGGGGAGGGTAAGGGTGGGGGCCGAACGTCGAGCCGCGCCAAAGACCCCCACCCTAACCCTCCCCCGGAGTACCAGGGGAGGGGAATAAGAATACCCGCCGAGCGTATCACGTGATGCCCTTTAGCTTTCCAATACCGAATTGATCGTTTGAATTCCACCGGAAATATTAGTCCCAATCGGGGTCTCCGAAAAACTCACGGCCGCCACCGCCGAGGATGCCACTACCGCCGGCGAACCCACTGGATGAAAATCGACTTCAATATTTTGCGTCCCGATCACCACGCCATTATCCGTCACGCTTCCATCCAGTTCCGATCCACTGGCCACCACATTGTAGGTGCCGGGAGCCAGTTGCAGGCTATATCCGCCGGATGCCCAGGTGACCACGCTGAATTTCGCGCCGGTGCTGACGTTAGTGGCCGTTACCGTCACTCCGCCCAGCCCTTCACCGGGATCGTAAAAATCGTTGTCGTTGGTGTCGTTGTATGCTATGCCGGTGAGGAAATTATTTCCCGCGGTCGCCGCAAAATCTTCGGTTGCCAATAGGGAGTCGTAACTCTGAAATTCTCCAATTTCGATCCCGGTACCGATCTCCACGAAGGATGGATCCTCGATATTGATCCGATGCCCGCGACCCGGCTCGGATGCGTCGACAAACAAATCGGTGTCCGCCTTGAGCGTGTACGCATCGGGGTCAAGAGTCCCGGTCGTGCCTTCATCGGCGATGTTTTCGCCCCAGGTCCAATTGCCGGCAAAGACGTATCCTGCGGCTGTCATCCGTTGGCCGGGGTCTTCGTTGTTCGGGCCGTAATGACTGAACACCTGCGAAGAGAGCATCCACGCATCGTGTCCATCGGCGGAATTTACCAGCAGCGGATTAATCGCCAGCGGTTGCTTTGGGGTGGTCGTGATCGGCGTCGTGGGCGGCCCTTCATTCAGATCGATTCCATCCATCGTCGCCTCGGCCGTTGGATTCGCCCGGGCGCGGTTGGTCAGCGCGACGAGATACTCCTCATCCGCCGTCGGGAATACGGCCGAGATCACCGAAATATTCGTGGCGAATTCGGAAGTGTTTCCCGAAGGATCAGTCGCCGTGGCCGTGATATTCGAACCGGCCAAACTATTCGCAGCCAGCGCCAATTCAAACATTGCAGAACCAGTGGATGTCGTCGTCACGCTGGCGCTGCCAATCATTTGCTTTCCCTGTCCAGTCCCGGAAGCCGCAAAAAATTGCAATTGATATGTCGTGCTATCCGCTCCGGTTACCGTTCCACCGACGGCCGTGGTGCCGTTGGCCGAGCTGGCATACGTGAGGCTGGGAACGGCAATACCACTGTTCCCACCATTTAGCGAAATCCCGATTACGCCATTGGAAAAAATCGAGTTGAATTGGATCGGATCAGCATTTGCCCCGTTCGTCACATACACGCCATTGCCGTCGTTGAAGGCGATCACATTCGGCCCAGCCGCAGTGCCAGTCACGTTTCCGCTGGCGGCCAAAGCCACGCCGTTGCCGCCGTTGGCAAGCGGGTTGGTGCCCGAAACATCCACGCCGATTTTATTTCCCTCGATGGTGTTGCCGGTCGATCCGTCAAAAATGCGGATGCCATTGAGCGTGTTTCCCGAAATCACATTCCCATCGCCGACGGTTGCGGAGCCGATCGTGTTGTCGTTGGAATTTTCGATGAGAATTCCGTTAGCGGAGTTGGGCCGGCTGAGTGTGCCGGTGGGATCGGTGCCCAGAAAATCCTCGGCAATGGTATCTCCGCCGGCATTTTCCAAAATGATTCCCTGAATGGAGAAGCGATTGATATCCAATCCCAAAACTTCGCTGTCGCCCCCGGCCAACACTAATCCGCTCGCCGCGCCCGCCGAAACTCCGCACATGCGAATGAGCGGCAGTCCGAAATATCCCTGCTGCGAAGTGCCGTCGATTTTCACGGGATGGTTGATCGTCGGCAACGGGGAGAGAAGATTGATGGTATGCACTCCCGCGTCCGGAATGGCGAAGTCGATCACATAATTCCCCGTCGCCGAATTCACCGACTTGATAGCCGCCCGCAACGACCCCGTACCGCCGTTGGCGGCCGTTGTCACGGTCAGCACGGTCGAAAACAACAGCCGGCCTTCCAACGGCTCAAGCACCAACAACATCCAGCCTCCGCATGCAATCGATTATGCCCGTTGGAAGCAACGAATTAAACCGAGAAATTGCGAGAGACGAAAAAAAGCTATGGCGCCGGCGCCGTCGCCGGTTTGGTCTCAAATAGCACAAAATTCACCCGCTGCGACAGCGTGTCGTAATCGCACAGCGCCTGGATCAACTGCTCGCGCTGGGCAAAAAGTTGTCGCAACATCACGGTATTTTCATCCGGAACGCCGTAATTTCCCCACATCTGCATGGCCATCGAAAGTTCCGCCACCATCGCATCGGCGTCGGGGTAAAGCTGGATCAGATCGGTGGGTCGTCGGGTCGTCGCCGAGGGCGCAGTGGATGGCTCGGTGGTGGCGGGGGTCATAATCAATTTTTCCGCGCCTTGCGCCAATTCCCGGACCGAGACAGGCTTGAGAATCAGTGGCGCGATTGTCGCGCCTTGCTGCGAATTGAGAATTTGATAGGGAAGAAACTCATCGGTTTTCGTCGGCGATACCAATCCATCGGCTTTTGCCGCAGCAGCCAAGCCTGCGCTCTTCGCATCCACCAAAAATGATTTGGCCGCTGCCAGCGCCAACTGGTACGCTGCCGCCCGTTTGCAATCAGCGGCCACCTGATCCTTCACATCGCTCAGCGGCTGAACATGGCTCGGATCAATTCCACTGACACGGAAAATGAAAACATTCCCCGTAAAATCCTGAACCTGCTGCGATGGCTGCCAGATGGAAAGCGTCGGAGCATACAGCGCGAAGGGATATTCCTGCCCGTTCTGGCCGATGACGTATGTCTTGCCGATGTTGTCCAGCGCCGCCAATTCCGCATTGGTTTTGAATTGATCGATGTCGCCGGTGATCGGCAGAATCCCGAATTGATCCTGAATGCTCTTGGAAAGACTCGTGACGAAATCCATGCTGGCAAATTCCGCGGCCGCGGCGGGGAGGGTGGTCGGATTGGAATTCTCCGCATCGTGCCAATCCCCATATCCCTGATTCATCGCATCCGTGATCTTCCGGCAAATCTTGTCAGACAATTCACTTCCCGCCCGGCGATACAGATCCTCCAGCACCAACTCCTTGTGCAGCAGAAAATCCTGATCGAAATCATCCAGCTTTTTCACCGACATCTGCGTCGTCGGCTCGGTGCTGGGCATGGTTTGATCCAGTTCCGCCGACGGCTGCGTGGCAGGAACCGGCACCTCCCGGCTATCGTAGTCATCACGATTGGTCCGGAATTCATCAACGGCCTGGATGTTCCAATCGAGCGCGGATTTGGTTGCAATCGCCGCGCGCCGAACATCATCTGATTCCAGACCAATGAATTGCACCTTTCGCCGTTCCGGCATTCGATATCCGAAACCGAGATTCGCCGAGGGATTCTCGATGGTGTCATCGACGGCACTAAAATCGCCGGGCTCGGTGTCCTTGTAAGCATCATATTGCGTTTGGATCGCATCCGGTGTGGGGTCCGGCACCTTATCCAGATACTGCGAAGCCGGGAAACTTTCGACATTCAATACAATCGCCTGGCCTTCGGTCGCCAGTTTCATATACCGATACGGTTGGGTCACTTTGATCACCTGCAATTGTCGCTGAAGCCAGGCACGGGCGACCAACAAATCGGAAACAGCCGGCTCCACATTGTCCTGCTGATCCGTCGGAATCGTCTCGGGAGCGATGTTGTTGACGAGAACCGATTGTAATTCCTCATTGCTGACGACGATCCCGCGTTGCCGCGCTTCCTGAAGCATCAGGAAAAACGTGCGGGGATTTTTGTTGATTTCCTGTTCGGCGATCGAACCGGAAATTTCATCCAGCAGCGCCGCCACCAGCGGCCGATGATCGGTCGGATGCTGCGGGTCCTGGTATCCAAGCTGGCGAAGCAGCGCCCATTCCTGCATGGCGGCAGTCATCTGATCCTGGGTGAATTTAACCCCCTCAATGGTGCCGGCAGCCTGTGCGCCCAACGTCTTGGTCCATCCGCCAAGTCCGCCGGGGGCGAGATTAATGACGAAGGTGACCATCGAAACCACGCAAAGGATGGCGAGGAAGTTTCGCTGATTTTTTCGGAAGAATTTCAGGATCAAATGCATCGAATGGGACCTCTAGTATGGAATGGCATTTCTAATTTGCTCCGGCCGACCCGCCGAGCCGTCGAACGGCATCGGCCGCCGGGGCGCTTGCCGGAGCATTGGGATAGTCGTGAGTGATGCTCAGATATATCTCTCGGGCCTTGTCGGGCTGATTCAGTTTTTCCAGAATCCCCGCCGTCGCAAACAATGAGTCAGCGACATGCGGCGCGCCGGGTGTGTCCTTGAAATCGGCGACGACCCGCATGTAGGCGATGGCCGCATCACGCCAGGCATTGGCATCGTTGGCGGCCTGCGCCAAGCCACCCTTGGCCTGGGCCTGGATGAACAACGCATCCGATTGTCGCGCGGGATCGGTGAATGCCGATCTGCTCGCATCGATCAGCGCAATCGCCTGATCGAACTGATTCTTGTCCAGCGCATCGCGCGCATCGGCCAATTTCGCATCGGCCAGCGCGCCGGCGGTAGTTGGATCGCTGGGATTTCCACCGGCATCCACCAACCGTTGTTTCACCGAATCGATTCCATTCTGATCCTGCCGCGCCAAGTCGATCTCCAGCAGGAACGAGAGAATCTGCCGAAGCTGCGGTCGAGGTAGATTGGGCGTATCGGCGGCGCCCGCGACGGCGGTGGCGGCATCGTCGAGATAATTCGATCCGTTCGCCGGCACGGTGGGGCGATCTTTGTCAGCGACATCCGCGCCTTTAACCAACAGATCCACATACGTTCTGCTGGAAATATCAAACCGCCCGGCCTGATTGGCCGCCTGCAAAAGAATCGGTTGGCAGTAATCCTTGAGCCACGGCTTGTCCGTCTTTTCAATCGTCTGCTGCAATTTATCCACGGCCCGCTCCGGACGATTGGCCTGCAAATCGGTCTGGGCATCGTTGAAGAGCGGCTCATCATTGAGCATCAGGCCGGTGACGGTTGTCATGTCCTTGGAAATCGTGGTCCCGCCGATCGTGACAAACGTGATCTGGCCGTCCGTCACCCCCGTCACGTTTACATCCTCATACGGCGTCGGCTGCGCATCCGCCGGCGTTCCGGGCGGCCGCACATACACCGTGTCCGCCAGCGCGGCGGTGGCGAGCGAAAACCACACGGACAGGGCAACAATGCGAAGCATAATGAGCGATTCATGCAGGAGAGGGGAGTCGAACCCCTACACCTTTTGGGTACAGGATCCTAAGTCCTGCGCGTCTGCCAATTCCGCCACTCCTGCGATTTTAAGCAGGTATCCTAGCGATAGTTCAAGCGAAGTGGAGGGTGGTGTCAAATCGGCCGTTACCACGGGGAGCGTGACAGTTGCCGTAAAAAATTTCCCCCTCCTCCGGTACTCCGGGGGAGGGTTGGGGTGGGGGTCGAACGTCGAATGGGCACACGAAAACCCCCACCCTCGCCCTCCCCCGGAGTACCGGAGGAGGGGATGAAGATGATCCGCCCAAAATGTCACGCACAGTTACCACGAAGCGGTGTCGATTCCCATCGCATCCGCCATCAGTTCGGCGATGTGGCGGATTTGGGTATCCATCCCCCGTCGGTGGCACATGCCGGCGATGTTCATCGTGCAGCCGGCATCATTGCAGATGACCGTGCCGGCAGTGGTTTTGGCGATGCAATTGGCCTTATCCTCCACGATTGCGCCGCTGATGGCGGGATATTTGATGGCAAACGTGCCGCCGAAGCCGCAGCATTGATCGGTTTTTTCCAGCGGGATGAAATTCACGTTGCCGATCTGATGAAGCAGGCGCACGCCTTCATCAGTGATACCCAGGCCGCGCAGATGGCAGGTGTAGTGGTAGGTGATTTTCCGCTCATCCGGCAATTTGAACCGCGAGAAATCGACCTTGAGCACCTTGTCGAGAAATTCAACGAATTCGTATGTTCGCTTGGCAAGGCGTTTGGCGGCCGGGTCATTGTGCAGAAGCTCATGGAAATGCTCGCGGACCATCGCACAACATGATCCACTGGGCGTTACGACATAATCGAACGGCTCGAAAATCTCGATCATCCGCTTCGCCAGAGGGCGAGCTTCAGCATGAAATCCGTTATTAAAAAACGGCTGGCCACAACAAGTTTGCGCTGACGGGAATTCGACCTCGCAGCCGAAATGCTCCAAAATCTTCGTCACCGCCACGCCGACGTGGGGGTAAAATTGATCGGTCAGGCACGTGATGAAGAGGCCGATGTTGGGGCGCGAGGCCATGGCCGATGTTTACTGCCGGCCCAAATCTCCCAGTCCACGTGTCTGCTCGCCGCCTTCCAATCCGCCGCGGAGGCCGCGCTTTTCGGCGCGCTGTGATCGGGCGGTTTCGCGGACTTCTTCTTCCTGGGCCCATTGGGCGCGCTTCAGCGACAGGCCGATCTTTCGTTCGTCGCTGTCGACTCGCAGAATCTTCACATCCAATTCCTGACCGACCTTGAGCTGATCCTCCGGCTTCTCCACCTTCTGATCGGAGATTTCGGAGATGTGCAGCAATCCTTCCAGACCTGGCTCCAGTTCCACGAACACGCCGAAGTTGGCGATCTTGGTGACATGGCCCTTGACGACCATTCCCGGGCGATAGTTGGCGGGAATGACCGTTGTCCACGGGTCTTCCTGCATTTGCTTCAGGCCCAGGGCAATGCGTTGTTTTTCCTGATCCACGGTGAGAACCACCGCTTTAATCGTCTCGCCTTTTTTCAGCAACTCGCTGGGATGGCCGATCTTTTTGGTCCATGACAAATCGGAAACATGCAGCAATCCGTCGATGCCTTCTTCGATCTCGATGAACGCGCCGTAGTTGGCGATGTTGCGGACCTTGCCCTCGACGACGGAACCGGGCGGATATTTCTCCGCCACGCGTTCCCACGGATTTTCCTCGACCTGCTTCATGCCGAGCGAAATTTCCTGCTTGTCCTTGTTGATCTCCAGCACCTTCACCTTCACGCGCTGGCCTTGCGTGACCACTTCGCTGGGATGATTAATGCGCTTGGTCCAGGACATTTCGCTGATATGCACCAGCCCCTCAACGCCTTCCTGCAACTTGCAGAACGCGCCGTAGGACATGATGTTGACCACTTCCGCCTGATGCACGCTGCCCACGGGATATCGCGATTCGATATTTTCCCACGGGCTGGATTCCTTCTGCTTGAGGCCCAGGGCGATTTTTTCTTTTTCCTTATCGATCGAGAGAACTTTGACTTCGATTTCCTGATCGATCTTGATCACTTCGCTGGGATGATTGATTCGGCCCCAGCTCATATCCGTGATATGCAGCAATCCGTCGATTCCGCCGAGGTCGATGAACGCGCCAAAGTCGGCGATGTTTTTGACGGTGCCCTTGCGCACTTCGCCGACGGTCAGGCCGTCGAGCGTTTTGCGCTTCAATTCTTCGCGCTGCTGCTCGATCATCTTTCGGCGGGAGATGACGATATTTCGCCGCTCCTCGTCGATCTTGAGAATCACCGCGTCGATGGTTCGGCCGATCCAGTCGGAAATTTCTCCCGGCCGGCGAATGTCCACCTGGCTGGCGGGGAGGAACACCGGCACGCCGATGTCCACCAGCAATCCGCCCTTGATTTTTTTCGTGACTTTTCCGGAAACCGGGTTGCCCTCTTTCTTGGAGAGCATGATGGTTTCCCAGTTGATGATGCGATCGGCTTTGCGCTTGGAAATTTTGACAAGCCCTGTGTCGCCTTCAATTTCTTCCAGAAGAACTTTTACTTCATCCCCGATTTTGACATTGTCCGGCTCATCGAATTCCGAGCGTTCCAAAACGCCTTCGCTTTTCAATCCCAGCTCGACGACGAAATCATCGCCGATGACGCTGGAGACTTTGCCCTTGATGATCGCGCCGGGAGTGAAGTCCTGGGCCTCGTCGGCGGCGACGAGCTTGGTAATGTCATTGGCGGCATCGCCCAGCGCGGTGGCAACGGCGGCATCCACATCGGCGTCCATATTTCCCAGGGAGTTGATCAGATTGTAATCGACCATAAATGAAAAATGCGGCAAGCGGATCGCCTGCCCATGCCTTAGTTATGCGTGGCGATAAAACTGCCCCCGGCATCCACGCAATGCCAACGGCCCGGTACCTATTTTTTCGCGACGGAACGTCCGCCAACGAACGAACCGCAAATTATAGGGGAAGGCGGGGGATATGACAATCATCCCGGGCCGTGCAAACCGCACATCTTCCCAGGATTGGTGCGGCACATCCGCGAGTAAACTCCCACTCCGATAAAGCCGAAGATATTGGGGCTATGGAACACCTTCGCAGATTCCTGTCCAACAAACGAGGCGGCGCCGCGGTGGAATATGTGCCGGTGCTCGGATTGCTCACCATCGTTGCGGCCATGGTCACCGCTTTGCAGGGTGGCAACGTGCTCGAGGCGTGGTGGGATTTGCTCAAAATGATTTTCTGAATTCCCCGACCGGTTCATGATCCCGTCGCTCTTTGCAGCGCATCCAATAAATTTTGTGTTGTGTACAAACTGGTCAGTTTGATCGGCTCGGCATCGTTGCTATGTCCGTAGATAGCGGTCAGGGGAATTCCGCCACCGGGGTTGAGCTGGTTGACCATGTCCCAGCCGGGGGCATCGGTGCTCGTCAGATCGGCACGAAGGAGGATCACATCCTTTTTCTCAACCGCCGCCGCCGTGCGCGGATCGTGAAACACGCTTCCCTCCAACGCCAGACAATTCGCACACCAGTTCGCGGTGAATTCCACCAACACCGGCTTCCCGCTGGCGCGGGCGTCGGCAAACGCCTGCTGCGAGAACGGCTTCCATTCCAATCCACCGGTCATTCGCAACGTGATGGAAATACTGATGGCAATCACCGCCGCGGCAGAGGCGAGTGAAACAAATATCGGCAATGCTCGTCCCGACAACTGGATGGTGCGAATCACCAAAAACAACATCGCCGCCGCGATGACCACGAAAACCGCCCAGAAAAATTCCCGGCTCGACGCCAGTCGCCCGCCGGCAAAATAAACCGCCACCGCCAGAATCAGAAATCCCATCATCTGCTTGAGCACCGCCGACCACGGCCCCGTGCGCGGAACTTTTCGCGCCAGATTCGGGAATGCGCTCAGCACGAAATACGGCAGCGCCATGCCAATCCCCACCGTCACGATGGCCAGCATCCCCAGAATCTTCGGTTGCTTAAATGCCCACGCCATGATCCCCACGAACATCGGTGCCGTGCACGGCGTCGAGAGAACCGCCGTCAACATGCCAAACAGCAAATTCCCCGGAATCGACTCATGATTCGGCGTGATGCTGTAAACCGATTGCGGCAGAACGATCTCAAACCATCCGAACATGCCGATGGCCATCAGCACAAGAATCACCACCATCGACCAGACGAACCAGCCGTAGCGGAATTCCTCGCCCCAACTGAAATCGCGCAGCACGACGATCAGTAATCCCAGAACGACGAATACGGAGATCACGCCGAGGCTGAAGATGGTGCCGAGCATCAGGCAGCGCGCGCGATTGTGGCGGGAGACTTCAAAGAATCCGATCGCCTTGAGCGGCACGACCGGTAGAACGCAGGGCATGAGATTGAAAAGAATCCCCACCACCAGCGCGATCGACATCGCCAATGGAACATTGGAAACCGCCAGATCAAACGAGTGGCCGAAAAAGTCGATGGATGCGGATGCCAGCGGAACTGGCGGCGCACCTTTGGCGAAAATGCTCTGATCGAATCCCGTGAAAAGATCGGCATCGGTGGGAGTGACAGCGGTCGTTGCCGAAACAATTTGCGTTGAAACAGAGAACGGTTGATTTCGCTTGGGGATAAAACAAACCTGATCGTTGCACGCCTGCCAGGTGAGTTTGCCCGACAGAGTGATATCGCCAAGCGCCGCGTCGGATTTGACCCGCAGCGGAACGTAAATGATCACCCGATCGGTATAGACACTCTGCGGCCCCAGCCCGAAAAATGTTTTGATTGTTCCCGGCGGATAAACCGGTGCAAGAAAATCAACCGCTGAATTGGGGTCCATGGCCACGCTGAGTGGAATCAAATTCGGATCCAGCGGCTGATGCGATTGCGCATGCAATCCCGGCGCGATATCCACCACCACCGCCGCCACCGCAATCTGATTCACCTGCAATGCGGATGCATTGAGTTTCGCCACATAGTTTGCCGTCTGAACCGCGCCCATAGCCCCAGAACAAAACCCCATCGAAATCAAAAACACGATCCCCACCAGGCATGAGCCGGCCCGTCCCCGGGCCGATTTCGCGTCAATTGCCCTCATTTGCACAAATTTCCTCATTTCCAAGCTTCCAGTCATCATTCTATCCCCCCATACGTTCAACTGCTAAAATCGGATTGTCTATGGATGATGTTCAACAATATGTGACGAATCTCGGCAAATCCGCCCGCCGCGCGTCGAGCCAGTTGGCGACCCTGCGCGGCGACGTGAAAACCGCCGCCTTGCGCAACATTGCCGCCGCCATCCGCGCCGGGCGCGAAACGCTGCTGGCCGCCAACGCCAAGGATGTCGCCGCCGCGCAACAAGCGCAACTCGCCCAGCCGCTGATCGAGCGACTCAAGCTCACCGACAGACGCATCACCGCCATGGCCGACGGCGTGGATCAGATCGCCGCGCAAGTCGATCCGGTTGGGCAGATCATCGAGGGATACGTCCGCCCCAACGGATTGCGAATCCAAAAAATGCGCGTCCCGCTCGGCGTCGTGCTCTTCTTCTATGAAAGCCGGCCCAACGTCACCAGCGATGCCGCCGCGCTGTGCCTCAAAAGCGGCAACGCGATCATTCTTCGCGGCGGAAAAGAATCGCTGCATTCCAACCTCGCCATCGCCGCGATCATTGCAAAATCGCTGGAAACCAGCGGCATCGACCCCGCGGCCGTGCAATTGATCCCATCCACCGATCGCGCCATCGTCCCCCCGCTGCTGAAATTGAACCAATACATCGACCTGGTTATTCCCCGCGGCGGCGAATCGCTCATCCGCGCGGTGGTGGCCGAGTCGCATATTCCGGTGCTGAAACATTTCACCGGCAACTGCCATATTTATCTCGACGCCGATCTCGACGGCTTCGAGGAAAAAGCGCGGGCGATTTGTGTGAACGCCAAAACGAGTTATCCCGGCGGAGCTGTTTGTAATGCCGTCGAGAAATTAATTTTCCACAAAGACGCGGAAAAGTTGCTGGTAAAAGTGTGCGAGGATTTGGCCGCCAAGGGCGTGGAAATTCGCGGCGATGCGCGGACGTGTGCGCTGTATCCCAAGGCCAAGCCGGCGGATGAATCAGATTGGCCGCTGGAATATCTGAACCTGATCGTGGCCGTGAAAGTTGTCGATTCAATCCGCGAAGCGATCGATCACATCAACGCCTACGGGAGCCACCACACCGATGCGATCCTCAGCAACTCAGCCGCGGCGATTCAGCAATTCATCACCGAAGTCGACACCGCCAGCGTGATGGTCAACACATCCACCAGATTCGCCGACGGCGGCGAATACGGCCTCGGCGCCGAGATCGGCATCAGCACAGACAAGCTCCACGCCCGCGGCCCCATGGGCGCGGCGGATTTAACCACATACAAATGGATCGTCACCGGCGACGGCCAAATCCGCTAGTTTAGCGGCGTGGGCTTGCCCCGCGTTGCTGGTCACCCCAACCGCGCCAACCGCACAAGCGCTTCGTGTTCACTCGTCCTCCACGCCGCCGCGATCTCTTTCTCCGTCAACCCATCCCCTAGCAGAACCACTTCATCCCCAGCCCGATCGTTCGGTCCGATTTCCATATACGCTGTTTGCATTCCAACTTCGAGGATTCTCCGCCG
>JBEKUH010000075.1:0-23165 GCA_049515255.1 Tepidisphaeraceae bacterium | reverse complement strand
CTACTGCTCCACTGCTCCACCCTTTCCCGCGCAGCGGGTGGGGGGGGGTGTATCCGTAACATTGTGTAACATTCTGTAACAATCCCGTTTGCAAAGCCCCGCGCCGCACAAGTGCGGCCGCTAAACAGGGCGCGGTCATGCCGGCAATTTCCCGCATCCTAACATAATACGAACTGACGGGTGGGAATGCAAGGGGAAATTTCGGATTTTTTTGATTCCGCGGTAGATTTTTTCCGCCCAGGTTAGATGCCGCATTATGATTCGAGACGCAACCAAACGATACCCACATGGCGCTATTGCTTCACAATCGACCCGTTGAAAGCGTATTTCAACTTTTAGGCGAGAACGAGAATGACATTACTTTCAGCGTGGGCTGGGTTTTGTCGCAGTCCCGAGAATTCTGCGCTCAGCTGGTAAAGGCGGTTTGCAATGCTCAGTTGCCAACTAATTATGACGTTCGACTACAGCAACATATCACCGATGGGGGATTTACCGACATTGAGATCGTAGGGGCCGACTTTCATCTCATTGTTGAAGCAAAACGTGGATGTGCGCTTCCTACGGATACGCAGTTGACGAAATACTCATTGCGCATAAGCAAGGATGCGAGAAACTGCGCCTTGGTCGTAATGTCGAGCTGCAGCCAGCAATATGTGAAGAGTTTCGGCGCAATTGCTCGGGTAAATGGCGTTCCGGTTTCGTACTTGGACTGGAAGCAAGTGTATCGCTTGGCATCCCAATCTGCATCGCGCCAGGCCGACAAGTTTTTCCTTCAACAACTACACCTCTACTTGGGCAAAATAATGGATATGCAAGATCAAGAATCGAATATCGTCTACGTAGTTTCGCTTGCCGTTCACAATCCCTGGGAATGGTCAGCACTAACCCCTGTCGAGTTTGTCACCAAGAAGAAATCTTACTTCCACCCTTACGGCCTGAGAGGATGGCCTACCACGCCGCCGAATTACTTGGGTTTTCGGTATTTTGGGCAGCTTCAGAGTATTCACCATGTTGAGCATTGCGAAGTTGTGAAGGATCTGTCCCGTCAGTTTCGCGAGATCGATAAGAAGAAGTGGAGGCGTTCTAAATCCCCTGACGATCCTCATTTATTGTATTCGCTTGGTCCAGCAATTTTACCACAACGGCAAGTGAGGACTGGCCGCATTTTTCGCAGCGGTCGAGTCCATGCGACGCTGGATTTGCTTCTTACTTGCTCAAGTATTGCTGAAGCCCGTGATCGGACGATAGAGCGTCGCAATCGGCTGCAAGCGTGACGTCAATCCCGGACCATATCCTGCCTCAGACTTCGGAGTGACCTACCCCCTCTTCCTAAACAAATAATTCGGATTCTTCACCACCAGCTCGTAACTCTCCATGCGTTTCACTTCCTCAATCACCCCGCAGACGCCCCAGTGGGAGTTGTCGGCGGAGTCGTCGAAGAGGATGAATCCGCCGGGCTCTAAAAAGCGGTCGGTGTTTTGGAAATCGGCTTTGGCGGCGGGGTAGCCGTGGTCGCCGTCGATGTAGCAGAAGGAGATTGGTCCCCCGAGGGGGGCGGGGCGGGAGAAGACATCGGTGGCCGTTTCGTTCCGGGACCAGGCGGCGAAGAAATCGCTCGAGCATTTCTCCACCGTGTGCGGCAGGGCGGCGGGGCTGAAGGTTTTGAGATTGCGGATGAAGGATTCGCGGACGAATTTGCGGTAGTCGGCCAGGGAGATTTTGGGATGTCCGATCGTTCCGCCGAAATCGCCGAAGGCCCAGTCGTCGCTGGTGAAGAGTTGGTTGGTGACGCCGTGTTTCTGGGCGTAGTAGTTGATCAGATTGGTGGAGAGCCCGCAGAACGAGCCGATCTCGATCATCGGATTCCGCGATGGCAGATGGCCCATCACATAATCGAAGCAAAGCAAATTGCCCTTGTTGAGCATCCCCGCGTTGGCGAAGGAAAGACACGAGACGAAGTCGTCGGCGATGTTGATGTAAGTGATCCCACTGCCAGTCCGGCCGACGGGAAAATCGCGGTAAAGCTCGGCAATCGCGGGATCGCCGGCGACGGGGGTGCTTGAGAAAAGGGTGGTCATGCGAGTCGATCCTCCAGTGGATTTACCTGCAGAAATCTTCATTGCCGACGCGGCAATCCCATTATTATCGGCACCGGGGCGTTTGGAAGTTGATTTATGCTCGTGGGGCCAACTCGGGAAATGCAATTCCACCACGGAGACACGGAGAGCACGGAGAGGGGAATTAAAAAATTAGCCACCGATGGGCACCGATGAGCACGGATTAAGAAAGATAATTCAATTCTGTATCTGCTTTCATCGGTGCCAATCGGTGCCCCATCGGTGGCTAATTTTGATTTGACGTTTTTCCCTCGGTGCTCTCCGTGTCTTGTGGTGAAAATTCTTCGATTTAATGCTCATGCAACGACGCCCGGGCGGCGTTGATGTTGTCGAAATTGGCTTTGATCGCATCATCCCCGGTCCCGCTGGCCTCGGTGTTGTTGGAGTTGCCGTGGTGGACGATGATCGAGCTGGAGATGTGCGTGGCGTAGGCGGTGAAGGAATTGGGGTCGCCGCCGGTGATATGGCCGAAGGCGACGGTGGTGTCGTAGGTGTGCCAGAAGAGGCCGTGGTTTTGGATAAATTGGGAGATGCTCCAGTCGCCGTTGGAATTGCACCAGACTTCCAGCCCGCCGTTGTCGCCGTTCTGGGTCCAGGATGTTCCGCTGGGATTGACCCACGCGGAGCTGGGCCAGGTCTTGACGGAAGCGCCAGCGGATTGAGAGGCGGGCGAACCATTGGGAACGCCCTGAATGAAATTGACGGAAGTAACAGTGGTGGTCTGATCCGCGCACCCGCCGGCACAGATCAGTGCGGAAATCCCGATCAATCCAGCGGCAAGACGGAATAACATTTTCAACTCCCGGTTCTAAGGCGCTCCAAGCGAGAGGAAAGCATATTTGAGCATGGCGCGCAGGTCAAAAGCCGGAGCAAGATTCGACAGAGTAAAAGGGATGTTTAGAATTCGGTGATGAAAACAAGCAAATTGCCTCGAACCGATTCGATTCAGAAGTTCGCCAAGTTTTGGGATACACACGACCTGACAGACTTCGAAGATGAGCTGGAGGAAGTTGCCGAGCCCGTGTTCGACCGTGGCAATTCAATTCGCTTGCGGCTTCCGCCGCGGGATTTGAAGGCCATTCAGCGGTTGGCCGAGTCCAAGGGGGTTTCACAAGCGGAGTTGATTCAGCATTGGGTGTTGCAAAAGCTGGGTCGCCGCAAGCGGGGTGGGTAGCGGAGGCGTCTTACCATTAGGATCGTAAGGGTACTACGAAAGGAAACCTAAACAGTGTCAGGCAGTCAGTTCAAGGCTTTAACTCTAGCTGGGTACGATATAACGCGGCATCCTCGGGATTGAAGCAACAAAAAGTTACGATCCGCGGCAGATCCCGCGTCGCCAGCCACTCTGTCACAGCGGACACCGCCACCTCGCACGCCTCTTTCTGTGGATAGCCGAACATGCCGGTTGAGATGCATGGAAAAGCCAATGACTCCAGCCCTGCGTCGGCCGCGAGCCGCAGCGACTCGCGGTAGCACGAGGAGAGCAATTCCGCCTCTTGATACCCACCGCCGTCGTAGACAGGTCCGACGGTGTGGATGATGTGGCGGGCCAACAAGCGGTACCCTTTGGTCAGCTTGGCCAGGCCAGTGGCACAGCCGCCCAGCTTCCGGCACTCCGCCAGCAATTCGGGCCCGGCTGCCCGATGAATCGCGCCATCAACTCCGCCACCTCCGAGTAGCGACTCGTTTGCGGCGTTTACGATTGCGTCGACATCCATTGCGAATGCCATTATCCTACCCATTGCGTGTCATCATCGGCCCATTCGTGGAACAACAGTGCCCTTGCCTCAAGCAATGGGGCCAGTCCTTCGTGGGAGTGCGGTCCGGCAATACGCACCCCTTCGTACTCGCGACCCGCCTTCCACGCTTCAACTATCTTGAGCCAACGTTCAGCGAAAGCGAGCAAAGCCTTTCTAGGATGCTGCGGCGGGTCGATGGCGGCACTCGAAATATAATCCGTTGGCAGATCACCGCAGATGACCCACCAACCAATCCAATTCGGCCTCGTGATGCTCTCTATTGCCCAAATCGACACATATGGCGCGACATGCCAGGCGGGCCATTCGCCAACGCGCCCATGTTCGATGCTTTGTGACTTAAGGTATTCGCTTACTTGGTCCCGCCGTTCGGAGCACCAACGCTCCAACGCTTCGGGGTTTTCTAAGTTGTCAGGGCTCATCATCGGTTTTTCCGGTCGACCGCCGGGGCCCAGCGCGCGCCGCATACAATATCATCTGAAGCCGGGAAAGCGCCGTCAATCTCCACGGCCCGACCTCGAACCTCACCCCCATTCCCGGTACACTTTCCCCGCACCTCGGCGGCGTGCGGTGAAAGGAGCGAATCGTGTTCAAACGGGCAATTCTCTCGGCGGCCATCGCAAGCATTCTCACCCTCATTCCAACGGCCAAGGCCGATCCGGTTCAAGAGGTGTTCAACGGCAGCGGAGTGGTTTCAAAGGAGTGGACTCTCAAGGAACTTGATGCCGATCTGCCTTCCGATTGGTCGTCGTACAATTTTCTCGTTCTGGAATTTCGGGCCAGCTCGCCGCAGCGATTTGATTTGCTCATCCGCACTTCGGACAAAACCATCTCCAAGCGAATCCATCCATTTCAAAACACGCTGGTCCGCGCGGCGATTCCGCTGAAATATTTTTCCGAAGCGCCCTCCGGCGGAAACGATCTGGCGTCGCTGGTGAATCACGCGGGGCTTTCGTATTTCATCAACATCGAAAACGGCGGCTACGGCCCGCTGACCAATGTCCAGGCGATCGGTGTGGATATGCATGATCCGCTCGGCTCGCCGAAGTTGGAAATTCAATCCGTCTCGCTGGCCAAGGATTCGCCGGGCGATGCGGTGCTGGATCCGAAGGTGATCGTGGATGAATTTGGGCAATGGATACCAGCGGACTGGCCGGGCAAAGTGAAATCGCTGGATGATCTGAAACAGGCGTGGAACGAAGAGGATCAATCGCTGGGAAAAGACCCGGTTCCCGATCGTGACAAATATGGCGGATTCTCGGATACGACTGCCAACGCAACCGGGTTCTTCCGCGTCGAGCAGATCGATGGCAAATGGTGGTTCATCGATCCCGATGGACATTATTTCTGGTCCAGCGGGGTCAACGGCATCGGCGCCTCCGCCGGCACGCGCACCGCCGGACGCGAAACCATTTTTGCAACAACAGCACCTTCTGGCATACCACCCGGCGCAAACTTCGGTGGTTTTGGCGGCGGCGGGGCGATGGCATCCTTCTACACACTGAATCTTCAGCGCCGATTCGCCGGGGATGATTGGCGAACCCAATGGGCCGCGTTCACCGTGCGGCGATTGGCCGATTGGGGCATCAACACGATGAACAGCCGCGATCTCGCTTTGCTCGCCGCCACCCCGCGACAGCCGTATGTGATGTTCGCCAGCCGCTGGCAGACGGGCCAGCAGGTGCTGGGGTTGGCGGATGTTTATGCACCCGATTTTGAATCTCGCGTCGATTCCATCGCCGCCCAAAGTTGCGAGCCATACAAAAATGATCCGTATCTGATCGGATATTTCATCGGCAACGAACCTTCCTGGCCGGGGCGGGAAAAACAACTGACCGATCTGATTCTCAGCGGGGCCGAATCGCCGATGCAAATCGAATTAAAAAAATGGCTCGCCAACAAAGGCGACACGCTCGACAATCGGCGGGCGTTTGTGCTCAACTCATTTGAACGATATCTCACCGTCATCTGCGCCGCGGTGAAGAAGCACGATCCGAATCATCTGAATCTGGGCATCCGTTTTGGCGGCAGCCCGCCGGCGGATGTGATTCGGTTCGGGCATCTCTTCGACGTGTACAGCCACAATATTTATTCGGCAGCTCCCGATCCGAAGCGATTGGCGGAGTATTACCAATTGACCGGCCGGCCGATTTTAATTGGCGAATTTCACATCGGTGTTCCCGGGCGCGGCATGGCGCCGGGGTTGGTGCAGGCCGCCAATCAGGAAGAGCGTGGCCAGATGTACAGCGGATATGTGGAAAACGCCGCGGCCGATCCGAATGTGATTGGGGCGCATTGGTTTCAGTGGGTGGATGAGCCCAACACCGGCCGCAATGATGGCGAGGATTACAACATTGGATTCGTGGATGTGACCGACCGGCCATATCCGGAATTAATCGCCGCCATGAAGCGCACCGGTGCGAGGATTCTGGATATCCACTCCGGCAAACTCGCCCCCGCCACTCGACAGAGCGGGGCGGAGGCGCAATAGGATGCGTAACGCGACCCAAAATCTCTCTTATCCCCTCCCCTGGTACTCCGGGGGAGGGCGAGGGTGGGGGTTTTCGTTTCGTAAGACGTGTCCCGCCGCTCAAACCGCCACCCCATCCCTCCCCCGGAGTACCGGGGGAGGGGGATTACTCTGTCGCGATAACGAAAAATGAAAACGGAGAGCCCCATGAAACGCTTGCCGCCAGCCCCGCTGCTTTTATTTGCAGTCGCCACTCTCGTTTGTGCGTCGCTTGCCGCCGCGGCGGATTCTTCGGTTTCCATCCACGAAGAACAAGTCGTCATCCCAACCTATCTGATCGGGCCACCCGACCCCAATCCGCAATTCTATTTCGGCGGGGCCTCGCAATTCGCGCAGCATCGCATCTATCCCTATCCGTTGTACGACAATCTCACGACCCAGAAAGTCGACAAGACCTACACCATGGTCTATCTCGAAAATGAGTACATCAAAATCGGAATCCTCCCGGAGATCGGCGGAAAAGTTTTCGAGGCCATCGACAAAACCAACGGCTACAACTTCGTCTATCGCCAGCATGTGATCAAACCCGCCCTGATCAGTTTGCTGGGCGCGTGGATTTCCGGCGGGATGGAATGGGATGTTCCGCATCATCACCGGGCCACCAGTTTTCTGCCCGTGCAATACACCACCCAGGACAACGCCGACGGCAGCAAGACGGTGTGGGTCGGCGAGCTGGAATTGCGCGACCGCATGCGCTGGGCGGTGGGGCTGACATTGCATCCGGGCAAGTCATATCTGGAAGCGAAATTCCGGATGATCAATGACACGCCATTGCCGACGTCGATGCTCTGTTTCACCAACGTCGCGGTGAGCGTGAACGACAGCTATCAGGTGATCTTTCCCCCCAGCACCCAGCACGTGACGTATCACACCAAGCGCGAGTTCACCACCTGGCCGATCGCCACGACGGTTTTCAATCGCGCCGATTTCACCGCCGGCGTGGACGTGAGCTGGTACAAAAATCATTACAACTCCAACTCGATGTTCGCCTGGAATTATCAGGACGATTTTTTTGCCGGCTACGACCACGGAAAAAATGCGGGCACGATGGCGATCGCGGATCACAACGTCGCCCCCGGCAAAAAATTCTGGACTTGGGGCAACGGCCCCGCCGGAAGGGCCGAGGATACGCTGCTCACCGACAATGACGGGCCGTACATCGAACTGATGGTCGGGGCGTATTCCGACAATCAACCCGATTACACCTGGCTGGCGCCGTTCGAGACGCGCATATGGACGCAGTATTGGTATCCATTTCGGGATATCGATGGGGTGAAAAATGCGAATACCGATGCCGCCGTGAATCTGGAGGTAAAAGACGGCAAGGCGAATCTCGGCTTTTACACGACGGCCCAATATCCCAACGCGACTGTCTCGCTGAAACTGAAGGATCAAACACTTCTTCAGGAAAAGATTTCCATCAGCCCGGCGAAATCGTATGTGAAACAGATTTCCATTCCCGCCGGCGCGGATGAGCATGATCTGGTTGCGTCGATCTCATCTGATGGGCGCGAATTGGTTTCCTATTCGCCGATAAAATTGGTTCCCGAACCGATGCCCACGCCGATATCTCCGCCACCCGCGCCGGCCGATATCAAAACCAACGAAGAACTTTACCTGACCGGCCTTAGAATCGAGCAATTCCACGCCCCGGCGGCCTCGCCCGATCCGTATTGGGATGAAGCATTGAAACGCGATCCCGGCGACATCCGCGTCAACACCGCCATGGCCATCGACGACATCAAGGCCGGCATGTACCCCGAAGCCGAGTCCCATCTCCGCACCGCCCTCGCCCGCGCGACCGCCAATTACACCACGCCCAAGGATGGCGAGCCGTTCTACTATCTCGGCCTGGCATTGAAGGATCAGGGCAGACTCGACGAGGCATACACGCAGTTCTACAAATCGACATGGAGCGCCGCGTGGAAATCGCCGGGGTATTTTGAATTGGCGGAGATCGCCGCATCGCGCGGAGACTTCGATCATGCCCTGGCATATTTGGATTCGTCGCTGGAATCCAACGCTTTAAACACGCGCGCCCTGGCGCTCAAGGCGACGATTTTGCGCGATGGGAATGACAAGGATGGTTCCGCCGTCGCAACCGCGGCAATTGGCAAGATCGATCCGCTCGATGTTCATGCGATGGACCCGGCGCGATTGGATCACGATCTGGCACAATTCCCCGCGCTGGGCCTCGAAGCCGCTTCGGATTACATGAACGCCGGCCTCTGGCAGGATGCGGTGGATGTTCTCTCGATCATCAATAAATCCACGCTGTCGCCGCTATTTAATTACGATCTGGCCTATTGCGAGGCGAAGCTGAATCAAACCGACAAATCGGCACAGCTTCTTCATTGGACCGCTGGCGAACCGATGAATGGGGCCTTCCCATTCCAGATGGAAATGATGCCCGTACTTCAGTGGGCGATGCAGGCTGACCCCGCCAATGCGCGCACGCCGTACCTGCTGGGAACATTGCTCTACGACTGGCAGCCACAAAAGGCCGTCGAGTTGTGGCAGAAATCAGTCGCCTTGGGCGCGGATTTTCCCATCGTCTATCGCAACCTTGCATTGATTCAATCCAAACAGACGGATGCGCCGCGCGATCAGATTCTGGCTGAGTTGGAAACCGCCGTGAAATTCGGCGGCAATGCGATGGTCTTCAACCAGCTCGACCAACTCTACGAAGAAAACGGCGTCGATCCGGCCAAACGGCTGGATTTGATGGAATCGCACCAGCCGCTGATCAATCGAGATGACATCATCGCCCGCGAGATCAATCTGAAAATCTTCGCGGGCAAATACGATGATGGGATTGCGCTGCTCAAATCCCGCTTCTTCCGCGCCTGGGAGGGCGGCGGGCGATTCAGCTTGGGGGATTCGTGGATCAACGCCAATTTGCTGCGTGGACAGGCCCATCTGGCCGCGAAACAATTTCCCGAGGCGTTGGCAGATTTCCAGGCGGCCCAGACATTCCCCGCGAATTTGCAGGATGCAACGGGCAACACGACCAGCCGCAACGGCGAGATTCAATTCTGGCTCGGCGAGGTGTACGACGCGATGGGCCAACATGACAAAGCGCAGCAAAGCTGGCGAGACGCGGCCGCGCCCGCGGCGCCGACAACCAATCCCGATTTGTTCACTCCAAGAATTCGCGCCGCCATGGGCGGTCTGGGCGCGGGCGTGCGGGTGGTCGATGCCGCGCCGTTTTTCCAGGCGCTAGCAATGCAAAAACTTGGCGAGAATGATCAAGCTAAGGCGATTTTCCAAAAACTCGCCGCCAACGGCGCGGTCCGTGAAACGGATTCAATCAGCGGTTCCTACGCCTCTCCCGCCGATCGGGCCAGAATTGCCGATGCCCACTATCTCGCCGGGCTTGGCGAGTTTGGCCTGGGCAATAACGACGATGCCAAAAAGCAATTCAATCTTGCCCTTGCCGCCAGCCCGGATCATCTGGCTGCGAAAACGGCGATGGCGTTGTGGGTGAAGTGATCGAATCAACCTGCGGCGAACAAACCGAAGAACGGCGGGAAAACCGCGAGCAGCGCCAGCAAGATCAGAATCACCGCAATGACGGTCAGTTTTCCCGAGCCTTTCATGTCACGATGTTTCCAGCACGCGTGCAAAACAATCCAGACAAATAACCAAATGACGACGGCGACCGTGGATTTCCCAGACAGATCGCCGGTGGGATTGTAGAAATTCAGCGCGTTGGAAAAAGATTTCGACGCCTCGGCCAGATCGACCAGCAGGCCAAACGCCGCGCAGCCGGCACTGGCGGAAATAATCGCCGCCCACACCGGGCCGTCGAAATATTGTGGAGTTGAATCCGTTGAAGTCATAGGACCTCAGCGCGTGGGCGCGGCTTTGTTGATCAGCGCTCCGAGCAATCCCGCAGTCGCCGCGCACAAAAACGCCGTGCTGAACAGGAACAACACGATTCGCCGCAATTCCGGTCGCTGCAGCAGCAATCGTCCGTGGCGGGTGACGATCGCCGCGACCGCCGTTGCAAGGATCGGCGCCAGCCACGCGATGTGTTCTTTCCATTCCATGCCGAACTCGTGCCAGTCGGCGGTTTGAGTGTCGGAGAGCAAAAGATATTTCGGATAATCCGCCAGCGACACCCCCGGAATGGCCGGTGGCTTGGCGCGGTACCAGGGATAAATCACGTATGTTCCCAAAATGACGGCTAGCCAAGCGAGGATCGTCATGCCCCATGTTCCAACGGCGAGCACGCACAACCGGCGCTTTGCGCCTTCCCCCGTAAGCCAATCAGAACGCAGTCCCCAAAGTCCGAAAAATCCCCCGGAAAACGCCAGCAAAAACCCGGCGCCGAAAATCATTCCATGAAGAGCCGTCCATAGTTCTCGGTTGGTCATGTGCATGATGCGCCTTCCGCCAGCCCCGCTATTTTAGGCTGACCGCGAGAATGAGCAATCCGCGCAGGGCGACGCCCGATAACTGATGACCGTCATTTTTCCACGAATTTCACGCCCACAATTTTCTTTTCCCCCGAGCGTATTGGAGATGACTGGTGAGCAACATGCGGCGGGCATGGGGCTGAGCCAGAAGATGTTGTGTTTTTAATTTGTTTCACCCCGGAGGGGAACCATGTTGTTTGAATCACTGGAAACACGCCGATTGATGTCCGCTACGCCGGCACAGATTTTAGAGGCCCGACTTCAGGTCCACGCGGATTTTCTGACGTTCGCGGCCAACGAAGCCGCCAACGGCGCGACGATTTTGGTCGACACGCAGGCGATGGCCAACGATGGCCTGGCCGGCGATACGACGCTCGCGCCGCTGTTTGCGACCTTGCATACTGATGTCGCGCATATGCAGACGCAGTTGACCGTGGCTTGCCTCAATGAAGCCAGCGCGGTCTATACCGACCAGGCGGCCATCGTGACGGAGCAGATCAAGGTCATCCAAGACCTCGGCCATCCGTCGGAAGTCGCGGCCGACCACGCGGTTATTCTGGCCGACAGAATTGATGTGCAGCAGGATGAAATCACCGGCCTGACCAATCGGCTGGATATTCGACAGGCTGATTATCCACAGATATTCAATGATCTGAACGCCATCACTGCAGCCCTGCCGGGCGACACCGGTGCGTCGTCGCAGTTGGTCAGCGACGTGCAAAAATTCGTCACTGATCGGACGAACGGGCTGAACACATTCACCAGCGATCTTCAGACGCTGATCGCCGATCACACGACGTTGTATAACGATCTGACGTAAGCGCAGCCGCGCGACAATTCGGGAGATGCGACGGTCCTGAATTCGCTGAGAAGGCGATTCGGGGCCGTCTTTGTTTGTGTGCGCCCTCCGCCGCGAGGCCGCGGCGGCTAAACTTGGGAGTCATTCTCCTGGAATGTAGCTGATGACTCCCTCGAATGGACTGCTGGCTGTCGCGTATCTTTTCTTGGGGATTCTTCCGGATTCATAACTCAATCTGCCGGCTTCCAGGGCGTGGCGCATGGCATCCGCCATTTTCACCGGGTCTTTGGCGTGGGCGATGCCG
Source organism: Tepidisphaeraceae bacterium (assembly GCA_049515255.1). Taxonomy (GTDB): domain Bacteria; phylum Planctomycetota; class Phycisphaerae; order Tepidisphaerales; family Tepidisphaeraceae; genus JBEKUH01. The sequence continues at coordinate 11,237 of JBEKUH010000075.1, read as the reverse complement.
GTGTTCAGCAGCACGCCGTCGGCGCCGAGTTCCATGGCTATGGCGACATCGCTGGCGGTGCCGACGCCGGCGTCCACGATCACGGGGAAATTTTTGTCGCCCTCTTTGAGTGTTTCGAGACACAAGGAAATGTTCAGCGGATTCAGGACGCCCTGGCCCGATCCGATGGGGCTGCCGGCCGGCATCACGCTGGCGGCGCCGGCTTCCTTGATTCGCCGGGCGGCGATTGGATCGTCGCTGGTGTAGCACAACACGGTGAAGCCCTCTTTCACCAATTCTTTCGTTGCTTCGAGCGATCCGATGGGATCAGGCAAGAGTGTTTTTTTGTCGCCCAGCACTTCCAGTTTCACCCAGCCCGCTCCGCGATTTTTTTGTTTCTCAAGCAAATCCCGCCCCAGCATCGCCACGCGCACGGCATCCTCCGCGCTAAAGCAGCCGGCCGTGTTGGGGAGAATGATAAATTTGTCCAGGTCCAGATAATCCAGCAAGCTGCGGCCCTGTTGATCGATCAACCGCTCGCGTCGGACCGCCACCGTCACCACCTGGCAACCGCTGGCATCCAGCGCCTTTCGCATCAGATCGTAATTGGCGTATTTCCCGGTACCCACGAACAGACGGTTTTGAAGCTCGAATTTTCCGATGCGTAGGGTGTCCATGGGCGAATTTTAGAGCGTAAGTCTCGTTTAGGCCAAGGATAAATCATCCGATTAAGGCGATGTATGTTTTAGCGCCCCGGCCGGCATTGGCAGGCGTGGTCCGATATTTCCGCGTGGCACCGAAAACAGATCAATGTTAGAGAACGTCCTCAACCTGATGGATGAGAAGGAAGCCAGCGCACTGCTGGAACAAATGGCCGCTCTTGCCGGCCCACCGGATGCGCAACATGTCGCCGGCGCTGCAGGGGCGGTGCCGGGAATCTTGCCAATCAAAAGCGAGGATTGGACGCCGGAGGCGCGTTATCGGGCCTTGATCGAACGATTGCCGATCGTCACTTTTCTCGCAGCTCTCGATGATAGTCTGCAGGAGCTATACATCAGCCCGCAGATCGAAGCGATGCTGGGCTTCACGCAAGAGGAATGGCTGATCAATCCGTTCCTGTGGATGCGACAATTGCACCCTGAGGATCGGGCCACATGGATCGCCGAGTTTGCCCGCACCTGCTCCACCGGCGAAAATTTTCGCGCGGAATATCGTCTGATCACACGGGACAAAAGAGTGATCTGGGTCCAGGGCGAATGCCAGATGATTCGCGATGATAACGGCAAGCCGATTTATCTTCAGGGAATTGCGATCGACATCACGGAGCGCAAGCAAGCGGCGCAGGTGGAGGAGGCAAGGCTGGCTGCCGAGGCGGCGAGTCTTGCCAAGAGCCAGTTCCTCGCCAACATGAGCCACGAAATCCGCACGCCATTGAACGGCGTGGTCGGGATGATCGACCTGCTGCGTGCCACGGGCATGACCAAAATTCAGGAGCGCTATGCCCAACTCGCCCGAGAAGCCGCCGACTCGCTGCTGGACGTCATCAATGACATTCTGGATTTTTCCAAAATCGAAGCGGACAAAGTTGAAATCGAAAACATCGAGTTTGATCTGCAGAAGTTGATGGAAGATATTTCCGAGTTGCTCGGTCCGGCTGCCGCCAAGAAGAAAGTTGCATTGGCCAGCATTGTGAGACCGGATGTGCCACGCCGCCTGTTGGGCGATTCCCACCGCATTCGCCAGGTGCTGATGAATCTGATCAACAACGCCCTGAAATTTACATCGGCAGGCTCGGTGACGATCCGGGCCGGGCTGGAACGAAAGGATAATGACCGCGTCATTCTCCGCATCGGCGTGCAGGACACCGGCATCGGCATTCCACGCGATCGGATCGACCGGCTGTTCAAGAGTTTTTCACAGGTCGATTCCTCAACCACGCGCAAATTCGGCGGCACCGGGCTGGGGCTGGCCATCTGCAAGAAACTCGTCGAATTGATGGGCGGGGAAATCGGAATCGACAGCGAAGAAGGCACGGGGAGCACGTTCTGGTTCACCGTTAATCTTGGTGTGTCACCCGAGACAGACCAGTCAATGATCATGGCCGACGAGGTAGCGTTGCGAGCCGTGCGCGTGATCGCGGTGGATTCCAATCCTGTATATCAGCAAATTCTCGCCGAACAATTTGAGGGATTTGTTTCGCCGGACAGTCTGATTGTCCCCGCGCCGGAAGCGTTGGAATCGCTTCGCCGCGCCGCCGCACAAGGGCAACCGTATGATGTCGTGTTAATCCCCTATGGAAATCGCGGCGTCACCGTTCTGACCGGAGTCCTGACTTCCGATTCGTCCCTCCGACAGTCGAAATTTGTTGCGGTGATGGATCTCAGTGATCGTACCGACCTGGAAACCGTTCGCCGAGCCGGATTTCATTCGCAATTGCATCGGCCCTTCACGCAATCGCGGCTGCTGCAAGCCATCGCATCAGCAAACATGCAATCGTCTGCAACTCAATCGTTCGATTCGGCGGAAGAACAGGCCCCGAATGTTTCGCTCAAAGGCCTGCATTTGCTCGTGGCCGATGACAATGAGATGAACCAATTTGTCACGCAGGAGCTGCTTCGATCGGTCGGATGCACATGTGATATTGTTTCCGACGGTTCCCAGGCCGTGGATGCGGCTCATCGCGGAAACTACGACGCGGCACTCATGGATTGTCAAATGCCCGTCATGGATGGATTGGAGGCAGCGCGCCAAATTCGACAGCGCGAAGAGGAAAAGGGTCTGCGGCGAATTCCAATCATCGCGCTGACGGCCGATGCGGTCCAGGGCGACCGCGAAAAATGCCTGGCCGCAGGCATGGATGGATATGTCACCAAGCCGATCGTCGCCGCCAATTTGTTCTCGACGATTGGATCGCTGGTGCGTCCCAGAGATACCGCGCGCCCGATGGAAGCGCCGGTCGATGCCGAGACGGCCCTCAATCGGTGCCTGGATGATTTACAGGCTTTGGCGTTGCAGCTCGATGGCGCCAGCGGAACATCAGAAGCCAATCAATATTTAAACCCAATCCCCGCCCCGCCCCAGAGAACGTAATTCGCCGTCGTATCCCGCAGCAATTTGTCGTCGTAAAACAAATATCCCTTGGCGTCGAATTCGCCAAAGCGCAGGCCCATGTGAAGGAGTTGGTTCAGCGAGTAAGACGCGGTCAAGCCGAATTCCGCGTGCTGCAGGCCGGTGGTCTGGACGTGGTTGACGAAGATGAACTGCGTCTTCATCGCATTGATGTAAGCCAGATCTGCCTGGACCGTGAAGGTCAATCCCAAATCCTCCCATGTGAAATCGTGTTTGATGCCGCCTTCGATATACCAGCCCTGGCTGAGATGATAGTCGTAAACCGAAAGCACATACGGCGACAAGATCGGATCGGCGGTGTGGAAAAGCAGCGAGTCGTCGATCGTCGTCTGGAAGTAAACTTCCTGTGTGTCGAACTGCTCGCGCTGGGGATAGATGTAATTGGTGGCGCCGCCTTCGAGGAGAAACGGCCGTAAATTCCAGGTAGCGCCCACTGTCGGCCGGAATTCCTGAAAATTAGAGACCGGATCGGAATCGACGACATCGGTGAATACGCCGATGAACGGATGCGGGAAGGATCCAAAATCAAACGAGAGCCGGCCGTCCAGCAGCAGGTTCAACGTGTTTCCGCGCGTGTTGGCATCGTGATCAACGCCGCGATAGACGTAACGGTTGACGTAAATGAAATCCAGATCGAGATGCGCGCCGCCGTTATTGATGCCTTCGTCCTCCTTCGGGGGTGGAGTGGGGGCATAGACGTTGTTTTGCTCCTGCTTTTCCTTGGCGGCATCGTCCGCGGAATTATCCACTGAGTCGTCGGCCAGGATCGGCTCGTCCGTCGCCAACGTCGGCTGATCGAGGCCGTATGTTTTGGCAATCAAAGTTGCGGTTTCGGTGGATGGAATTGGAGTTGGCGATGCGAGGGCAAAAGGATTTGCGGAATCACTCTGGCCGAATGCGACGCACGCCGCCGACACCACCGCGCACGCCACCACCCAGCCGGGAAATCGCCGCATGGCCCTAATCGAACATCAGAACAGTCCTAAATCAAGCAGGGCGGACTCGGAAAGGCGAGATTTGTCCCACGGCGGCTCCCACACCAGCACCACATCCGCCTCCTTCACCTGCGGCACCGATTCGACTTTCCGCTGCACATCCAGCGGCAGCGATTGCGCCACCGGGCATCCGGGCGAGGTCAGTGTCATCACCACTTTCACGCTGTTTTCCGAGTCGATCTCGATGCGATAGATCAATCCCAGATCATAAATGTTGACCGGAAGCTCGGGATCGAAAACGGTTCGCAGGACTTCGACGATGCTGGATTCCAGCGCCCGCTTGGCCGTGGATAAATCGGGCGAGGATTCGTGCATGGACTGGCCCGTCGGGATCGGCGGGGTGATCGGCTCCTGACGAAGTTGCTCGGCTTTTCCCGAATTGGGAAGCACCGGCAATGGCTGGCGATCGGCGGATTCATTTTCCATGCAAATCTCCCGCCAGAATTTTCGATGCCTCGTGGCGAATGCGCTGGATCATTCCAGCCAGTCCGTTGCGCCGGCCCATGCTGAGATGTTCATCCAATCCTAGTCGCTTGAGCATCGCCTGCGGATCAAAATCCAGCACCGCGCGCGCGGGTTGCCCGCTATAGACGCGCTGCAAGAGGGCGATCAATCCGCGAACAATTTGCGCATCGCTGTCGGCGAGGAATTCCAGAACATCTTCCGACCCCGGCCGTTTGCGCGCGATCAAATGCACGAGGCTCATGCAGCCGCGCACCCGATTGGCTTCGGTCCGGGCGGAAGTGGGCAGCGGGAGAAGTTTTTCCCCGAGTTCGACGAGATAATCATGTCGCGATTCCCAATCCCCGAGCAAATCAAATTCCTCAGCCAGCTTTTCCGCCGCTGCCTTCGGTGTGGCGGCCCAGGTTCCGGGCCATTGTTCTTCCGCGGAAGAACCGGCAGCGGGGATGGCCCGCGGCGCTTTAGTAGACTCGGATTTTACGATCTCCATCAGCGACGCCGCCAAAAAATCAATTTCTTCCTTCGTGTTGTACATCGCCAAAGATGCTCGCGCGGTGGACGAGATGGAGAATCGATCCATGACCGGCTGGCAGCAGTGGTGCCCGGTGCGGACGGCGATTCCTCGGCCATCCAGCATGGTGCCGATGTCCAGCGAGGAAATCGGGGGATCTTCGAGCACAAACGACAACACGCTGCCGCGATTCCGGGCAGTTCCGATCAGGCGAAGTCCCGGGACTTCCAAAAGTTTCTCCGTGCCATATTTCAGCAATTCCCGCGCATGTTCGGCGATGCGCTCCAGGCCGACAGAGTTGACGAAGTCGATCGCCGCTCCGAGACCGATTCCACCTTCGATGTGCGGGGTGCCGGCCTCGAATTTGTGCGGCGGCATGGCGTAGGTGGTGCGCTCGAAAGTGACGGATGCGATCATATCCCCGCCGCCCTGATACGGTGGCATCGCTTCGAGCAATTTTGCCTTGGCGTACAAAACGCCGATGCCCGTGGGGCCGTAAAGTTTGTGCCCGGAGAATGCGTAGAAATCCGCGCCCAGCGCCTGTACATCCGTCGTCGCATGCGCCACCCACTGCGCGCCGTCGATCAGCACCACCGCGCCTTTCTCGTGGGCTCGGTTAATGATCTCCACCACCGGATTCACCGTTCCAAGCGAATTGGACAGATGCACCACCGCGACCATTTTGGTCTTCTCGGTGAGCAGTCTATGAAATTCATCCATCCGCAACTCGCCGCGGTCGTTGATCGGAATCACCCGGATTTGCGCCCCGGTCTGCTCGGCGATCATCTGCCAGGGAACGATATTGGAATGATGCTCCATCGCCGAGAGCAAAATCTCATCGCCAGGCTTCAAAAATTTGCGACCCCAGCACGCAGCCACGAGATTGATCGACTCGGTGGTCCCGCGCGTGAAAATAATCTCGCGAGTGTCAGCCGCATTAATGAAATGCGCGATCTTCTTCCGCGCTTTCTCATATTCCTCAGTCGCATGCTGGCTCAGCGCATGCACCCCGCGGTGGATGTTGGCATTTTCATGCTCGTAATATCTGCGGATGGCATCGATCACCACCTGCGGCTTCTGCGTGGTCGCCGCATTGTCCATATAAACCAGCGGCTTGCCGTGGACGGTCCGATGCAGAATGGGGAACTGCTCGCGGATCGATTCGACATCGAAGCCATCCGGCCCCGTCTGGGCGCTTATTTTCGCGGAATGTGATCGCGTCTCATGCATGGGAGATTAATGACATTGTAGGCGGCGAGATATAAATGCAGAAGCCAATTATGAGGCTTGAGTGGAATTCCGAGGGTTTTGGGCGAAGTTACGTAATGTGGTACAATGCATTTCATGGTTGGGTTTGCCGGTGGAATGCCCGCATCCGTTCGCTCTGCCAGAGCGAGACACTTGGCTCGCCTCCAGGGCGAGCGCCGCAAACTCTCCGCGCGGTTGGCCAAGTTGAATAAAGAAATTGAAGGACTTTCGGCCAAAACAAAGATCGCTCCTTCCGTTGAAGACCTCGACCACTGGATCGACGAAATTTCCGAAGGTCTGGACGATCTCTCGCCGCTTCCGGCCGACTTCGCCCGAGATGATCTCTACGCCGATCACGATTGATGCGTTACCTCCTGGACACCGGAATCCTCGCTCGTCTCTTACACCGTCAAGATCCATTACATCAGTCCGTTCGCCAAGCCTTGCGAAAACTTACGGCTGACCGACACACTTTCGTCACAACCACCCAAAACATCGGTGAGTTCTGGAATCTTTGTACCAGGCCCAATAGCGCCAGGGGCGGATTTGGCCTGAGCATTGAAACAACGTCCAGCCGGCCTCGCCTTCTGGAGCGATTCGTGACTATTCTCAAAGAGCCGGATTCTGCATATCAAAAATGGAAATCGTTTGTTGTCACTTATCGTGTGGTGGGCAGACAGGTGCACGATGCGCGTCTCGCCGCGTCCATGTCAGCCTATCGACTCCGGCGCATCGTTACGCTCAACCCGACGGACTTCGCCCGTTATCCCGGGTTGGAGGCGCTAACCCCGAGCGATGTGCTGGCTGCATGACCAAGAGCCTCTAACAAAATGCGGCGCGGCCGCCTCATTTTGTTAGAGGCTCTAAATAAATTCTGCGAAGACCCCACATTCGCTGTGGAATGAAAGCGATTTATTATGAAGAATCCCTGCCCGATCTGGCGCTCACGAGAACGGCCAGCATCGCGCTGATCCATAGCACGGCCGCAACCGCGGCGATATCGGCCATTTGGCTGCCGGGGCGAATCGCTTCGGCCAACGCGCCCGAGCCGGGGCCGAGGATGGAGCCGAGACCGATCAACGCTTCGTGGTAGCCGCCCTGTTCCGCATTGCCGGCGCTGAGGACCATGCCGAAATAAAGACTGGCGGCGTAGATGAATCCGATGGCTAGACCCAGCGCAATTTGCCAAAGGATCATTCCAATTATCGATGGAAAAACCGTGATCCCCAGGAACGATATCAGCAGGACAATCGCCGCAATCAAAAGTGCGCGCGGGCGCGTTTGCCACCAGATTGTTGCGCCAAGCAATAAGAACGCGGCAGATCGTGCCGCCATCCACACGCTGGCGATGAGCGTTTTCATCGTGGGCGAAAATGGCGCGAGCACCGGCAACGTCGGCATCAGCGCGCCCAGGGCGTAGATCACCGCATAAGTCGCTGGCAATGCGATGCGCGACAGATGCATCGCCATCGTTCGCAGTGGCAAAAGCTGTGGATCGGGGTCGGCATGGCCGTGGGGCGCAATGGGATCGTTGGCCGGAAAAAGAAGAACGATTGACGATGTGACATGTCCCGCCAACGCCGCCAGAAATATCCCGCGGGAAAAATGCGCGATAATGACTCCACAAGCGGCCATCGCCAGCGCGCCAGTCGCCGACCAAAAAAGATTGTAAACCGAAATCCGCCGGGACAATTCCTCCGGCTCAGTGCCACTGGAAACCAGGCTCTCGATAATCGGCCACTGGCAGGCAACGCAAATCGTGTAGATCAATAATACAGTGACGACAATCTTTTCCGTTGGGTAACAAAACGCGACGACCGCTAGCGCCCCCATGATGGCATTGAGCAGTCGAAGCATCGGCCGTTTGCCCAGCCGATCCGCCACCGCGCTGGCCGAAAGCGCGCCGACCACATAGATCGCGCCCTGTGCCGCCGAGAGCTCCAGATTCCGCCGCGCTCCCCACTGGAAGGCGGTCTGCATGTAAAAGAAGATTCCCAGCATCATCAGCGTTCCGCCGATGGAGCCGAGGATTTCCAGCGCGAACAGGCCGGCCAATCGGCCACGCTCGGCGGCGGGGGATTGAATTGGGGGATTTTCAGCAATCAACGGTTGCAGCATGGACTTCGTCAGAATGTTATCGGCTTTTCCCTCATGGAGTCGATTGTCGAATGCGAAGCTCCGGATAAGATTGGACCATGCCCGACGCCCGATCGCCGCTGGCGATGAGAATCATCGAGGCCAATCCGAATGCCTACCACTGCCTGGTGGTGGAGTCCGACACGCCGGCAGTGGCGCATCAGTTACTCGACGGCGTTCGGCCCGAGCAATTGCTCGCCGATCCGAACAATTCCACGGCCGATGCCAAGGCCATGCTGGCCGGGCTGTGGCTCTGGCACGATGGACTGGACGAATCCCACCGCATCAGCCAAACCCTGGAGACTCCCAACGGCAAGTTTTGGCACGCCATTATGCACCGAAGAGAGGGGGATTTTTCCAACAGCAAATTTTGGTACGCCTCCGCCGGGCATCATCCCGTGCTGGCAACCCTGGCCGCCAAGGCCGGGCCGATGATCGGCGCCGCGCCGGCGGATAATCGGCTGCTTCGCCTGATCCTCAACGGCTGGCACCCGGCCGCGTTTGTCGATCTCGTCGAAGCCGCGTGGCACCATCCAGCCGACTCGTTGCATTCGATGGCCGTACAGTTGCAGAAACTCGAGTGGCAAATTCTGTTCGAGCACTGCGCCCGGGAATGATCGAGATTTGGCACAAACAATTTAGCCCCCGATGGGGCACCGATTTGCGCCGAAAGACGCATAGAGAGGACTCGCGCTTCGAGCTTGTCGGCCTCCATCGGCCTTTTGGGCAAGGATTCGAGGTCGTTGACATCGAGTGCGCCATGGCGATATTTCAAAGATCAATAGGGCGTGCGAGCCTACAATAATTGCGGACGGCCGCGGAAGGCTAAACCGCCGATAGCGAGAGTCGAATGGCGTTGCCGGAAACTGATAGAGAGATCTACCGTCGCAATCCACTCGCGGAGGTAACGGCCCAATTGCGGTTCTCACCTATCCTGAGAATCGAAGCGGAATCGCCCGCGCAGTTTCAAGAGGCGATTCGCGACCGCTACGCGCTTTATCGGCAAGTGGCAGCAGCTGGCCAACTCCCGGCGGATGTCCCTGCCCCTGTGCGAAATCTGATCCAAGGCATGGGCGCAGCGGCAGGTCCAGTCCAACATCTGTTTGAGACGGAAGATCGAAAATCAAGCGTGACGCTCTCTCGAGAAACATTGGTCCTAAAGACGATGGCCTACATGAGTTGGCACGAGTTTCGAGAGCAACTCGACCGCGCCCGTGCGGCGTTTGAAGACCACTATCGGCCAGTATCGTACGGTCGGCTCGATCTTCGGTACGTCAACATCATTCGCCGATCAATTCTCGGTCTGAGCGACGTTCCATGGGGAGAGCTTTTGAACCCTTCAATTGGAGGCGAGTTGTCGGCAAGAGAGTTCGGCGATAGTGTCGACTCCGCATCGCGACAACTACATTGCAAACTGGATGGGGAAAACCATTTCTTGACCCTGAAGACTGGCATAGCGCTTGCGGAGCCTTCCATTCCAGGTGGTGTCAAGGAGAGGTGTTTTCTTATCGACAGCGATTTTCATACGCACCAACGAACGGAGATTAACAATGTCACGAGTACACTCGACACCTTTAACCGGGCCTCCGGAAATCTCTTCCGCTGGGCGATTCAGCGAAAGCTGCGCGACGCCTTGGAACCTCAGCGGGCTAGGTGATCGCGGAGAACGGAACGACTGGACGCTGGAGATAGAGTGCATTCCAGGACAGATCTTTTACTTCCACGGTGAGGAACTCCGTGCTCCGGACTTTAGTACTCCCGAAGAGAAACTAGCCTTCACTCTCCGGCAGGTTTGCCATCTGCTAGTCAGTCGTATCGATGGCAAAGGGCTCCAAGACGTATGCCAGTCTCTTGCAGAGTTCTACGAGTATTACCGACCGACTGAGACATCCGGCCGCCTTTTGCCCGAGACGCGCACGCGGGACGCGACGGTGGGCTCACGATCCGTTGCCCCGACGTTCGTGATCGAGGAGGAATGAGTCATTGCCGGCCCAATTGGTCAAATACGCTCCAATCCTACCGGGTGAGCGCCTTCATCAGGGCGAAATACTTGCTGGAGTTATCCATGTGCGCCAGTCGCTCGATTCCATCGGCACTGAAAGGGTTCAAACGAATGAGATCGCTTATCCGTACGCAATCGTCTTAACGCAGGACTGTGATCTTTCACAAGACGCAACGGCACGTGAGACTGAGGCCCGGGCGTTACAAAATCCTTCGCTTATGAATGACGAAGAATTTCGCAAGAAACACGATAATGGCCAGAAGCACAAGATTGAGAATATTATTTGCTGCACGGCTCAAGCGACCGGCGACCTTAAATCGCTGGCCGCGCAACAAAAAGACCTCTGGAAGCGCGTTACCCAGAATTTAGATATCCGATTCCAATGCTTAGAAGCTGTGCCGGCAGAACAAGATTCAGCTCGGCAGGGTCTCCCGAGCCTGGGATGCGATTTCAGGCGATTTTTCACGGTTCCTACGGACGAAATATATAAGCGGATCGAGTTGGGACAGATTGCTCGCAGAACTCACTTGGTCACACCCTACGCCGAGCATCTCCTCTATCGCTTCTGCAATTTCCAAGCGCGCGTCCCGTTACCCGAGAATCACAACGTTCCACTCTGACCTCTCTCCTGGCCACAACCAAAGTTTCATCTATAGGAACCTCTGAAAAACCCTTGACACGTCCAGTATACTGATGGAATCGAAAAATCGACACGGAGGTTCGCATGCGTGAACGTGAGCAATCCCAACTCTCCTTCGCCGACGTCGTCGTCGGC
>JBEKUH010000074.1:0-19783 GCA_049515255.1 Tepidisphaeraceae bacterium | reverse complement strand
ATCGGGTAGCCCATCTTTCCACTTAAGGGCCGGGCAATAGCGCCAAAAACAGCAAAATAACGCGCCTTTTCGCTTGACAAGGCCTTTAGATGAGATATACTACCAATCCGATAGGAATTATATAAATCAATGATTTCAGCCCAACGAACCTTTCGCTGTTGTCGCTCAACTCTTTGAGCATCGGGAAGACGCTCGCTCGATTGAACCGGGATTTTCGGACTACTCATTTTCAGGACTTACAGGCATGAAAACGCACAGACGTAAAGGATTTACTCTCGTCGAACTCTTGGTTGTAATTGGAATTATCGCAGTGCTGATCAGCATACTATTGCCCGCTCTGGGCAAAGCGCGCGAGCAGGCCAATGCGATCAAATGCGCATCGAATCTTCGCGCCATTGGGCAGGGCATCGCCAATTATCTCACCGACTATCGAAATGTTTTCCCGCCGTCGAATTTTTACGTCGGGCTGACCATCGTCAACGGCGTCCAACTTCCGGCCAAACCCACCCAGGGATATGTCCACTGGTCCAGCTTTCTCTATGGCGATCACCCGCTGTTTTCACAGAGCGATCCATCTCTTCTCAGTTCCCATGGCTGGCAAATTTTTCAATGCCCCGATCTGGATAATGGAGGTTTGCCGCCGGCAAATACTTATCCCGGCAACAGTGACGGCCTTGCCAACGAGGCCGGACCCGGAGTGATCGATCTGCAGGCGCCGCGGATGTCATACATGCTCAATGAAGCGCTGACGCCACGCAGCATTTTTACCGTCAACTTCCGCAACGGCAATCCGCGCTATTATCATTTCGTGTCCGCTGGGAAAGTCCGTGACAGTGCCGATACAATCATGGCCACGGAAATGTGGGGCATTCAAAAAGACATGCAGGCGACGAGCAACATCGACGGCGTGAGCCCCGTGAGCAACAGCCGTCGGCCTGTGAGTGGGATCAGCGCATCGCTGAGCAACCCGCCGCTGGCCAAGGCCGATTCGGCGTACGCATTGCCTCTGTCCGGAACCTACGGCTGGGCGACCATAGACAATCTTACACCCAATCCGATGTACACATTTTCGCAATTGTCGACGATTCCCAATCCCGACAGCACGCTCGATTTTGTCGGGCGAAATCACGGTTCATTGAAGATTGGGAACATGCCCGGCTCCAGCAAGAGCGGCTGGGATTTGCGGGTGAGTAATTTTCTGTATGTGGATGGCCATGTCGAGACGAAATCGGTGGCCAACACGGTTTATCCGATCAATCAGTGGGGTGCGAAATTCTGGACGCTCGATCCGTGAATATGCGGGGCTGGCTTAATATGCGATCACTTTTCGGAGCAGTCGATTGTCGATGAAGACTTTGGCCAGAATGTCTGCGATTTGTGAGGCCGTTTTTTTGCCGGCATAAGGATTATGCGCGCGGTGGCGAGATTGGGTGGCCGAAAAGAGGGCGCGGCGAATTTGTCGCTCGTCATATTCCACATGGAAAACATCAGCCGCGCGTTCCCGACCGAATTGGCGAGGGCCGATGTCCACGACTGGCGTGCCGAAGCTCGCGGCTTCGATGATGCCGCTGGAACTGTTGCCGATCAGGACGGAGGCATCGCGCAGCAGACCGAGGAACATTTCGCGGCTGATATTTTTGTGAACGATGAATTGGTCGCCAACGGCGAATTTCTCCCAACATCGGATGATTCCGCGCGAACCGGGATCGTTGTTGGGGTAGATGATGATAATGCGATTGGCCACCGATTTGGTTGCTGAAAGAATCATCCGCGCCCGGCGAAATTCGATTTGCTCATCGGCGTCCACCGGATGCAAAACGAGCAAGGCATATTTTCTTTGCTGCAAGCCAGGCGTCTGGGCGGCGTCGTCGTGAATGTTTTCAATCCCCGGCGAACCGACGCGATGGATTCGCCACTTGTCTTCGCCCATCCGTCGAATTCGAGCGTCACTCTTCGACGTCGCGGGGAAATGAATGTGAGCGAGTTTGGTGATGGCGTGACGCAAGGAATCGTCGGCTTGTCCCTGGGCGCGATCGCCGCCATGGATGTGGGCGACGGGAATGTCCAGCAGATGGGCAGCGGTTGCGGCTGCGAAAGCTTCGACGCGGTCGCCGACGGTGAGGACGACATCGGTTTTTAATTTGCGGAATGTCTTCGCCAATCCTGCGATGGCTGAACCTGTTGCCACTGCGCGCGATTCGCCATCCCACGGGACGGTTGCATCGATTTTGCCGATGCCGGCGATGGTGTTGCCAAGTGTCCAATCCAAATGCATTCCAGTCGCGATGATTTGTAAATGTAATATCGGGTGCGCCTGGATGGCCGCCAGCGTTCGTCGCATCAAACCAAATTCCGCGCGCGATCCGGTGACGAAAGCGATTCGTCGTTTCGATTTGGCGCGGGTTTTACGCCGCATCGCTCACGATCTTCCAGGTGATCATTTCGCCGCCGCGGATGGTGCGTTTGGCGAGTTTGCCGACGAGAAATGGGAGGGCGGAGGCGGGGATTCCGGTGCCGGGGCGTTGCACGATCAGATCTTCCTCGCGGATCATTTGGCCTTGCCGCACATCGCGCGCGGCGACGAGGCTTTGGCGGCTCACGTTGCGAACATCCTTCTCGATATCCAAAACCTTTTTGCCGGGGCTTCCCATCATCCGCTCGGCCAATCGAATCAGGCGAACATAGTGTGCGAATTGCTCGGGATCGGCGCTGGCGGAATGATCGGGGCCGGCGGCCTTGGTGTCGTAGGTGAGATGTTTTTCCACGATGCACGCGCCCGCCGCCACCGCCAGACTGCCGCTGATGACATCCGTCGTGTGATCGGAAAAACCGACCGGGACATCGAATTTCTGTTTCATCTCGGTGATCCAGCAGAGATTGGCGTCGATGAACGGGGTGGGATAGCAACTGATGCAATGGAGGAAGGCGAAGGCACATCCCCAGCCGCGCATCCAGGCGGCGCTGGAGGAAATTTCGTTAATGGTTGCCGCCCCGGTGGAAACCAAAAGCGGCACACCGGCGCGGGAAGCGGCTCGCAGCAGCGGATAATTCACCACATCGGGTGAGGCGATCTTGATGGCGGGCAATCCCATTGCTTCGATGCGCAACACATCGCGCGTCGAAAACGGCGTGGCCAGCGGCATGAGGCCAGCGGAGCGAATCTCGCCGACGATTTCGTGCAATTCATTTTCGGGAAGTTCGTATCGCCGAAGCATTTCGCGGGGATTGGCATCGGTGACGCCGGCACGCTGATATTCGGCGAATTCCCCACCGGCGTGCATGAGCATATCCGCCTGGAAGACCTGCAATTTGACGGCATCGGCGCCGCAATCGGCGGCGATTCGCACGAGTTCGATGGCGCGCTGCAATTGGCCGTCGTGATTGACGCCGATCTCGGCAACGACGAGGACGCGCGAGCCGAAGCCGATGCGATGTCCGCCGATCTGGAGCGGGATCATGCCACCCTCGCCAGCGGCGTGGCCGCGGTTTGGCGCTCCCAGAGGATTGCCTCGGCGAGATACAGATCGCGTTGCGTATCGATCTCGACGGTTTCTCCTGCGCCCACCTGAATTCCGCGTCGGTCGATTCCGAAAAATGCGTGGGGATCGGATGGATTTTCGCGGCCGCGCAACATGGATGATCGTGACACCGCAACCACCGCGCCGTCGTGGAGGAAGAGAGGCGCTAGGTCCTGTCGGCGATGGATGCTGCCGGGGGTGACGGGTTCGACGCGATCACCGGAGAGTTTGGACATCCAGGCCGGATGCCATTTTCCGACCGGGCAGAAAGATCGGACCGAATCGCAACCGGTTTGGGCGAGCATTTCGATGGCCTGATCGAACACACCATACGGGCGGATCGGAACGTTGCCGTAGATGACCACTAATCCATCGGCCTGGAAATCGCATTGGGTTTCGTAGGTTTCCATGGCGTGAAGCATGGCGTCTTGGACGGATGCGCTGGACGTGGCCAGATCGGGTGGACGACTGATGACGGGAATGCCGCGCGCGGTGGCCATGACGGCGAGGCGCGGGCAATCGGTGGATAGGGCGACGGCGGAGAAGCAGTTGGCGGCGGCGACGTGATCGAAGGTGTAATCGATCACCGGGCGGCCGCAGAGGGAGCGAAGATGTTTGTCGGATAGCCCGGCGCTGCCGGCGCGGGCGAGGATGACTCCGAGGATGTTCATATTCTACGCCTTCTGCATTCGGCCCTCACCCCGCCCTCTCCCGGGGTACCGGGCGAGGGGGAAGAGAGGGGAGTTTCTCACGGTCGATGCCATTCGCGGCAGTTGGCACAGAGGGGGTGCCGCTGCCAGTTTCCTTCGGCATGATCTTGTCGCAGGCTGGCCATGCCGCCGGTCCAGATTTCTTCGACAGAATCATGGGGAATTCTTCCCAAAATTTGTTGGCCCCCGATGTCCTGTTCGCAGGAAACGATCCGGCCGTCGAGAAGAATGGTCATGCGATGATTCAACCGACCACACGGCCGACGTCGCGGCGGTTCCATGGCGGCGACGGAAACATCGGTGATTTGCCCCACATAATCGCTGGGGCCAAGGATCACCGCGCATGCCAACGTCTTGAGCCAATGGTCGTACCAAGCTTCCATCTCCGGCAGATTTCGGCGGGTTTTGACGAATGTGGGAACCAGCAATGGCACCCCGCGGCTGCGGCGCTGCAGGAGGCGGCGGAGATTTCCGATCACTTCGGCAAAGCCATCAACGCCCATGACGGCATGATACGTTTGGGCCGTCATGGCCGGGAGGAAAACCGAGATGATATCCGCGGGAGAATCGGCCAATTGGTCAATTCGCTCTGGCGAGAGGCCGAGCAAATCGGTTTCGATGGCGATGGCGTTGATGCCGGCGTTGTGCGCGGATTCGATCAACTCGATGGCTTGCGAGTGGAGCAATGGATCGCCGACGCCGCCGAGGATCAGCCGCAAATCATCGGCCTCGGCGAGTTGGGCGAAGATTTCCCCTGCGAGATCGAGAGACATTTCACCATCGCATGCGGCCACCTGAATCGGCGAATAAATCGGAGTGGCGATTCGCCGGCGATTTACTTCCAGCACGATTTCGCGCGGCAGTGGCGATGCGGTTGTCTGCGCGTTGAGCGTTTGCAGCAGTTGCTCGCTGGCGGTGGAGATCAGCTCGCCGTTGAGATGTTCGGTGGCTTGCGTGATGCGATCGATCTGCCGGGAGGAATCGAGTGTGAAACGCAGCGTGGTGCGCGCCAGGGCGGTGGGGATCGGGGCGCATGCCGGGCCGGCGATAGGTTCCGGGAGCGCAAGTTCCGGCCGATAGGTGAGCACCGCGCCGGGATGCAGATGGCCGGCCGCCAGTTGGCCCAGCAGCGGGGCGCGGATCAGCGCGCCGCTGAGTCCGGGGGCGGCCTGGGAGAAAAAGAATTCCAGTTGTGGATTCTTTTCCGCATGTTCGATCAGGCCGTCGATCAATCCGGCATCGACCAATCCCGATGATGGATCGACGAGCAGCAGGGCGTCGGCGGCGAGTTCTTTTTGAATCTCCAGCATCCACGGTCCGACGAATCCCTTGTCAAATGCACAACATCCGAGCAGCCCGCCGCGCCAACCATCCGCCCAACGGCCGGCGGCGGAGAGGGCGTTCAAATCAGGAAGCGAACCACGGCCATGTCTGACGGAGCAGTAAACCTCCAGATCGGCGGCGATGGGTTCGATTTGGGGAAACTGGTCTTCCCAGCAGAGGACGGCCAAATCCTGGATGAATCGGGATCGTTCCAGGCGGGCCAGGGTCCATGCGAGGACCGGTTCGCCGCGGAAGAGCCGTGCGGCGCTGTGCGAATCGGCGGACTCGTGCAGGAGGGAGCAAACCGCGGCGATTTTCATGCGGCCTCCTTCACAGCCATGATTTGCTCCATGCGCGACAGATTTTCGGAGACCTCGTGCATCAATTCCTGAAAATCCGTGGCGGCGGCGATGACAGCGCGGACGTTCTCGATGTCCCGGCGCACTTGGTGCCGTTGTTTGTCGGTTCCTTCCAATCGCAACGCCACCAATCGGCGATCTTCCTCGAATTTTTTCATCTCGGTCGTCTGGGTGAATTGCATGACCAATTCGTAGGTCCGGCCGAGCTTTTCCATGCGAGCGCGCAACCGGTCGATTTTTCCGATGGCCCGATTCACGCGCGGCTGGTTATCCAGATGGTCATGAATTTCTTCCAGCAACGGGAGCGTTTCCTCGCTGATGTTTTTGATTTCATGCGCTTCCTCCGACCGGTGATCGATGCAGGTTCGGCATTGGTCGAGCAGTTCCCAGCGAAGGGCGGGAGGATCGAGATCAACTTGCGGCAGCGGGCTGGCGCAGAATTCGGCGATGGCGCGCGACAGCGGCATGATCTCGGCGCCGCGCTTGCGAGCGCCGCCTTCGGTGGCGTCGATGATCCTTGCTTTGGATTTTGCGAAATCGCGCTCGAATTGGTTGAGATAGGCGAAGAGGCGTTCCTCGGTGTACATCGGGTGGCCGTTCTGATCTGGGATTTGCCGGAGGATTGCTTTGTCGCGGACGATGTGTTCCCACTGTTTCATCTCGACGGAGCAGAAGCGGGAAAGTTCCGGACGCCAGACATCTTCGTAACTGGTGCCGGGCGTGTAGCAGAGTCCGTCGCTGAATCCCAAATCCTGGCCGACGAAAATGATTGGGTTGCAGCCGAGGCATTCGGCGAGATAAAACGCCAGATGGGCGACGGTCGCGCCGCTGGGAAGCGCGGGCTTTTGCAGGTTCATTTCTCGAAGCAGGCCTTCGGCGAAATCGTTGCCGATCAGAGTCACGGGCCCGCCGATCATGGAGAAAATCGCGCTGGCGGCTTTGGGCTCGGCGATCAGTTCGGTGCGAAGATTCCTGGGGAGATTCTCGAAAAAGCGGGTGCAGATTTCGTGGTAATCCAGGGATGTTACGAATTGCGGCTGCACGCCCATTTCCAGGAGCGGCTGTAAGGTCGTCTGCACGGCGATGAGCGCAGCATTCTGCTCCAGTCCGGCCAGAAGATGTTTGTTCTTCCGCAGCGACGGCCCGGCGGAGACGATGATGGCGGCCGAATTGCGGTAGCGCTCACGGAGGCGGGCAAGGCCGGGGGTGGCGGCGTACCAGCCGATGTTCCGCGCGATGTTGCGGGCGGTGCGCGAGCTGTTGCCCAGCAGCGTGTTCATGTTGGTGCGGACGAAGGCGGCGAATTCGTCGAGCCAGACCGTGATCTGTTGATGGAATTTTGGCTCGCGCGACACGGCGGATGCCAAACTCACCGATTCAATTCCGACGGAGATCAGAGCGGTATGGGGGGTCAGGCGGGAGAACAATTCGGCTTTGTCCGCGCGGTGGAACCAGTGAATCCGGTGGCTGGTGAGCAGGCGAGATAGTTCGCGATTCTCCAAGGCCGTGCGGATGAGGCGTAAATCCGGCTCGAAGACGCAGAAAATCGCTTCATTGCTGGCGCGGTCGAAGAGCAGTTCGAGGTGATACGCCAGGCCCAGGCCGTGAATGTAAAATGTAGTTTTTTTTTCCAGTTCGAGTCCCTCAATGAGGGTGGCGGCTTCGTCCCTGGGATCATGCCGGCTGTGGAGGAAGATGATGCGGCCATCGGAAGTCGGCAGCGATAGGGTGGGTAGGCCGGATTTGGAGATATGCACAGGATAGGGTCCGGGATCGTCGAGGGATTCGATGAGTTCCGCCAAAGTCGGATCGGATTGCCACAGCGCGGCGAGATTCGCCAAAAAGACCGAATCCGGCGGAAGGATGAAGCGCTGAGAGAGGTCGGATTGGGTCATGTCTCTTGCGGCCACGGTTGCGAACCGATAGCGTTTCCGGGCACGCCCTTGTTTGGTTTATCGGACCTTCACGGGTGAAAGGTTGAGGGGAAAGGTTGAGCGGAAGTGGGATGATTCTGGATTGGCTTATCCACATGCCTTGGTGGGCCGCGGGGATGATTCTCCTGGCGGGGGGTGGGATATTCTTCTCGGGCAATCGACGGACAGATGCGGCGATGCAACGGCTGGGGATCGGGCTGGCGTTGCTGGGAATCGGGCTGGGGATTTGCGGATGGTTTAATCTCAGCGATGCGCAGCGCATGGAGCAGCGCACGCGCAAGATCGTTCATGCGGCCGAGGCGCAGGATTGGGAGGGATTGCGAAGCCTGCTCGATGTGAACACCAGCGTCGGCACCTTGTCAGCCGAGATCGGCGTTGGCCGGGATAATGTCGTCCATGAGACAACGCAGGCTGTGGTCGGATACAAGGTGAGCAGCATTTCCATCATCTCCATCGAAAGTCGGCAGGAGGATACGATGATCACGGTCACGATCCACATCATGTCCTCACAGCAATACACGGAAGACCGGCCGTATCCCAGCGATTGGCAATTCGATTACCAGAAATCCGGCGACCATTGGCTACTGGACAAGATCACATTTCTGCGGCTTGGCGATGAGAATGCGGAAGACTTTACTCACTCGCACGAGTTTTGACCGGCGCGGGGCCGCAGAAGGGGCCGGACTCGCGCATCATCGCCTGCATCGGGGAGACCGGAGGCGGATCGTAACGGGATAAATCGGGCGAGAAAATCAGGTGGAAGAGCGTGAAGCGATCTGCCGGGGATGTTTCCCGGCGGGTGTATGTGGATTGCAGGATTTGCTCGGATGTGCCGTATTGGGAAAGGTCTGCGGCGAACTTCGCGCGGCTGATGATGTAAATGTCCGGCGAATGAATTTGATTGCTGCGAAGATAGGTCAGGTTTTGCAGGAGCATCGCATCCGGTCGCAAATAGAATTGCAGGCGGAAGAAATCGAGCGGGCCGACATCGCCATCGACGGCCAGCAGTTTGTCGCGCGGAACATCGGCTTCGGCTTCTCGCGTGAATTGGGTGTCCTGCACATCGGCGTTGGGCCAATAGCGCTGGCCCCAACTGTATAGAACGGAGAATCCGAGGATCATCGCCGCCATCAGCCAGCGGGCGTCGTGAATCCAGAGGCCGCGATAGAACATGATGACACAGAGGAGCCAGATGGCGATCAGCGCGGCGGTCATCGCAAACGGTCCGGGGATTATGTGGAGGACTGCCAGCACCGCCAGCGTGATCGCGCCGGGCGCGCCGAAGATCATCAGGCCGAAGGAAATCTTTCGCGTTTTCGCCGGGCCTTGGAACATGTGCTGGGCGATCGGCTTTACGCCCAGCGCCGCCAGGATGGCCCAAGGGGCCAGACTCGGCACAAGATAATGGTGATGTTTGCGATGGGCGAGCGAGAGCACGATGATCGGCACAATCGCCCAGCACCAGAGGAATCGGAGATTCGGTTGCTTCTCTCGCCACGCGCCGCGCCAAGTGAGAAACAGGGCGATGATCGCCGCCGGCGACCAGGGCAGCGTGAGAAAGAGCAGATTCGGGGGGTAATACCACCAGGGATTATTGAATTCTTCGGTGTCGCTGAAATCGTATCGGAGGTTGCTCCAGTATTCGGGGAATCGGCGTTGAATCCAGATATGCCAACTGAATCCGATGACGGCGGCGGCGAGAATCCCCCTGAGCCAGAGATATCGCTTGATGCGGAGCCATTGTTTTTGGATCAGAAGAAAGACGCCGGTTGTTCCGAGAACGACCGCGGCTCCGACGATGGGGCCTTTGGCCATGTTGGTCAGACCGAGCAGGATGAAAAATGCAACGACGGGCCAGGGCCGCCAGCCGAAGATTGATGTTTGTCTGCCGAGTCCTTGTGGATCGAAGAGGAATTCCATTCGGACGAACAACGCCATGGCGCCAACAACGACGGCGGCGAGAAAAATGTCATCCTCGGCGAGAGTCGCATAGCGATAAAACTCGAACATGGTGGCGAGGATCAGGCCGGATGCCAAAGCGATGTTGCGATCAAACAAGACATCCGCCATCCATGCGGTCAGCAGCACAACGATCAGGGCCATAAGTCCCGGGGCGATTCGCACGGACCATTCGGTGTCGCACTGAGTGTCGGTGGCGTAAGCGGTGGTGATCATGATCCAGTGCGGCAGGGGGGGCCGCTCGAGCCACGGCCGGCCGCCGCTGGTGGGGATCAGCCAATTTCCGCTGCGCATCATTTCCCGCGAGGTTTGCGGGAGTCGGGCTTCATGCAACGTGAGAGGCCGGCCGCTGATGGCGTCAGCGCCGCAAAGAAAAACCATGAGGATCGTCAGCAGCGCGTAATCGGTCCAACGCACGGTGGAAGTATACAGGACTTCTCAGTTCTCGAGACAAAGAGATTGAACCACGAAGTCGCTCAGCAGGCGCCGACCTTCGAGGTTTATTCTCCTCTTTTTTTTCACAGGATTCTTATCGGCGCAGTTGCATTTGAGTTTGTTGCTTGATAGATTCGGGGGCTGAAGCAATGGATTGCTTCGCCGAATCTCGTGCAAGGGAGTGCAACATCATGTCGCCGATGGCGGAAAAACTTTTCGTGATTTTGGAAGATCGAGATCGCTTGGCCAACGCGCTGGCGGAACTGCGCAAGCAGGAAGCGGGCAAGCAGGAAGCGATTGATGATTTGCAGGAGACCATTACCGCATTGCAACAGACCATCTCCAAACAGGCGGCGGACCTAGCGTCCGTGCGCGAGCGGCTACACGAAGCGGAAGATCAGTTGGCGACCGTGCTGATCACCGCCCATGATCCGGAAGATGCGCGGCTGAAGAGCCGGGTGGATGCGATCTTTGTGAACATCGCGGGCAAGCCGGGCGTTCCGCCGCCGACTCCGCAGCCGGTGGCGAGCAATGGAAATGGGAATGGGCAGGGGCGTTCGTCGTTGCCAAGCGCGGCTCAGATCGCAGCGGCGCTGGCCCCGTCGCCAGTGCGGCCGTCGGATATGGCTCCGCCGGCGAAAGTGAATGGCAACGGAAACGGATCAGCCAACGCCGCCCCTCCGGCATCCGCCACCATTCGAGTCGCTCGCACTGCCGCTCCGATTCCGATGGCGAAGGCGGTTTAATCACAGGGACACTACGTCGGCCCCTGTGCTTCCAATTCGTAGAGCTTGGGGCCAATCCTTCGATCGGCCCATTTCATCGAATCTTTCAGGACATATCCGAACGATCCCAGTGCCAGGACCAGTGCGATGATTGTAATGACATGATGCGGACGCCAGCGGCGAATTGTGGAGCCGTAGGCGATCAGGGCGAGCACGGAGGCGATGGTGACGACGGCATCGTAGCTGGCGCGTTGCCAGTAGGGTCCGCCGAGGTGCAGCCACATGCCGAATTCGTCGAAGGTCAGGCCCAGGCCGATGCCGTAAATGATCGCTGTGATTTCCATGGGCAAACCGACGGGGCGGGCGAAGATGAGATACGCTCCGGTGGCGCTGAGCAGGAAAATGCCGTAATTCAGATGATGAACGTGGGTTCCCTCGACATGAAAAAACAATTGCGGCGGTAATTTGCCGGCCATGATGAAGATGACCAGAATGCGCGCGATGACGAAGGTGAAGACGAATGCCAAAAGGACCAGTCGGGCCAGATGATTGCGGAGGTGCGTGGGATTGTCGGGGGAACTTTGGTCGGGCTGCAGCATATTTGATCGGAAGATTCTAATGCAGTGACGCCAGTTTTTCGACGACGGTGAAGAGCGCCTGGGTGCCGTCCTTGCCATGGCCGGCGGCCTGGGCGGCGGTGAAAAGCTGGTGAACCAAGCTGGCGGCGGGGAGGGAGATTTTGCATTCCTCGGCAGATTGAAGCACGAGTCGCAAATCCTTCTGCTGGAGATTGATCATGAATCCCGGGCGAAAATCCCCGGCGGCCATGCGCGGGCCGAGGGTGGCCAGTTGCCACGACCCGCCCGCGCCCCCGGCGGTGACGCCGATGGTTTTTTCCAGATCGAGACCGGATTTGCGGGCGAATGTCAGCGCTTCGCACACGGCCATGTTGGTGACGGAGACGAGAATTTGATTCACGAGCTTCGTGAGTTGGCCGGTTCCGCTGGGGCCGCAGTGGGTGATGGTGGTGCCGAGCCGTTTGAGGATCGGCTCGACTTTGTCCAGAATT
The DNA here is from genome assembly GCA_049515255.1 of Tepidisphaeraceae bacterium. Classification (GTDB taxonomy): domain Bacteria; phylum Planctomycetota; class Phycisphaerae; order Tepidisphaerales; family Tepidisphaeraceae; genus JBEKUH01. The sequence goes on along the minus strand of JBEKUH010000074.1, from coordinate 7,751 downwards.
TCTTTTTCGCCGCCGACCATGATCGCCAGCGTTCCGTTCTTTGCTCCGACATCGCCACCACTGACCGGGGCGTCGAGCATTGATATCTCCTCCGCGGCGAGGGCGGCGGATAATTTTTTGGTGGCGCTGGGGGCGATGGTGGAGTGATCGACAACAATCAGACCGGGCCGCGCGGCGCTCAAAATTCCATCAGGTCCGCTCACTATCGCTTCCACATCCGGCGTGTCGGTAACGCAGATCAGTATGACATCACTGTGTTCGGCAACTTCCGCCGGATTTTTCGCCCAGCGGGCGCCGCGGTTGATAAGTGGATTCGCCTTGGATCGCGTGCGGTTGTAAACGGTCAGCGGATACTTCGCCTCCAGCAGCCGAGACGCCATGGAAAAACCCATGATTCCCAAGCCGATAAATCCGACGCGAGTTTCCATTTTGGATTACCGCCTCATTCCACCGGCGGCGAACGATTAGCCCCTGATGAATCACCCTTTGGTGAGAAGAACCAGAAGCAGGACGATATTGAGCAGAAGCGAAACCCCCGCGGCAGCCATCATGACAATCATCGGCGTCGTCGCCCAGACAGACCCGCCAGTGCTGGGGGACGGGGGGATGTCGATGGTTTTGCCGGTTTCCTCGATCTTCGCCAGGCTGTCCAGATCGACGGCGCGACGGGCGTGCAACGGGGGCTGGTTGTTGCGGACGGCGCGCAGGTCTTCGAGCATGTCCCGTGTGGATGGGTAGCGATCCTCGCGGCGTTTGGCCATCGCCACATCGATGATTTCGCCAACGCCGGCGGAGAGGGCTGTGTTCACGTGATCGGCCGGTGTGAGCGGGGTGCGAAGATGCTGGTGCATCACGGCGCTTGGTGTGTCGCCTTCAAACGGCGGCCGGCCGGTCACCAGATGATACATCGTCGCGCCCAGCGAATAGATATCCGCACGGGCGTCGATGTCCACATCTCCACGAATTTGCTCGGGGCTGATGTAGTAAGGCGTTCCGTAGGCTTTGCCTTTTTCCTTATCAGCGGCCTCCATATCGTCCATCGAACGGGCCAGACCAAGGTCGGTGAGCTTGGCAACGCCCTGGGGCGTCAGCAGAATATTCTTCGGCTTCACGTCGCGGTGAACTAATCCTCGCTCATGGGCATGCGCGAGGGCGTCAGCGATCTGGATGCACATATCCAAAGCCTCGGCCTCGGAGAAACTCTTTCCTTCGCCGTTGGGTGGGGCGGCCATGAAATCGTAAAGGGTCTTGCCCTCCACGTATTCCATGACGAAATAGTGGTAACCATCCGGCGTTTCACCGACGTCGATGGCCTGGACGATATTATTGTGGCTGAGTTTGGCTGCGGCCTGACCTTCCTTATGAAAGCGCTCCACGAAATCGACGCTCTCGCTCATCTTTTTAGGCAGGACTTTCACCGCCACGATGCGATCCAACGACAACTGGCGGGCCTTGAAAACCTTGGCCATCGCTCCCTTGCCGAGCTCGCCGAGAATCTGGTAACCGGGGATGCTCCCGCCGCTGCGGGATGCGCTGACGATCTGGCGGAGGCGTTTGGCCTGATTGGCGGTGATGAATTCGTTTTCAACTAGCAGGTCGGAGAGGCTGCGGGCACTGGGATCGGAGGCTTGTTTTTGTAATTCGCGGCACTTTCCCAGCTCGGATTGGGTGACTAAACCCATATCCAGAACGGCTTTGCCGACTTCCGTATCCCAACTGGTCGCGGACGACAAGTTGGCCGCGGAGGCGGGCCCGGAAGTGTTTGGCGCGCGTGACATGATCGCAAGTAGCGAACCTAGCTAAACATAGATGAGCTTCGGTGGTCTGTCAAGAAAAGATCAGAATTAATGCTGATTTTGCGCCCTGTTAACTTGGGATGTTTGACAACTTCCTAAGATATGCGATAAATGATTTTGATGCAGTCGGTTACCTCAGAGCGCAAATCAAGCTTTGGCCCTTCTCTGGGCCGCTGGTGGGCTTCCTACTTTACCTCTCCGTATATTGCGTTCTGAGCGATTCGTTGCGAAATTAATCGAAACAGTCAGCCTCAGGACGCGGTCCTGGGGCTTTTTTAATCCCATTTTCTCGGGACCAGATCGGAGGCAAAAATGATCGTCGTCATGAAGCGGCAGGCGGGCAAAAGCCAGGTGGACCATGTGGTCAAACTGGTCCGCGAAATGGGATTAAAGGAGCATGTCATCGTGGGCGAGGAACGAACCGTGGTGGCCGTCATCGGCAATGACCGCTTCAAGGACCGCTCGGTGCTGGAATCGGTCGAGGGCGTGGACAAAGTCGTGCCGATCCTTGCCCCATACAAGATGGCATCCCGCGAGATGAAGAAGGAGCGCACGAGCATCCCGCTCGGGGGCAAGACTGGCGGGAACATGGGCGGGAAAAAAGTCGCGGTCATCGCCGGGCCGTGCAGTGTGGAAAGCAAATCGCAGGTGCTGGAGATCGCGCATGCCGTTCGGGAGGCTGGGGCTGTCGGTTTGCGCGGTGGGGCGTTCAAGCCGCGCACGAGCCCGTATGCATTTCAGGGATTGGCCGAAAAGGGTTTGGAATTGCTGGCCTTGGCGCGCGAGGAAACCGGATTGGCGGTGGTCACGGAAGTCATGTCGATCGATCAGGTGGATTTGGTGAACAAATATGCGGATGTGCTGCAAGTCGGCGCGCGGAACATGCAGAATTTCAATTTGCTCAATGCCGTCGGACGCCAGAGCAAGCCGGTTTTGCTCAAGCGCGGGATGAGCGCGACGTTGGAGGAATTTCTGCTGGCGGCGGAATACATCATGTCACAGGGGAATACACAGGTGATGTTGTGCGAGCGGGGAATCCGAACCTATGAGGATTATGTCCGCAACACGTTGGCGTTGGCGGCGGTGCCGGAATTGCAGCGCGTCAGCCATCTGCCGGTCGTCGTCGATCCCAGCCAGGGTACGGGCAAGAGTCATCTGGTGGATGCGATGTGCCGCGCTGCCATCGCCGCCGGAGCGGATGGACTGATCATCGAAGTTCACAACGACCCCGAGCATGCCATGACGGATGGGGCTCAGTCGATCACGCCCAAGCAATTTGAGGAGATGATGAAGTCCATCGCTCGCATCGCCGCGGCTGTGGATCGGGAATTGGCGTGATGATTTGAAGCCGGTGATTGCCACGATCCATTTCAAATTCGCTATAATGTTTCTGTGACAGCTGGGAGGGGCGTGTCCGCCAAAACGGGAGGGTCGCATTGGAACCAGTGGACTATTATAACCCCGGGCCTGCCGGGGCGCCGATTCGATGGGTGACTATCGGAAAGCTCGATAGCGTTGCCGAATGGCACAAGGCGCGGGCCGCGCTGGATCGCAGCCAGATTCAGGCGCTGATGGGGGAGGGCAATGGAGTTGCTGCTGGCGATGGGGGAATCGAAATCAAAGTTCCTGAGCCTGATGCCGAACGGGCGACGATCATCCTGCAAAATTGCCTGGCGGACCGTCGCTGGTGTCCCCGCTGCGGCTCGGCTGATCTTCAGACTTTGCCGGTGCCGTGGTACTGGACGCTCTGGTCAATTCTGTTCCTTGGCGTTGCGCCGTTCTCACCGCCAAGATGGGCGTGCCGAAATTGCGGCAAGCGGATGGACTGAGCGAGAATCCGCTCACTAGTCTCCGGAATCGTCGTCGTTATCCCGGTCCAGGACATTCACCAGCGATCCTATCATCTGATTCTGCGCGCGAATGACCATGGCATTGGAGTCGTAGAGAAAAGCGGCTTGCCGCAGGTCGACGATCTGCGACTCCAGGGACTCGTCGCCAACGTCGCTGGCGTCGGAATCTTCCAGGCTGTTCATGTCCGGGTCGTCTTCGTCAACGCCGCTGATCTCGGATGCATCATCGACGTCTGTGGAATCGTCGTCCAGATCCAACTGTTGCGCCTGAAAACCAGGCGTGTTCAGGTTGGCAATGTTATTGGATGCGGTTTGAAGCATCTGCTGCGCAGCCTGCATTCCCGAAAGTGCGACACTAAACACATCCATTATTCAAAGTCCTCCAGACTTGAATTCGTCGCGTGGAGGGCGTCACTTAACATGGTTGCGAAGCGCGAAGCTCACGGAGGTGTGAAGGTGGGAAAGCTGTATGTAAAATGCCGAAAATTCAGGCCTCGGGGGCAACTATTCCGCGCCCGTCCCCGTCTGCTTGGCGCGTTTAATGGCGGCCCGTAATTGCTCGAGAATTTCGTACGGTTTGGCAATCGTCTGCCAGACGGCCGTGGGCATGGTTTCATCGCGCGGGATGATTTCGATTGAGCCAACCCTGACAAATCTCTCGCGCGGCGGGGAAACGATTCTGGTCCGCACGACTTTCCGCAGCGGGCAATCGAACATGTCGACGACGAACACGCCGCTGAAACGTAGCACGCGAAGGTCCGTCAGGATATAGAGACGATTGAGCCATTGCAGCGTCACCCAAATCAGTCGGCCGGCGATGACAAGAAACGCAAGCTCGATGTAAAAACGATCGTGCATCCGATGATTCAGCATCGCCAAAGACGCGGCGCAAATGATCGTGATCGCGGAGAATACCGCGGAATTAAACGGGATGAACCAAAGCGATGGCTTAATCACCAGCAGCACCAACTCTCCATCCCGCAGCACGTGATTCGCCAGCAGAGTCGCCAGAGATGTCGCCCGCGCTGCGCCCGGCTGCGGCGCCGCGGCGGCCCCTTCGGCGGGATGATACGAATTCTCGGGGTCCATCTAGGTTTAGCCCAAAACTTTAGGCTTGAGCGTCACGATATCCGGGAGGTTGCGGTAGTAATTGTCAAAATCCAATCCATATCCCACGACAAATTCATCGGGAATCTCAAAGCCGACATAATCGACGCGCACTTCCTTGGCTGCCGGGCGATCCTTGCGGAGCAGCACGCAGGATTTCACGCTGGCCGCGCCCATGTCGCGGAGGGCTGGAACAACCATGCCCAGCGTGCCCCCGCTGTCGAGAATATCGTCAATCACCAGCACGTGTCTGCCGGAGATTTCACCCAGGTGGTTCGCCAGCACCTGCGATCCCTTGGTGCGTACGCTCTTGCCGGGATAACTGCTGACAACCAACAGGCCGATCTTCATGGCGAAGGGGATTTGCCGGATGAGATCAGCACAGAAGATCATCGCGCCGGTCATGATCGGGACGATGGTGATCTCCGCGAAATCATTCTCGCCGATGCGGTGATCGGCGGTGATTTGTGCCGCCAATTCGCGCACCCGGCGGGCGATCTGATCGTGGGGAATGAGAATGCGTTCGATGTTTTTGTGCATGATGGATCAGACCTCCCAAACGGCGACGCCGCAAGGTTCCAGACGTTCCGAGCCGATTACGAACCGCGCCCCGGGGGCAACGGGGATTGTAACCGGCTGATCCTGATAGTTCAGCGCGATCTTGTAGGATCCCCGCTGTAAAATGTGGAGGCGATCCGGCAATGGGGCACGGCCCAACGCTTGTTTCACAAATGCTTCGACCAGCGGCGGCTCGCTGAAAACGCCGAAATAGCTGACGATTCCCGCGCCGAATGTTTTCCGCGTGATCGCTGCCGCGGCGGCGTAAAACTGATCGGCATACGTCGCCAGTACCTCAGTTCCGGATTCGGCAATCAATTGATCGCCCCAGACGCCCCAGGAATACATTGCATCGCCGAACTTGATTTGACCAAATCGGCCTTCGCGCAGGCCATCGTAGCTGTCGATGCGTGCGCCGATCAGCGGAAGAATCGGCGCAGCCGTTGGGCCTTCCCACGCTTGGCCATTTTTGTCCATGAGCGCGGTACGACATGTCAGCACCAGATGCCCGCCGCCGCGCGCGTAATCGGTCAGTTTGCGAATCATGTTTTCGTCAACCATCTGCAATCCTGGCGCGACGATCATTGGCAGTTGCTTGGGCCACTCCATGTCGGGCCGGAGGATTTTGATCCGCATCCCCATCTGCGCCAGCGCGGCGTACCAAATCGTCAGCCAGCGTGTTTGGCTCCAGCGTTTCGCCTGCGGGACCGAGGCGTATTCCCAAAGTTGATCGAAATCGAAGACGATGCCGACGGTGTTGGTCAAATCCTGGTGTTCATCCTTCAACGCCGGGACACGCTTCAAATCGAGTTGCTTGATTTCCGAAATGACCCGCGCGAATTCCTCGCCCCCGGTCGTGGGTGTGATTCCGTCGTGAGACACAAGGCCGTGATGGAAAAGTTCGATGCCGAAGCGCGGCTGGCGGAAGCGATAGACGGTAACAAATTCCGCGCCGTGGGCGAAGGCGGTCCAGAGCCACAGACGAATCGCCCCGGGATAAACGCGCGCGGGAATTCCGGACCAATTCAAATGCCCCGGTTGAATTTCCATCAGCGCCCAACGACTATTGTAGCTGGCCATCTGATCGTGCACGAATCCCATTGCGGCGGGGTCGGCGATTCGATACGTCTGATCATCCCCATCTTTTTCCCACCCGGTCACGGGATACGCATCCCACGAAAACAGCGACAAATCTTTGGCCATGTCGCCGGGATCGCAATCGAGGTGGAACGGCATGAAGTTGGTCGTGAGAAATCGCGCGCCGATTTTCGGCTGGAGAATTTCCGCCTGCAAATGATTGAAGTCCGCAAACGCCCACGACCAGAAGCGCGAGGCATCGAGATGTTGGTGCGGGTTAGCATATTTCGGATCGCGGTTGGCCGGGAGGAGAATCTGTGAGAAATCGGTGTAATACGTGTTCCAGAATTGATTTCCCCAGGCGCGGTTGAGCGATTGGATGTCGCCGTATTTTCGTTTCAACCATTGTGCGAAAGCTGCGTGAGTGACAGCGGATTGATCGAATGGGCCGCTGTATTCGTTGTCGATTTGCCAGCCGATGACCGAGGGATGATTTCCAAATCGCTCGGCCATCGCGGTGACGATCCGTCGGGTGGCATCGCGCAATTCCGGCGACAACGGGTTGTAATGCCGCCGGCCGCCGAATCGACCGGGAACATTTCCCTCGAGCATCGGCAGCGTTTGCGGAAACTGCTGCGAAAGCCAGATCGGCGGGGCGGCCGTGGGCGTGCAGAGTATCACATCCAACTTCCGCCGCCGGGCCAATTCCAGGCAATGATCCATCCATTCAAACTGGAATTCCCCCGGTCTCGGCTCCATCTCAAACCACGCGAACTCCGCCATGTGGACGATCTGAAGACCGAGCTTGACGATGTTATCGAAGTCGCGTTCCCACTGCCGGCGCGGCCACTGTTCCGGATAGTAATAGACGCCGATTTTCACGGGAGCAGAGGGTACCCGGTGAACAAGGGGTCCGCAAAATTCTCAGTGAGCGGTTTCGACGGCGGTCAACGCTGGCAAATAAGTATTTGGCTTCTTACGATCAACGGCGGGTTCCCTGCCATGAATAAGCAAACTGCCAGGATCGACCGCGCGGATTATGGAATCGACGCGCCCGATGTGATTCGCCGATTTTTCCAATGGGGATTTTTCGGAATCGCTCTGGGTTGTGCTTCAATATTCATGGTGCATCGCGGCGTACTGATATGGACACGGATCATCGCTGTTCCCGCAATTTGCATTGGCTGCACGTTCGTTTTGGAAGGGTTGATCATGCTCTGGGGGAGCAAAGTCGGCAAGCTGCGGCTACGGGACAAATTAATCGATTCGATTCCTTGGCGCGGGGATGAAATGGTTCTCGATGTCGGCTGCGGGCATGGCCTTCTGCTCATCGCGGCGGCGAAGCGATTGCGCGGTGGAAAGG
>JBEKUH010000073.1:0-19814 GCA_049515255.1 Tepidisphaeraceae bacterium | reverse complement strand
ACGGTCCCATGCCCCAGACCCGCGAGCACATTCTTCTGGCCCGCCAGGTCGGCGTGCCCAAGATCGTGGTCTTCCTCAACAAGATCGATCTGGTGGATGATCCGGAGCTGCTCGAGCTGGTTGAAATGGAAATCCGCGAACTGCTCACCAAGTACGGATTCCCCGGCGACGACACCCCGATCATTCGCGGCTCGTCTCTGCCCGCATACCAGAACCCCAAGGACGACAAGGCCTGCAAGCCGATCGACGACCTCGTGAAGGCGCTGGACGATTATGTTCCGATTCCCCAGCGCGAAATCGACAAGCCGTTCCTGATGCCCATCGAAGACGTCTTCAGCATCAAGGGACGCGGCACAGTCGGCACCGGACGTATCGAGCGCGGTCGCTGCAAGGTCGGCGACACGATCGAAATCGTCGGGCTCAAGCCCAATAAGACCACCGTCGTCACCGGCGTCGAGGCGTTCAACAAGACGCTGGACGAAGGCCAAGCCGGCGAAAACGTCGGCGTGCTTCTGCGAGGCGTGGAAAAAGAAGACCTCGAGCGCGGCCAGGTTTTGGCGGCGCCCAAGAGCATCACCCCGCACACCAAGTTTGAGGCGGAAGTGTATGTTTTGACGAAGGAAGAGGGCGGCCGGCATACGCCGTTCTTCACCGGATATCGTCCGCAATTTTATTTCCGGACCACCGACGTCACCGGCGGCGCCAAGCTGCTGGGCGGAGCCGAAATGGTCATGCCCGGCGACAACATCACGATGGAAGTCGAACTCCAGGCTCCCATCGCCATGGAAGAAAAGCTCCGCTTCGCCGTCCGCGAAGGCGGAAAGACGGTCGGATCGGGCGTTGTAACCAAGATTCTGGCTTGATCGCCGGCGTATGATTCGAGTCGGGAGCTGTTATGGCGAAATTGAACCGCGAAATGGTCTGGCTGCAATGCACGGAAACGGGCGATCTGAATTATCGGACCGAACTCAAGGTCCTCGGCGGTGCGCCGAAGATCGAACTCAAAAAATATTGCCCCCGGCTCCGAAAGCATACGTTGCATAAGATCAAGAGAAAGTAGGGATCGCTGGACACTGGCGGCTGACTCTAGTTTCTAGTCCCTAGTCTCTAGTTTACGCCAGTAGCTCAATTGGCAGAGCAGCCGTCTCCAAAGCGGCAGGTTGGGGGTTCGATTCCCTCCTGGCGTGTTGTTTATGGACGCAGTAACCAAAAAGATGGACCCGCAGGCGCCCGACGACGACAGCTCCGATGAACAGGAGGAACGGTCGCCCAAGGCCCGGCCCGCTGCTGCGGTTGTCCCCGCCAGTCAAGGCTATTTCACCATTTACAAAAAAGGCCAGGGTTATTGGACCCGCATGGGCACGGTCGCCGGCGTCGCGCTGCTCGGCCTGCTCACCGGCGCTTTCATATTCGATCAGATGGAATCGTTTGGCGCGGAAGTCTCTTTCCAGAATTTTCTGAGCAAGCTTAATCTCGGCGGATCGCGCGCCAGCTATCTGCTCGTGCTCATCTTCGCCACCGTGTATTCGCTCTTCGCATTCCATGTTCTCAACAAGCCGACCAACGTGGATTTCCTCATCGCCACCGACAGCGAGATGAAAAAGGTGAACTGGACCAGCAAGAAGGAGCTGTTCGGCTCGACGCGCGTGGTCATCATATTCATGGTTTTCGTTGCAACCGTTTTGTTTCTTTACGATCTCTTTTTCCACACTCTTTTCTGGTGGATCGGCGTGCTGAAAACGCCGCCGCCGTTTTGGCCGTTTCATCACTGATTGTGAACTCACTTATTGTGAACTTTTCTCATAACCGGGCTTCGGCCAATGGATGAATCAACCGGACTTTTAACCCGACAGGCAGCCATGCAATTTTTCGTTCTCAGAGTCGCCAGCAACAAGGAAGACCGCGTGCGGGAAGCGCTGACTCGCAAGGTCAAGATCGAGGCACTGGAAGCCCAGGTCGGACGCATCCTGGTCCCCGTCGAGAAGGTGCGACAGATTAAGGACGGCAAACGCCGCGACACCGACCGCAAACTTTATCCCGGCTACGTCTTCATCGAGCTCGAACTCGACAAGAACGGCATGATCCCCGAAAAAGTCTGGTTCATGATCAAGGAGACCGACGGCGTCGGCGACTTCATCGGCTCCAACGGCAAGCCCACAGCCATGAGCCCTAAGGATCAGGCCAAGATGCTCGAAGAAGCCGAGCGCCCCGATGACAGCGGCCCAACGATCCAGACGGCCTACAAGAAGGGTGACCGCATCAAGGTCACCGAAGGCCCGTTCGTCAATTTCGAAGGCGATGTGGACGAGATCATCCCCGACAAAGGCATGGTCCGCATCATCGCCACCATCTTCGGTCGCCCAACACCGTTGGAATTGGAATATTGGCAGATCGAAAAACTATAAGGCAGTTTCGCAGGGATTCTCATATCCATGTGCATCAAAATGGGGCTGATTACTCGAAACATTCACAGTGGCCGCGCGACTTTCACCTTAAATAATTTCCCCCTCCTCCGGTACCCCGGGGGAGGGCAGGGGTGGGGGTTCGAATCACTTGTAGCGAGCGTCGCGCCGAAAACCCCCACCCCCACCCCCACCCTCACCCTCCCCCGGAGTACCGGAGGAGGGGAAGAATTGGCGTCAACGTGACGGCATTTACGGGTTTTGGTATGCTCTGAAACATCAAGGCAGACCTTCTGCCGGCGGAGTTTTGGCGAGACTTTCACCTTCTGGAGGAACCGAATCATGGGAAAGACTTTTCGGCTCGTGCTGGCGGCACTGGCCATTTGCGCGGCGGGCGTTTGGATCGGCGTGGCGCGAGCCGATGATTCCAAACCGTTGAAACTGGCGTTCGTCACCAACAACGCATCTTCCTATTGGGACGTCGCAAAAGCCGGCTGTAAGAAAGCCGAACAAGAAGTCCCCAACGTCACCGTTCAGGTGATGATTCCATCCGAGCAAACCGCCGCCGAACAGCAGCGCATTTTGGATAATCTCGTCTCCGCCGGCTACGACGGCATCGCCATCAGCCCGGCCGATCCAGCCCATCAAACCGACACGCTCAACGAAGTCGCCTCGCATTGTCTGCTGATCACCCAGGACAGCGACGCGCCCAATAGCAATCGCGTATGTTATCTTGGCACCGACAACGAAGCCGCCGGCGAACTGTGCGGCCAGCTCATCAACAAGGCCCTTCCCGATGGCGGCAAGATCATCCTCTTCGTAGGCACGATGGATGCACAAAACGCCAGGGATCGCGTGACCGGCATCAAGAAGACGCTGAATTCCAACATCACCATCATCGACACCCGCACTGATGAAAGCGACCGCGATCGCGCCAAGGCCAACGTCGAAGACACGCTGGCGAAATATCCCGACATCGGTTGCCTGGTCGGACTCTACAGCTACAACGGCCCGATTATTGCGACAGTTCTGCGCGACTCCGGCAAGAAGGGCGTCGTCAAGGAAGTTTGTTTCGACTACGACCAGGGCGTTCCCGAAGGAATCAAGGACGGCACCATTTCCGCCGCCGTCGCCCAGCAGCCCTTCGAGTTCGGCCGCCAAGCCGTGCATTTCATGGCCGACTATCTGCGCGGAAATAATCCGACGATCCCCGCTGACAAACAGATTTTCATCCCGACCAAGGCGATTGATTCCAGCAACGTCGATCAGTTCGTCGCTGATCTGAAAGCCGCCTCGGGAAAATAATGCTGACAAGGTGACAAGGTGGCAAGGTGACAAGGTGAAAAAGACAGAATCCCAAACCGCTCACGCCGGCCCACATTCTCACCTTGTCACCTTGCCACCTTGTCACCTTGTCACTGTCCAACATGCCGACTGACTCCCCGACACCAATTCTCCAGCTCGCCGGCATTTCCAAGCGCTTCCCCGGTGTCGTCGCGCTGGATAAGGTGAGCCTCTCCGTCGCCAAGGGCGAAGTCGTCGCGCTCATCGGTGAAAACGGCGCGGGCAAATCGACGCTGATGAAAATCCTCGGCGGCGTGCATCAGCCGGATGGTGGGGAAATTCGCATTGATGACAGGGTCGTGCATCTTCGCTCCGTCGCCGATGCCGATCGAGCAGGCATCGGATTCGTGCATCAGGAATTGAACAATCTCGATAATCTGAACGTCGCCGCCAACATTTTTCTCGGCCGCGAGCCGCTCTGGGGCGGGCCGCTGTGTCTGCTGAATCGGCGGAAAATGATCGCTGACAGTCGGCCATTTCTGCAGCGGTTGGGATTGGATATTCATCCGGCCATGTTGCTCAGCGAATTGTCGCTCGCCCAGCAGCAGATGGTGGAGATCGCAAAGGCGCTGTCGCAAAACGCGCGGATTCTAATTCTCGATGAGCCGACCAGTTCTCTCACCGCCGGTGAAACCGAAACGCTGCTGAAAACTGTGCGCGATCTGCGCGACAGCGGCGTGAGCGTGATCTACATTTCGCATCGACTGAACGAAATCGGCCAGGTGGCTGATCGTGTGGTGGCATTGCGAGATGGCAAAAACGCCGGCAATTTGTCGCGCGAGCAGATCAGCCACGAGAACATGGTCCGCCTGATGATCGGCCGTGATCTTAAAAGTTTCTTTATTCCACCGGGTTTCTCGCCGCAACTGAAGCGGCTGGAAGTGCGCGGATTGCGGACATTCGATCGCCCGAATCAAACCATCGACTTCGAGGCTCACGGTGGGGAAATCCTCGGATTCGCCGGCCTCGTTGGCGCGGGCCGTTCGGAAATGGCGCTGGCCGTTTTCGGCGTCGAACCGCCCATCGCGGGAGAGGTTTTCCTCGACGGCAAACGGCTGCACATTCACGATCCCGACGACGCGATCTCGGCTGGGATTTATCTCGTGCCAGAAGATCGCCGCCGCACCGGTCTCGTCACCGAAATGACCGTGCGCGAAAACATCACATTGCCCGGTTTGTGGAATTACACCGAGTTTGCCCTGATCGTCCGCAAGCGAGAAACCATCAAGGCCCGCGAGGAAGTGGTATCGCTGAAAATCAAAACGCCCGGCGTCGAATCCCGCGTGATGAATCTCAGCGGCGGAAATCAGCAGAAAGTCGTGCTGGGAAAATGGCTGGCGCTGCGGCCCAAGGTGCTGATCGTCGATGAACCGACGCGCGGCATCGATGTCGGCGCCAAGGCCGAAATCTACCGCCTCCTTCGCGAGTTGGCCGATCATGGCGTTGCGGTCATCGCAATTTCCTCGGACCTCGAAGAGGTGCTGGGCATCAGCGACCGGATCGCCGTCATGCGCGAGGGAGCGATCACCGGATTGCTCGATCGCCCGCAGTTTTCCGAGCAGGCGGTGATGAATCTCGCCTTCGGCCGAAAGTCCGTCGCGGAGAATTTCAAGGCGCTCAACTGATGAAAAAAGAATTCGGCATCTTCCTGCTTCTGGTCGGTCTCTTCGCCTTCACCGGCTGGAAAAGCCCGCACTTTCTCGATCCATATAACCTGGGCAACATGTCCGGCCTCGTCGGCATCTACGGCATCTTCAGCATCGGCGCGGGCATCGTCATCATCACCGGCGGAATCGATCTCACCACCGGTTCCATCTTCGCGCTGCAGGGCGTCGTCCTGTCGTTTTTGCTCGTCGGCACCGAATTCGATTTCGGCACGCACCAATTCATTATCCAGCCCAAACCCTGGCCCGTCGCCTGCATGCTCTCGATTCTTTTCGTCGCCATCCTCGGCGGAATTCACGCGTTTCTCATCGCCAAATTGCGGCTCCAAGCGTTTATCGTCACGCTTTGCGGCTGGCTGATCTACCGCGGCATGGCGCGCGTTCTCACCGGCGATTCCACCTGCGGATTTCTCCTGGGCGACAAGGAAACCGTCGAGGATTCTTTCCCCACGCTCCACACGTTGTCGGAGGCGAAGGTGCAGGATGTGTTCTTTCCAGCGGGGTTTTGGAATACGTCTTCGCACATCTACAAATACGTCGCGCCCGTTCTTTATCTGAAGATGCCGTTTGTCATCATGCTGGTGATTGCGGCGATTTTGTGGGTCGTTTTGCATCGCTCGGTGTATGGCCGATATTTGTTTGCCGCGGGGCGAAATGAGGATGCTGCAAGGTTCTCCGGCATCAACACGGTGCGTGTCATCGGTGCGACTTATGTGCTGAACATGGTTCTGGTGGGAATCGCCGGTGTGCTGGACGACATCGATGTCGGCGGCATCACGCCAAGCACCCACGGCGCAGTCTTCGAGCTTTACGCCATCGCCGCCGCGGTTCTTGGCGGCTGTAGTTTGCGCGGCGGCGAAGGCTCGATCATTGGCATTGTGCTCGGAACGATTTTGCTCCAGGTGCTGCGAAACATGGTGAATCTGCTGGGATTGCCGACGCAACTGGATTATGTCGTCACCGGCGGCGTGATTCTGGTGGCGGTGATCGTGGATCGTGTCCTGGCGATTCTCGGCCAACGCCGCGCCCGTCGCGCCGCGGCCGCCGCCAGCGCGCAGCCCGCCAAGGTTCCGCAGGCCGTGCCGTGAGATTGTATTTCCCCCTCGCCCGGTACTCCGGGAGAGGGCAGGGGTGAGGGCCGAACGCAAAAATGGGCCGGTTTTGCCGAGCGAAAAAAGACCCTCACCCTACCCTCTCCCGGAGTACCGGGCGAGGGAAAAAATGGCGAAGCGTGCCGTGCGCGATGGTGTTTTTTAATGGGTGTTAGCGAACGAAAATATCCGGGCGCTTGAGAGTTTTGCCCTCAAAGCGTGCCTCAATTGTCGGCCAGTCGGCGGACATGATGGTGATAAATTCAAATCCTTTTTCCGTGCAGAGCATCGTGTCTTCGCTCTTCACGCCGGTGATGGATGGATTCCATGCGAACGCTTGATTGGCCAGAATCTTTATATCCAGCCCAGGCTCGGCGAATGCTTCTCGCCCGGCGTAACCGGTCGATCCGCCCTGGTGGTGCAAATCTTCCTGGCCGGGAAAACCGTTGTCGGCGTATGCAGTGCGAAGGACCTCGAACATGTCGCCGAGTGTTTTGCCCGGTCTGGTCGAGAGATTCACGGCCGCATCGACATTGCAGACCGCTTGTTGTTTTTTCTTCTGCTCCGATGACAGCGGGGCAAAGCTGACGAAGCGGGTCATGTTGGAAATCAGTCCGCCGTAGGAAGCGCAGATGACGAGCATAATGTATTTGGACAACTTCGCATCGGTCGGAATCGGATGGCGGAAATTGTGCACACGATCATCAACGGCGATGAGATTCACGACGGGAATTAAACTATGTGCCCGAACGAAATGATCGAGCATTCCAGCGATTTCGTGTTCGCTCATGCCGGGCTCGATGGTGCCGCAGGTTTCTTCCATTGCTGCCGAAGTTCGTCTGCCGCCTTCTTTGTACCGGGCGATTTCTTCGGGAGTCAGCGCCCAGCGAAGTTCGACAAAATCCTTCGGCAGCGGAAGCAATCCCGCGCCCAAGCGGTCGCATTCGCCGCTGTCGCCGACATCCGCCGCGATCTTTCGGCCGGCGATCAGCTCCTTGAGAACTTTTTGCCCGGCTCTCGAGTTATGCCACGGATATGTGACGACATCGATGCCGGTGTCGGCCAATTCTTCATTGGCAAATCGCGGACCTTCAATGGTGTTGGTGAAGCAGATGCGCGAATCGGCGGTCGCCAGAATGCTGGCAACGCCGTTGGGGGAATTATTGGCGATGTAGTTGTCCCGGCCGCCGGTGATCCAGGCGAAATTGGCGCGATGGCTGAGAAAAACGCCATCCAGAGAGTGCCGATTCAGGAATTCGCCCAGTCGCCGCTGTTTCTCCGCAATCTCGTCGCTCATGCCGGTAGCCTACAGGAAATTTCACTATGATGGCATAGAATCCGATAAGAGGAAAAGAGAACATGGTCACTGAACTGAACACCGAACAAATCAACCGCTACAAACGGCACCTGATTCTCCCCGAAGTCGGCACGGCTGGGCAGATCAAGCTGCTCAATGCCAAAGTCCTGTGCATCGGCGCGGGTGGATTGGGTTGCCCGATCAGCCTCTATCTCGCCGCCGCCGGCGTCGGAACTATCGGACTGGCCGACATCGATGTCGTCAGCCCCAGCAATCTCCAGCGGCAAATTCTCTTCGGCGTTTCCAGCGTCGGTGAAGACAAAGTCAAAGCCGCCGCGAAGCGATTAAAGGACCTCAACCCCGATGTCAAAATCAACGAGCACAAAGTCGTCGTCAACAGCAGCAACGTGCTCGATCTGATCAAGGATTACGATGTCATCATCGACGGCACCGATAATTTCCCGACGCGCTACTGCGTCAACGACGGATGCGTGCTGCTGAAAAAGCCCAATGTTTACGGCTCGATTTTCCGCTTCGAGGGAATGGTCACGGTTTTTGCGCCGCATCTGGCCAATCCGGATCGGCCGGGCGAAAACGGGCCGTGCTATCGCTGCATGTATCCCGAGCCGCCGGACCCGGGCTCGGTGCCGAGCTGCGCCGAAGGCGGCGTGATCGGCGTTCTGCCCGGCATCATCGGAACGCTGCAGGCCAATGAAGTGATCAAACTCATTCTCGGTCTCGGCAAGCCGGCGATTGGAAAACTCACCACGTTCAGCGCGATGGATTTGGAATTCAAATCCTTCAAGCTGCGGCGCGATCCGGGTTGCCCGGTTTGCGGCGAGCATCCAACCATCACCGAGCCGATCGACTACGAAGAATTCTGCGGCGTGCCGATCCTCGATCCGCAAAGCGCCGCCGAGACCGCCGCCGAAGTTCGCAAAGCCAAAGGAGGACCAGTGACAGATCCATCGCTCGATGCGCGCGGGCTTCCCCCGGGATATAATTTCAAGCCCGATTGGGAAGTCACGCCGCGTGAAGTGAAGTCGATGCAGGAACATCATGAGAAGTTCACGTTCATCGACTGCCGATTGCCCAATGAGTATGCCATCACGAATATTCCCGGCGCCGATCTGCTGCCGCTGCAGGAATTGCCGCGGCGAATCGGCGAATTGAAGGGACACGAGAGCGACAAGATCATCGTCCACTGCAAGAGCGGCGGGCGATCGATGCAGTTCACACAACTCCTGCGGCAACAGGGATTCAAGAATGTCAAAAGCATGGCCGGCGGCGTGTTGCTCTGGAACAAAGATATCAATCCCGGCGGCCCGCAGTATTGAATTCGCGCGCAATGCCCACGGATTGCCGTCCGATATACATGCGCGCCTTTTTGACGATATGCTTTGCTGAATGTCCGACCGCGCCTTTGAGATCAATTTCGACGGAATTGTTGGGCCGACGCACAATTATGCGGGGCTTTCGTTTGGCAATCTCGCCTCTCGAAAACATGCGAATCAGCCGTCGAATCCGAAGCAGGCGGCGCTCGAGGGGTTGGCGAAAATGAAATTTTTGGCGGACCTGGGGATTCGCCAGGCCGTGCTGCCGCCGCAGGAGCGGCCGGATGTGGCGGCGCTGCGGCGATTGGGATTCAGTGGGAATGATAAGCAGATTCTGGAGAAGGCGGCGAAGGACGATCCGATATTGCTGGCGGCCTGCGGCAGCGCATCGGCGATGTGGGCCGCCAATGCCGCGACGGTTTCGCCCAGCGCCGACAGCGCCGATGGGCGGGCGCATTTCACGGCGGCGAATTTGCCGACGCAGTTTCATCGTTCGCTAGAGGCGGCCACAACATCCCGGATTTTGCGGGCGATTTTTGCGGATGAAGTGAACTTCACTCATCATTCGCCATTGCCGGCCGGGGTTGTATTTGGCGATGAGGGTGCCGCGAATCACACGCGGTTGACAGCCGGCGATTACGGCCTGCGCGGCTTGCAGATATTCGTGTATGGCCGCGATGCGTTTGGCGGCGAGCCGGCGCCGGCGAAGTTTCCCGCGCGCCAAACCAGGCAGGCCTCCGAAGCCATCGCACGGCTGCATAATTTGAATCCAGCCGACATTCTGTTCGTCCGCCAAAATCCGGCGGCCATCGATGCAGGGGCATTTCACAACGATGTCGTGGCGGTGGGAAATCTGAATGTGCTGCTGTACCACTCGGCGGCGTTCGCGAATTCCTCGGAGACTCTGGAAAAAATCCGCCATTGGTTCGGCGATCGCGAATTTCATGCGATTGAAGTGACGGAGGAACAGGTGCCGCTGGCGGATGCGGTGAGTTCATATCTTTTCAATGGCCAGCTCGTGCAAACGGCTGATGGAATGGCATTGGTCGCGCCGCTGGAAGCGCGCGATTGCCCGAGTGCGGAAAAATTTTTGCAGGAACTCCTCGCGCGCGGCGGGCCGATCCGGCGGGTGGAATTTATCGACGTGCGGCAGAGCATGAACAACGGCGGCGGCCCGGCGTGTTTGCGATTGCGGGTGGTGCTCACCGAAAAACAGATTGCCGCCATCCGGCCGACGGTTTTCCTCACGGATGATTTGCATCGGGGGCTGGGGAAGTGGATCGAAAAACATTATCGAGATCGCCTGTTTCCGGCCGATCTGGCTGATCCAAAACTACTTGAAGAGGGGCGAACGGCGTTGGACGAGCTAACGCGGATGCTGGGTCTGGGTTCGATTTACCCGTTTCAGGGAGCGGCATGAATTGGCGCATGGTCATGGGACTGGTCTTCGTCATCGCCGCCATCGGCCCGGCGCGGGAGATCGTGCGCAACGCGCGGGATTTGCGGCATGATGGTGTGCCGGCGGAGCTGGGGGCGCGATATGCCGCGCTGGCGGCGTATCTGCCGATGGATGCGCGGCTGGGGTATGTGTCGGATTTGGATGCCACCGATCAGAAGGCGCGAGATGCGTTTTACAGCGCGGCTTATGCGCTGCCGCCGCGGATCGTGCATTGGGGGACGGATGAGCCGCTGGTGATTGCCGATCTTTTCGATGCCTCGAAATTGCCGGCGATTTGCGGGGAGAATCATTTGCGGGTGGTGCGGATGTTTGGCCCAGGTTTGGCGCTCTTGGAAGCGGAGCCGCGCCAATGAATTCTTCGCTGATCGTTCTGGCGCCGGTGGCGATTTGGTCGGTGGGGTGGGGAATCGTCCGGGGAATCATGTCGGGCGAGACGGCGGCGTTGCGGATTCTGGCGGCTTGCGTGGCGATTCTGCTGGGGCTGTCGATCTGGTCGATTGGATATCTGCTTTGGCTGGTGATCGGCGCGCCGGGGTCGGTGATGTATCTCGTGGATGTGCCGATGCTCCTGGCGGGTGGATATCTGTTGACCCGGCAACGATGGAAGGCGCGAAGCCATTATGAGCCCCAGCGCGCGACGGGGACGGAAAAAATCCTTCTGCTCGCGATGGCACTGCTGGCGATGATCGCGATGGCGTTGCGATTTGCTCATTCACCGGATGGAGATTGGGATGCGTATGAAATCTGGAATTTGCATGCGAGATTTTTGTTCCGCGATCCGCAATTATTTTTTCGGGCGTTTGATCCGGCAGTGAATCATCCGGATTATCCGCCGCTGCTGTGTGGAATGATCGCACATGGGTGGACATTGCTGGGACGGGATTCGGTGATTGTGCCGATGGTTTTCAGCACGATTTTTACGGGGCTGGCCGTGGGGATCGTTGGATCGGGGTTGGCGATTTTGCGGGGGACCAGCGCGGGAATTATTGCGGCGATGGTGCTGCTGGGCACGCCGGCGCTGATCGACTTGGGCGCCTCGCAATACGCCGATATGCCGATCGGCTGTATGTTGGCGGCGGCGGTGGTGTTGGCGATGCTTGCGGGAGACCGGACGGCGGGGCGATCTTCGGGGCTGAGGATTCTCAGCGGGGCGTGCGCGGCTCTGACGGCTTGCGTGAAGAACGAGGGAATCGTGATGCTCATTTGCGTGGCGGTCTGCGTCATTGCTTTCAGGCCGCGCGGGTTGGGATTTTTCGCCATCGGAGTTGCCGTTCCGCTGGCGTTGCTGGCGGCATTCAAGATTCATTACGCCCCGACCAATGATCTCGTGGAAAAAAGTTCCGCAGGCTCGGCATTCTCCCGGCTGATGAATCCGCATCGATATTTCCAAATCACCACCGATATTATTGGCCACATCTTGAGCCTGCGGCGATGGAACATTTTCATGCTTCTGGCGGTGGTGATTGTGATTGTCCAGGCGATGCGTCGGCGGACGAGCCTGGCCGCGGCGGTGGCGATGCTGATTTCAGTCAGTTATTACTTCGTTTACGTCCTGACGCCGATGGATTTGTCGTGGCATTTGCAAACCAGCCTTGAGCGGCTGATGTTGCAGCTTTGGCCGCTGCTGGTGGTATCGGCGGGTTTGGAGTTATCAAATGGGCATAATCCTTACCCAAATCCTCATTCAGGTCCTCAATTGCGGGCTTTTTCTTGACACCGCCGATGGCCTCCGGTAGCGTGCGCGACTCTGGCATGACGCGCCGCCGGAGTATCCTTGCATGAACCGCCGCCAATATTTCTATTTCATCATCGCTCTCCTCTCCTTCGGACCTGCTTGGCAAAGCGCTCTTTTTGGGCAGGTCGAGACATTGCCGCCGGTTATACCGCCATCCGTAACGGGGGCTGCGGACCCGATGTCGCAGAAGAGCCTAATTGTTTCGACCATTGCCCCGGCGGTGGCCATCATCGTGACGCCGAGCAGCCCCGACCAACTCAAAGGCGCCCGATCCTGGCTGGTGGCCCGCTCTGAAGACGCAAATACACAGGCTGACCCCACGGCATTCAAGGCGGCGTATTCGGCGGCGCTGAGTGACACCCTGCTTTCACAACTTCCCTCGGCCAACGCACCGGCAAGGCTCAACCTGGCGCTGGTCGTCGATTCGGTTGCCGATCGCACCCACAGCCATCAACTGGCGCCGGCCATTACCGCTTTGCTGGGTGATCAGAGCGACGCGGTCGTGCTGGTCGGAGTGGAAGCGGCGGGGGACATCATTCCCGATGCTCTCAGCAACGATGCGGCTTCGACAAACACAGCGGCGCTGATGAAGGCGCTGGTCAGCGCGGTGGCCAACCATTCCACTCCGCCGCTGGGTGGGTGGATCGCCAAACAGGCGATCGATGATTTGGATCCCATCGTGGATCAGACCGGGCAATTAGGCAGTCTGGCGGGCAACGCGCTGTCGTTGCTGGCAGATACGATGATGGACCTGGAGCAAACTCGAATCGATCTTTATAAAGACGCCATTCCAGAATCGCCACGCGCGGATGATGGATCGAGCCTTCTGTTGCTTGAGAACAAATACTATAGCCAACTCACTCCCAAAGAGCAGACGCGCGCGATTCAGGAGGCATCCGATTTGATCGGCTGCATAGGCGGCAGAATTGGCTCGGGAGGAATTAATGAGAATATTGATATGGTGAACGCACTCAAGCGGGAGGCATCTCAGCTTGGCACGCTTGCACAGGCCGCGGGTTTTTCGAATTCCTCTTTGACCCAGGCAGTATCGGGAATTCAGGTGTTGAACGGCACGTCACCCGCGACAGCCGTTCAGTCGGCATGCCAGGCGATCTTTCCGGCCTTGCAATCATCAGGGCCGCAGTTCGCATCGCTCAATCCGCCGCCCACGCTAAATGCCATGAACACGCCTTCGCCCGGCGGCGCGACTGGCGGCGCTGCACCCGCGGCTGGTGGCGGCGCAGCGCCGGCGGCCGGCGGCGGGACCGATGGCGCGGCGGCGGCCGGGGGCAACTGATTTCCGGGACATCATGTTTCGCCTGATGCTGATCCCCGTCCTGCTGGCCGCCATGGTGGCCGGGGCGGTGGTCTGGTCCGGCGGAACCGGGGCCGAAGGGCGCGCGGATTTCGTCTTCATCAATCGCGGCGATCACAAGTGCATGGACCTCAACGATATGTCCTGGATGCAGGACATCCGCAGTGCCTACGCACTCTGGGAAGGCCTGTACGCCCTCGATCCGGTGACGCTCAAGCCCATCCTCGGCACAGCCGATCGTTCTGATTCCGATCCCACCAAAACCGTCTGGACCCTGCACATCCGCCCCGATGCCCGCTGGTCCAATGGCGATCCGGTGCTGGCGAAGGATTTTCTTTTTTCCTGGCGACGATTTCTGGAGACACCCGGTGAATACACGTATCTCCACTATTATGTGAAGGGAGCCAAGGATTACTCGGACAAATTCGCTGATTATGTGACGGCCCGGCAGAGCGGCGACATGAGCGCCAAGCCGCCGGATTTTGCGATGGTGGGGGAAGTGGCGCTGGATGATCACACGCTGCGGATCACACTCAACAATCCGGTGCCATTCTTTCCGGCGTTGCTCGCATTCCCGCCGTTCTTTCCGATGCACGAGCCTTCCATGCGGCCGTTTGCGATTGTCGATCCGGCTAGCGGCGTGGTGAATTACGATCAGCGATTTACCTCTCGGCCATTCGATCCGAATCATCCGGAACTCGGTGGCTTGGTGACCAATGGGCCGTATCGTTTGGCGGAATGGCTGTTCAAGCGCAAGGTGCGGATGGTGGCCAACGATTTTTATTGGGATCGGGCGAATGTGAAATGCCGGGTGATTGATGAGATTTCCGCCGATAACGGATTGGCGGCGTTTCGGGCCTATGAGCGCGGGGATGTTGATTGGCTTTCCGATGTGGATTACGACATTGCCGCGACGATCCTGAAAAATGGCGGCCAGCCGGATTTGCATGTTTTTCCGGCGTTCGGGACGTATTTTTATAATTTCAATTGCCTGCCGAAACTACCGGGGGGCCGGCCCAATCCACTGGTGGATCGGCGAGTTCGCCAGGCGCTGACGATGGCGGTGGACAAGCAGAGCGTGGTGGACAACGCGGGGCGATTGGATCAGCCGATCACTTCGGATTATTTGCCCAAGGGCGTTTTCGAAGGATACAAATCTCCGCCGGGATTGCCGTACGATCCGGCGGCGGCGCGGAAGCTGCTCGCCGAGGCGGGGTATCCCGATGGCCAGGGATTTCCCACGCTGACGATTCTTTTTAACAACGAACAGAACCACGGCGATGTCGCGCAGATCGTTCGGCGCGATTGGCTGACCAATCTAAATATTCAGGTGAATCTCGAAGGCGTGGAGGTGAAGGTTTTCGGAGATCGGCTGCATTCCCAGCAATTCGACATCGCGCGGGCAAGCTGGTTCGGGGATTATGATGATCCATCCACTTTCACGGATTGCTACAAATCCGACAGCGATGACAACAATTCCAAGTGGGCTAATCCCGAGTATGACGCCCTCTGCGCCGCCGCCGCCAAGGAGACGGATCAGCAGAAGCGATTTGATTTGCTGGCTAAGGCGGAGAACATCCTGTTGGAGGATGCGCCGATGATGCCGATTTATTATTACACGATCAATTACATGTTTCGGGACAACGTGAAGGGATTGCCGCTGGCGGCCAGCGGGATGCAGGAGTTTAAGAGCATTGAGGTGTCGCATTGAGAGTGGCGATCAACGGATGTTTAGAAAGATGATTTATGTCGGTTGCGGTTTTCGTGCCGATGACGGTCGCCGGGTCGAATAAGGGAATGCACTGGCGCTGCGAAGACCGTCGGATGGCCCGGCGACCTTCGACGCGGCATCTTGCTGGTAATGAAAGAGTTTCCCGCCTGCGGCGGCTGGATGCCAAGGAGTTTCGGCCACGGGCCGACCCTCAACCGTCCTTCACAGCCCCGCATGTCCGACCTCCCTGGCAAATCTGAAATCTGAAGCGGAGGTCGGACATGGACGTGACGGACGGTTGAGGGGCGCGCTTGAGCGCGAAACTCCGCTGCATTAGTCGCTGCAGGCGAGAACTCCGTGTTTTGTCTCGCCGCCGAATGCCGCTTGGAACATCATCGGGCCAGCCAGCGGCGTTCGCATCGGCAGCGCCTTGGCGGATTCGAGTGAGCGACCGTCATCGGCACGAAAACCGCAACCGACAAAAATCTTTTGCCCTAGCATTCTCTCGGAACGCGTCGCCTGCGTTGTCGCTCCCCATTAGTATGCGTAACATACGCCCCCAAGATGGGACGCTTCATCGCATGGCGATTGATCGAGTTGCCGCTGGTGCTGGCGGTGATTTATCTGGTGACGTTCACCCTGGCGTGGGTGGCGCCGGGAACGCCGTTTGGGAACAGCGAGCGAAAACTTCCGGCGGCGGCGGAGAAGGCGCTGCGGGAACAATTTCATGCAACCAGCGATTGGCAATTTCTGGGATATTATCCGAGGCGACTGCTGCTGCACGGCGATTTCGGGCCGAGCATGTCGTATGACGGGTTCACCGTGAACGACATCCTGCGGGCATCGCTGCCGATTTCGATCACGCTGGGATTGTTCGCTATTTTGATCGCACTCGTCGTGGGATGCGGCGTTGGCGTTATGGCGGCGCTACAGCGGGGGGGAATTCTGGATGGTCTGAGTCTGGCGGTCGCGCTGATTGGCATCAGTTTGCCCAGCTTCGTTGTCGCCGGTTTGTTGCTCGCGGTTTTTTCGGATCGTCTGCATTGGTTTCCGAGCGGCGGATGGGGAACACTGAAGCAATTGATCCTGCCGGGATTCGCGCTGGCGACATTGCCGATGGCATACATCGCCCGGCTGACGCGAGTCGCCATGCTCGACACGCTCGGCAACGACTACGTCCGCACCGCGCGCGCTAAGGGCTTGACGCGATCGGATGTCATCTGGCGACACGCATTCCGCAACGCATTTTTGCCGGTGTTCACATATCTCGGTCCCGCCGCCGCGTATGCCATGACCGGATCGTTCGTGGTGGAAACGGTGTTTAATATTCCGGGCCTGGGCCAGCATTTCGTCAACGGCGTGAAGAATCGCGATCAGACGCTCATCCTCGGCACCGTCATGGTCTATGCCGCCATGCTGCTGGTGCTGAATCTGATTGTGGACCTTGGATATGCCATGATCGATCCGAGAATTGACGTGACAGCCAAACAATGACGGCGATGGAACCCATCCTCTCCCAAGAAAACGCGCCGGCGGCGGATTTCCGCAAATCGGTGGATATGCGTCTGGCGATCGGGGGTGGAATTCTACTCCTGCTGTTTGTCGCGTGCGTCGGGTCGCTGCCGTGGACGTTGAACTCGCATTCAAATTTCTATTACGACCATCAGGGGGCTGATTCGCTTCAAGCACCATCAGGCGCCGCGCTCTGGACCGTCATGGGCACCAGCAAACTAGGCCAAAGCATGCTGGGCGAATGCCTGTTCGGCGGCGTCATCAGCCTGATGATTGGATTGTCTGCTGCAGCGCTGAGCGTGTTCCTTGGCGTGGGAATTGGACTGTTAGCGGGATATCGCGGCGGATGGGTGGATGCGCTGCTGATGCGGACCTGCGATATCCTCTACGCGTTGCCCTACATTTTGCTTGTGATCCTGTTCAAGCTGGCGCTGGAAAAGCGGCTGAACGGATTATTCGGCTCGGACATGGCGGCGAATTTGATCGTGCTCTTTCTGGCTATCGGCCTGGTCAGTTGGCCGCCGATGGCGCGGGTGATTCGTGGACAGGTGCTGTCGCTGCGGACTCTGCCGTTCGTCGAGGCGGCACGGGCGGCGGGTGTTCCGCAGGGCCGGATTTTCACGCGGCATCTTCTGCCCAATCTGGTCGGGCCCATCGTCGTGTATGCGACCCTCACGGTGCCGCAGGCGATTTTGCAGGAATCGTTTTTAAGTTTTCTTGGCATCGGAATCCAAAAGCCGCTGCCGACTTGGGGATCACTGGCCAGCGACGGCCTGACATTGGCGCTCAATCCCATCGCATCCTGCTGGTGGCTGTTGGTATTTCCGTGTACTCTGCTCGGCGTAACGCTGCTGGCCCTGAACTTCGTCGGCGACGGCCTGCGCGACGCCTGGGACCCGCGGCGAAATTCAAAAATGATTTGAACGGCAATCTAAAAAAAGAATTAGCCACCGATGAACACCGATGAGCACCGATAAGAAAGTAGAAAATTTTTTTAATCGGTGCCCATCGGTGTTTATCGGTGGCTAAATTTGAATTTTGGTGGCTCGATTTGATTTAAGGCGCCATGGAAAATCGCTTCGGTTTTCGTGATTTGATCATTACTGTTCTTTTGCTGGGGATTATCGTCTCTATTTGGGTTGAAATGGAGCAGCGCGACCGGGAGTACGGGCTGCTGGAGCAGATCGTCAATCAAACATCCCAGCAGCAATCCGATCTGACGCGCATTGAGCAGGAGCTGGCCAACGGAATTAGCGTCAGCACTTCGTCCTCCTCCACACAGCCGTCGGCACAGGGGCAATGGCGCGATCCGTTTGACTGGATCAAAAAGATCGAACAGCGCCCGGATTATGCCCGCGGGGATTGGCTGGTGGAGAATTTGCCCGCCCATGTCTCCAAGCTTACGCAACTGCTCTCGACCGACATTTATTCGCAGATCGTGCAGAACCGCGTGCAGGAAAGCCTGGCATATTACGACCCATTCACTCTGGAGGAAGTCCCGCTTTTGGCCACGAGCTGGCAGCAGCAAAGCAATATGGCGGCGTGGCAAGCGTATGTGGATCAGCGCAAGCTAGTCCCATTGACGCGAGATGAGATTCTGGCCGAATCGGATTGCCCCTCGGCCGACAAACCGGCCGACCGCGAGGCATACGTGCAGAGCCGCATGAAAGAAGGCCGGCGGGATGATGACATCGCGCATGAACCCAACTGCCCGATTTCCAACACGATCACTTTCCAGCTTCGCAAGGGCGTGCAGTTTTCCGATGGAACGCCGTTCACGGCTGATGATGTCGTCTTCACCTACGATTTCACCATGAATCCCAAGGTGGATTGCCCGCGCAACCGCGCAGCGCTGGACGTCATCAAAGCCTGCGTGAAGCTCAACGATTACGAAGTGCAATTTCAGTTCCGCGAGCCGTATTTCGCCAGTATGGATTTGACGTGCGGCTTGAACATTATGCCCAAGCATTTCTACGAACAATTCTCCATCGACGATTTCAATAATTCGGTGGGATTGCTGCTCGGAGAGGGTCCGTATCGGCTGGAGGATCCGGTGAACTGGAAGCCGCAGGAGAAAATCGTGCTGGTGCGCAACGAGCGATATTGGGGCGAGCCGCCGCCGTTTGATAAGTTGGTTTACACGCAGGTCGAGGAGGAATCCGTTGAAGCCACCATGTTCAAAAACGGCGAAATCGACTTTATGACCAATCTCGTTCCGGAGGAATATAACAATCTGATCAAGGACCCGGACCTGGCCAAGACATCCAACCATCTAGCCTACGATTATCCGCTCTATGGCTATATCTACATTGGCTGGAACCAACAGCGCAACGGCAAGCCGACGATCTTCGCCGACAAGCGCGTCCGCCAGGCAATGACGATGCTGATCGACCGTCAAGCGATTTGCGACAACATCATGTACGGCTACGCAACGCCGGCCACGGGCCCATTTCCCCCCGGTTCCAAACAGCACGATCCATCCATCAAGCCATATCCTTACGATCCCGACAAGGCAAAACAGGTGTTGGCCGACCTTGGATTCTCCGATCGCAACGGGACTGGCGTGCTCGTCAACGCCGCCGGGCAGGAATTGCGATTCAAATTGTCTTACAACTCCAAGTTGGAAATGTACCAGCGAATCGTGCTGCTGATTAAGGACGAAATGGCCAAAGTCGGCGTCGCGGTCGAACCGGACCCGCAGGATTGGCCGATCATTCTCAAAAAATTGGACGACCGCGATTTGGATGCCGTGATGCTCGGCTGGTCCGCGGGAACCGAGGACGACATCTACCAGATGTTCGATTCCAGTCAGATCGCCGGCGATGCGGATAATTACTGCTCTTATTCCAATCCCAAGCTGGACACTTTGATGCGCGCCGCCCGCACGGAACTGGACGAAACCAAACGCATGGACCTCTGGCATCAATGCGAAGCCATCCTCGCCGACGAT
>JBEKUH010000072.1:0-20402 GCA_049515255.1 Tepidisphaeraceae bacterium | reverse complement strand
GCTTCGCAAATCCCTCAGCGAATCCGAGGCGTCGCGCGTCATCAAACAGGTCACCCAGCAGGTACAGACCACGCCGTTCTCATTTTTGCAAAAAGCCGAAAGCGAAAACCTCCTGACGTTCATCCAGGACGAGCATCCGCAGACGATCGCGTTGATCCTGGCACATTTGCCGCCGCAGAAGGCCAGCGAAATTCTCGTCGGCCTCGCCAGTCAGAAGCAGATCGAGGTCGTCAAGCGCGTCGCCAACATGGAGCAGACCAACCCCGAAGTGATTCAGGAAGTCGAGCGCGGCCTAGAGCATCGCCTCTCCGATATCGTCAGCCAAACCTTCGAAAAAGCCGGCGGCGTCGATACCGTCGCGGAAATTCTCAACCTCGCCGACCGATCCACGGAAAAAGGGATCATGGAAGGCCTCGAGGCCGAGGACCCGGACCTCGTCGAGCAGATTCGCCGCCTGATGTTCGTCTTCGAGGACATTTTGCTAGTCAACGACAAGGGAATTCAATCCGTGCTGAAGGAAGTGGACAACGACGAGTTGTCATTGGCCCTCAAGACCGCCAGCGACGAATTGAAGCAGAAGATTTTCAAGAATATGTCGGAGCGTGCCGCGCAGCTGATTCAGGAGGATATGCAATACATGGGTCCCGTGCGCGTGAGCGACGTGGAAGCCGCGCAGCAGAAGATTGTCGACGTGGTCCGCCGCCTGGAAGACGCCGGCGAAATCATCATCGCCGGCCGCGGCGGCGAAAAGGAAATGGTGGTGTGATCCAAAATAAAGGGGACAGCCCCCTTTATTTGTTCCCCGACTTCCCCCTCCCCTGGTACTCCGGGGGAGGGCTGGGGTGGGGGTTTGAAATACTGACGATGTTCACCGAGACGAAGACCCCCACCCTGACCTTCCCCCGGAGTACCAGGGGAGGGGAAAATGTTTGGACCCTTCGAGATTTCTCCTATGGCGCTGATTAAATCCAATGAAGTTCCGGTTTCCGTGGCGGCGTTTTCGATGACGGACATCGAGGCAGCCGCCAAACGGATTCTGTTGCGCGCACGCATGCAAGCCGAGCGAATTCTCGCCGAGGCGCAGAAGGAAGGGGAGATTCTCAAGCAGCAGGCGAAGTCGGAGGGGTTTGCCAAGGGGCGAGATGAGGGGCGGATCGCCGGGCACGCTGAGGGCAAGGAACTCGCACATACGCAGTCGCTCGCCGAGCATGGCACGCTGATGACGCAGTTGATCACCGCGCTGTCCCAAGCGGTCGCTCAGTTCGACCAGAGCCGCGACGATCTGCACACCAAGGGAATCAATCAGGTGGTCGATCTGTCCTGCGCCATTGCGCGCCGGGTCACCAAGCGGCAGGGAATTTCCGATCCGGGCGTGCTGATCGACAATCTCAAGGAGGCGATGGCACTCGTGGTGCATGCCGCCGATGTACGAATCGCCCTGCATCCGACGCAATATCAAACGCTGCAACAGGAATTGCCGCACTTAAAAATGAGTTGGCCGCATCTGAAGCATATCGAACTCGTGCAGGATGCGTCGCTGTCGCCGGGTGGAACGCGCATTTACACCGTGGCCGGGCAAATTGATGGAGACTTGGACACGCAACTGGATTGCGTGATTGCCGAGGTGATGGCCGAGGATTCTGCCGGCGGCGCGGAGGGCGAGCAATGTCGCTGACAACCCAGCCGCTCTTGGCGAGGATCGACACCGCCCGCCTTGCGATGCCCTATCGAGTCATCGGCAAGGTGCGTGGCATCAGCGGATTGACCATTGAGGCCAGCGATCTGGTTTTGCCGGTGGGATCGCTGTGCAAAATCGAAAGCCTGGGCGGCCGAAAAACAGTCGCGGAGGTCGTGGGTTTCAGCAACGATCGCACTCTGCTGATGTCCCTGGAGGCGACGGGGGGGATCGCCTCCGGCGACCGCATCGTCAATCTCTCCGCCGCCCCATCCATCAATTGCACTCACCGCATGTTGGGAAGAGTGCTGGATGGATTTGGCCGGCCGATGGATGCGCTGGGCCCGTTGCCGGTCGGCGAGAGGCGACGCATTGATGCGCGCGGGGCCGCTCCCCTGCGACGAAAAAATATCGATGCCCCAATCGCCACCAGCGTCCGCGCCATCGACGCCTTGCACACCTGCGGCCAGGGCCAGCGCATGGGAATTTTTTCCGGTCCCGGCGTGGGCAAGAGCACCTTGCTCTCGCAAATCGCCAAACACACCAGCGCGGATGTGTCGGTGGTCGCCCTGATCGGCGAGCGTGGCCGCGAGGTGCAGGAATTTCTGCAAAAAAGCCTGGGGGACGAGGGCCGCAAGCGATGCGTGGTGATCGTCAGCACCAGCGACGATGCGCCGCTGCTGCGCGTCCGCTCGGCAAAAACCGCATGCACCATCGCCGAATATTTTCGGGATCAGGGGAAAAATGTTTTGCTGCTGATCGATTCACTCACACGCCTCTGCCAGGCCCAGCGGCAAATTGGTTTGGCCGCGCGCGAGCCGCCGGCGACCAAGGGATTTCCCCCCAGCGTTTTTGCGATGCTCCCGCAAATTCTGGAACGCGCCGGGCGAAGCGATATGGGATCGATCACCGGTTTTTACACGATCCTCGTCGAGGGAGATGATTTCAACGAAGTCATCCCCGATGCTGTGAAAGGGATCATCGACGGGCATCTATGGTTGACACGGTCGCTGGCCAATCGCGGGCATTTTCCGGCGATCGACGTGCTGCAGAGCATCAGCCGAGTGCGCGGCGATGTCGCGCCGGCCGAGCGCGTTCGACAGGCCAAGCGCGTGCTGGCGCTGACGGCGGTGTATCAAGATATTGAGGATCTCGTAAACATCGGCGCTTACGTCGCCGGCGCCAATGCCGAATTTGATCTCGCGGTGCAGACCCGGCCGAAGATTGTGCAATTCCTCCAGCAGGACTCGGCGTCGCCAATGAAATTGGAGGATAGCTGGAAGCAACTGGGCGATCTGAATACCTGGATCGAAACGACGGAAAAAGCGCTGAAAGCGTCAACCGGCAAGCCCGCTGCCAAAGCGGCGAAATAATCCGCCATGCCGCAATTCATTTTCAAACTTCAGGCGGTGCTTCGGCAACGAAAAAATATTGAACAGCAACGTCAGCGCGAATTGGTCGGCGTTCAGCGGCGATTGGTAGCGATCGAGCAGCAATTGCGAGCCGTGGACAACGGCGTGCGCGCCGCCGAGGAGGATTTGCGCCAAAACCGCCTGCTGGGAAAATTGGACCTGAGTTTCCTCGCGGCCCATCGGCGATATTCGCTGGCCATGCGGCGAAAAGTGCTCGAATTAGCGAAAGTCATGGCGGGCGCGCAAAAGCAGGTGGACGAGGCGCGCGCCCGGCTGGTCGAGGCGGCCAAACAGCGGAAGGTGATCGAAAAATTGCGCGAGCGGCAAATGGAGCGATGGCGAGAGGAACAGGCCAGACGCGAAACGGCCGATAATGATGAGGTGACCACGCAATTGACGCACATCGACCTGAATTTGCAGGCGATGAATCTCCAGGCCGGAGCTGAATCATGAAAAAATTCTTCACTCTGATCATGGCCTTGCTCGCAATAAATTTCCTCGCGGCGGCGGGGGGCGTCGGCTGGATGGTGCAGAGCGGGCATCTGGACAAAGCGAAAATAAAACAGGTACGCGATTTGCTCTTTCCCCCGCCGACCCCGGTGGCGGCAGCGACGCAGCCATCGGCAGATTCGGCCACCACCCAGCCGACTTTGCGCCTCGATCAACTGATGGCACAGGAGTCGGGCCGATCGGTCTCCGAGCAGGTGGACATCATCCAGCGCTCCTTCGACGAAAAGATGCTGGAGTTGGATCGGAAACAGAATGAGCTGAACGACCTGAAGCGGCAGGTGGATTTGGCAAACCAAAAACTGGCGGAGGATCGCCAGTCCCTTGATGCGGAAAAAGCGGCCTTGGCCGCGCAAGAGCAGGAGCAATCGAAGCTGCAAAGCGATCAGGGATTTCAGGACAGCCTGGCGTTGTATTCCAGCATGCCGCCCAAACAGGTGAAAGCGATTTTCATGACGCTCAGCGAAGACACGGTCGAACATTATCTGGACGCGATGCAGCCGCGCACCGCCACGAAGATCATCAAGGAATTCACCAAGTCGCCGGATGAGACGGGATTCATTCAGCGCGTGCTGGAGCGGATGAGGAATTCCTCGAATGCTACGGCAGCCGCCGCTCCCACGGATGCCAACGCAACCAATGCGGGCGATCAGCAAACACCGGGTTCCACGGCGAATACGAATCAACCATGACGATTTCCATTCCAACAGGATTAACAGCTGGGGGATTAACAGCCGGTTCGCAAACGGGCGCTGCTTCGTGCGGTTCGCCGTTTGATGTCACGCCATCGCCGGATGATTCGGGATTTGCGGATCAATTGAGCAAGGCCCAGCAGCAGGTGTCGCCGCAATCGAGTCAATCGACGAGCCAGGCAACGCACGCGAGTTCGCAACAACCCACGCCCGCTCCGACTGGAGAAAAAGAACCGGCGGATCAGACGGATTCGGACGAACAGAATTCATCCGCCCAACCAACACGAAGCAACCTACCGGCGAAGCCCACCGATTCAACGGACCAGTCGGAGCAACCGCAGGTGGAAGACCAGGTGGCGCTCGCCCATGAAATGGCCGCTGCGCAACCCGGGCCGTCGCCTTTGGCGAAGGATGATTCAAAACCGGTTTTGGATAAGAAAGATAAAACGGTCACCAAAACCAGCGCGCCTGAGACATCGGACGCGCAGCAACCGACGACTGATGCACAAATGAATGTGGTTCAGCCGGTGACGAATCAGAAGGACGATTCCAACGCGCAGCCATCGAGTGATGAAGCGGCAGCGCAGGCGGCGGCGCTAGGCGCGGGAGGGCAGCCGAATCAACCAATGGCGGCGGGGGATCAGAATGCGACGCCGGGAAAAACCGCTGATGGCGCGGTGGCGAAAGTGCAGGTTTCGCCGTTCAAACAGTCGGCAACGACAGATACCAATGATGAAGATCAGGATTCCGCGGCTGCGGCGACCGCCAATGCACCGGCGGCCGCAGCGGCGGATCAAAAATCGAAAGTGGCCACGGCCATCGCCGCGGATGCCCAGGCCGATGCGACCGCGGGGTCCACGCCGGCGCCGATGGCATCCCCAAGCCATGCAACTCCCGCCGTCGCCGCGACGCCAGCGCCCATCGCCACGCGCGAGGCCCAGTTCGCCCAGGCGAATCAAACCAACATCGTCACCGGCATCAAAGGCGAACTCCTTCCGCATGGCGGCACGATGCAGATTCGTCTCGATCCTCCGGAACTCGGCACCATGCAGGTGACGGTGAAGATGCAGGATGGAGCCGTCTGGGCGTCATTCCAAACCACCAACGACGATGCCACGAGAATGTTGACGCATAACCTCTCGCAACTGAAGGACGCCTTGGAATCAGCCGGCATGAGCGTCGAGCGATTGCACGTGCATCAGGCGAGCAAATCCGAAACCTCCGGCGGCGGCGAAGACAGCGGTCAGCAAAGCTCCAACACCGACGAGCGCACCGCCCGTCAGGAACAACAACGCCGCGAAATGCTCCGAAGAATGTGGGCACGCATGGCGAACAACGGCGAAGACCCGCTGGACCTCGTGGCTTGAGGAAGAAGAGATTGACCGCCAAGACGCCAAGACGCCAAGTTAGGAAAATACGCCAAGAATTAATTCTGGGATTGGAAATCTCTTTTAAAAATAAAATTCCCCTTGGCGTATTTTCCTAACTTGGCGTCTTGGCGCCTTGGCGGTTCAATCGCGTTTTATTCACATTTGTTCGGGCGTTTCGATGCCGAGTAAATCCAAGCCTTGCTTCATCGTTCGGGCCGTCAATTCGCACAGGGCCAATCGGCTGGCGCGGATGGCTGGCTCGCTCTGCAGCACCGGACAATTCTCGTAAAACCCGCTGAAGCGCGTGGCCAGTTCATATAGATAAGTGCAGAGATGATGCGGCTTCAGTTCGCGGGCAACGATCTCCAGAATCTCGCCCAGGCGCAGGATGTGTTTGGCCAGGGCCAACTCGAATGGGGAATCGAGATGGATCGTGTCACCCGGTTTTTCCGACGTTTTTCGGAAGATCGATTTAATTCGCGCGTGGGCATATTGGAGATACGGCGCGGTGTTGCCGTCGAGGGCCAGCATTTTGTCGAATGAAAAAACGTAATCGGCCACGCGATCCTTGGCGAGGTCGGAATATTTCACACCGCCAATTCCGACGGCGTGGGCGATTTGTTTCCGCTGTTCTTCGGGAAGCTCCGGATTTTTGTCGGTCACGACTTTCAATGCCCGCTGTTCGGCTTCATCGAGCAGGTCTTTCAATTTGACCGTTTCCCCGCTGCGGGTTTTGAACGGCTTGCCGTCTTCGCCGAGCATGGTGCCGAAAGGGGCGTAATCCAGTTCGACGCCATCGGCCCATCCGGCTTTCTTTGCCGTCCAGAAAAGTTGCGCGAAGTGCTGCGATTGCCGGCTGTCGTGGACGTAGATGATTCGATTGGCATGAAGCTCACGCACCCGGAATCGAATGGCCGCGAGATCAGTGGTGCCATAGAGGAATCCACCATCCGATTTGTTGATGATCAGCGGAGATTCGTATCCAGGAACATGAACGACAATCGCCCCTTCCGATTCAACCGCGATGCCCATCTTGCCAAGTTCGGCGACGGTGTTGGGCAGCCGATCGTTGTATTCCGATTCGCCGCGGAGATCGGTGTCCGACAGTTTCACGTCGAGGCGGTCATAGATGTCGTCGAAATGTCCGAGCGATTTGATGATCAACTGCCGCCAGCCTTCGCGCGTGTCCGGATCGCCGCCTTGCAACATGACAACTCGCTTGCGAGCTTGCTCGGCGAAGTCGGGGTCGGCATCAAATTTTGCCTTGGCCTGCTGATAAAACGAGTTGAAGTCGCCGATCTCGAACTGGGCCGACCAGATTTTTTTCAGGCCGAAATTCCCGATGAGATATTCGATCAACATCCCAAACTGCGTCCCCCAATCGCCGATGTGATTCTGCCGGATGATCTTGTGCCCCTGAAACTCCAGCACCCGGCTGATCGCATCGCCGATGATGGTGCTTCGCAGATGGCCGACGTGCATTTCCTTGGCGATGTTGGGGCCGGAGTAATCGACGACGATGGTTTGGGGATTGGCGACGCGCTCGATGCCGAGGCGATCCTCCACTTCTTCCCCCTCGCCCGGTACTCCGGGAGAGGGTTGGGGTGAGGGGCGTTTGTCAAGTTGCGAAGAAGAGCCCTCACCCCTGCCCTCTCCCAGAGTACTGGGCGAGGGAGTGAGATTCCTTAGCGCTTGCAACTGCTCCCCCAACCACCCCGGCGATAGCCGCACATTGATGAACCCTGGCCCCGCGATCGACACTTCCGACGCAATGCTTCCCAAATCCAGCTTCGCCTTGATCTGCTCGGCGATCGCTCGCGGATTCGTCTTCTTCCCCGTCTTATCCGCCACAACTTTCGCCAGGCCCATGGCCGCGTTGGACTGATAATCGCCAAATTGCGGATGCTGGCTGACGCCAATTTGTGGATCGGCGTCTAAATCCAGCGCGGCGGCGATGGCGGCGCGGAAGGGTCTTTCGAGCTGCTGCACAATCGTTGCCATTATTCCATCCGTAACTTTCGCTCAGCTCGCTCATGCTACTAGCATTGGCCGGGCATCTCCAACGCAGTTTGGGGGCGAGTATCCGCACGCCTGCAAAATGCCGATAATCTTCCGGACGACGCGGCCGAAATCGTTTGATCCGTTGACCCGGCCGAATCGCATAGCTAAGGTTGCAAGTGTCCACAATTTCCCCCGGTTCCCTCAAACAGGTGGCGAGAATGAAATTTGCTTTGCATCGGATGAGTCTGCTGAAATGGATTGTCGGCGTCGCGGTGCTCCTCTCGTCATTGCAGGCGATTTCGCGTGCCGGTGACACCCCAGTGAACAACGGTGGAGTCGCCAGTGGCAGCGATGCGATGGATCTCTTCGCGCCCACCACCCAGCCGGCCACCGTCGACAGTCTAAAAACCCAAGCCTTCCATGCCATGCTGGAGGCGAAGTTCGGTCAGTCGAGCCAACTGCTCGCCGCCGCCGCCAATCTTTCCCCGGATGCCACGACCAAGCGGATGGCCAACTGGGCCGCACAATTTGAAGCGTTGGATCAGACCTTCAGTGGCGCCCGCCACGAGCAGTTCGACAAAGTCGTCGCCAACATCCACACGCTGATCAATCACAACCTCGAAACCTACGCTATCGACGAAGCCAATTCAGCCTACACCCTTGCGGATGACCCCGATGCCTTCCGCCACGAGCCATGGATCGACGATCTCTTCAAGGAATGTTCCTCCGAAGCGGATCATTTCGAGGACAACGGCCAATGGCTCAAGGCCCTGCGGATGTACGCCGACCTGGCCGGTTTAGACCCGACCAATCCGGTTTGGAAAGACAAGGTAAAAGTCGCCACCCGCCGGGTGCGGCTGCTGATGACCTATGCTCCGGATCGGTTGCAGAAGTTGGAGGACCTGGAAGAAAAGGACCGCAAGGCGGCTGATGTGCTGCTGACGCCGAGCACCGAGCCGTCGGCTGATTCGGACATTTCCCCATCCACCCAACCGGATGCGGATGCTTCGACCCAACCCTCCGGCGATCTCACTGCCGCCACCCAATCGGATGATCTGGTTGATGACACCAACGACCATGTCGATTGGCACGATGTCACGCGTGGCGTGCAGTATTCGATGCTCTGGGATGCCCTCGTCCTGACGGAAAAGGAATATTACAAAGAGGCCGATTACAAAACATTGATGGAAGGCGGCCTCAGCGGCCTGCGCGCCGTCGTCACCACCCCCGGATTGGAAGATGCCTTCCCCGGCCTGGCGGATCGGGATGCCTGCAAGAAATTTACCGATGCGATCGACTCCTGCCTGGATGATGCCAAGAACGTCGCGGACAGGGATCAGGAAGATTTGCTGCTGACAACGCTGGATCGTTTGCAGGAATTGAACAAGCAGACCGTGAACATCCCCGAGGAAGTGTTCGTCAGCGAATTTGCCGATGGCGCGTTCGGAGAATTGGATCCATTCACCACGATGATCTGGCCGTACGAGGTTCCCGAATTCCAGAAAAACACGCAGGGCAAATTCGGGGGCGTGGGAATTCAAATTGAAGCGGACAATCAGGGCAATCTGCGAGTGGTCACTCCGCTGGAAGACACACCCGCCTATCACGCCGGTGTGAAAGCCGGATATGTCATCACCAAGATCGATGGCAAGAAAGCATTGCACATGCCGATCGACGCGGCCGTCAAATTGATCACCGGCGACCCCGATACAACCGTGACATTGACCATGCGTGATCGTTCCGGCGTCAGCAAGGATTTCGTCCTGAAGCGCGAGGAGATCAAAGTCGAGAGCATCAAGGGATATACCCACGCCCCTGGCGGCGGGTGGGATTACATGCTCGATCCCGATCAGAAGATCGCCTACATCCGCCTGACCAATTTCACCGAATCCACCAGCGACGATCTCGATGCCGCCCTTAAAACCCTCAAGGACGAAGGCGCTCGCGGGATGGTGTTGGATTTGCGCTACGATCCGGGTGGTTTGCTGCAGGCCGCCGAGCAGGTGGTGAATAAATTCGTGGCTGATGGCGTGATCGTCAGCACCCGCGCGGATCGAGATACTTCCAACCATCCCACCATGGCGATGGCCGATCCGAAATTGAAAGAGACCGATTTGCCGCTGCTGGTTTTGGTGAATCAATATTCCGCCAGCGCCAGTGAGATCGTTTCCGGCGCGCTCAAGGATCACCACCGCGCCCTGCTCGTCGGCGAGCGAACCTTCGGCAAGGGAAGCGTGCAAATGCTCTTCCCCTTGGATGCCCAGGCGGACATGGCGTGTCTGAAGCTGACCACGATGCACTATTACCTGCCCAGCGGTCGGTGTATTCATCGTGAAGAAAACAGCACTACCTGGGGCGTGGACCCCGATGTCGTCGTGCCCATGACCCCCGAGCAAATGGGCGCGGTGAACAACGCCCGTCAGGAATTGGATGTGCTCAGCGACACCGTCGACAACTCCGCCGGCGCCCCGACCACCCAGCCGGCGCAAACGAACCTGCTAAACATCGACCCGCAACTCTCGGCGGCGCTGATGATTTTGCGAATGGAATTAAACGGAGCGCAACTGTAAATCGGGAAATGCAGTTTCCACCACGGAGACACGGAGAGCACGGAGAAAATACTGGGGAATTTTTACCGCAGAGAGCGCAGAGGGCCGCAGAGATAAAAACAAATCAAATTCTGTATTTATTTTCTCTGCGGCCCTCTGCGCCCTCTGCGGTGAAATGATTTTGATTTCTCTCCGTGAACTCCGTGTCTCCGTGGTGGAAACTGATTTAGGATTTTTTCTTGGCCGTCTTCTTCGGCTCAGCCATCTGAATCGTCGCCAGCGCTGTCGGCACTGCATCCGTTACTTCAAAAATCTTATCCAGTCCGGTTAACAGCAATGTGCTCCAGACCTGGTTGGCGACATTGCACAGCACCAGCTTCCGATCGCCGGTGCTCAGCTTTCGGCGAACCCGCAGCAGCGCGGCGATATTCGATGAATTCATGAACTTCACCCCCGCGAAATCCAGCACCACATTCAATATCGGCGGCCCTTCCCTTTCCAGCGTTTCCATGTCCTCGGAAAACGCCGGATCATCCGCCAGATGCAGCACCGCGATCGACTCAGACCACTTTTCAATCGGCATAAGCAAGAACCTTTGTTTCTGCCGACGGAAAGACTAATCGACGAGGGCACGGACCGCAAAGATTAATGAGGCGAATAGACCGGCAACGTACTGTCCTACTTTGAATCCCCCGGCGTTTCCGCTCTCCTCCGCAACATGCCTGGACACGGCGTGCCTAACACACGGTTCGGTCGCGTTATCCCTAGAGGTCGAAGATGAGGATCGCCTACGCCTGCGAAAAGTGCGACGTGACTATCGAGTGAATGCAGCGTGAAGCTCGTAATACTTGATGTCAGGTACAAGTCCAGGCGGGAGATTCGACTTCAGGTTCTCGTTGAAAAACTTCTGCTGGTCCGCCTTGGACTCCCAGATCTCGATGATGCGCATCCCGCCGGCGGGACTCGGACCTCCGGTGTGGGACATGAAGCCGTTCGCCGAACGTAGCAACGGCATCAGCGGCTTCAGCATCGAGGCATAGGTCCCCTTGTCCATGTTCGGTTGTTCAGCAATCATGAGTACAGGCATCGGTCCACATCCTTCATGGGTGAATAGCATAGACTGAGCGCCCACGGTAGCTCGGCGGTGCATCACAGGCAAGTCACGGCCGTATCACCGCAGCCGCTAGTCCGGTCTCTGGATGTTGCGGAGGAGGGCGGAAACGCCGGGGGATTCAAATTAGGGCACTACCCACCGGCAGATGGTCCAATTGCAACGAAATTGAGTTCCCGGCGTTATTAGTTAAAGTGAACTTTAATCAACCCTTGGAGGCTCGTTCCATGATCGCACGCCATCTCGTCTGCGCATTGGTTTCTATACTCGCATCCTGTTCCATCACCCTGGCCGACGCCCCTTATTCTCCGCCCCCCTCGCCGCGGGAGACGCTCAATTTCAACCCCGACTGGAAATTTATCCGTCAGGATGTGCCCGATGGCCAAACCGTCGCCCTGGACGACTCCCAATGGCAAACCGTCGCCACCCCGCACTCCTACAACGAGACCGATTCCTTTCGCACCATCATCTCCCACGGCGGCGGCGATCGCGGAACCTACAAAGGCCTGGCCTGGTATCGAAAGCATTTCACACTCCCATCCGATTATTCCGGCGACAAAATCTTCATTGAATTCGAGGGCATGCGCCAAGCCGGCGATATCTTCCTCAATGGCAAGGAAGTCGGCCTTTCCGAAAACGGCATCAACGCCTACGGCATCGACATCACCGATGCGGTTCAATTTGGCCAGGACAATGTGCTGGCCGTGCAGGTGGACAACCGCACCAACTACGCCGAACGCGCGACCCACACGACGTTTGAATGGAACGCCAACGATTTCAACCCCGATTTTGGCGGGATCAATCGCCGCGTCTGGCTCCATGTGACCGGCAAAATCTACCAGACGCTTCCGCTCTATTACGGCCTGCAAACCACGGGCACCTATATCTACGGCCAGAATTACGACATCCCCGGCAAGAGCACCGATGTCACGGTTGAGTCGGAAGTGAAAAATGAATCCGCCGATCCCGCCACCGTGACGCTTTCAACCGTGATCGTCGATTCTGACGGCCAGGTGCAAGCAAAATTCGACGGCGAGCCCGTGGACATGGCCAGCGGCGCAACCTCCGTGTTGAAAGCCACCGGCCCGCTAAAACCCGCGCGATTCTGGAGCCCGGATGATCCTTATCTTTACGATGTTTACACGATTCTGACCGTCAACAACAAAGTCGTCGATGTCCGCAAAACCACGACGGGCTTCCGCAAAACCGAATTCAAAGGCGGCGCCGGCACGGGTGGGGTCTACATCAACGACAAATTCGTTTACCTCAAGGGCTACTCCCAGCGTTCCACCAATGAATGGGCCGGATTGGGACAGGGATATCCCGACTGGATGCACGATTTCACGGCCAAATTAATCCGCGATTCTCACGCCAATTATGTCCGCTGGATGCACGTTTCGCCCCAGCCCGTGGATGTGGAAGCCTTCGACCGCTTTGGCATTGTTGACATATGCCCGGCGGGCGACAAAGAAGGTGACGCCACCGGCCGCCGGTGGGACCAGCGCGCCGAAGTGATGCGCAATTCCATGATTTATTATCGCAACAGTCCCAGCATCCTTTTCTATGAGACCGGAAACACCATCGTCACGCCCCCGCAGATGCTCCAGATGGTGGGATTGCGAAAACAATACGATCCCTACGGCGGACGAGTCGTCGGCACGCGCGACAACGATTCCGCCGAAGCCAACGCCGCGCTCACGCCGATCTCTGAATATTACGGTGTCATGATCGGCCAGGCGCCGCAAACCGATCGGTTGACCGACCCCAAAGCCCTCTTCCGCGGCTACAGCGCCGAACGGCGAGACCGCGCGCCCCTGATGGAGGCGGAAGACTTCCGCGACGAAGCCGCTCGACGATTCTGGGACGATTATTCGCCTCCCTATTTCGGATTCAAACCAGGCCCGCTGGACACCTATCACTGGAATTCCGAAACCTTCGCATTGGCACAGATCGCCCGCTACAACGCCTATTGGATCAACCGCATCAGTAATCCCGATCCGGACCATTCCAAGTGGTCCGGCTATGCATCGATTTATTTCTCCGATTCCAATGCCGATGGCCGGCAGGATTCCAGCGAAGTCTGCCGGGTGAGCGGAAAGGTGGATGCGGTGCGTCTGCCCAAGGAGATTTATTTCACCGAACAGGTCATGCAGAACGATCAGCCCGACATTCACATCATCGGGCATTGGACCTATCCCGCCGGCACGACCAAGACGGTGAATGTCGTCTGCAATTGCCCGACCGTTGAGTTGTTCCTCAATGACAAATCGCTTGGCAAGATTTCCACGCCGACCAACGGCTTTCTCTTCGCCTTCCCCAATATCGCCTGGCAGCCAGGAAAACTAAAAGCCGTCGGGATGGATGGCGACAAGGTGCTGTGCACGTACGAACTCACCACCGCCGGCCCGCCCGTCAAAATTAAATTGACGCCCATCGTCGGACCCGAAGGCTTGCAGGCCGACGGCACGGATGTGGCGCTCTTCGATGTCGAAGCGGTGGACGCCAACGGCCAGCGTTGCCCGACGGACGATGCCCGCGTGGATTTCAAACTCGACGGCCCGGCCATCTGGCGCGGCGGATACAACAGCGGCAAGACCAACTCCACCAACAATCTCTATCTCAACACCGAATGCGGCATCAATCGGGTCGCCATCCGATCCACCGACACGGCCGGCAAGATCACCATCACCGCCAGCCGCGACGGCTTGGATTCGGATACGGTCGAGGTGGATTCCAAGCCCGTTAAAATTCACGATGGCATCGAAGACCGTATGCCGCAACTTTTGCCGGCGCCGGTGTCGAATTAACGGTAGTAAAGTACGTCCTTAGCCGATCCAGATATGTCAGATAGCCATGCGCCAGAAACCGAATTGTTAAAAGCTGCCTATGCGGCCTTCAACGCGAGGAACATTGACGCCGCCCTTGCGACGATGACTCCTGATGTGTCTTGGCCGAAAGCCTTCAAAGGCGGCTTTGTCCGTGGTCATCAAGCGGTTCGGGCCTATTGGACGGAGCAATGGTCCGAAATCGATCCGCGTGTCGAGCCGGTTTCCTTTCATCGGGAGGGTGACGGGCGTGTTTTGGTAGACGTGCATCAAGTCGTGCGTGACTTGGCCGGGACCGTTCTGGCCGATGTGCACGTCGGTCATCGGTTCACTCTGGCGAACGGCTTGCTTCAAGCTATGGAAGTCTGCTCGCTTCCATCGTCCCGCCACGGCACCTAAGCCTGTGCTGCCGAATTAACGAGGACTTGAACGAATCCGTAACATTCCTATACTACCCCACCTCAAAGTCCACGGAGAAGGTGTCTAGTGAATCGACGCCGAGACCCGCTGGCGTTTGGTTGTGGCGTTTGCTTAAGGAAACTGGATGCCGACGATAAATCAGTTGATCAAGAAGCCGCGGAGGAGTTTGCCGCGGATTAACAAGGTCAAAGACCTGGAAGCCAGCCCGCAAAAGCGCGGCGTGTGCCTGCAGGTCAAGACCATGACCCCCAAGAAGCCCAACTCGGCCCTGCGAAAGATCGCCCGCGTGCGTCTCAGCAATGGCCGGGAAGTCACCGCATACATCGGCGGCGAGGAGCACAACCTGCAGGAGCACAGCATTGTGCTCGTGCGCGGCGGCCGTGTCCGCGATCTGCCGGGCGTGCGATATCACGTGGTGCGCGGAACGCTGGACGCCCTGGGCGTCGAGGGCCGCAAACGCGGTCGCAGCAAATACGGCACCAAGGCGGGGAAATAGCCGTGCTCACCACGCTTCGTCTTCTGGCGGATGCGACGAGTGGGAGCGGGACGGATGTCTGGCAAAATTCCCTGAAGAACGTCCTGTTTATGGCGTTCTTCTTTCTTCTCCTGATCGGCGTCGCCATCTGGTGGCTTAGAAGGTAGTTTTAGAAGGTTTGCAAAATGGCTTACAAGAAATTCACCGCAAGCGAAGATATTCTCAAACCCGACCCGCGCTACGGCAGCAAGCTGGTCAGCAAGTTCATCAACTGCCTGATGTGGCAGGGCAAGAAAGTCACTGCCCAGAAGGTGATGTACGGCGCTCTCGATCAGATCACCAAAAAGGTCAAGGACGTGCCGGTGCTGGAACTGTTTGAGACCGCCGTCAACAACGTCAAACCGTATGTCGAAGTGCGCAGCAAGCGCGTCGGCGGGGCCAACTATCAGGTACCCATGCAGGTAAACAAGCGTCGGCAACAGAGCCTGGCGTTCCGCTGGATTCTCGAAGCCTGCCGCAGCGCCGGCGGCCGGCCGATGTCGGATCGCCTGGCGGATGAACTCATGGCCGCCTACAAAAAAGAAGGCAAAGCCATGGCCACGCGCGAGAATACCCACCGCATGGCGGATGCGAACAAGGCCTTCGCCCACTTCGCTTGGTAGAAGAGGGACATGGTGGAGCAAGCCATGCGAAACCAGCCTCCAAGATTTTTTTCAGAATTCCGGGAATATTTCGGACGGATGTTCGTATTATGTTCTGGTGGAAGCTCCGCGCATTGGGCGCGAGTTCCGACTCGAAACATGTACCAGAGTAGATGTTACACAATGTTACAGAATGTGACGAATATCCCCCCCTCCCCCCTAACACAAATGCGGATTGACCGCCAAGACGCCAAGACGCCAAGACAGGAAAATACGCCAAGGGGAAATTCCAAAAATAGGAATCCCCGGCAAGCGTCAAATTCTTCTTGGCGTATTTTCCAACCTTGGCGTCTTGGCGTCTTGGCGGTCCATCCTCTTCCTCCGGAGTTCCCATGATTGACATCAAAGACCTCCGCGAAAATCCCGAGAAGTATCGCCGCGGCGCGGAGCTGAAGAACGTCTCCGTCAACATCGCCGCTGTTTTGGATCTGGATGCCCAGTGCCTGCGCCTCCAGCAGGAATTCGACCGCCTTAAGGCCGAGCAGAACGAAATCTCCCGCCAGATCGGCAAAGCCAGCGAATCCGAGCGCGAAGCCCTCAAAACCAAAGCCGCCGCGATGAAGCCGCAGTTGCAGGACCTCGAACAAAAATGGAAAGCCTCCGAGGCCGCGCGGGATCATTTTGTTTTGCAAATCCCCCAGCCACCCGATCCGGAAGTCCCCCCCGGCAAAGGCGCGGCCGACAACATCGTCCTCCGCGTCGTCGGCGAGCCGAGGAACTTTGAGTTCAAACCGAAGAATCATCTCGAACTCGGCAAGTCGCTGGATTTGTTCGACTTCGAGGCCGGCGTGAACGTGGCCGGCACGCGATCCTATTTTCTCAAGGGCCTCGGCGCGGAATTGCATCAGGCCGTTCTCCGCCTGGCGCTGGATTTGATGGTCCATGAAAAAGGATTCACACAACTGAACGTGCCGGTCCTGGTGCGCGAAGTCGCCATGCAAGGCACCGGATTCTTCCCCGGCTCGCGCGAGCAGGCCTATCACGTCGCCGAGGATGATCTCTTCCTCACCGGCACCGCCGAGGTCGGCCTGACGGCTTATCATCTCGGCCAGGTCCTCGACGAATCCGTCCTTCCTCTGAAATACTGCGCCGTCAGCACCTGTTTCCGCCGCGAGGCGGGAACGTATGGCAAAGACACCGCCGGCCTGTATCGCGTCCATCAGTTCGACAAAGTCGAGCAGGTCGTGATTTGCAAAAATGACATCGAAGAATCGAAGCGGTGGCACGTCGAAATGCTCAGCTACAGCGAGGAAGTGCTCAAGCGGCTGAAACTTCCCTACCGAGTCATCCAATGCTGCACCGGCGACATCGGCGTGAAAAACGCCTCCATGATGGACGTCGAAACCTGGATGCCCAGCCGATTCGACGGCAAGGACCGCGCCAGCGGCTACGGCGAAACGCACTCCGCCTCCCGCCTCTACGAATACCAGGCCCGCCGGCTGAATCTCCGCTACAAAGGCGCTGATGGCAAGATGCGTTTCGTGCACACGCTCAACAACACCGTCGTCGCCAGCCCAAGAAT
Organism: Tepidisphaeraceae bacterium; assembly: GCA_049515255.1. Taxonomy (GTDB): domain Bacteria; phylum Planctomycetota; class Phycisphaerae; order Tepidisphaerales; family Tepidisphaeraceae; genus JBEKUH01. The sequence continues at coordinate 3,142 of JBEKUH010000072.1, read as the reverse complement.
TCTGATTCCGATCGTGGAGAATTATCAAAACGCCGACGGCACCGTGACGATCCCCGATGCATTGCGGTCCTATCTCAACGGCCGCGAAAAAATCGGATAAGAAGAAAATGAACCACTAAGGCACGAAGCCACGAAGCGGTTTTCGTAATTCGCCGACAGATTAGCAAAGTTGGCGCTATCAGATGTATTGGAATCAAATCAATTTCCAGGCAGCTTCCTTCGCAGAAAGTCTCTCGAACGTCGAAACCCGCTTCGTGTCTTCGTATCTTCGTGGTTAATACTTTTTTCCCATGCACGCCATGCCCATCATGATCGCGGTCCTTTGCGTGTTGGCGATCGCGTATCGCTATTACAGCGCGTTCCTCGCCGCGCGCGTGGCGGCGCTGGATGATTCCCGCGCCACGCCGGCGACTCGATTGGAAGATGGACAGAATTATCATCCGACCAACAAATGGGTTCTCTTCGGTCACCACTTCGCCGCCATCAGCGGCGCGGGGCCGCTCATTGGGCCGGTGCTGGCGGCTCAATTCGGATATCTGCCGGGATTGCTGTGGATCGTCATCGGCGTCTGTCTCGCCGGCGCAGTGCAGGATTTTCTGGTGCTCGCCGCCAGCATTCGCCGCAACGGCCGAAGTTTGGCACAGATCGCGCGCGATGACATCGGCCGAACCGCCGGCGCGGCTGCGATGATCGCAATTCTTTTCATTATCGTCATCGCGTTGGCGGGACTCGGCAAAGTCGTGGTCAAAGCCCTCGGCGGCGATCCGATCAACATGCCGCATCGCATGCCCGGCAGCCCGTGGGGAACTTTCACCATCGCCTGCACCATCCCCGTCGCACTTTTCATCGGCCTGTACATGTATCGCCTTCGCAAAGGAAAAGTGATCGAAGCTTCCATCGTCGGCGCGATCCTTGTGCTGGGCGCGACCTTCGCCGGCGGCTGGATCGCACAAAGTTCGCTGGCCCACTGGTTCGATCTCACCAGCACCCAGGTTGTCTGGGCCATCGCCATTTACGGATTCATCGCCAGTGTTCTACCCGTATGGTTGCTGCTGGCCCCGCGCGATTATCTGAGCAGTTTCCTGAAGATCGGCACCATTGCCGCGCTGGTCATCGGCACCATCATCGCCAACCCCAAACTGCAAGCCCCCGCATACAATCACGTTTTCGCCAGCGGCGGCCCGGTTGTCGGCAGCGGCACCGCTCTTGTCCCCGGGCGGATTTTTCCATTCCTCTTCATCACCATCATGTGCGGCGCGATCAGCGGATTTCATTCGCTGGTCAGCAGCGGCACAACATCCAAAATGCTCAGGCGTGAATCCGATGCCCGCACCATCGGCTACGGCGCGATGCTGATCGAAGGACTCGTCGGCGTTGTCGCCATGATCGCCGCCGCCTCGCTGCCGCCGGGTGATTATTACGCCATGAATATGGACATCGCCAAAGCGCCGGCCTATCACGATCGCCTCGTGAGCATCGGGGCCGATGTGGATCATCTGAACGTGTGGGATGATTACACCCACGAATCCCTCCGCGGCCGCACCGGCGGGGCGGTGACGCTTGCCGTCGGCATGGCCAACATTTTCCAGCAAGCGCTCCGCGTCGGAACCGTCAGCGATTCCACCGTGAGAGCACTTTGGAAATATTGGTATCACTTCGCCATCATGTTCGAGGCGCTGTTCATCCTCACCACCATCGACGCCGGCACGCGCATCGGGAGATTTTTGCTCCAGGAAGTTTTCGGAAAGATTCATCCCAAACTCGGCCGACACGACTGGTGGCCCGGCACCATCGCCAGCACATTTTTGATCGTGATCGGCTGGGCCTACTTCATCAACGCCAATTCCTTCCAGGCGATCTGGGCCATGTTCGGAATCGCCAATCAAATGCTGGCAGTAATCGCGCTGACCGTGGTGAGCGTGGTCCTGGCGCGCGGCGGAAAAATCCGATACCTCTGGGTCACGATCCTCCCGTTGCTTTTCGTCTGCACCACCACCAGCGCCGCCGCGATGGAAATGCTCTACGGTTACGGCCTGACGATCTCAACACAATTGGCCAAGACCACGCCCGATCCGACCACTCTCCGCAACGCGATCATCAGCGGCTCGCTCTTGCTGGCGATGATCGGTTGCACGTACCTAATCATGGCCGCCGCGGCGATGCGCATTTGGCCGCTGCTGCAAACCGATGCCCCGGCGGAGTTCCCGATCGTCGCCGCAGACATGTGAAGAATTTATGTTCTGGATTCTCAATCTCATCCTGACCGGCTACTTCTTCGAGCAGAACTACAAATCCGCCAAACGTCAGGGACTTTGGAGCTGGAAAGAATTTTTCGTCGTCTTGCTGGGCGCGGGATTGATTTGCGCGATCAGCATTCCAATGATGTTACTTGCGGCCGATGAATTTGATGCCGGCAAAAATGGCCGTGGCGCCGCGCTGATGGTGGCCGCGGGAGTGGTGGGGCTTGGTGGAATTGTTGAGTTGATTCTTCGGGCCCGAGCCTGGGGAAAGATGCAAGTGGAGAAAGCGGGAAAGGGCTGAGGCATCCAGCGTGGCGACTGAAGTCGCCATGCCCGTGGGGCGATAATGTGCGGTTTTCCGCATCTCTGCAATCATTGACAATGAATTGCCGAGATTTATACTCCCCCGTCCATCGCTTCCGGTACGCGCGTGGCGCGCTACAGCAGCGGTGTCTGGTTGGTCAGCGCTGAACGGAATGAAGCGCTGGCATAGCTCAGCGGTAGAGCGCCACCTTGGTAAGGTGGAGGTCCTGGGTTCAAGCCCCAGTGCCAGCTTAGTTCACAGTTATTTTGATTCTGGAGGTTACGGACATGGCAAAGGGAGTATTCGAGCGAAAGAAGCCCCACGTGAATGTTGGCACCATCGGCCACATCGACCACGGCAAGACCACACTCACCGCCGCGCTCAGCGCCCGCGCGGCCGCGAAGTATGGCACCGAAGCCAAGGATTATAAGTCGATCGCCAAGGGCGGAACCGAGCGCGACTCGACCAAGACCGTCACGATCTCCGCGGCCCACGTGGAATACGAATCCGAGAAGCGCCACTACGCCCACGTGGACTGTCCCGGCCACGCGGACTACATCAAGAACATGATCACCGGCGCGGCCCAGATGGACGGCGC
>JBEKUH010000071.1:0-27619 GCA_049515255.1 Tepidisphaeraceae bacterium | reverse complement strand
CTGGTCATGTCGACCATCGGAACCGCCGCCAATGTGGCGCAATGGATCGGGGAACTTTCTGCCGTCTTGGGAACAGCGTTGCTCGTCGCGGGTTGTGGCAAGCACGCGGTCCATCAGGGGCGGTCGAAATGGTGGGGATTGATGGGCTTGCTGAGCCTCGTCGGGGTAATCGTGGTGCTCACCATCGGCGCGATTCCCCGAGCCCATGACCTGACCGGCGGATTTGAGGTGCGATATACCGAGCCGTATCGCCGGGATGTCTGGCGGATGGATGTCCGGGTCCGGCTGGACGAATCGGTCGGGGCGGGGGTGGCGGAGCCGATTCAACTGCAAGTCCCGCGCGGAGCCAGCGTGTCCAGCGCCATCAAAATCCTCGCCGGGCCGATTCCGATCTTGAAGGAATCAATGCTGGACCTGAAATACGAGATCAACGGAGTCGCCGCCAAAGCAGTGGATGAACTCAGCGATGGCGATGAGCTTCTGGTGAAGAAAATGAACCACTAAGACACAAAGACACGAAGCGGCATTCGACATTTCGCAACCATTCGGCAAGCCTATCTTTATGGATTAAATAAAAAATGAGTGAGCCAAATTCGCTGCTTGGCTCTGGAACCAGAGAAACCGCTTCGTGTCTTCGTGCCTTCGTGGTTCAGATTCTTATTTCGCATTCGCATCCGCCGGCACGAACGTCAGGGCGGCGGAGTTGATGCAGAATCTCAGGCCGGTCGGGGGTGGGCCGTCGTTGAACAGATGGCCCAGGTGCGACCCGCATCGGGGGCACAGAACCTCGGTTCGATCCATCCCAAAGCTGTGATCTTCCACGAGTTTGACATTGGCATCCGAAACGGCCGCGAAAAAGCTTGGCCAGCCGGTGCCGGAATCGAATTTGGTATCGGAAGTAAACAACAACAGCCCGCACGCCGCACACCGATAGACGCCTTTCTTATGGTTGTCCCACAAGGCGTTATGGAACGGCTGCTCAGTGCCATGGCCACGAAGAATGGCGTATTGTTCCGGCGTGAGCAGTTCACACCAATCGGCATCGGAATGAACAACCTTATCATTCGGAGATGGCTCGGTGGTCGGATTGCCTGATTGCGACGCCAAAACCGGTTGCGTCGTCGGGGCGGCGGAAGTAGCGTTGCGATCCGCCGGGGTGCCACAAGCGGTCAGAACAAGGCAAAGGGACAGGCCCATAAGGGCTATTAAATGGATGGTCATACTCCATAATAGAACACTTTCCCCCGATCTGATATTCCCCGTGACAGGTTTATCTAAAAATATTCCTAGTTATTATACTTGACAAATTGCGAACATTAGGGAAATATGCCTGATGGGCAGCCGTTTAGCGTCGCCGGCCTCGGCGACAAGAACTCGGTAAATCAATGTTAGGCAACGGAAGAAACAAAATGCAAAAAAATGAAACATTTACCCCCCCCCACCCCCTCGCAAGAAGATACCCCGCAACCATCCGCCGGCCGGCGCGTTCTACCATTGTCCGCGAAAGGTCCATCGCATTGCTTCACGCCTTTGCGTGGTGATTGCAACATGAACTTCTTGACATCCGATAGGCGTCGCCTTAGTAATTTGCGGCCATTAGTGATTGCGGTGGGCGGAATTAGAAAGAGGGTTGTTCGGTGATTTCGGTTCGAGACCTGACCAAGGTCTACGGCCAAACCTTGGCGGTGGATCATATCTCCTTCGATGTCGACAAGGGCCAAATTGTGGGCTTCCTTGGCCCCAATGGCGCCGGTAAGTCCACTACCCTCAAGATGTTGACCTGCTATCTCCCACCCACCAGCGGCGGGGCGACGGTCAATGGTTTCGATATTTTCCACCAGTCCGAACAGGTCCGCCAAAATCTCGGTTATCTCCCCGAAAACGTGCCGCTCTACACGGAAATGAAGGTCGGCGAATATCTGGATTTCCGCGGCCGATTGCGCGGATTGCCCCGGATCGAACGACGCAAGCAAATGGATTATGTGCTGGAACGCTGCTGGCTGACGAAGGTCGAGCACAAAACCATCGGGCACTTGTCCAAGGGATATCGCCAGCGCGTGGGATTGGCCGATGCACTGCTTCACAATCCGGCAGTGCTCATTATGGACGAGCCGACCGTCGGCCTGGACCCAACGCAAATCCGCGAGACACGCAAATTGATCAAGGAATTGGGCGGCCAGCACACGGTCATTCTTTCCACACATATATTGCCGGAAGTGGAAGCCTCCTGCGATCGCGCCATCGTGATCGCCAGCGGCCGAATCGTGGCGCAGGGTTCGCCGGAGGAATTACGAGCCAGTCGGCGATTGACGGCCCGCGTGCTGGTCGAATGCCGGGGACCAAAAGCGGAAATATCCACCGTCCTCGGCCGGGTCAGTGGGGTCAGCAACGTGGAAATATTGAACGGCCAGCTGGCCGAGGAAAAGAATTACGTCACCGCCGCGATTCGCGCCAAGGATGGATACGACATCCGCGAGGAAGTCGCGCGAACGGTGATCCAGCACGGCTGGCCGCTTCGGGAAATCCGCCTGGAGCACGCGACGCTGGAAGAATTTTTCGTTCAGGTGACCGCCAGCCAGGCGATGGCGCGGACGGCAGCGGAGTGAATTGAACATGAATCGAGTAACCACCATCGCGCGACGGGAATTGCTGAGCTACTTCTGCTTGCCGATTGCTTACGTCGCCATGACGGTATTTCTGCTCGCCTGCGGGTTCCTGTTCTGGGACGATTTTCAACCCGGCAAAATCGCGGGGATGCGGAATCTGTTTGACTGGATGGTCTGGCTGCTGGTCTCGATTGTCCCGCTACTCTCGATGGGTTTATTGGCCCAGGAATGGGCGACCGGAACGATTGAAACCATGATGACCGCGCCGCTGGGCGAGACGGAAGTCGTGCTGGGAAAATTCTTCGGATCATTTTTCTTCTTTCTGGCGTTGCTGATCCCGACGCTGTTTTACGTTTCGGTGTTGTCATTGTTCGCCGTGCCGACGATTGATATTGGCCCGATCGCCAGCGGATATCTCGGCATCATTCTTGTCGGTGGGCTGTTCATTGCCATCGGATTGTTCTGCTCCTCTTTGACGCGCAGCCAGGTGGTGGCGGCGGTGGCGACGGCGGCGGTGCTGTTCCTCATCACCATCGTCCCCTGGTGGATCAGCGGAACCTCCACCAGCGCCATCCTGACCGAGATCTCCAATCAAGCCGTCTTCAAACGCTACACCGACTTCAGCCGCGGCGTGATCGACACCGGTAATGTGGTGTTCTTCGTCCTAACGACCGCGGTGTTTTTGTTTCTGACCATCAAAGTTCTGGAATCGAGAAGGTGGAAATAACGGAATTGTTGTTATGACCGAAGATATTACACCATCGACTCCCGGCCCGGAAAAAACTCCTCCGGAAAATCAGCGGCAACGCTGGATCAAATACGGCGCCAATGTCGTGCTCTCCACCATCGTCGTCATCGCGATAGCGGCGCTGGTCATTTACCTGGCCGAGTCCCACAACAAACAGTTCGACACCACGATGGGCGGAACGCAAAGCCTTCGCCCGCAGACGGTGGATTTCCTGAAAAATCTGGGCAACCACAAGGTGAAGATCGTCGCGGTCTATCCGCAGCTCAAGCATAATTCCAACGATCAGGATTATTACACGCCGGTTGCCGATCTGCTGCATGATTACGCCGTCGCCAGCCCCAACATCACCGTCCAGATGCTCGATCCCGATAATCAGAAGGATGATTTCAACAAGCTGGTGCAGGATGTCACCAACAATTTCGGCGGCGAGGCGGCGAGCTACAAAAAATTCCTGGATGATTTCCCAGCGAGCAGCGACGAGCTCTCAAAATTCGGCACCGACGAAGTCAAGACAATGAAAGCCTTGCCGCTGGATCAGGTAACCGATCAGGCCATGGGTCAGAACCTGACCGTGGCGATCCTCACGATGATTTCGATTCCGCGCGATCTGTCCGATTTGAAGGATGCCATTGCCTCCGATACCGACACACAAGTCCCAAGCTACAAGGATGCCGTGGATGAGGCTCGCACGGCGCTGACCAACATCCAGCAGTATCTCGGCGGATTCACACAGGCGATGGAAGGCGTCAAGGCCGACACCAAGTTGCCCAAGGAGATTTTGGATTACGCCCCACAGGCCGAGACCCGCGCGGCAACCGAAGAAAAGACGGTGCAGGATTTGCTCGATCAGATCGGAAAACTTCCGCCGCTGAAGGAACTTGTCGAATTCCGCGACCAGCTCAAAACCAAGTCGATCATCGTGATGGTGGATTCTGGCCAGAAGGACGCGGGATACAAGGTTTTGCAGTTCTCCGATGTGTGGCGGGTGCCGGATGTCAGCCGATTTACCGAAGATAATTCCTCGCAACAACGACTGAATTTCGAGGCGGAGCAGCAGGTGACTTCCAGCATCGCGTCCCTCACCAGCGGCGAAAAGCCGATGGTGGTTTTCGTGCGCAGCGGCGGATCGCCGGTCACGACCGCAACACCCGATGGACAGGAAGGATATTTCTCCTCCATCGCCCAGCGACTGAAGGAATACAACTTCGATGTGGAAGAAAAGGACGCCAGCGGCCAGGACGCCCAGCAGGGCGGACCGCCGGAGCCGACGGACGATCAGATGAAGACGGCGATCTGGGTGGTGCTGCCCTCGCAGGTTAGCGAAGGGATGGCACCGTCACCGATTGGCGACATGCTGAAAACTCACCTTGACGATGGCGGCTCTGCGCTGGTGATGCTGTCGCCGACGGCCGATGACATGAAAGACACGCTGGCGCCGTGGGGATTGCAATGCGACACGCGATTTATGCTGGTACATGAAGCTCAGCAAAATGGCGCTCGAAAATCCGCCGATCCCATCGAGCAGGCGGCCCAGGCCAATCAGGCCGTGCTGGTGTTGAGCGAATATGGCAATCATCCGCTGGCCACGCCGCTGCAAGGATTGGCGTTTTTGACCTACGGCTCAGCGCCCGTGACGACGCTGCCGAATCTGGCGCCGGGGATCAAAGCAACCGGAATTCTGCCCATGCCATCGTCGCCGCATTGCTGGGCCTCTTCCACGGCGATGCAGAATGTTCAGCAAGGCTTGCCGGTTGCATACGACCCACGAGTGGATGTTGACGGCGGTCATCCGCTGGCCGACATCGACAACTCTTCGGAAGCCCCGCTCTTTGCCGCCGGCGCATCGGATAAAACCAACGGCGGTCGAGTCGTCGTGGCCGGCAGCGTGGCGTTCGCTGCCAACGACATCCTCAACATCGCCGATGAAAATCGTCCGGATGTGACGCGATTCCCCGGCGATGGCGAATTCTTCATGGACAGCATTTTCTGGCTGGGACATATGGACACGATGCTGGCGATCAGCCCGCACGCCCTGTCGGTGGCACGCATCAGCGATATGTCGCCGGCGTCGCAGGTCTTCTGGCGCGTCGGCGTGCTGACGGCCGGCCTGCCGGCTGCCGTGATCCTCTTGGGAACGATGGTGTATGTTAAACGCCGGGATTAGTCCGTTGGTTTTTCACACTTTTAGACAGCGATGAATTTTAAGACGACATCTATACTGATTGTTCTGCTGGCCGTGGTGCTGGGGATTGTTATGTTCACCAGTCATGGCAGCAATCCCGTTAACACTTCGGATCTAACCGATCAACCGGCCAGTTCCGAAGGGCCCAAACTTATGGATACCCAGTCCGGCCACGTGACGCGCGTCACCATCATCGACTCCACCGGCCAGGAAACGGCAATTCAAAAGACTCAAGATCAATGGGGGCTTACTAGCCCGATTATCGCGCCCGCCACCGATTACAAAGTGCTTGATCTGATCACCACGCTGGTGGGTATTCGCTCGCACGGCCGGCCGGCCTCCGATCCGGGTTCGGATAGTGGACTGGATCATCCCAAATATCACGTCACAATCGAAACCGAGGGAAGCAACAAAGTCGACACGATAGATCTCGGCAGCGAAGCCGGCGTTGGCGATGTGGTGTATGGCCGCGTCAACGGCGGCGATATCAACTTCCTGGATTCATCGTTGGAAAAAACCCTCAAAACCGCCGCCGACGATGTGCGCGACGATCATCTGTTCACGATCAAGGATACCGATGTGAAGCAGTTCCGCCTGTTCAGTCCGGGGCAGGTGATTTCCGGCGAAGTGGTGGACAATAAATGGAAGATCACCGAGCCGACGACGATGCCCGGCGATACATCGGCAATCTCGTCGTTCCTGACGGGTGTCACCGGCATCGAGGCGACGAAATTTCTCAAGCAGGACGATCCGGAAATTGCCCTCGCCGGTTTTGCCGAGCCTGGCGCCGCGGTCTGGCTGAGCACCGATGCGCCTTCGACTCAGCCATCGCCCGAATCAGCAACCGAGCCTTCCACGCCGGGCCAGGCGACGAACTGGGTAAGGTTGCGCGTGGGTTCGCCGGACAGTTTGCTGAAGGAAAACTATTTCGCCGAGATGTCGGATGGAACCGTCGCTAAGATTGCAGCGACATCGCTGGATTCACTCAAGAAGACGCCGCTGGATTTGCGCGACCGGGATATCGTGAACGTGAATTCGGCGGATGTGACTGGAATCACGGTGGTGGCTGAGCATTTTCCGGCCCAGGCCGGCACGCAGCCGATGGCTGTGCCGGATAAATTCAAATCTATTCTGACCACGACAATGAAGTTGGTGACGCGGCCGCCGGTTGTGAAGCCAGTCGTACTCGGCCCGTCGCTGCCAACAACAACGCCTTCGACGGAGGCATCAACAGAGCCCTCAACCCAGCCGGCCGCGCCGGTGCAATCCAAGTGGCAATTCGCCGGCGACGCCAAGAGTCAGGTGGATGATTCAAAGGTGCAGGCGTTGCTCGATCGCTTTACCCCGCTGCGAGCGGATTCGTATCATCAGACAGATTTGTCTGCGCCAACAACGACTTACCATCTCGATTTGATCACGCCCCAAGCGACGTATCATTTCGAGTTCCAGCGACCCGCTAATGGAACCGGCGCGGTGGGAATTTATGATGGCCTGACGTTCGACATTCCCATGCCGCTGGTCGATTCGTTGGACGCGGATTTTCATCAGGGCAAGTAAATGCAAATGCATTGGGCCACGGATGGGCACGGATAAATGGAAGCAAGACCATTCTAACCGCCCGGCAAATCGCCAATCCGCGGCTGATTCTGGATACGTTTCCTAACCCGCGTCCCAAGCGCGATTACGATATTCGATTTGTCTTCCCCGAATTCACCAGCGTCTGTCCCGTAACCGGCCAGCCGGATTTCGCCACGATCACCATCGAATATGTTCCCGATCGACTCTGCGTGGAGATGAAAAGCCTGAAACTCTATTTCTTCGCCTATCGCAACAAGGGAATTTTTTACGAAGCCGTGGTGAACACCATTCTGGACGATCTGGTCGCCAAGCTAAAACCCCGGCAAATGACGGTGATCGGCGACTTCGCGGTGCGCGGCGGAACGGCTGGGACGGTTACCGCGAGATATGAAAAGTAGTCGGGGAAAAATACAAATTCGACCACGGAGACACGGAGAGCACGGAGGAAATCAAAAATTCAGGGATGAAAACGAAACGAGCCAGTTTTGGTTATTTGATTCAAAAAATATTTGGGAATTCTCTCCGTGCTCTCCGTGTCTCCGTGGTGGAAATTGTATTTCCGAATTTCAGTTCACGTCAGCATGAGCCAAGGCTCTTCGAGAAATTGTTTGAGCGTTCGCAGAAAATCGGCGGCGGTGGCGCCGTCGACGACGCGATGATCGGACGACATTGTGAGCGTCAGCATCGTTCGCCCGACGATTTGCCCATCGCGGAAAACGGCGCGTTTCTCGGCGGCGCCGACGGCGAGAATCGCCACCTGCGGCGGATTGATGATGGCGGAGAATTCGCGGACGCCGTAGGTGCCCAGGCTGCTGATGGTGAACGTGCCGCCGGTCATTTCGTCTTTGCGCAGCCGCTGGGCGCGGGCGCGCTCGATGAGATCAGCCGAGCGTTGGCGGATTTCTTTCAGGCCCATCAGGTGAATGTTTCGCAGCACCGGCACGATCAACCCGTCGGGGATCGAGACGGCGATTCCGAGATTCACATCGCCGTAGCGCGTGACCTCGGTGCCGTTGAATGTCGAGTTAATCGCCGGATGGCGAAGCAGTGCCTCGGTCACCGACTTGGCAATAAAATCGGAAAGGCTCAGGCGGATATTTTCTTTTTCCAGCGACTGATTGATCCGAGCGCGGAGCCCGGAAAGCTCTTCGATATCCGCATCGATCGTTTCGTAATAGTGCGGAATGGTTTGCTTGGAAATTTGCAGTTGCTTCGCGATGGCGGCGCGCATTTTGGTGAGCGGCAAGGTTTCTTTTTGCCCGCTGCCAATTCTCTGAGGAAGTTCGGCCTGGATGGATGGACTCGGAACGTAGTTCAGCACATCCTGTTTAACAATTCGCCCGCCGGGACCCGTTCCGGTAATGGATTGAAGATCAACCTGTTTGTCATTGGCGATGCGGCGCGCCAAAGGCGAGACGCGCAATCGGCCTTGACCGTTGCCCTCAGATTGCGGCGGCGGCGCTTCGGCGATCGCAGTAGCGGAGCGAGATGCTGGAGCCGATTCGGATTTTTCCGCATGAGCCACGGCGGTTGCGCTTGCGGTTGCCGGGGCCGGTTCGGATTTTCGGGAAGCCGCCGATTTCTTCACCTCGGCCGGATCCTCCTTGCCCGTCGCAACCAAAGCCAAAAGTCCGCCAACCGGAACTTTCTGTCCCTCGGCCACGAGAATCGCCGCCAATGTGCCATTGTCAGAGCATTCCATCTCCATCACGGCTTTGTCGGTCTCAACATCCGCGACAATATCGCCGGACTTGACCTTGTCGCGTTCCTTTTTGTGCCATTTGACCAGCACACCCTCGGTCATGGTGTCGCTGAGCTGCGGCATGGTGATTTCAGCGGGCATGGCATCGCTCCGATCGAAAAACGGTCCTTCGTTTCAGCCGGCCATGATATGCGGGATGCGCCGCGAGGCAAGCCACGTTCACATTCTGTTTGCGCAGACTTGACATCCCTTTCCACAACGCTAAAGTTTCCCTCCCTTCACCTGAGGCGGATGGTCCGCGCAAGTGAGCGAATGAATTGGAACCTGACGGTTTATGACAGGCGATCGAATCAGAATCCGAATGGAAGCCTACGATCACCGGGCCCTGGATGCCTCGGCCAAGGAGATCGTCGATCACGCCAAGCGCACCAATGCGCGGGTGTGTGGCCCCATTCCGATGCCGACGCGGGTGGAGCGATATACCGTGCTCCGCAGCCCGCACATCGACAAGAAGAGCCGTGAACAGTTCGAGATGCGGACACACAAACGTGTGATCGACATTTTCGAGCCGACGGCCCGGACGGTCGAAGCCCTCAATCGCCTGGTTGTGCCGGCGGGTGTGTTTGTGAAGATCAAGGCCTGATTTATACGATATATAACGCTCCTGATTTAAGGAGCGTTTTTCGTTATCCGGACCGTGGGGTTCAACCAAGAACCCATTTGCCCGAAGGGGCCGCGTGTCACAGGTGAGGTTTTTGTCTCGGTTGGATTCGGAGCCGTTATGACACCAGCACTACTAGGCACCAAGGTCGGGATGACCCGGGTTTTCGATGAGAAGGGAACGTCCGTTCCCGTGACCGTCGTCCTGGCTGGCCCATGCAATGTCACGCAGGTGAAGACGGTCGAATCGGATGGATACAACGCCGTCCAACTCGGATTCAAAGACGCCAAGGCCAAGCACGTAAGCCAGCCCCTGATCGGCCACGCGGCCAAGTGCGGCGTCGGCCCCAAGCGGCATTTCCATGAGATTCGTTTGAAGGATGCGACGGAACTCAAGGCCGGCGCACAGGTCAACGTCGAACTCTTCAACGGCGTGCAATATGTGGATGTGATCGGCACCAGCAAGGGCAAGGGATTTGCCGGTGTCATGAAGCGGCACCATTTCGGCGGCCAATGTGCATCCCACGGCACCGAGCGCAAGCACCGCTCCCCCGGCTCCATCGCATCCCGCGCAACCTGGCGCGGTCAGAGCGGAAAGCCGAAAAAGGGCGTTCGCATGTCCGGGCATATGGGAATGGATCAAGTCACGGTACGAAATCATCCACTGGTAAAGATCGACGCCCAAAACAATTTGCTGCTGATCAAAGGAGCTTTGCCCGGACCAAACGGCGGGCTCCTTTTTGTTAGGAAGGCCGTCACCGCCCGCGAAAAACCCGCAGAAGCCGGTGCAGGGGCAGAGGCAAAAGGATAAGGCCATGATCGAACTCCCCATTTTTGATCAGACCGGCCAGAAGGTCGAAAGCTTTCAGGTCGACGAAGCCAAGCTGGGCGGCGAGGTTCGAAAGAATCTCCTCAAGCAGGCGCTGGTGGCATATCACACCAACCAGCGGCAGGGCACCGTGCAAACCCTCGCCCGTGGTGAAGTCGCCGGCGCCACCCGAAAAGTCTTCCGCCAAAAAGGCACCGGCAACGCCCGCACCGGCGGCATCCGCAATCCCATCAAAAAGGGCGGCGGACATGCGAAACAAAAACGCCCAAAAGAATGGCGGCAGGCGCTCTCCAAAAAATCCAAACGGCTGGCGCGGAACAATGCGATTCTGCTCAAGATGCAGAGCAATGACATTCGTGTGCTGAACGACCTGAAATTGCCTGAGCCCAAGACCAAGCACATGGCCGGAGTTCTCAAGGCCCTGGGTATCGATCGAACTTGTCTGCTGGCGATCAACGGCCGGGATGAATCGGTCGAGCGATCAGCGCGAAATCTGGATCGCACGACCCTGACCACGATTTCTCAGCTCAACGCATGGGAAATCGTGAAGAATCGAACCCTCCTGATGACCAAGGCGGGATTGGAGCAAATCCTGGCGTAAATCCGGGATTAACCAACATGGACGACATCAACATCATCATCAAGCCGCTCGTCACCGAGAAGAGCACGCACATTCAGGAAACGCGAAATTCCTACGCCTTCCAGGTGGAGCGGCACGCCAACAAGATTCAGATTCGCAACGCCGTCGAACGGCTCTACAAGGTGAAAGTCGTGGATGTGCGGACGATGAATCGCAAGGGCAAGCCGCGTCGGTCGCGCTTTGCCGTCACCCACACCGGCACATGGAAGCGGGCGATTGTCACGTTGGCCGAGGATTCACGAATCGAGCTTTTCTAAAGGACTGTCATGGCGATCAGATATTACAATCCAACTTCCCCCGGCCGACGCGCGGGTTCGGTACTGGATTACAAAACAGCCCTCACCAAGCACGAGCCGGAGAAATCTCTGGTGCACGGCCAGCGCCGCGCCAGCGGCCGCAATCATCGCGGTGTGATCACCGCCAAACATCACGGCGGAGGAAACAAGCAGCTTTATCGCATCATCGACTTCCGTCGCAATTCCAAGGACGGCATGTTCGCGAATGTCGAAGCGGTGGAATACGACCCTAATCGCTCGGTCCACATCGCCCTGATCAAATACGAGGACGGCGTGAAGGCGTACATCCTCTGCCCCAACGGCCTGCGGCCGGGCATGAAAGTCGTCAGCGGCCCGGATGCATCTCCTGATCTGGGAAATTGCATGCCGCTCGCCAACGTGCCGACCGGTTTGGAAATTCACAACATCGAAATGAATCCCGGCCAGGGTGGCAAACTGGTGCGAACGGCCGGCAGCGTCGGGCGGCTCGGAGCGCGCGAAGGCGAATGGGCCGTGATTATTCTGCCCTCCGGCGAAATGCGGCGCGTCCGCAGCGCCTGCCGGGCGACCATCGGACAACTGGGAAATCTCGACTGGATTAACGTCAGCATCGGCAAGGCTGGTCGAAGCCGGCACATGGGGATTCGTCCACATACTCGTGCTAAGGCGATGAATCCGATCGACCATCCGCTGGGCGGCGGCGAAGGCCGCAGCAACGGCGGGCGGCATCCGGTCAGCAAGACCGGCGTCCCCTCCAAGGGCGGCATCACCCGTAGCCCGCGCAAGAACAGTGAAAAGCTGATTCTCCGCCGACGAAAATTCGGCACGCATCAGCAGCGTCCGCAGACCGTGAACCAGGGATAGGTGAAATCTAATGAGCCGAAGCGCAAAAAAAGGTCCGTTCGTGGATGAGAAACTCTACCGCAGAGTTTCCAAGCTGAACGAAAACCGAGCCAAGCAGCCCATCAAAACCTGGGCGCGGGCTTGCACGATTATTCCGGAATTCGTCGGCCACACGTTCGAGGTTCACAATGGAAACAAATTCCTGAAGGTGTTCATTCAGGAAGATATGGTCGGGCACAAACTCGGCGAGTTTTCCCCGACCCGGGTATTCAAGGGCCATAGCGGCAAGAAGGCCGCTGCCGCCGCGGGGGCCGCGCCCACCGCAACGCCGGCGGGTTCATAGTGATTTGAAGTGTTGGAGCGATTATGCCTTTTCAAGCCAAACATCGGTTCGCCCGCATCGCTCCGCGAAAAGCGCGGTTGCTGATGAATCTGATTCGTGGCCGCAATGTGGACGATGCGATCACCATGCTGCGTTTTTCCAAGCAGCGCGCCAGCGGAATGATCGAGAAAGTCGTCCGCTCCGCCGTCGCCAATGCCGCCGAGCAGGATGTCCGGGCCCGCAACGCGCTGTTCGTCAGCGAGTGCTGGGTGGATCCGGGTCCGGTGATCAAGCGGTTTATGCCCAAGGATCGCGGCAAAGCGTATTCGATCCTGAAGCGCACCAGCCATCTGATCGTGACGATTGACGAACGCGAGGAAAAGAAGAAGTAGAGGAAATTCATGGGCCAGAAGGTCAACCCAATAGGATTCCGAGTCGGAATCACCGAGGACTGGAAGAGCCGTTGGTACGCGCCCAAGTCGGCGTTCGGAGACTTCCTGGTCGAAGACCAGAAGCTCCGCAAGCACGTCGATGCCAAGCTGAACCGCCGGCCCCCGTTTGCGGCGGTGAGCGAGATTCTGATCGAGCGCACTCGTGAGGAAGTCACGATCACGATCAAGACCGCGCGTCCGGGTTTGGTCATCGGCCCCAAGGGCGCGGAAGTGGACAAGCTCCGGGAAGAACTGGAAGACCTGATCAAGCGCAAAGTCGCGCCGATCAAGGTGATTGAGATTAAGAACCCGGACCTGAACGCACAATTGGTAGCCGAGGCGATTGCCGAGCAGTTGAAAAAGCGCGCCAGTTTCCGCCGGGTGATGAAAATGCGAATGGACGCGACGATGCAGGCGGGCGCCAAGGGCATCCGCATCAGCGTCAGCGGCCGGCTCGGCGGGGCGGAAATCGCCCGCTGCGAAAAATCCACCGTCGGTTCCGTCCCCCTGACAACATTGCAGGCGGATGTGAATTATGGCTATGCCATTGCATTCACCACTTATGGCGCGATCGGCGTGAAATGCTGGATTTATCGCGGGATGTACGGAGAAGAAGTTCTGGAAACAGATGTGCGGCCTGGCGGCGGACCGAGGCGAGGTCGACGGTAAAAACCGTCACGAAGAGATCGACGTTGAAGTTGTGAGGATTCAGTCATGGCCATGATGCCCAAGCGAGTGAAGTTCCGCAAAAGCCATCGCGGAAAGATGAAGGGAAACGCCACGCGCGGCAATACCGTCGATTTCGGCGAGTACGGCCTGCAGTCGCTGGAGGCGGGCTGGGTGACGGCCAAGGAGATCGAAGCGGGGCGTGTGGCATGCACGCACTTTCTTCGCCGCGAAGGCCGAATATTTATCCGCATTTTCCCGCACAAGCCGGTCTCCGGCAAACCGCTGGAAACCCGCATGGGCAAGGGCAAGGGCGAACCGGAATATTGGTGCGCGGTCGTCAAGCCGGGAACGATGATGTTTGAAATCACCGGCGTCGATCTGCCCACCGCCAAGCGCGCTCTGGCGCGGGTGGCGCACAAGATGTCGGTGCAGAGCCGGTTTGTCATGCGTAGGCATGCGGTGGCATGAGGTGATAAATGAAAGTGAAAGAAATGCGAGACAAAGAGACCGGCCATCTGCAGCATGAGCTGGCCGAGCAGCAAAAGCATCTGTACACCCTGCGGACGCAGTCGGTGACGGAAAAGCTGGAAGACCCCAGCCAACTCGGCAAGACACGCCGGCAGATCGCCCAGCTCAAGACGCTGCTTCGCCAGCGCGAACTCGAAGCGGCTAAAACGGCGGCAAAAGAAACTACCGCAAAGGAACCCGCGGCAGCGGCTAAATAACGAACATGACTGACAACACGACAACCACCGCTCCTCCAGAAACCGCGCAGCGGGCGCAGCTGCGTAAAATCACCGGCATCGTCGCCTCCGACAAGGGGAACAAGACGATCAAGGTCGTGGTCGATTACCAGACCAAGCACCCCAAGTACGGCAAGTATCTCAAGCGCCGCACCGTGCTGCATGCCCATGACGAGAAAAATGAGGCCAAGGAAGGCGACACCGTGGAGCTTTCGGAATGTCGGCCGTTGAGCAAAACCAAACATCATCGTCTGCTACGGATCGTGCAGCGCGCCCCGGAGCGGGCCGTGCAGGTCTCGGCCGAGGAAGTCATGACCGGCAAGGCGCCGGAGGCAAGGTAAGAGGTCATGATTCAACAGCAGACTTATCTGGACATCGCCGACAACACCGGCGCCAAGCAGGCGATGTGCATCAAAGTGTTGCGCGGCTCCAGCAGCAAGGGAAAATTCAAGCGCAAAGTGGCGCACGTCGGCGACGTGATCATCTGCGCGGTGAAAAAGACCCTGCCCGGCGGCGAGATCAAACAGGGCGAGATCATCCGCTGCGTCGTCGTGCGGACCAAGCATCCCACCAAGCGCGTGGATGGCAGCTATGTGCGGTTCGACCGCAATGCGGCCGTGGTGATCGACAAGGAAAATAATCCTCGCGGCACCCGCATCTTCGGAGCGGTGGCCCGCGAACTGCGAGACAAAAACTTCATGAAAATCGTCTCGCTGGCGATGGAGGTGGTCTGATGGCCCGCCATATTCGAACAGGCGATCAGGTGATGGTGATGACCGGCGCGGATCGCGGCCGAGTTGGAAAGGTCCTTCGCATCCTCACGGGCAGAGACCGCGTGGTGGTGGAAGGGATCAACCGCGTGTGGAAACACGTGCGGCCCAACCAGCGCAATCCCCAGGGCGGCCGAATTCAGAAAGATGCCCCGATCCACATCAGCAACGTCATGCCGGTGGACCCCACCAGCGGCAAGGGTGTGCGAGTGCGGTTCGAGGAGCGCGACGGCGCCAAGCGTCGAATCGCCGTCGGCAGCAACACCGATCTGGGCACGGTTGGAAAGAAAGCTGTTTCGGAAAAGAAGTAATCGAGGTTCTGTATGTCGGAAGATAAGAAAGAGAAAAAGCAGAAACCTGAGGGCAAAGGCGGCCCGCACAAGGGCGAGGGCGCCAAGGCCGAAGGCCACAAGGGCGATGCTCACAAATCCGGTCCGCCGAAGGGCGAGCGGAAGGAAAAGAAGCCAAAGACATCATCGCAGGCTGCGGAGCCTGTGGATGATGGACCGCTTCCTCCACCGCCACCGGCCCGGCTTTACGAGCACTATCGCCAGAAAGTGGTGCCCCAGCTTCAGCAGGCGTTTGGCTACAAGAACACGATGGCGGTGCCGCGGCTGGAGAAGATCGTGATCTCCATGGGCGTCGGCAAGTTCACCACGGCCGGCGAAAAAGCCAAGGTCGAACAGGCCGAGAAGGAACTCGGCGTCATCGCCGGCCAGAAGCCGCTGCGTTGCAAGGCCAAAAAGAGCGTGGCGAATTTCAAGGTGCGTGAAGGCCAGGAGACCGGCCTGAAGGTGACGCTCCGCGGGTCGCGGATGTATGAATTTCTGGATCGTTTGATCACCCTGGCGATCCCGCGCGTGCGCGACTTCCGTGGATTGTCGCCCGATGGGTTCGACAAGAACGGAAATTACAATTTCGGGTTCAACGAGCAGACCGTTTTCCCGGAAGTGAATACCTCCGAGGTGACGTTTCAGCAGGGTATGAATATCACGATGGTGACAACCGCCCCGGATGCGAATCAGGGCCGGGAGTTGCTCAAGCAGTTTGGTTTTCCGTTTCGGACGGATGAGAAGGCGAAATAAGCCGGAAAGAACAGCATGGCGACACTTGCCTGGGTTGTGAAACAGAAGAAGCGCGAAGCGCTGGTGAAGAAGTACGCCGATCTGCGCAGGCAGCTCAAGAAGCAGAAGAACTTCGCGGCGCTTGCGCGGTTGCCGCGCGATTCGAGTCCGACGCGCTCACACAATCGCTGTCAGTTGACAGGCCGATCGCGCGGCGTGCTGCGGAAGTTCAAAGTCTCCCGCATCATGCTGCGAGAACTGGCGCTGGCGGGAAAAATTCCGGGAATGAAAAAGGCGAGTTGGTAAGAGGTTTTTTTACAGAAGAGCAATAGTGCGATGAACAATCAAGATCCCATCGCGGACATGCTGACGCGGATTCGCAACGCCAATCGCGTCGGCCGAAGAATGGTCCTGGTCCCCCTGAGCAAAATCTGCCGCGGCATCGCGCAGGTGCTTCAGGATGAAGGATACATTGAGGAATACGACGTCATCGAAGACGGCAAGCAGGGCCAGCTGCGCGTGAAACTGAAATATTCGCTCAGCGGCGAGAAGGTGATCCACGATCTGGATCGCACCAGCAAGCCCGGCCGGCGTGTCTATCGCAAAGTGGATGATCTTCCCAAGGTGCTCAACGGCATGGGCATCGCGGTGGTCAGTACCAGCAAGGGCGTCATGAGCGACCGCCGCGCACGCGAGCAAAATGTCGGCGGCGAACTTCTGTGCACGGTCAGCTAATGTAAAAGGCAAGTGTCATGAGTCGCATCGGAAAAAAACCTGTCCCCACCCTCGCGGCCAAAGTCGCCGTGCAGGATGGCGTGATCAAGATGGAAGGCCCCAAGGGCAAGCTGGAATTGCACGTCCATCCGACCATCAAAGTCGCGCTGGATGCGGGCAAGAAGGAACTGGTCGTCACCCGTCCCGATGATGAAAAGCAGAGCAAAGCTCTGCACGGCCTGACGCGATCGCTCCTGGCCAACATGGTCGAGGGCGTCACCAACGGCTACAAGAAATCGCTGGAGATTCAGGGCGTCGGTTACAAAGCGGAATTGAAGGGCAAAAGTCTCGTGCTCTCGGTGGGATACGCCAACACTATCAGCGTGCCGATCCCCCCGAGCGTGAACGTGGCGCTGGAAGGCAACAACAAGATTCATGTAACCGGCCCGGACAAACAGCTCGTGGGCCAGCTCGCCAGCGATATCCGCCGGGTGCGCAAGCCCGAACCATACAAGGGCAAGGGCATCCGCTACGACGGCGAAGTGGTGAAGATCAAGCCGGGCAAGGCATTCGCCGGCGCGGGCGCTGCGAAGTAAATGAGGACATCATGGCCGACAAGAATAAAAAGAAGCAGATTCGACTGGAGCGGCGCAAGTATGCGATCCGGGCGAATGTTTTCGGATCGACCGAGCGTCCGCGGCTGAGCGTGTTTCGGTCGGACAAGCATATTTATGCCCAGGTCATCGACGATTATTCCGGCCGCACGCTCGCCTCGGCGGCCAGCACCGTTTCAGAAATTCGTGGAAGCGATCTGAAAAATGGCGGAAACATCGCGGCGGCCAAGAAGGTCGGCCTTGCGATTGCCGAGCGCGCCAAGCAGGCGGGCATCACGGCGGTGGCGTTCGATCGTGGCGGCCGGCGATATCATGGCCGGATCAAAGCACTGGCCGATGCTGCTCGCGAGGGCGGTTTGAAGTTTTAATTTGAAAGCGATTTTATGGCTGATCAGGAAACACCCCCAGAACCCCAGCAACCGGCACCAGCGCCCGAATCCGCGCCTGCGGCCTCCACGCCGACGCAAGCTCCCGAAGCTCGCACCGGCGGCGGCGAGGGCGGCGGTGGCGGTGGCCGAAAGGGCGGACGCGGCGGACGTGGCGGCGGCGGCGGTGGCCGATCGGCACAAGGCGGAGTGCGACCCAATCGAGGCGGCGGCGGCGGACGTGAGCGAGATCGTGACGAATCCGGCGCGGAAGCCGCGGTCGTCCGAATCTATCGCTGCTCCAAGGTCGTCAAGGGTGGGCGAACATTCAGCTTCGGCGCATTGGTTGTTGCCGGCGATCGCAACGGAAGCGTTGGCATCGGTTATGGCAAGGCCAACGAAGTTCCACCAGCCGTGGAAAAGGCTAGCAAGGACGCCCGAAAAAATATGTTCAAAGTGAATCTCAAAGGCAAAACGATTCCGCACATCGCCAAGGGAACCAGCGGCGCCAGCACGGTGGTGCTCGTGCCCGCCCGGCCCGGCACCGGTGTCACGGCCGGCAAGAGCGTGCGGCCTTGCGTGGAACTTGCCGGCATCACGGATATCCTCACCAAGGCCTATGGCTCAACGAGCCCCAAGAATCTGGTGAAGGCCACCATCGCGGCGTTGCGGCAGCTTCACAATGTCGATCAGGTCGAGAAAATCCGCGGCGTGAAGCTCGCCACCGGAGCGGGCGAATTGGTTAGCAATTGAACAGCGGTGAAAACATGAGCAGCATGATCCACGACATCACGACCGGCTTGCCCAAGAACAAACACCGCAAGCGCAAAGGCCGCGGCGAGAGCAGCGGACACGGCAAGACCTCCGGCCGGGGCAACAAGGGCGCCAAGGCGCGCCAGGGCACGTACATCAAGCGCGGCCATGAAGGCGGTCAGACGCCGATCTTCCGTCGGTTTCCCAAACGCGGATTCAGCAATTTCGATTTCGAGCGGCGTTACCATATCGTCAACCTCGCCAACCTGGCATCGTTTGACAACGGCGCCACCGTGGATGCCCCGGCATTGATCGCGGCTGGTCTGGTTCCCGATGATCGTTTGCCGGTGAAGGTTCTGGGTGATGGGGATTTGACCAAAAAGTTGACCGTGATCGCCGGCTGGTACAGTAAGTCGGCCCATCAGAAGATCATCGCCGCCGGTGGGGCCGCCCAGAATTCCAAAGGCGAGCCGTTTGAATTCCCCAAGCCCAAGAAGAAATTCATCCCCCGCGAGCCGGTGAAAAAGGCCAAAATCGTCGAAGAACCCGCCCCAGCCGCGGCTCCCGCCCCGGCCGCCGAGGCGACGGGCGAATCCGCCAAACCCACAGTATAATTATTGGGGTATAATCATCCGGCCATGATCCAGGCATTTCTGAATATCTTTCGCGTTCCGGAATTGCGGAAGAAGATTCTCTTCACGTTGTTCATGCTGATGATCTACCGGATCGGGTACCACGTGACCCTGCCCGGCGTCGATCAGGCTGGCATCGCCGCCGCCGCCCAGAATCAGGATGACACCAGCGCGGCCGGACGATTGGCGAATTATGTTTCGCTCTTCGCCGGCGGCAATCTCCAGAACGCGACGATCTTCAGTCTGGGGATCATGCCGTACATTTCATCCTCGATTATTTTCCAGTTGCTGGGAACGGTGGTTCCGTCGCTGGAGAAATTGCAGAAGGAAGGCGATACCGGCCGGCGGAAGATTCAGGAGTGGAGCCGTTATGTCACGGTTCCCCTTTGTTTCGTCCAGGCGATCTTCCTGCTGACTTCCATGCAATCGGGGCAGGGCAACTCCGCGCTGGTCTTGCCGCTGTTTCGTCGGCAGATGGCGGTCAGCTTTTGGCTGGTCGGCCTGATCGGCATGACCGCCGGCAGCATATTCCTCATGTGGCTGGGGGAACAGATTGATGAATACGGCCTGGGCAACGGCGTCAGCTTTGTCATTCTAGCCGGCATCGTCGCCCGCATGCCAAACGCCGTGGGGCTCTTGGTTTCGGAAACCAGCCTCCAGGGCACCGGCACCAAGCAGATCACGCCTGGCAAAATCCTCTTCCTTGTGCTCTGCTTTGTATTCGTCATCGCCGGTTCGATTCTCATCACCCAGGCGCAGCGGCGCATTCCCATCCAGCAGGCCAAGCACACGCGCGGCCGGCGGATTTACGGCGGGCAGAAACAATATTTGCCATTGCGAGTGAATCATGGCGGCGTGATGCCGATCATCTTCGCCCAGTCGCTGATGCTGTTCCCCGGCGTGGCGATCGGCTGGCTGGCCAACCGCACCAGTGCATCGACGGTTTTCGGGTCCATTTTGGGCTGGTTTAATGTCCAGTTCTCCATCGGTCGAGGCGGGTTCATCTATCTGGCCACGGAATCGGCCATGATCTATTTCTTCGCCTATTTCTGGACCACCGTGCAGTTCCAGCCCAAGGAAATGGCCAATCAATTGCGAGATTATGGCAGCTTCATCCCAGGATTGCGCCCCGGAAAACGCACCAGCGATTATCTGGAAAAGGTCATGACCCGCATCACTTACGTCGGCGCGGGATTTCTTTGCGTGGTGGCGATCGTGCCCACCATCATCACCACCAACCTGGATATTCCTTACCAAATTTCGGCCTTCCTCGGCGGAACCGGGCTGCTGATCGTCGTCAGCGTCGCGCTGGACATGGTGCAGCGCATCGAAGCGAATCTCCTGATGCGAAACTACGGCGGATTCCTCGGCGGACCCGGCACCAAGGGTAAACGGATTAAAGGACGACAGTACTGATCACGAAGCGATGCCGGGTGATGATTCGGAGTGCGGCCCTCGGCGGCGTTCATCACCGGGCATTTTCCTCCCATGCCGATCATCATCAAAAGTCGGTTCGAGATTGAGCGAATGCGCCGCGCCGGACAGTTGGCGTATCAGATTCTGGATCGCATGCGCGAAGCCGCCGTCGCAGGCGCGACAACCGGAGCGTTGGATGAGCTCGCCAATGCCGAACTCACCCGCGCCGGAGCCAAGGCGCTGTCGAAAAACTATCCGACCTATCGGCCCGGCGAGGGATTTCCCGGATACACCTGCATTAGCGTCAACGAGGAAGTCGTCCACGGCATTCCCGGATCAAGGGTGCTCAAGGATGGCGATGTCGTTACGCTCGATCTGGCGCTCTCGCTGGATGGGTATTGTGCCGACACCGCCACGACGGTCGGCATCGGCGCCATCAGCCCGGCCCTTCGCAAGCTGCTGGATGTCACCAAGGAAACGCTGGATTTGGCCCTGGCCAACATGCGTCCCGGCCGGCGCTGGTCGGACATCGCCCGCCTGATGCAACACTATGTCGAAAAGCACGGCTACAATGTCGTGCGGGAATTCGTCGGCCACGGCATCGGGCGCGGCATGCACGAGGAACCCAAAGTCCCCAATTTCGTCACCGCCGAGCAGTTGAGCGGCGATTTCACCCTCCGCCGCGGGATGACCCTGGCTGTCGAGCCAATGGTGGTCATGGGCCGGCGGGATGTGGATTTGTACAAGGATGGCTGGACGGTCTTCACGGTCGACCGCATGCCCGCTGCACACTTCGAGCACACGGTTGCGATGACGGACACCGGCGTGGACATCCTCACCGACGGCCGGGCACCGGTGGCCGTGGCGACGGGAACATAAAATCTTTTCCCCTCCCCTGGTACTCCGGGGGAGGGATAGGGTGGGGGTTTTGATTCCCGATCGGCGATCGACCCCCACCCCAACCCTCCCCCGGAGTACCAGGGGAGGGGGAATATGGGCGAGCGACAAGCGAGTTTGCCTGCAACTTGAGTCTTGCCTTCCATTATGATACTATTACAAATTCGCCGGTTTTTTAGTTCCGCCGGCTTGGAGCAAAGGTGATCAGTCATGAAAGTGCGAGCCAGCGTCAGGCGGATTTGTGAAAACTGCAAGATCGTCCGCCGAAAAGGAATCGTGCGGGTGATCTGCACGAACACCAAGCACAAACAGAAGCAGGGTTAAGACAACCGAAGGTGAATTATGCCCCGTATCTCAGGCGTGGACATCCCGCCGGACAAACCAATCTGGATCAGCCTGACCTATCTCTACGGGATCGGTCGGACCAACAGTCGCGCGATCCTCCGCGAGTTGAGCATTGATCTTGGCCGCCGCGCCAAGGATCTGACCGAAGATGAGCTGGCCAAGATCATCACGATCATCGATCGGGATTACTTGGTTGAAGGCGCGTTGCGAAGGCAGGTGACGCAGAACGTCAATCGTCTGCGCGAAATCGGCAGCTATCGCGGCATGCGGCACCGGCGCTCCCTGCCCGTGCGCGGCCAGCGAACGCGGTCCAACGCGCGCACCCGCAAGGGCCCCAGGAAAACCGTCGCCGGCAAGAAGGGCGTCAAGGAACTGGGTAAGTAATCAATCTTTTAGAGCGTCGATCAAACAGAAATTGCTGGAGCAAAAATGGGCGAACAAGCAGGCAAACCCGCCGCGGCGGCGGCCAAGACAACCAAAAAGAAAGTCCGCAAAGGTGTGACGCGCGGAATCGCGTTCATCAAGTCGACATTCAACAACACCATCGTGACCATCACCGATCCCAACGGCGAAACGATCGCCTGGGCATCGGCGGGCAAGGGCGGATTTTTCAAGGGCGCGCGCAAGAGCACTCCCTACGCCGCCGGTCGCGCCGCCGAAAACGCCGCGCAAATCGCCCGCAAGGCGGGCATGGTGGAGATCGAAGTACGAGTCAAGGGTCCGGGCGCGGGACGCGAGCAGGCGATCCTGAATCTTCAGAACGCCGGACTGCGAATCACCAGCATCGAGGACGTCACCCCGTTGCCGCACAACGGCTGCCGTCCGCCCAAGAAGAGACGAGTGTAAAACAAATAATTCAGCATGGCCCGGCGAGGCGGAAGACAGATGGCCCCTAACGGTTGGGGCGGTAACCTTCAGCAATCCGGCGCAATGCAAATCACGGGCGACAAGCCCAGGAGATATCCATGAGAATTCGTTGGCGCGGTTTGGAATTGCCGTCGCGCGTCTTGCGTGATGAGCAGGTATCCACCGAAACATACGGCAAGTTCGTTGCCGAGCCGTTCGAGCGCGGCTTTGGCACCACCGTCGGCAACAGCCTGCGGCGTATCCTGCTTTCCTCGCTGGAAGGCGCTGCCGTCACCCACATTAAGCTCAAAGGCGCAGAGCATGAGTTCTCCAGCCTGCCCGGTGTGATGGAAGATGTCACCGACATCATCCTCAACATCAAGAGCCTGGTAGTGAAACTGGAAAGCGACGACAACAAAGACATGAAGCTGGTCGCCAATCGCCCCGGCGCTATCACCGCCGGCATGATCGAAGCCGACCCGGCCATTACCATCGTCAATAAGGATTTGGTGATCGCCACGCTGACCGAAAATCTTCCCTTCGACATGGAACTGACCGTCTCCAAGGGCCGCGGTTATGTCACCGCTTCGGAAAACATTGCGGATACCGAAGAGCAGGAAATCGGCCTGATCGCGGTGGACAGCATTTATTCACCCGTCACCCGCGTCCGCTACACCACCGAGGACGCTCGCGTCGGCCAGAAGACCGACTACGATCGCCTCATCCTGGAAATCTGGACCAACGGCACAATTTCTCCGGAAATGGCATTGGTCGAAGCCAGCAAGATTCTCCGCAAACATCTCAACCCGTTTGTGCAGTACTTCGAGCTCGGCACCGACACCGCCAACGACGATGCCGTCACGGCTCTGCGAGATGCGTCCAAGGCGATGATCGACCCCGATCTCCAGCAAAAGCTGAACATGACCGTTCAGGAATTGGATCTCTCGGTCCGGGCCAACAACTGCCTGGAATCCGCCAAGATCACCACCGTGCGCGATCTGGTGAAGAAAACCGATCAGGACTTGCTTAAGGTCCGCAGCTTTGGCAAGACCAGCCTTCGTGAGGTCAAGCGCAAGCTGGCCGACCTGGGCCTGAGCCTCGGCATGGACCTCGATGCGGTCGCCACCAGCAGCGCTGCCGCGACGATGCCGGATGATGATCAGGAAGAGATGGAAGAGGAACCGGTCGATCAGCAGCAACAACAGGAACCCCAGACCAGCGGCGCGTCGAACGACGGCGGCCAATAAAGTGTTAGCGACAGGAGCATTGCAATGAGCCGTCACATGGTTTTTGGCCGGCAACTCAGCCGGGACTCCGAGCACCGCAAGGCGATGCGCCGAAATCTCGTGCAAAGCCTCTTCGAGCATGGCAAAGTCCGCACGACTTTGCCCAAGGCCCAGGAGGTCAAGGCGATGGCGGAGAAATTGATCACCCTGGCGCGCACCGGCACCCTCACGGCTCGCCGGCGCGTGATCGCAACACTTCAGGATCGCCGGCTGACCGACAAGGAACAGGAGTTCACCGGCAAGACGGTCGTGCAAAAGTTGTTCGAGGAAATCGCCCCGCAATTCGCCGACCGTCGCGGCGGATACACCCGCATCATCAAGCTCAGCGATTACCGCATCGGCGATGCCGGCAGCATCGTGATCCTTCAGCTTCTGACCGAAAAGATCGCCCCCCGCGGCACTATCCGCCGCAGCGCCGGCCTCCGCCGAAAACGCAACGAACGCCGGCACCAGTTCGCCACAGCCGCCCTGAAGAAATTCAAATCCCCCGAAGGATCAGCCGAGCCTGAAACTCCAAAGGAAACCCGGGCCCCCGCGGCGGAGTAAAGAACGATCAACATCCACTGGCATGGCGACTTCAGTCGCCATGCCCGTTCGTTCGCAAGTCCCGATCCGATCCGGTAAAACAGCCCATTCAATGGAGTTGCCATGATTACCCCATGGATCATGCTGAGCGCCGCGGCGCTGTTGCTCCTGAACGTGGGGATGGGGTTATTCCAGGCTGGCGTGTCGCGCAATAAAAACGCCGCCGCCTCTTTCTTCCGATCTCTCATCCACACCTGCGTCGGCATCCTCGCCTTCTGGGCCATCGGTGGTGCGATTCTTTCGGGCAACTGGCACGATGCCTGCGATTGGGACGGCACGCTCGGCTCGGCCATGCTCGTCCCCGCGCTCGTGTCGGTGATGTCCGCGAACATCGTCGCCGGCGCGATGCTCGAGCGATCCCGCTCCGGCGTCGGTGTCATCATGTCGATCCTCATGGCCGGCGCAATCACTCCGCTGGCCTGGCATCTGGCATGGTCACAGTGGCTCGCGAGCCGCGGCTTCGCAGATGTCGCCGGCGCAACCTTCGTGCATCTCTCGGCCGGACTCATCGCACTCATCGGCGCGATCCTGCTCGGCCCGCGCGAAGCCAAATTCAATCGCGACGGCTCCACTAACGCCGTCCTCGGCCACAGCGTTGTATTCATGCTGCTGGGCGCTGCCCTGATATTCGTCACCTGGGGACCGTACATCATGTCCTGCATCGATCTTCAATCCGATTCCGCCCAGGCTCCGATGAACGCCATCCTCGCCGGCGCTGCCGGAGCATGCGCCGCGGTGGCGCTGAGCCGATTCCGCTACGGTAAAACCGACATATTTTTGGTCATCTCCGGATTGCTCGGCGGACTGATATCCATCAGCGGCGGGGCGGATCGCATGATCGCTCTCGCCGCCGTCGCCGCCGGCGCGATCGCGGGAATCCTCGTTCCCCTCGCGGCCGTGTCGCTGGAATTACGCTGGAAAATCGACGACCCCGCCGCCAGCATCGCCATCCACGGCGTCGGCGGATTGTGGGCGGCCCTCGCCACCGGCCTGCTCGCCCATGCACCGATCTCCGGAATCTTCTCCCGATTGCTCCCGCAACTTTTGGGCGTTGGTTTGCTCGCGGTTCTTTCATTGATCGTCGGCTTCGGCTCGCTGCTATTTTTGAAAGCCACCATAGGCCTGCGCATCAAACCCGCCGATGAACTCGACGGCCTGGACCTTGCCGAGCACGATCTGAACGCGTATCCGGATTTTCAACAGACGACGATTAAGAGTTATCATCTGCGAGAGATGTGACGGAGAGAGTTTCGTGATCCAACTGAATCCAATCGAATCCCGCGTGCTAGGCGTGCTCATCGAAAAAGCGATGACCACGCCGGAGCAGTATCCGCTGTCACTCAACGCGGCCACCAACGGGGCGAATCAGAAGAACAATCGCGATCCCGCTCTGTCGCTCGGCGAGGATGAAATCTTCGATGCGCTGGAAGGACTGCGCGAAAAGGGATTGGCGGTGCGGGTGGATACGCCGGGAAGTCGTGTGCACAAATATCGGCACAGGGCCAACGAATTTTTGCACATTCGGCCAACCGAGCTGGCGATTTTGGCGGAACTCTTGTTGCGCGGGCCGCAGACTTTGGGCGAAATTCGTGGCCGGGCGAGTCGGATGGCGGAACTGGATTCGCTCGAGACCACCAGGGGATTGCTCACGGCAATGATGACATGCCAGGAGCCGCTGGTGAAAGAATTGCCGCCAGCGCCGGGCTCACGGGCCGAGCGATACATGCAGCTCTTGTGCCCCGAATTGCATCCGATTTCGGTGGCGGCAGAAATCCCCGCATCCACCGCCGGCCCAACGCTTTCGGATCGCGTCACTACACTGGAAAATAAAGTTCAAACCCTGACCGATTCGCTCCATCGCCTGCTCGAAAAGCTCGGCGAAACCGGAGCGTGATAGGAAACCTCATGCGCTTGGGTATCATCATCGTGGCCGGAATTATTTTCACATCTTGCAACTTCGCATCCGCCCAGGCGACGCAGCCCGGGCCGACGCGAATCAAACTCTGGCAAACCGCGCCCGGCATCGTCACCGGCGTGGACAACGACACCGATCCGACTGAGCCCACGATGGATATTTATCTCCCCGCCGGCGCCACTGGCCCAACAGCGGCTTTCGTCGTTCTCCCCGGCGGCGGATATGTGCATCTGAGCACGATCCGCGAAGGCTCGGACATCGCCAAGATGCTTAACTCGCACGGCATCGCCGCGTTTGTCGTCCGATACCGCCACGGTCATGCGATGACCGCCAACGCGCCGCCGCAGCGATATCAGTTTCCGGTTCCACTTTGGGACGCCCAGCGCGCCATCCGCACCGTTCGCACCAACTCGGCCGAATACAATGTCGATCCCCATCGCATCGGCATCATGGGATTCTCCGCCGGCGGACATCTGGCGGCGATGGTGGCCGTCGGAATCGATCCGGGAAAATCCGGCGTGAGCGACGCCATCGACTCCGCCAGCGCCCGGCCGGATTTCGCGGTGCTAATGTATCCGGTGATGACCTTCACGCAGGAGGAATATGTGCACAAGGGCTCGCGCACGGCCCTGACCAACGATGATCCAAAAGTTTATTCGCTGCTCTCGCCGGATGAGCACGTCAGCGCCAACACACCGCCCACATTTCTCGCGCAGGGTTCGGCCGATCGTGTCGTGCCGCCGATGAATTCGATTCTGTTTTACGAAGCGTGTCTGAAAAACCACGTCCCCGCCGAGCTGCACTTGTTTTATGGCGGCGGTCACGGTTTCGCGCTGGATCCAACTGATCCGGCGATTCGCGTCTGGCCGGAGCTGATGATCAATTGGATGACAAAAAACAAATGGCTTCCCGCGCCGGCGGCGACGAATTGATCGGATTCGCCTCCGCGCTTTTCAATTCAAAAAAATGAACCACGAAGTCACGAAGACACGAAG
Organism: Tepidisphaeraceae bacterium; assembly: GCA_049515255.1. Taxonomy (GTDB): domain Bacteria; phylum Planctomycetota; class Phycisphaerae; order Tepidisphaerales; family Tepidisphaeraceae; genus JBEKUH01. The sequence goes on along the minus strand of JBEKUH010000071.1, from coordinate 194 downwards.
CGGGGTTTTCGCCGCTCCGGAGCAACATGGCGAATTTAACGCATTGAATTCAAAATAATTTTTTAAGAATGCCAAATTCGCAGAATCATTTTGCAACCAAGAATACCGCTTCGTGTCTTTGTGTCTTGTATGTTCAAAAAGTCTTCCATCGGTTCTACTTCCCCTCGTCGTGATCGCGTGACGACGAGCGCAGC
>JBEKUH010000070.1:0-20540 GCA_049515255.1 Tepidisphaeraceae bacterium | reverse complement strand
CTCGGTGACGGCACCAGGATCGACGCCAAGCGCGTGCTGGTCGCCACCGGCCGCAAACCCAATACGGCCGAGATAAATCTCTCCAGCGTCGGCATCGCGCCGGAGCGCGGGTTTGTGCCGGTGAACGACAAAATGGAAACGCGAGCCGACGGGATTTACTGCATCGGCGACGCCAACGGCCGATGTTTGCTCGCGCACGCCGCGTCCGCGCACGGCGTGGTGGCGGTAGAAAATGCCGTGGGGCACGGCCACGCATTCGATTCCCCCGTGCCCAATTGCATTTACACATTCCCGGAAGTGGCGACGGTTGGATTGTCCGCTGATGAAGCGCGGGCCAAAGGATTTCCGATCACCGTCGGGAATTTTCCGCTCGCGTATCTCGGCAAAGCGATGGCGGTCAACGACACCGAGGGTTTCGTGAAAGTCGTGCGGAACCGCGAGACGGATGATCTGCTGGGCGTGCACATGATCGGCCACAACGTGACCGAATGCATTGCATCGGCCGGCGCGATGTTGAATCAGAAGGCGAAAGTGCGCGACGTGGCCGAGGCGGTGTTCGCGCATCCGACGATCAGCGAGGCATTCAAGGAATCGGCGGAGGATGCGCTGTCGATCGGCCTGCACATGCCGCCGAGGAAAGTGATCTGCGTGGCAGCGGCGGTGTAAGAATTCGACAGGCGAAGGACGGAATGATGGTTCAAATGTCGAGCATGGTTATACCGTTTAGCCGCGACCCGAAGGGGAGCGCGTCCGTCGGCATTGCGAATCGCAAACGCGCTCCCCTGCGGGTCGCGGCTAAACAGTTCTGCGATCCGAATGAGCCGGGTATATATGCAAAGTGAATCGGAAAAAGCCCTGGGAAATTTGCGCGATCTGGCGACGGTCGCGCAGATGGAATCCGCCGCGCCGTCGCCGCGCCTGCCGGCCAACGCGCATCTGCATCTGCCGCCGAATTTCTCGGCGTTTCAATCGGTGCGGCAAGCCGTCGATCTGGCCGGCCAGCAGCAGATCGGCGTGCTGGGCGTCAGCAATTATTACGATTACGAAGTTTACGGCGACTTCTCCAAACTCGCCCGGAAACAGGGAATTTTTCCGCTCTACGGCCTGGAGATCATCTGCCTGCTCGAAGATTTGCAGAAGCAGGGCATCAAACTCAACGATCCCGGAAATCCCGGCAAACTTTACATCTGCGGCAAGGGCATCACGCGATTTGCAAAGATGTCGCCCAAAGCGGATGCGATTCTCGGCACGATTCTGCGAAATGATTCGACGCGCATGGCCAAGGTCGTGCAGTTGCTCGCGGATGTTTTCGCTCAGCGTGGCGTGGACACGGGTTTGACCGAATCGGCCGTCATTGATCGCGTGGTCGCCCGCCATGATTGCCCGCGGCAGCGCGTGTATCTCCAAGAACGCCACGTTTGCCAGGCGTTTCAGGAACGATTCTTTGAACTGGTGCCGCAATCGCAGCGCATCGAAAAACTCACCCGCATTCTTGGAGCCGCGCCGAAAGCATCAGCCGATGATGCGGTGAAAATCCAGAACGAAATTCGCTCGCATCTGCTCAAATCCGGCAAGAGCGCCTATGTGCCGGAAACGTTCATTGGATTTGCCGATGCGATTCGATTGATATCAGAACTCCGCGGGATTCCGTGTTATCCAACGCTGGCGGATGGCACCCAGCCGATTTGTCCGTTCGAGGAGCCGGTCGAAAAATTAATTGCCCAGATCAAGGATTGGAAAATTGGTTGCGCGGAATTTATTCCGGTACGAAATACGCCAGAGGTGCTCGGCAAATATGTGAAAGCGATGCGCACAGCCGGTTTGATTTTGACGGCTGGGACGGAGCACAACACACTGGAATTGCTGCCTATCGAGCCGACGTGTCTCAATGGAGTGCCGATTCCCGATGACATCAAGGCGATTTTCTGGGAAGGCGCTTGTGTCGTCGCGGCCCATCAATTCCTCACATTGCACGGCCAAATCGGATATGAAGCCGGCAGCGGCGAAAAGAGAATCGCACAGCTCGCGCATCTTGGCGCGGCTGTCATTCAAAAATATCGAAACTCGCCCGAGGCGCACGGAAATTAAATGGATGCCACTGCGATTAAACCTCAAGCCGGTACGGGCGATCTGGATCAACTCCTGCGAACGCTTTGCGAAATCTCGCGGCATTTCGGCGTTGATCCGGAATTTGTGATCGCCGGGGGAGGCAATACATCCGTCAAAATCGGCCCGCGAATTTTCGTGAAGGGGAGCGGGCAGGCGCTGGCGAATGTGACGCCGGAAAGTTTTGTGGAGATGGATCGAGCGGCGCTGGAGGCGCTGCTGGCGGCGGATTTGGGCAAGGAGCGAAATCAGCGTGAGGAGAAATTCAAGCAGGCCGTGATGGCCGCGCGGATTTGTCCGGAGAAGGGGCAGCGGCCGTCGGTGGAGGTCGTGCTGCATCATCTGATGCCCCGGCAATTCGTGGTGCACACGCACAACACGCTGGTGAACATGTTCACCTGTTGCCAGATCGGCAAGCGGCTGATTCATGATCTTTGCGGGGATCAGATTATTTGGATTGCTGATGTCGATCCGGGATTTGTGCTGGCCCAGACGCTGCGGGATGCACTCGCGGAGTACAAAAAGAAAACCGGGCGCGATTGCCCGCGCGCGGTGATCATGCAGAATCATGGGCTGGTTGTCGCCGGGGATTCGGCCGAGCAGATCAACAAGGACACGGAGTGGTTGCTGGATTTATTGCGGACGTATCTGGAAAAACAACCGGCGAAGAATCTGTTCGGCGCGGTGAATCATTTGGAAGCCGCAAGTGCTGCAAAGACGATTGACATCATTGGTCCGGCACTGCGCGCATTGCTGGCGACGGGGGAGAATCTGAAGATCGTTGCGTTCGATGATTCGCCTGTCGTCGCGGAATTCGTCGGTTCTGCTGGGGCGAAATCCGCTGTGGCAAAGGGCCCTCTGACGCCGGATCAACTGGTGTATTGCCGTTCCTTTCCGCTCTGGTTCGATGTTGGAAGCGATTCGACGGCCGCGCCGATCGTGGGGAAATTACGGCATGCGATTGAAGAGCACACGAAACAAACGCATTTCCCACCGCAGGTGATTCTTGTGGCTGGGCTGGGGATGTTCACCGTTGGCGATGACGTGACGGGCGCGAATATCACCAAGTCGGTTTACACCGATGCGATCAAATTGATGACTGGCGCGCAGCGGTTGGGCGGAATTCGATATCTGGCCGAGGAGACGCGGGATTTTCTGGAGCACTGGGAAGTCGAGGCGTATCGCCGGCAGATCGCCAAAATGGGCGCGAAATCCGGTCGCGCGGCGGGGAAGGTCGCGGTCGTCACCGGCGCGGCCCAGGGATTCGGATTGGAAATCGCCCAGGCCTTGGCGGATGAAGGGGCGTTTGTCGTGCTCACCGACATGAACGTCGAGGGCGCGAAAAAGGCAGCGGGGGAAATCACCGGCAAACTCGGCGCCGGCCGCGCGCTGGGATTGGCGATCAATGTCACGGATGGGACTTCGGTGCAAGCCGCATTGCATCAAACGATTCGCGCGTTCGGCGGACTGGACGTGCTGATCTCCAACGCCGGCGTGCTCAAGGCCGAGAGCGTGAAAACTCAGAGCGAAAAAGATTTCGAGTTCGTCACGGCCGTGAATTACAAAGGATTTTTTGTCTGCACGCAGAAGGCATCGGCCATTCTGTCGATTCAGGCGATGGCAAAACCGGATTACTGGAGCGACATCATTCAGATCAATTCCAAATCGGGCTTGCAAGGTTCCAACCGCAACGGCGCATACGCCGGCAGCAAGTTTGGCGGCATCGGGCTCACGCAATCCTTCGCGCTGGAACTGGTGGAAGACCGGATCAAGGTCAACGCCATTTGTCCGGGAAATTTCTTCGACGGCCCGCTCTGGTCCGATCCGACCAACGGATTGTTCGCCCAATATCTCCGCGGCGGAAAAGTTCCGGGGGCCAAGACCATCGCGGATGTGAAGCGGTTTTATGAGGCGAAAGTCCCGATGAATCGCGGCTGCACCCCGGCGGATGTGATGAAGGCGATTTTTTACCTGATGGACCAGAAATACGAGACCGGCCAGGCGTTGCCGGTGACCGGTGGACAAGTGATGCTCAAGTGATTCGAGATGAAACCATGACGCAGACTCAGATTCCGCAAAAGCAGTATGCCGTGCAGCTCGTCGGTCCGGGCCGATTGGAGCTGAACAAATCCAAGGAAGTTTTCAAGCCGGGCCCGCATCAGATTCTGGCGAAGGTTGAATGCGTGGGGCTTTGTTTTTCAGATTTAAAATTGCTCAAGCAGTTTTCGCAGCATGCGCGCAAGAGCGAGATCACTGGTGGATTGTCGAAAGAGGTGCTGGCGGAAATTCCCAGCTATGTGCCGGATGAAAAGCCGACGGTGCCGGGGCATGAGGTGACTTGCCGGATTGTCGCGGTGGGGAATTCGGTGAAGCATCACAAGGTGGGCGAGCGGTGTCTGGTGCAGACGGATTATCGCGGATTGCCGACGGCCAGTTCCAACGCGGCATTTGGTTACAACTTCGAGGGGGCACTGCAGGAATATGTTCTGATGGACGAGCGCGTGGTGATGGATGGGGGCGAGCGATTCCTCATCCCGGTGCCGGAGGATTTGAGTGCCTCGGCGATCGCGCTGGTGGAACCGTGGGCATGCGTGGAGGATTCGTATGTAAATATTGAGCGGCAAACGATCAAGCCCGGGGGAAGGCTCTTGATTGTTGGCGGCGATGGGCGGCAACTGACGGAATTCAAATCGGCCACGCGCATCGAGCCATCCGGCGCGGCGGCGCTGGCCAACGAAAGTTTCGATGACATCGTTTATTTTGGCCACGACAAGGCGACCATTGAGGTTCTCAACGACAAACTGGCCACGCGCGGATTGATGAACGTGGTGCTCGGCGGGCAAAAAATCGACGCGCCGGTTTCGGTGGGCATTGGGCGGGTTCATTATGGAATGACGCGGTGGATTGGAACGACCGGCTCGGATGCGATGGAATCGTATAAATCCATACCCGCTACTGGCGAGTTGCGCGCTGGAGACACGGTGATTGTCATCGGCGCCGGCGGACCGATGGGGCAGATGCATGTCATCCGTAGCGTCTGCTCAGGGGCGAAAAATCTGACTGTCGTCGGAACGGATATTGATGATCCGCGGTTGGCGGCGCTGGGGGCGAAGGCGCAGTCATTGGCGGATGTGAATCATGTCACGCTACGGCTGGTGAACACGCAGAAAACGCCGTTGCGGGAAAAATTTTCCTACTGGGCGCTGATGGCGCCGGTGGGGGCGCTGGTGGCGGCGGCGGTAAAGGACAGCACTGCCGAATGCCTCATCAACATTTTCGCCGGCATCCCCGCGCCGACGAAACAGGAGCTGGACCTGGACACCTACATCGCCAACCAGTGCTACATGTTCGGCACGAGCGGATCGGTGATCAACGACATGAAAATCGTGCTGGAGAAAGTGAAATCGCACAAGCTGGACACCAACCGCTCAGTGGACGCCATCGGCGGCATGGCCGGCGCGGTGGACGGGATCGCGGCGGTGGAAAATCGCACGTTGGCGGGGAAGATCATCATCTATCCGATGCTGCATGATATTGGTTTGATCCCACTTTCAGAATTGCCGCACCGTTTTCCGACGGTGGCGGCCAAGCTGGATAAAGGGGCGTGGTGTAAGGCGGCCGAGCAGGAATTGCTGAAAGTGGCGGGAAAGTAATCTGGCCAACGGCAATTAATGAATGAAGATTCTTTTCGGTAACGGTTTCCGCGCCGTTCAACTCGGCCGGCTCGAATGGGTGAAGTCCCCGTCGCCGCGAAGACCGTTGGCTGACCCGTTGAAGCTCGTCGCGGCATTCTCCAAACCCAGAATGCCGCATCGAACTTCGCCGGGCCAGCCGACGGGGTCCGCATCGGCAACGGCTTCTCATGTTCGAGTCAAGGACTTCGGCCGGCAAGGGAAATCCAACCGATAAAACTCATTTGGAACATCACCACAATAACTGTGCAGCCGTGAAGACCGGGCCATCCGTGCAGGCCAGGCGGTAGCACCAGTCTTTGCCAGGCAAGGGAACTGCAGCGGGGTCGGGTTTGCGGACGCGGATGCAGCAGCTTTGGCAGGTGCCCATGCCGCAGGCCATGGCGCGTTCGACGGCGATCTGGCAGAGGATTTCTCGCTGCAGGGCGATGTCGGCGACGCGCTTCATCATCGGCTCGGGGCCGCAGGTGTAAATCGTGGGATGGGTCGGCTGGCGGGTGTCGAGATATTCCTCCAATGCCTGGGTGACGAATCCGCGGAAGCCGAGCGAGCCGTCGTCGGTTGCCAAGATCGCGGGGATGTTGTGGCGGGAAAATTCCTCGGCGCCGAGGGAATCGGGATGCAGGGGAAGAAGATCGGCGGTGGTCGCGCCGGCGAAGGCGACGGCATTGTGCGATCGCAGCGCGCCGGCGAGATAAAGCATGGGTGGAATGCCAACGCCCCCGCCGACGAGCAGGGCGGTGCCGTGGGGCGGGGGCAAATGGAATGCGTTGCCGAGGGGCCCGAGGATGTTAACCAGGTCGCCTTCCGAGAGGTTGGCGAGCCAGTGGGTGGAAAGTCCGACGACGCGGTGGATGATATCCAGCTCGACATGATCCGATTCATCCCGCCGGCCGGCCAGCGAGAACGGCCGGCGAAGGACCGCCTGCGGGGAGCGGAGTTCCAATCCATGAATGTCGGCGCGTTGTCCGGGATCCCAGAGAATTTCCGGAAAGTCGTCCATATCGGGATCAACATCATTGCAGGAGATCTGGATAAATTGTCCGGGCCGGGTTGGGGGGAATGTTGGAAGGTTCAGAACCAATCGAAAGTGATCGCGGCAGAGCGGAATGTTCCGCCCGACGATGGCGAGGAATTGGCTGCGCGCGACGGCCATTAGGGTCAGGCCAAAAAAAGACTTCCGGAGGGGTGGCTCCTATCCACCTCCGGAAGTATGCCACGGCTATGAGGAAGCCGCTTGTACTTTGGTTTGCTCGTCATTGCCGACGAAGGGCGAAATATAACCACGCAAACGGGGGCTGTCAATTTCAGTTCCGGCGTAAGAAACGAATTAACCAAATTGAATAAGTGTTTGTGGCTGATGAATTTATGGTTGTTTTGGTGTTAAGGCGACGGAAGCCGACAGATGACGTAAACTGTCAAAAAAATGAGCGAGAACCGTGGTCGGAAAAAGCGCGTGGATGTGGCAATTGCCATCATCGTCAAGGAAGGGAGCGTGCTCATCTGTAAACGGCGGTTGAAAGATGCGTTTGGCGGGTTTTGGGAGTTTCCCGGTGGGAAGAAGGAGGCGGGGGAGACGCTGGCGGCTTGCCTCCGGCGGGAATTGATGGAGGAATTGGGCGTCACGGTGCGGATCGGCCAAGCATTGACTCCCATCCGGCACGATTATCCCCATCTCCGCGTGACCCTGCGGCCGTTCGTTTGCCAACTTCTCAAAGACATCCCGCGCCCGCTGGCATCGCAGCGGTTGAAATGGGTGAAGCCGAGGCAATTAACCCGGCATCGCTTCCCGCCGGCCAATGTTGGGTTGCTGCGCGAGGTGGTTCAGGAAATTCGAGGCTTAAGCATGGGCATTGGAAGCCCATAGGATCAGCCCGGATCGCCCAAATTTTTTCTGTCGCCTGGTGAATTACCGCGCCGAGAAATCACCCCGCGCAACGCACGGCGAAAATTGGAAATCCACGGAATCACGAGTACCTTCCGGATGTGGGAATTCCGCCAGGACACTGTTTAACAGCCAGATTTCCGCTCATCTTCTGCCTTCTCATGCTGGCATCGACCGGCTGCAATGGGATCGTCGCCAACGACCTTTCGGAAGCGCCAAACATGGGTCTGCCCACGCGCGGCCGAGATGCGCCGGCGGATATTCTGGCCGAGCACCATGTTTCACGACAACTTCGAGTCAACGTCGGCCCGCCGGCTGCGTCGTTGTCCGTCTGGATCGTCGAACCCATCACTGGGCCGGGAAAAGTGTGGGTCACCAGCGAAGGGAATGGCCAGTTCAATGTTGGTATGAGATTCGACACCACGCGGCCCGAAACCCGGCACGTCAAACAACCCAAAGGCACGCTGTTTCTGCTGCATGGTTGGGGAGATGAAAAAGAATTGCCGCCGTACGAGTTTTATTCATTCGTGATGGCCAGCTTCGGATATCGCGTGATTCTGGTCGATCTGCGCGGCCATGGCCGATCGACCGGCGACCGCATCACCTTCGGCGCGGTCGAATCCCACGATCTCGTCCAGGTGCTCGATCAATTGGATCAGCAAGGCTTGATCGTCGGCGATGTCGGCGTCATCGGCGTCTCCTACGGCGCGTCCACCGCCATCTGCTGGGCAGCGATCGACCCGCGTGTCCATGCCGTCGTCGCGCTGGAGCCATTTAGTTCCTTGCACGATGCCGCCCTCGATGGCGGGCCGCTGTTGCTCGGCTCGGACGCCTGGATGTTCTCGAATCGAGATATGCTGGACATCGTCAGACAGGTCGGAGTCCTCGGCCGATTCGATCCCGACAAATCCAGCCCCCTGAACGCCATCTCCCGCCTGAATACGCCGGTCCTTTTGATTCACGGCAACAGCGACACATTTTTGCATCCCGCCGAGAGCATTCGCCTGCACGCGGCCGATCCGAATCACAGCCGGCTGATCCTCGTGGATGGGGCGAATCACCTGAGTTTATGCATCATGGCCGTAAAGATGATCACGAGCGAGGCGAACACGTGGTTCGGCGAGTATTTAGATCCCCCAACAACAGGGCCGAGCGCGCGATAGTGCGCATTTGCCCTATCCCCGCTCACCGATTAGCTTTGCCGACAATGACCACCATCGGCATGCACTACGACGTCCTCCCCGGCAAGGAAGAAGAATTCAAATCCGGATTCCTCAAAGTGATCGAGCACCTGAAAACCGTGGACGGCCACGTCGATTCGCACCTCTACGAATCCGTCGCCTCGCGCGGGAGTTTTTTGATCCAAAGCCAATGGACTACGCAGGAAGCGTTCACCGCATTTTTGCGAAGCGACGCGTTCAAGCAGGTGACGAGCTGGGGAAAAGCGGAGATTTTAAGGGGGAGGCCGGTGCATAAGGTGTATACAAATAATTAACCATGGAACCCGAACACGCAGAAACCTCGAAGAACAGAACATCGCTCGGCCATCACGAAGCGCTCGCCCAAGCGAAGGACCAACTGACCGCGAAACTTTTGCAAGGCTTGGACAGCGCTGAATTCATTCCCTTCACTGACGATTACACGCAGCGGAAGAAAGATGCCTTTTTACGGCGAATCGGCCGGAAACCCAAAAAGTCGTGAAATACCGATCAGCGTCTTCGGCGCGGGATAACTAAAACCCCAAACACGGCTGGGACGCCCCAACAGTACAAGGCTACCGACATCATAAGAAGTCGGACCTCCCTTGGACCGCAAATCGCCGCCAGCAAGGCGGCCGCGCCGATGGCCAGCAAAACGGCTAGAACTAGCTTTGTTTTGATCGCGTTTTTCACGTTAGATCATTATAGTCATATGATCTCGAATATTACGTCCAATTCTGCCAGGTGTTTCGGGACTTGAATTCTGTTGCCTTTTCCCCCACTTCGCATAAAAGTGTCCCAGCGTGCCCGATCTCTCCATCCAACTCCCCGGTCTCAAGCTCGCCAATCCGTTATTGACGTGCTCCGGAACATGCGGATATGCCGGGGAATATGCGGATTTTATGGACATGTCGCGGCTGGGGGCGTTTGTCACCAAATCGATCACGCGCGAGGAGCGGGCGGGGAACGAGCCGACGCGGATTGTTGAGACGCGCGCGGGGATGCTCAATGCCATTGGCCTGGCCAATGTCGGTTTGGAGCGGTTTCTGGCGGAGAAGATTCCGCTGATTCGCAAGATGCCCTGCCCGGTGATCGTGAACGTGGCGGGGCACAGTTTTGATGATTATGTCGAAACGTGTGGGGCGATGGATGATCTCGATTGCCTCACGGCCGTCGAGTTGAACGTGTCGTGTCCAAACGTGGCCGATGGTTTGACCTTCGGCACGCATCCGGGCCGATTGAAGGAATTGACGCGCGAGGTGAAGCGCGTGTTGCCGCGCAAGCCGCTGATCGTGAAACTTTCGCCGAATGTGGAAGACATCACGCAAACCGCGCGGGCGACGATCGATGGCGGGGCACAGATGATTTCCATGATCAACACCTTCACCGCCATGGCCATCGACATCCACAAAAAACGGCCGAGATTGGCAAACGTGACCGGCGGATTGTCCGGACCGGCGATTAAGCCGATCGCGCTGCATCTGATCAGCCGGGTCTATCGCGCCGTCGCCAAACCCGCCAGCGTGCCGATCATCGGCATGGGAGGCGTACAAACCTGGCAGGATGCGGTGGAATTTCTCCTGGCCGGCAGCAGCGCGGTTGCCGTGGGGACGGCGTTGTTCGTCGATCCATCCGTGCCCAACAAAATTTGTGACGGTCTGGAGGAATATCTCACGCGCTCGGGAATCGCCAGGATTTCCGATCTGATCGGCGCACTGGAACTTCCCGGCGACGAGCCGAAGGCCGCGCCGTATCCGTGATCATCCGGCTTCCGATTTTGATCGGACAGCATTGCTGCTTCGATTCAGGCAGCATTTCTTGTATTTCTTTCCGCTACCGCATGGACAGGGATCGTTTCGGCCGATCTTCGGGGCGGCGTTGCGGATAGGAACCATGCGATCGGGATGGAAGGGGGGATAAATTTCGCTGGGAGGCAATGCGTTCCAATCTTCATCGTCGTGTTCGCCAGCAGCGGCATCTTCGGGTGCGAAGCTGTTGCCCGTGGCCATCCACCGTTGATGCATTTCGCGGAGCATGTCGTCAGCGCTCTTTATTTGGCCCAATGCGAGCCTGCGATCTTCCCGGGCCTTGATCAGGGCTCGCCAGGTAGTTTCCTCGGGCAGGGTGACGCCGTTCATGACGGAAGTGGCGATCAGTGATTCGCACAAGTAGAGCAGTTCAACATCATCGGGAGAATCTCCGATCAACCGGCGGGATTGTTCGAGTCCCGCCAGCGAGCAAAGCCGCGTCAAGTCGACCAAGATCATGTCCACCAGCGGCGCGCCTTCGTCATCGTAATTGGGGTCGGCCGCGAGCGCAAGTTCAATGTCCAACAATTTCATCATGGCGTCTTCACTCTCGGGCCGCTTGATATTCGCCAGCGAAGAGTATGCATACAGTCGCACATGCCAAGGTTTACCCGGATAGAAATCGACGATGCGCTCAACGACGCGCGGCGTGGCGATGCGCGTCAACGCGCGATTGACCTCCTCACGCAAGACATCGGCGTCGATGGCCAGCTTTGCGATCAGCGCGTCGACGGCCGGCTCATAACGCGCCCTGCCCAGGACCTTGACGGCAAAGATTTCCCGCCAATCCTCGCAGGATTCATCAGCCAGTATGTTCATCGCCCGCTGACAGATCGGAATTCCGCCGCGCGCGGCCGCCTCGATAAGTGCATCGCTCAGGTTGGGGTTGAAGCTTCCGGAATCTCCATTGCCCAGCTCAAGGCCGTGTTGCATCAGTCGATCCCATGCATCCTGGGCCGGCTGATCGAGAAGGCTGAGTCGCAACTGAAGGTGCTCCCGGACATGCGGCAGCAATTTCGGGCACGCCAACAATTCATCCCGGTTTCGCGCCAGCACGCTCATATCCATATCCCGAGCGGCACGCTGATAGTCATAATCAAAATCATCCGATTGTGTTGTATTAATCGCCTGCACAAGCCGGCGAAGCGACGCGTCGGTCTGCGGTAGATTTTCCAATCTGCAAGCAAAACCACGTGTTGCATCGTTCTCGCCGCGACGGTCAATAACGGCCCAATAGTGGTCCGCCGTTAGCGGTCCAAAGTCGTGAGTGTCATTGAAATAATGGAGGGCGTGATCGCGCACCATCGGATCATCATGATCGAGAAATTGAACAACCTGCTCCGGCAAAAGCATAAGGACCTCCTTGTGCGTGCTAACATAACCGGTCGGCAAAGAAAACGGGAGGCGGTTTCCGCGCCTGTGCAGGTTAGTATGTTCATTGCTCCGGACAGCCCCGGGATATCATGCGTCGTCAAGCGACGCGGCTAAAATGAAACATTTGCGAATCGTCGTTCACGATCTCATGCAACACGGCTACGCCTATCGACTGACGCAACCGCCGGGGCGAAATTTTCATCCCGATTTTCGACCGGAACTCACTCCGAAACAGATGCTCAAGCTTGGCGTTTTTGGCGGCAAATACATGACCGATTGCATCCATGAGTTTCCAGACGACTGGTTTGAAAACGCCAAACTTTGCCACGAACGGCACGATCCCGCGCTGAATTATTTCGGCGTCAACGCATCGCAGCCACTTTCGGTTTGGCGGAAAAAGGGATGGATTTATCCGGAAGACCCGCGCGGCTGGTTCCAATGGTATTGCCGATATTTTCTGGGAAGGAGATGTGTCGATGATGAACGCCAGATTGGCCGATGGCGAGCCATTCGCCGGCACATCGCACAATTGCAAAGAAACTGCGAGCCTGGCGATCTGACCTGTCGGCCGAGACAACGGCAGGCACTGCTTCATTGGGCGTATGATGCGCGGAAGATTTGAAATTGGCGTCGATTCCTCACATCTTCGATTGCTTCATAATCAACGCCTCGGCCTGCGTCGCTGGAAGATTCAGTGCCCCGCGCGCTTCGCCGGCGGCGTCCTGGACTTGGGCTTGCTTGCCATCCGACACCACCGCTTCCAACGCATCCACCTGATCGGAATTTAAATGATTTCCGAAGAACCTCGCATTGGCCGCGAGGCTTTCGTACAGGCTCACGCGGACATCCGTCGGCGTGGCGTTGTCGTTGGCTTTGTCCGCCAGGGCGTTTTGAGCGCTTTGGGAATTCAGAAAGCTCAGAACCTTGCCGGATGCGATCACGATCTGTGGTCGGACATCGTTCAGGGCCGCCAGAAGTCCCGGTTCCACCACGCCCAGATTGATCACCTGTCCATGCGAAAGCGCCAGGTTCTGCAACAGATCGGCCGCGCGAAGGGAATATTGCGTGGCCTCTTCATCGGTCAGCGGCGCGATTCCCGAATGCTCGCGGGCAGCGTCGATCGCCAACTTCAGTTGCGCCTGCATCGCATCCTTCGTCGGCATCACAGCCGCGGTAAGCATTGGATCGTTGACGCTTTGCACTTTGTATGGGCTATCGTCGATGTGCGTGAGCACCACGACCGGCGCTTCCTGCAATCGAACATTGTTCTTGGACAGGGCGATCATAGTTCCGACATCACTGTCTTCGGATACGAGAATCACGTCGATGCTGGGCAGAGCGTCGGCCTCGTTGGCGGTTTGGGTGGGATCGGTTCCCGTCACCGCGCCATATCCCAATCCCTTGAGCGCATCGCGGATGTCATCGATCTTGCCAGCCGGCGCCACCGCCAGAATATTTGGCCGAGCCGTCTGATTCATCGCCTCCACCAGCAGGGGTGCAACACGATCGCTGCCGGAAAATGGTTGCGTGGGCATGGCCTCGGCCAGCGCGAACGCCGCCTCGTACCGCACCAGCCGATGCGGGAAGAAGAGCGCCTGAATCACCGGCTCGCCTTCGCTGCCGACGATGCTGTCTTCGCCGATGATTTCCTGCATTGCGTGGGTCAATTTCAGGGCGACGGCCGCATCGCGATCATGCAGCGCGCGGCCCAGGGCGTCGTTGAGATAGCTCACGCCGGAGGAAACATCATAGTAATGTGCATCCGGGTCCCCGCGATGGGTGGGATCGGTCGTGCCGGGTGGAAGATCGGCTTCGCGCTTGGTATTGGCCGCCAGCCAAAGTCCGACGGCATGGCCGCGAGATGGATCAATCTTCAGCGTGTATTCCGCCGCTCGCATGGCCATCACATCTCCAAACGCGGGAGTTGGAACATCCAACTTCGTCAGACCCCGGTCCTCGCGCCAATACCACACGTACGCCGTCTTGTCCCCCGATGGTTTCACGGACGATGTGCCGTAATAAAATTTCTCAGCCAGTGTGTAATATTGATCGGCGGTATCGATCGACTCCGGATCACCGATGCCCATGTGCAAAAGCCCGTTGCGAGCGGCGATGTGGACTTCATCCGCCTGGCTCGGATCGTGCAGCAGCCGCGAGAGGTACGGAACCGTCGAGTCATATCCGATATCGCCCAGCGCCGAGCAGATATCAACGAGCGTATCCGGGTCTTTCATCTCAGTAGCGGCATAGAGCGGAGCGAGAGCCGTGCGACCCAGATCGCGCAGGATACGCCGAGCCGTGCTGTTCAATTCCCGCTGATCTGGATTCCTGAGAATGTCCACGCAAACCTTCACCGCCAGCTCGCCGCTCTTGGCCAGCCTGGGGAGGTTGTTGTCGTAGGCCCGGGAGCCGGTCGACATCTCGTTGATCGTGGCGATGATGTAATCCGGATTGGACCGGCGAGTGGCATAACCTTCATTGAGCCGATCGGCAATGTCGGATGAAACCTTCCGCATGTCGACGATCGATTCCTGCTCGGATTTTTCGCTGGGCACTTCGGCAATCTCCGCATCGGAAGGCACCGGCAGGGATTTCCATTTCGAGAGAGATGAATCGATATCATCCCCCTTTTTCTCCGCGACCGTTTCAAATGCTTTGAGGAAGTCTTCCGGAGCGGCGGTGCTGGCCAGAAGCTGCTTGCCGGCATCGGCGGCCAAATCCCAGCGGGCGATCTTGGCGTAATGCCAGTAAGTGTCGACCTGATCGACCAGCGGGGTCACCGTCGGGACGCCGGCGCCGGTAGAATCGGTCGAGTCGGTGGCGGATGTATCTGTAGTGGATGAGGAATCGGTTGGCGGGGTCAAAGTGGGCATGGCCAGCACATCCGCAGGTGGCGGGGGGGTGGTGGTGTCTGCCGAGGGGGCGGGCGCTGCTTGATCCGAGGAGTCAGCATTACTCGAACCGCCGCCTGTGAGAGGAAGCCGAAATCCACTGCTGTCGCCAGAAGGCTGTGAGGCGGATGAGGAATCATTCCTGGATCTTCCGCCGCCTCTGCTGTGCTCCTGCGCATTGCAGACCACGGCCGATAGCGCGATGGCCAGGCAGCAAACCAACATTGATAAAGAGACAATCCGCGCCAAGCGCATCACGGCCTCCGAGTTAAATCGTCAGGATATCCAACGGGCGGAACCCAAATTCAGGCTTCCAAAAACTCCGCGGCGACAACGCGGCCGAGGCGATACCAACCCTCGGCCGATGGTGAGACACCGAACCGAAGCCATAATAGAGAATTCGCGGTGGGGCGTCAAGAAAATCAACCTCGTTTTCCAGCCCGAAAACGCCCCCATTGTTTGGCTCGCCCGGCCTCGGACGGAAGGGGGAGAGTGGGTGAGTGGGCGAGGGGGTGAAAATGTGACCAATTTCGGCGTAACACAAAAGCGCGCGGTGCCCTTATGCCGTTGCGGCAGGTCTAACAGACGTTGCCATATAAGGACCCAATCGACATCTCCTTCCTAACGATAAACACGCAATATATTGACAATCAGAGAAATCCGATGGTACTGATTAATTGATAAGTAAAAAGGGAAGTAATTAGTCATCAAACCCGAGTTTCTGTTATCACCGCGAACCATGGCGATTCGACTCCATCCCCATGCAATGCAACGCATAGAGAGCGCGGTGCTACCGTTGCGGAAGTCCGCAAGACCATCACCCTGGGGCGAGGGACTCCCGCAAAATTTGGCCGAAGACGGTATCGCCGGACTTTTCGCCACGATGCAATTTGGAACGGCAAATATTACGCCCACAAGCAGATCGATGTGATTTCCGCTAGAATTGGGCGCGACGAATTGGTTGTGACCGTAATCGTGAAGTACTTTTAGAGTCGCCCCATGCAATTAACGTACGATCCGGAACTCAATATCGCCTACATTCAGTTTCGCAAAAGGCGATCCAAGGTGACGACCGTTGTCGTGTCCGATGAACTCAACGTCGATATCGACGCCGATGGACGTGTTTATGGAATCGAATTGCTCAACGCCAACCAGCAGTTCGGTACCCAACGAATCAAAAAGCTGGTGATAGAAAACAGCGAATCGGGGAAAACGGTGCAATTGTCACTTGCGAGTTAATTGAGTCGAGCCGCCTCTTTCCTCGCTTTTTCTAAGGCCTAACTAACGCCTCTCGAGATTTAATCCCAGTTATAATCCCCCCATGCCCCTCCACTCCATCGATCTCGCCCAAGCTCTCCGCCGCGTCGCCGATCAGCGCATTGAGGAGGCGATGCGGGAGGGGAAGTTCGACAATTTGCCGGGGATGGGACAGCCGCTGGAATTGGATCCGATGCCGGCGGATGAGAATGCGCGGATGACATGGTGGTGTTTGCGGATCATGAAGCAGAATGATTTCACGCCTGAGGAAGTGGTCTGGCGGAAGATGTTGGATCGGCTGGGGGAAAATCTGGACCGGGCCACCGATGAAAATCGTGTTCGTGAGTTGGTGGAGAAGATCAATGATTTGGCCCATCGGCTGAACACGCTGGGGACGAATGCGCTGAAATCGCCGATAGTGCCGGTGGATTTGGAATTGTGCCTTCAGGCATTTCGCCGGCGTGGAGGAACATGACCTCTACGTTGGACGTCCATCAGATTTCCAGCGAGATCAGGGCGGCGGGGCGCGATCTGGGGTTCGATCGCATTGGCATCACAACCGCCGAGCCGTCGCGGTATCGGGATTATTTTCGGCAATGGCTGGACGATGGACAGTCTGGGTCGATGGAATATTTGTCGGCCCGTTTTGCCGAGCGAGTTGATCCGGGCATTTATCTCCCGGATGCCGCCAGCGTGATTTGTGTGGCGGTGAATTATTTCCCGAAGACCTCGCCGGATTTGCCGGTGGATCATGGGCGGATTGCGCGGTATGCGCTGGGGGAGGATTATCACCGTTGGATGACGCCGCGATTGCATGTGCTGGCGGATCGGCTGCGGGCGATCGCGCCGGAGGCGGGGACGAAG
This sequence comes from Tepidisphaeraceae bacterium, assembly GCA_049515255.1. Taxonomy (GTDB): domain Bacteria; phylum Planctomycetota; class Phycisphaerae; order Tepidisphaerales; family Tepidisphaeraceae; genus JBEKUH01. The sequence goes on along the minus strand of JBEKUH010000070.1, from coordinate 3,464 downwards.
TGTTGCGTGGATACAGCTCCCGTGATGGAAAAAGAATTGGCCGCCCGCGCGGGGATTGGATGGATGGGGAAAAATACCTGCGTCATCGATGAGGGGATCGGATCGTGGCTGCTTCTTGGGGAGATTATCACGACGCTGAAGTTGCCGGCAGATCAACCGGCCATCGACCGCTGCGGGAGTTGCCGGCGGTGCATTGATGCCTGTCCAACTGGGGCGATCACCGAGCCGTATCGACTGGACGCGCGGAAGTGCATTTCATATTTGACCATCGAGCATCGCAGCGAGATCGCCGAGGGTTTGCAGCGGCAGATGGGGGATTGGCTCTACGGCTGCGATGTTTGTCAGGAAGTGTGTCCGTTCAATCGCAAGGCGCCGGAGACGGAAATCTCTGAATTTGCGGTGCGATTTGATGGATCGGTGAATCTGGAATCGGTGTTGAACTGGACGGACGCGGATTATGCGGAATCACTTCGGCACAGCGCGATGAAGCGGGTGAAGTTGCCGATGCTCAAGCGGAATGCGGAAATCGTTCGGAAAAACAGGGGGGAAAAGAGTTTCCACCACGGAGACACGGAGGTCACGGAGGGGGAATGAAATGCATTTTTAATTTTGATTCCTCCGTGAACTCCGTGTCTCCGTGGTGGAAATTCTTATCTGATTGACATACCGAGTTGCTCCAACACCAGCGACACGTTTACGTTTGCCGCGAGATATTTTTCCGCCTGCGCAAGGGCGTCGATGGCGCGGCAGTTTTGTTCCAGGGCTTCGGGGTCTTCGGTTTCAGTCAGGCGATGCCGAAGACGCTGGGCGGCGATGGAGAGATAATCGCCGAGGCTGGAGCGCATGGCGGCGTCTTTGCTCGTGAGTTCGTCGCGCTTCAGGAGACGCTCGACTTGCGCTTCGGCGGATTTTTTTACGACTTCGATTAAATCGAATGCCGATCGGCCGGCCATAACGGCATCCACTTCCTCGGCGACGGCCTGGACGGATTTCAGCAATTCATCTTCTATCCACCGCAGGGCCAAGCCGAGCGAGCCATCGGCCAATTCCGTCGCGGCAGCGGCGATTTCCTTTTCAATGCCGCGCGCCAGCAGTTCCTTTTGGACGATCGCATTTTCCAACCGACCGAAGCGCACGAGCTGGCATCGGCTGCGAACCGTTGGCAACAAATCGTCCAGATGATCGGTCAGCAAAATAATCAGCGTTCTTCCGGCTGGTTCTTCCAGCGTTTTCAGCAATGCATTTTGCGCGGCCGGCGTCATTAAATGGGCCTCCTCAACGATGAAAACTTTTCCGCGCCCCAGCACGCTCTTTTGCGCTGCCTTGGCGGCCAGCTCGTAACGAACGACGTTGATCGCCAGCGCAGTGGCCTTGCTCGTGCCGGATTTGTCATGCACTCGGGCCAGTTCCTTGGTGATGATGTGATAATCCGGATGGGCCAACGCGGCGACGGCGCGGCAACTTTCGCATTTGCCGCAAGAATCGGATTCGCCGGGCTTTTCACACAAAAACCAGGCCGAGAGGGCGGCGGCGGTGGTGGCTTTTCCAACTCCGGATGGGCCGGTGAAAATTAATCCATGGCCCAGGCGATCCGTCGCCATCGCGCGGCGGAGCGAATCGACCGCCGATTCCTGGCCGAGAATGTCGCGCAGCCGTTTCATTTCAATGCATCCAGCAATTTCATCACATCTGCATGAATCAGTTTCGGATCGCGATCTGCCTCGAGAATGTGAACACTCGGCGAATCCTTGGCCTGGATCAGATAATTTTTTCGCACCTGCTCGTGATAACTGATGGGCCGTTGCTCGATGCGATCCAGCGGGCGATCCAGGCGGGCGCTGCTGAGATGGACGGGCATGTCGAAGATGATGGTGATGTCGGGCCAGCGATTGCTGATGGCGACGTTGGCGACGGTGCGGATGTCCTGCGCGGTCAGCCCGTCGCCGCCGAGTTGGTAGGCGAGGGTGCTGGAAACGAATCGGTCACAAATGACACACTTTCCGGCGGCCAGGGCGGGGAGGATGGTTTCGTGCATCATCTGGGCGCGGGAGGCCATGTAGAGGAGCATCTCGCAGCGCATGCCGATTTCTTTGTTGTCGGGATTGAGCAGGATTCCGCGGATCATTTCGCCGACGCGGGTAGCGCCGGGGTCACGCACCAGGACGGTTTGGATGCCGGCGCAATTGACGGCTTCGACGAGCATTTTGGCCTGGGTGGATTTCCCGCACCCTTCGCCGCCGTCGAGTACGATGAATTTGCCGCGGAGATGGTTCATGTGGTGCGAATGGATATAGGTTATGGGGCGGGGTTGGGCAAGAGAAGAAGAATTAGCCACCGATGGGGCACTGATTTACACCGATGAAAACGGATAAATACGGCATCTAATCAAAATTATCTTCAATTAATCGGTGTAAATCGGTGCCCCATCAGTGGCTAAGTTTCTCTTTCTTGGCGGTTCATTCGCTTTTATTCGCCGGCTGAGTGGCCGCGCCGCTGAAGAGTTTGTCCATGATGAGATGGAAGGCCGAGGGTTGGTCTGCTCTGATGGTCAGGTTCCACGCGGAATTCCATTTCGTCGAGAGGGGCGTGAAACCCATTTCCTCTAATCGGCGCGACATATCCGGCATGTGGGCGGCGCCGTAGAAGATGGCGATGTTTTTTTTGCCCGAGGCGATCGTGTCGGACAATACTTTCAGGCACGCCTTGTTTCGTTCGCTGACGATGACCGTTCCGCCGGGACCGTCGAGGCCCATGGCCGCGGTGTCCATGTCGCCGAGCTGGCGGGCGATGACGACCTTGATTTGCCGTTCCATGTCCGGGCTGGCCACCATGTGCACCAAATCCTCCCACGATTGTTCTTCGCTTTCATCCTTGGGTGGATTCTCAAGCGAATTCATGATCTGCTGGAACATCAGCGTCTCGAACGATTCACCGCGCTGGGCCTGCATTTGCTCGAAAGTGTCGATGTCCATGTCGGCATGGATGAAATTGGGAGCGGTGTAGTCGATGTCGTCGAGCTGGTAATCCAGTTGCAGCGTGTCTTTGAGCATGCGCTGAAAATTGTGGACCGCGCTCATCTCCCCATGCCCGCTGGATGGGCCATCATCGCCGGGCGCGGGCGGCGGGGCGTCCTTGGGTTTGATCATTTCGTAAAGCACGGCGTCATAACTCTGGAATTCCGTGTTCAATGCGTCGTAGTAGGATTGCTCGCCAATGTGAATGGCCCCGATGAGAGTAACGGTGACGCCGGCGGAGTTTTGGAAGGCGACCTCGGCGGTCTGGAACGTCCCGCCGCCATGGCCGTCATCGACGAATTGCATGAAAGTGTCGGGAAAGCCGGGCTGGGTGGAGGGGCGCGAGGCCGGCTCATCGGCCCGGAGCGCGGCGGTGGCCGAGAAAAGCAAAATCACGGCGGCCAGATTCATCCAACGGTGAGCAGGAGAAAACAAGGCGACTCCTTTCGT
>JBEKUH010000069.1:0-21256 GCA_049515255.1 Tepidisphaeraceae bacterium | reverse complement strand
CCTGGGAGGAACTGAAGCAGGCGGCGATCGAAGCCTGGCGGCGGGTGTGTCTCGTTCCGGAATTAATTAAGACCGTTTGCGCGGACACCGCCTTGCGCGCGAATCAAGAGTGATCCGTATAAGAGATCGGCGAGCAAGCTCGCCGGCTACACAGCTCGATTTCAAAAAAGAAGAAAACGGCCACGATCATGGTGGCCGTTTTCTTTTTTCAGACGATATCCCAGGATGCCTCGGCTCAAGTGGCCGGGGTGATCGTGGGCTTGGTGAGAATCATTTCCCTGCCGAGCTTTTTGCTGCGACCAATGAAGTAGATCACACCATAGATGCCCCAGATGGCGGCAAAGCCAAGGGCGATAAACGGCTCCTTTTTGCTCATTCCCGGCACCATGAATGGGCCGACGAGGTAGAACAGCATGCAACCAAGGTTTGCGACAATACCGAACAGCGGAATGAATATGTGCTTGATCGGATTGTGCATCTCGTGCTCATGGAACGCCACCATGGCGACCAGGCAGCTCATCATATAGAGCAGGAACGTGCCGAAGTTGCTGATGAGGGTGATGATCAGCAGGCTATTGGGGAAAGAGGAAGCATGTGCAAAGCTGAAGACACCTTTGTACCAAATGCTGGCCTTCTGGGCATCCGTGAGGTTGCTATCAAGGGCAGAGGTGGCCGAGGGGCCGCAGAGGTAGAAGATGACGCCGTAGATACCGACGACCACGGAGATGGTCGCCAAGGTCCAGATGCAACGGTGCGGTGTGTTGTTCTTGCCGTGGAGCAGGCCGAAGTGGTTGGGAACCTCTTCGTCGCGTCCCATGGCGTAGGTCACGCGGGCACCGGTGTTAATGCAGGATAGGGTGGTTCCGATCATGGCCAGGAAGACCGTGATGGCTTCCCAGAACATGAACCACCAACCCGCGCTGGGTTTACCGAACGCCCAGGCGCCGACGAGCTGCATCATGTCGCCGATCGGAGCGGATGATCCGGATGCGGTAACGTTGGTGTAACAGGAACTCTGGAAATAGTTGGCGGCGAAATATTCAAACAGGTAGCAGAAGCCGCCCTGAATCAGCAGCGAAGCGATGACGGCGATCGGAATGTGCTTCTTAGGGTCTTTGGCTTCTTCACCCATTGAAGTCACGGATTCGAAACCGACCAGACATAGAATCGCGATACAGCCCTGGATGACAATGTATTGGCCACTATGCCAGTGAATGACGGACTTGGCGCTGTCGTGATAAAGGAACGTCCAGACGTGAGATGTTGGATCCTGCGTCATGCCGCCCTGATAGGTGATCGTGTTCACCTGGGCCTTGGCAATGGTGCCAGCCGGGAGAGTTGTCGGCTGAGTCGTAGCGCCGGAGAGTGTGATGGTCAGGCCGTCGGATGATTTAGTCCAATGGCTATCGAGCACACCGTTGTTGTCCGTGGGAATTTGCACCGGCGTGTCATTCGGATCAGGCGTAACAGCCAGTGTCTTTGGATCGACCTTGACAGTATTGCCCTGTGCATTGGGCTCAATGATATTGCCAGCGGAATCACAGGTGTAATAGCAGTAAACGACGTTGCCGTTGGAATCCACTTTCGGGGTGGAAGAACCGCCGGAGGTGGTCGCGGGAACACTGTCTTGAACATACATGTCCGGCGTACCGGTGGAGTCAAGCGTGTAATCGGCCATGCCTTCGGTAACATGCGTGCGATGCACGATAGCCATGCAGGAGAAAATCAGTAGGGCGGTAATCTGAATGATATTGATCGCGACGTTCACGCCGGTCGCGCCGACGACGCCCTTGTATGCGATGAACGAAACACCATAGGAAAAGATGATGGCGAAAATAATCATCAGAATCGGACTGTTTTCGGCGGTAGTAAAGGTGTTTGGAAACAACTGTCCAGCCATATAGCCGATGAAGATGGACGTGACGCAGACCATCACGCCGGGATAAATCCAGTAATACAAGTGGCTGGCCCAACCCACCATGAACTTGTAAGCGCGTGCCCACTTGTAGGCTTGCTTTTTCGAAAGAAAGGCTTGTTCAGCGAAGAAGTAGCTGGACCCCGCGCCGGGGTAAAGTTTGGAAAGCTCCGCGTATGAAACCGCGGTGGCCAGGCACAGGAGTGTTGCAAGCAACATGCCCATCCACATGGCCGAGCCGGCTGAGGGCGAACCATAAGCGGATTGCTCCGAGAAGGTTAACCACAAGAACGCGCCCGGCGCGATCAGCGCCATGGCATTGCTGGTAAGACCGGTCAGGCCAAGAGTGGCCTTCATCGTTCCTTGTCCAGCGGGTTTTGTTTCTTCTGCCACAAAACTCTCCTTTCGTTCGGAAATGGGGTATGCGCATCAATCAGTCGGTGTGTTCTGGAAGGTGTTCCCAAACCACTGGGGACACGATCCACCGCACAGCCGTTCACTCCACCGAAACAATATCAGCTTCAGCACCGACTGACCCATGCACGGTGTTATTTTGCTTTCACAAATACTGTGCCATTAATTATTAGCCCTTCGGTTTTGCCGTATTACGCTCAGAATGTTCATTATGACGCCGAAAATGCGTTTTTTGGCGTTAGATGGCTTCATTGGCGGTTTCGCCTAGAAACTGTGCAATTACCGCCAGTGTCTCCTTCGATAGCCGCAATGCTGGGCGAATCGCTTGCAACTGTTGAATGTGCAATCCGCAAACGAACCCCAATGGAGGGCTTGTTTTGTGGCAGGGGGCTTTTAGAATCACCCCACCAGCCGTGCAGCGGGCAACCGTGCATTGGGCCCGTTCCCAGAGCGGGCGATTCGTCTTGCATTATGAAAGTCGATTACGGTCACGTTTCCGTCGAAGGTCCGGTTCGGGACCACAACGAGGACTGCATCGCCATCTGGCAACCGAAGAACCAGGACGAATGGCGCAACCGGGGCGCCGTCTTCATCTTGGCCGATGGCGTGGGGGGGCAGGACCGCGGGGAGATCGCCAGCAAACTGGCCTGCGAGTCGGCGATCGCCGCCTTCCTCGAGGCCAAGCCGTTGGCGTCGGCCAATCAGGTGCTCAATCAGATGTTTTCGGCGGCCAATCTCGCCGTCTTTGACCAGAATCTCAAAAACAACGGCTCCGGCAAGATGGCCACCACCATGACCATCTGCGTTTTCCGGCACAACGAAGTCACGGTCGGTCACGTGGGCGACTGCCGGGTCTACGCCATCCAGCAAGGGCGCATCCGGCAATTGACCAACGATCATTCCTACGCTGGCGTGCAACTGAAGCTCGGACTGGTCACCGTGCAGGAAGCAATGAACAGCAGCATGCGATCCGTGCTGACCCGATCGATCGGACAAGAGCCGACCATCCGTGTGGATTATCACACCCTCACGGTCAATCGGGGCGATGTCATCGTGCAAATGTGCGATGGTGTCTGGACCCAACTCACCGAAGGTGAAATCCTTGAGACGGTCAGTAAAAAAACGCCCGATGAGGCATCGCAAGCGCTGGTGCAGATGGCGGAGCGCCGGGGGGCAGACGATAATCTCTCCGTGCAGGTCGTACGAGTTCAGGCGATCGAGCGGTTAAGTTATTATCGAGGGCTGCCCACTTATCAGAAAGAGAGACCGGCCGTCATGGGAAACGAACTAGAAGCTGGACAAGTTCTCGACGGGCGCTTCAAAATCACCGACATCATCACGCGCTCGGGAATGGCCAGCATTTTCAAAGCCCAGGACCTGGTCACCGGCGAAGCAGTGGCGCTCAAGGTTCCCTTCATGCAATTCGAATCGGATCCCGGTTTTTACCAGCGATTTGAGCGCGAGCAGGCCATCGGCAAGGCGCTGCAGCATCCCTACATCCTCCGCATGATCTTCGACCCGAACCTGCAGAAGAGCCGGCCGTATATCGTCATGGAATTGCTGGATGGTCAGACCCTCGGCCATCTTATGCAAAGCATCCGTCCGATGCCCGAGCACGATGCGCTGCGCATCGCCAGCCGAATCTGCGAGGCGCTGCATTACATGCACGAACACCAGGTGATCCATCGCGATCTCAAACCCGACAACATCATGATCTGCACCGATGGTACGATCCGCATCATGGATTTCGGCATCGCCAAATTCGAGGGCCAGCGGCGACTCACCTTCGGCGGATTTACCCCCGCGATGGGCACGCCGGATTACATGGCTCCCGAACAGGTCAAGGGCAAGCGCGGGGATGAACGCACCGATATCTACAGCCTGGGAGCGATCCTCTATGAAATGGTCACCGGCTCGGCGCCGTTCGAAGGGGACAATCCGTTCATCATTATGAACAGCCGGCTCAGCGGCGATCCTGTGGCCCCGCGCAAACGCAATCCGCAGATCTCGCCGCAAGTCGAGGAGATCATCCTTCACGCCATGGCCCGCAAACCGGAGGAACGCTATCCCTCCGCGCTGGCATTGAAGGAGGATTTGGATCATCCAGAGAAGGTACAGGTTACTGGCCGCGCCGATCGGCTGGTGGTGCCGAGCGTTTTGTCGGGTAATGCCCGGCGGTATCGGCTCGTTGTCGTCAGCATCGCCATTCCCGTGATCATCTTCCTGGCGGCGCTGTTCTTCCATAAACACACGATCGTCATCAAGTAGGTTGGGTGTACCCGCCAACCGTCTTCTCTTATCATCCGTCGGTATGCCCACGATTTCCCAGTCCATTTCCGCCGCCCGGCAGAGTGGAATCGCGCTGATTCCGTTTGTTCCGGCCGGATATCCCGATCTGGCAACGACGACCGCGGTGATTCGAGAAATGGACGCCGCCGGTGCTGCGGCAATCGAGGTGGGATTTCCGTTTTCCGATCCAATCGCCGACGGGCCGGTGATTCAGCAGGCTTTCACCGCTGCGTTGGCTCGCAAAGTTCATGTTGCTGATATTCTCGCATCCATCGGTTCGCTCCGCGGAAAAATTTCCGCCCCTTTGGTGGGGATGCTCAGCTACAGCATAGTGTTCCGTTATGGCCGCGAGAAATTCTGCGCCGATGCGAAATCCGCCGGATTTTCCGGGTTGATATTGCCCGATCTGACGCCGCCGGATGCGGATTCGGTGTGCAAAATGGTGCGTGATGCCGGGCTGGACACGATCCTCCTGATCGCCCCAACTACCGCCCCAGAACGCCGCAAGCAAATCGCCCGGCTCAGCAGCGGGTTCGTTTACTATCTCTCCGTCACCGGCATCACCGGCGCGCGCGACGTGCTTCCCCCGGACATCGGCCAGAATGTTCAGCAAATCAAACAACTGACCGATTGTCCCGTCTGCGTGGGCTTCGGCATCTCCCAGCGACAGCACATGATCGATCTCTCCCGCGTCGCCGACGGCGCCATCGTCGGCAGTGCGATCGTCAAACGCATGATCGAGCACGCCGGCGACGGACCGGAAACGATTGCCAATTCCGTCGGCCAGTTTTGCCGCGAGTTGCTGGGGAAATGATTCGCTAATCTTCAACTCTCTTAATTGCTGGTTAACCGAGACCGGCCGCTGTGGTAATCTGCTCGGACTTGGCTGAATTGCACTCAAACCGTTTCGTCCTCATCACCGGCGCCAGCAGCGGCATCGGGCGGGCATGCGCGATTCGGCTGGCGAAAAAGGGATTTACCGTTATCGCTTCGGTTCGCAACAATGTGGATGCCAAGTCGATTGAAAATGCCGCTCCGGATGCGGAGCATCCGATTCGCGCGGTGCGCCTGGATGTGACCGATGCGGAATCCATCGCGGCAGCCTCCGCAGGCATTCAGTCGATCGTCGGCGACGAGGGACTGTTCGCATTGGTCAACAACGCCGGCATCTGCGTCGTCGGGCCGGCGGAATGTGTGAGCATTGCCGATTGGAAGCGGCAGTTTGACGTGAATGTGTTTGGACTGCTTGCCGTCACACAAGCGATGTTGCCATTGCTGCGAGTTCATTCCAAGGGAAATGGTTCGCCGTGGGCTCGCATCGTCAATATCAGTTCCGTCACCGGCGCCGTCGCCACGCCCCTCTTTGGCGCCTACTGTGCAAGCAAGGCGGCAGTTGAATCCATTTCCGACACGATGCGACGCGAGCTTCACAACCATCACATCCGCATCAGCATCATCATCCCCGGCACGATTCAATCGGAAATCTGGAAAAAGGAGCGAGCCGGCGTGGACGCCATCGCGGTCCAGCCAGAGTGTCACGAGTTATATGGCGATCTGGTGGATCATGTCTCCCGTTATGTCTTCAGTGTCGCCGATAAGGCCAAACCCGCCGAAGATGTTGCGATCGCCGTAGAGCGATGTCTCACCCGCAAGGTGCCGCCGATTCGGACGCTGGTGGCGTGGGAAGCCCACGTCGGCGTGCGCGCCAGCCAACTCATTCCCACGCGGTTTTTCGATTTTCTGATGAACAAGACGTTTGGGCTTGATGGGGAGTGATACCCAACGCCCACGGATTGCTATCCGTGGGCTTTTCTACGCGGTTGCGTTCCACTCCAATCGCTTCGCGTCTCCCCACAGATTCTCCAGATCGTAATACACCCGCGCGTCGGTGCTGAAGATGTGCAGGACGACATCAATATAATCCACGGCAATCCACGTGTCGCCTTCGTAGCCGGAGCGGTGGAAGCTTTTGAAGCCGGATTTTTTGGCCAATTCATCGACCTGATCACAAACGGTTTTCATCTGCCGGGCGCTGGTGCCGGTGGCGATGACGTAGAAGTCGGTCACGGGCGAGACGCCGGCCATGTCGAGGATGATGATGTTGTGGCATCGAGTGTGATGCGCCAGTTGGGCGAGTTCAACGGCGAATTTCCGGGATGAATCGAGCCGAGCGGCCTGTCCTTCGAGTCCAATCCCTTGTTTTTCAGGCTCGGCCGGTTGTTTCATTGCTTTTTCTGATGCGATGTTGCACCTCCGGCCTTCAGTTTATTCGCCAATTCAATTCGAGCAAATTCCCGGCAACCCATTGTCTATGTCCACGACGCGGTTATAGAATTGTCAGCGTCCGTTTCGGGAGGCATCCATGAGAATAGCCTTTGGTTTGGTGGGTCTGCTCGTTTGTGTGGCGGTCATGATTTGGATTTTCAAGGCCGTCGAGGCGCCAAGCATGGAGGCCGATGCGCATGCCATGGATCAGGCCAAGACGATCACGGATCAGATTTCCGGCCGCGATCAGAACGGAACACCGATCGAGCAAACCTACAAACTCTTTGCCGACAATCGCGCCGATGGCAAGCTGCAGGATTTCCAGGTGACGGAAGTCGATCCCGGCAGCCCGATGGATACCTATTTCGGGTTGAAGGAAGACGATGTCATTCTTGGGGCAGATCATCAGGGCGTTCGGTTCGACATGAACCAGATGGATGATGAGCAAGCCGCACGGGATGCGATTCACGATGCGTACACCTATCACGGCCATTTATATATTCAGCGAGGCGACGACAAGCTGACGTTGCCTCTCTCGAACGAAGCCGTCAATCAGAACCCGGCCCCGCAGCCCGCGGCGAATCCAACAACACCTGCTCCCGCTCCATCGCAGACGCAGAAGCCCCTCGATCCCAACGGCAACGATGATCAGATGGATCGCCTGCAGCGCTTATCGCACATGAATCCGGGAATGCAGTAATCTTCATCCCCCAGCCAAAAATTTCTGAATATCAGGATCGTTTAAGTTGTCTTGCGTGATCAGCTTCACGCCGCTGTCGATCACAGCATCGACCGGCTTGCCCTGAATGTGGTCGATGCACGCCTTGACGCCGAGGTAGCCCATTTTCACCGGGTCTTGGGCGACGAGCGAATCAATTTCGTTCGCCTTCATGCCATCCACCTCGCGCGGCGTGGCGTCGAAGCCGACGAACTTCACTTTGCCGGCGAGATTGTGTTGTTCCAGAACGTGCAACATTCCCAAAGTCGTGGATTCATTGGGACAATAAATTCCATCGGCCTGCTGGAGTTGGTCGAGCAGGTCCTCGGCTTTTTCCTGCGCGGTGGCTTCGGTGGCGCCGCCGTATTGATTGGCAACCAGTATCGTGAAGCCGGGGCTTTTTTGGATGGAGTCGAGGAAGCCGGCCTCGCGGTCGTTGGTGCTGGCGGAGTATTCGGTGTAGCGGAGCATGACCAGTTTGCCCTTGCCACCAAGGAGCTTGGTCATTTCATCGCCGGCCATCTCGCCGCCGACGCGGTTGTTGGTGCTGACGAAGGAGACGTAATCCGTTCCGTTCACGCCCTTGAGGGCTGAGTCGATGACGACGACGGGAATTCCCTTGGCAGTCGAGGCTTGCACAGGCGAAAGCAGGGCGGCGTCGTCGATGGGCGCCAAGACGATTCCGCTCACGCCCTGACCGACGAAATCTTCCACGAGATTCTGCTGCCCGGCCACATCGCTCTCCAGCAGCGGGCCTTTGTAAATGATGGTCGCGCCGAATTCCTGCCCAGCTTTCTCTGCCCCGGCCTGGACGGATTGCCAATAGGCATGCGTGGTCCCCTTGGGGATGACGGCAATGGTGAGCTGCGAGCTGGCACTCGGTTGCGTACTGGAACCATTGGTTTGCGATGAATTATCCTGCTTTCCACAACCGTTGATGAGCAGGAACGAACCAAGGATTGCCGCCAGAAGCCCGACAGGTGCGAGTGCTTTTTTCACGCTCGTCTCCTAGGAAAACGGACCGTTCATGTGTTTCAAAACTACCGCCGCAAACATCTTATTGGCGGCTGATGTTCCCCGCAAATCTTGCGTTGTATAGTGGTCGTCGGCGGAGATTGGGAATGAATTCAAAACTGCTTGGACGAATTGCCTTGAGGGCGATTTTGGTGGCCGGATTGTCGGGCTGTGCCGCGTCCCACCCCGTTAGCTCACCGGCAAATCTGCCGCTCGATTCGGGTTGGAAATTGCAGGATTCGGCAAAGGTTTCTGATTCGGGGGCGAAGTTATCTGTTCCGAGTTACACGCCAGCGGCGGATTGGCATGATGCGACGGTTCCCGGAACTGTTCTGACCAGTCTGGTAAACGATGGCGTCTATCCGGAACCGCTGTTTGGCGAGAACAACAGCACGAAGATCATTCCGGAGTCGTTAAGCCGAACGTCATATTGGTATCGAACGCAATTAACGATTCCGCGAGAATTCGCCGGTCGGCGGGTTTGGTTGAATCTGGACGGGATCAATTACATCGCGGATGTGTGGGTCAATGGTCACGAAGCGGGGGAGATCAAGGGCGCGTTTGCGCGGGGGAGATTCGATGTGACCGATCTGGTGCATCCGGGCCAATCGGCGGCGGTGGCGATCCAGATTCTTCCGCCGCCGCATCCGGGGACGCATCCGGATAAATCCACCGCGGCGGGGACGGGCCGAAATGGCGGCGAATTGGCGGAAGATGGGCCGACGTTTCTCTGCTCGATCGGCTGGGATTGGATTCCCGTGATCCGTGACCGAGACATGGGAATCTGGCAGCGCGTGTGGCTCTCCACGAGCGGGCCGGTGACGGTGGTTGATCCGCAGGTGCAAAGCGATTTGCCGACCGCGAATCTGGATCGTGCCGATTTGACGGTGTCGGCGACGCTGCGAAATTCCGGTAATCAGGCCGTCAGAGGAACATTGCACGGCGAAATCTCCGAGGGCGGTCCGAGTTTTTCGGTGCCGATCAATCTGCAGCCGCATGACATAACGGAGGTAAATTTATCGTCGGCGCTCTTGCCGCAATTGCGAATATCCAATCCTCGCCTTTGGTGGCCCAATGGATATGGATCGCCGAATCTCTACCGGCTTTATCTCAGATGTGAAATAGATGGAAAGATATCCGACGAGCGGAATGTTCAGTTCGGAATCCGCAAAGTGACGTATTCGGTTCCTGGATCGGACAACCTGACCATCTGTGTGAACAATGTTCCGATAATGTGCCGCGGCGGGGCGTGGGGAATGGACGAGGCGATGAAGCGAATCCCGCGCGAGCGACTGGAAGCGGAAATCAAAATGCATCAGTTGGCGAATCTCAACATGATCCGCAACTGGGTCGGCCAGAGCACCAGCGAGGATTTTTACGATCTGTGCGACCGCTATGGCATCATGGTCTGGGATGAATTTTTTCAGCCCAACATGAGCGACGGCCCCGACCCGGCGGATGTCGATTTGTATCTCGCCAACGTGCGGGAAAAAGTGCTGCGATTTCGCAACCATCCGTGCATCGTGATCTGGTGCGGGAGGAATGAGAGCGACCCGAGGCCGCCGGCGGTGGATGAGGGAATGGAAAAGATCATGGCCTCGCTGGACCCGACCCGGCTTTACCATCGAAATTCCGGAGATGGTCACGGCGTGCGCTCGGGCGGACCCTATTCATGGCAGACTCCGCAAGCGTATTTCGCTCCACGAAATGGTGAGGCGTTCAAAACGGAACTAGGGAGCGTGTCGGTTCCGACCATCGAATCCATCCATGCCATGATGCCGATGGAGGATTGGGACACGATCAACGATGATTGGGCGCTGCATGATCTAACCCGCGGCGCGCAGGAAGGGCGGGGACGCACGCCGATGTACGCCGACATGCTGGCGCGGAGATATGGGCCAATCCAGAATCTTCCGGATTTTGTGCGCAAGGCGCAGCTGGCGAATTACGAGGCGTTCCGCGCGATGTACGAGGGGCGGGAGGCGAAGATGTTTCACCCGTACACGGGAATTCTGACATGGATGAGCAATCCAGCCCAGCCGAGTTTTGTCTGGCAGCTTTACGCCCATGACCTGGAGCCGAATGCGTCGCTGTTTGCGGTGAAAAAAGCGTGTGAGCCAGTGCACATTCAGATGAACGCGGATGATTCGCATGTGATGGTAATTAATCAGACCGCCAAAGCTTTGAGCGGCGTGGCGATCGTGAAAATTGCCAATCTCGATGGAACATTCACGGCATTCGATCCGATCCCAGTTACCGCGCCGCCGTCGGCCGCAACCGATCTGGGCGCTATCGCGTTTCCCGCCAATGTTTCAACTGTGCATTTCGTGAAGCTGGAACTGCGCAACTCGACCGGTGAATTGATCTCAGACAATTTCTACTGGCGAAACGCCGAGCATCCGGACGACTTCACGGCCTTGGAATCTCTACCCACCGCAATGCTTCAAGTGGGCGAGTTGAGCGGGATAGCGGCGAATTCATCGGCTGGTGAATCTGATTTTGTTCGCATGGTGGTGACCAACACGTCCTCCGTCGTCGCCCTGATGGCGCATTTCCAATTGCGCGGCCTCAATGGGCAACGAATATTGCCCGCTTATTATTCCGACAACTACGTTTCGCTGCTGCCGGGCGAAAGCAAGACCATTTATGCCTGGGGAGCGGCCAAGGGAGGAGCAAAAATCGCCATCGACGGCTGGAACATCGCTCTTGCCCCACAGTCGTTTGAACCATATTCGGATTTAATTGAATTAAATCCCGACGCTCAACTCGACAGCGAACCGCGCGGGATTTTCTCAACAACGACGCCGAGCACAATGCCATAAGCGCAAAAAATCACGGCCGGTTTTTTACGCCGACCGTGAGTACTCTCGTTTCCTGCCTGTCGTTGGCAACTTTTCAGTCGCCGAATTTCGTTACACCGCGGCCATCTGGTAAGCCGGCTGCGAGGCGCGGAGTTGTGCCAGTGCGTAGACCGCGGCTTCCTTTTCGCATGAGCCGACGACCGTGCCATGGCGCTCATCGGCCGCGTGACTGGGGTCCAGCGGTTCACCGGCCGGGCCCCAAGTGGCCTGGTAGCAGCTAAAAATTAAATTCTGTTTGATGGAGAGTTCCAACCCCGCGCGGGAAAATTCACGTTGTACCGAAAAGAGGGACGGATAACAGCGGCCATCCGGCAATCGCTCCAGATCCACTCCTGAATTTGGCAGCCAGCCCGCCTCCAGCAGCCGATCAACCGCGTAGGTAAGATTCATGACATGACTCCTTCAAAATGCGCTTTCCAACGGGCTTTCCGCCGACTCCCCTAATTCGGGCGAAATCATAGCCATTTACTTTTGGCAATTCCAGAACAAAATCCCTCCATCGTGATATGGCCACGGGAGTATCATTTTCGGCAGCGGCGGGGGATGACTTGAGGAAAAAATTCTGGCTAGTTCGGCAGGTCTTTTTCTGCCAGGATCGTCAGCAACTGGACAAAATTAAGCGGCTTGCGCAAATAGTGAATCAGGCCCGCTTTTAACGCCTGGCCGGGCAAGTCCTCGTCTCCGCTGGCGGTAATCAACACCATCCGCGAACCCACGCCCTTTCGGCGAAGCACTTCGATCAGCTCCAGCCCGTTCATTCCCGGGAGATTGAAATCAATCAATATGACAACCGGCGGAGACGATTTGCTGAATTTTGCCATCGCCTCCTCCGCCGAGGAGACGCCGATCGCCAGATATCCATTTTCTGAAAGAAGCCGCACCAAAGCCCGCTGGGAAATGAGTTCATCCTCGACCACCAGGACGGTGGGTCGTTCGCCTCCGGTCCCGATAGTGTTGGCCATTAATTCCAGCATGGGTCCGCGTTCCAAATACTGAGCAAATGGAATACCACAATTCGTGGGGTCGTCCGCTTGAGAAACCGGGCAGATCGTATACCCTCTTCACATGGCTGGGGCATGGGAAACCTCCGGCGCCCAAAGGCGGTCACGACCGCCCCGGCTGGATCACCGTTCACAGCACGACCGCCAGGCACACGCCGAGCAGCCCGCTGATTCCCCTCCGCCTTCGCATCCGCTCTCTGCCACGGGACCGGCTTCCCTCGTCGGATCCTCCGACCAACTGGCGGAATTATTGGAACATCTCCGCTCCGCCGGGAGCTTCGCTTTTGACAGTGAGTTCATCGGCGAAATGTCGTATGTTCCGAAACTTTGTCTAATCCAAGTAGCGACCTCTGCCCGCGTGGCGTTGATCGACCCGCTGGTGGGGTTCGATCTGACGCCGTTCTGGCAAATCCTTGCCGAGCCGGGAATTCAGAAGATAGTGCATGCGGGGCAACAGGATATCGAGCCGGTTTTTCGGCACATTGGCCGACCGGCGGCCAATTTGTTCGACGCACAAATCGCCGCGGGGTTCGCCGGACTCGGATATCCGCTGGCATTGGCGAAATTGGTCAATGCGGTGATTGATGTGAAGCTCACCAAGGGGTTGACCTTCAGCCACTGGGATCGCCGGCCTTTGTCGGCCCAGCAGCTTCGGTATGCAGCGGATGATGTGCGATTTCTTCCAGCGGTTCGAATGGTGCTGGGCAAACGGTTGGAGACGCTGGGACATGCCGAGTGGGTTGCCGAGGAATCCAATTCACTGGCTGATCCGTCGCTGTACGAATTCGATGCGGAGTCGGCATATTTAAAAATTCGCGGGGCCGGTTCATTGCACGCACGCAATCTGGCGATCCTCCGGGAACTGACACTATGGCGGGATCAGACAGCCAAAGTGACTGACATGCCGGCGCGATCGCTGTTGCGGGATGAAGTGTTATTGGAGCTTTCGCGCAATCCGGTGGACAGCGTGGAGAACCTGCGCCGCGTGCGCGGATTGCCGCGCCCGGTTGAGTCGGAATACGGTGAAGAGATCGTCGCCGCCATCGCGCGCGGGCATGCACTGCCGCCCGAGCAGTTGCCGTCGACACGATTTCACGAGCCGACGCCACGAGAAAAATTCTGCGCTGATGCGCTATGGGCATCGGCACAATGTCTGTGTGCCGGGCGACAGATCGATCCGAATGCCGTGACAAGTCGCCAGGAGATCGGCGAGATTTACCGATGCTATCTGGCCGGGCAGGAGACGGACGATTTCCGCCTGATGCGCGGCTGGCGCCGCGAGGCGCTGGGGCAGCATATCATTGAATTGCTGGCCGGAAAGTTGCGTCTTTCTGCAAAATGGGTCGATGGAGCGCTGGCGCTGGATAAAGGCGATTAAAGCCCGTAGGAATTTTTTATGCCGATTTACGAATACACCTGCAAATCCTGCAAGAAATCGTTCGAGCAGTTGGTCAAATCTATGTCTGCCGCAGATAACGTGAAATGCCCGGCATGCGGGTCGAAGCAGACCGAGCGGTCACTGAGCGTCTTTGCCGTGGGCGCGGCTGCGCCGTCCGGAGGCCAAGCAGCGCCCGGAATGTGCGGGCGCTGCGGCGGACCGGGGCCCTGCGCGAATTAGGATTCACAAGCTGGGGCGGTTTACGCCGACTTGTGATGCTTGTGGTGGTGATGATGGTGGCCCGTGCAAGCGCTGGCGGAAGTTGGCACCGCCGCCATCCCGATTGCCGCCAGGATCAATGCAATTAAAACCCGCTTCATATAAGCCTCCCTCAAAAAAAGGCCTCTTCCGCACTGGTAATACAAACGGGGTGGGGAGGCTGTTGAAGGAATTTTTTGGGAATCGAGGACATGGCGACTGAAGTCGCCAAACCGGTGGGGAATTGTTCTAAACTTGCATAATCTCCGCGCGCTTCTTTTCGATGGCTTCATCGACCTTGTGCTCGTAAGTTTTTGTCAGTTCGTTGATCTGTTCTTTGCCCTTCTTGGCTTCATCTTCCGGGATGTCACCGGATTTTTCCTCGGTCTCCAGCGCCTTGTTGGCATCCCGGCGGGCGTTGCGGATGGCAACCTTGCTCGTCTCGGCAAATCCCTTGCATTGCCCGGCCAACTGCAATCGTCGCTCCTGAGACAACGCCGGCAATACCAGCCGAAGCGTCTTGCCGTCGCTGTGCGGGGTCAGGCCGATCTTGCTGTCGCTGATCGCCTTTTCGATCGCTTTGATATCCGAGGGACTGAACGGCTTGATCAAAATCTGCGTCGCCTCCGGCACGCTGATGGAGGCAATGGACCGCAGATCAGTCATCGAACCATAATATTCCACCTTGATGTGCTCCACGATGGCCGGCGATGCCCGGCCAGTGCGAATCCCCCGCAGCTCCTGCTGCAGGTGCTCAGCGGCCTTTTCCATGTGCATTTCGGCTTCGAGAAGAATGTCATCCAACGCCATGCCGATATGGTAACAAGGCGTAAGGCATGGGCAAATCCTCGCGGTTCCGATAAGTTGCCGCCAGTGCCCCTCGGATATATCCTTGCCGGTCTCAGTATTCAGAGGAGTTCGTGAAACCGAAGGCGAATTTTACACGCGATGTCTGTGTCATCGGCGGCGGAGGTCATGTCGGCTTGCCGCTGGCACTCACCTTTGCCGATGCCGGGCTCAAGACGGTCATCTACGACATCAACCGCGAAGTCGTCGAAAAAATCCGCAAAGGCGTGATGCCTTTCGCCGAAGAGGGGGCCGAGGAATTGCTGGCCAAAGGATTGAAAAGCGGCTTACTCGAGGCGGAATCGGGTCCGCAGCGGCTTTCGGAATGCCGGAACATCGTGATGGTGGTCGGTACGCCAGTGGATGAGCATCTGAATCCGCAGTTTACCGCGATTCACAAGTCCATCGATCTCTGCACCGAATACCTCCGCGACGGACAAGTCCTGATTCTCCGCAGCACGGTTTTTCCGGGAATCAGCAAACTGATTCAATCGCACCTGAATTCCAAGGGTCTGCAAATCGATGTGGCATTCTGCCCCGAACGGGTGGCGCAGGGATACAGCATTCGGGAATTTCACGAGTTGCCGCAAATCATCAGCGCTTTCAACCCCGAGGCATTGGCGCGGGTGCGCGAGTTGTTCGGCAAGATCAGCAAACAGTTCGTCGAGATGCCGGTGATGGAAGCCGAGCTTTGCAAGCTAATGACCAACGCCTGGCGGTACATTCAGTTCGCGACAGTGAATCAGTTCTTCATGATCGCCACTGAGCAAGGATTGGATTTTGACAAGATTCTCCATGGCTGCCGATACAACTATCCACGCATGGCTGGAATGCCGGGGCCGGGATTTGCCGCCGGGCCGTGTCTGGTGAAAGACACGATGCAACTGGCGGCGTTCAGCCACAATACATTTGTCCTGGGCCATGCGGCCATGCTCATCAACGAAGGATTGCCCGCGCATCTCATCATGCTCGCCCGACGCAAAAGAAATCTTGCGGGTCTCACCGTCGGCATTCTCGGCATGGCGTTCAAAGGCGAAAGCGATGATCCGCGCGATTCCCTCAGCTACAAACTGAAAAAATTGTTGATGCTCGATTGCGGAAAAGTTCTTTGCAGCGATCCCTATGTGCGCGACGCCACCCTGGTCCCGCAGGCGCAGGTGTTGGCGGAATCCGATCTGATCTTCATCGGCACCCCGCACAAGCCGTATCGCCAACTGAAAATACCGGCCGATCGGCTGGTTGACGTGTGGGATTGCGTCCAGGCGACTCCATCTGGCGCGATTCCATCTTCCAATTCCGAAACTCGAACTGCGAAAACAAACTCATGACCGTTCTCGTCACCGGCTCGGCCGGCTTCATCGCGGGATATCTCGTCCAGGAACTCCTCTCCGCCGGGCACAAAGTCATCGGCGTGGACAACTTCTCGAAATACGGAATGATCGAGAAGAGTTACCAGAGCGATCCGAATTACCGCTTCGTCCAGGCGGATGCCAAGGATGTAAAGCTGCTGACCGAATTGGCCGAGCAGAGCGAGCACTTCATCGCCTGCGCGGCAATGATCGGCGGGATCAGCTATTTCCACGAATATGCCTACGATTTGCTGAGCGAAAATGAACGTATCATTGCCGCCAGCTTCGACGCGGCCATTCGATCCTTCAAAAAAGGGAAACTGAAAAAGATCACGGTGCTCAGCAGCAGCATGGTGTTTGAGAACGCCACGATTTTCCCAACCCCCGAAGGACATCAACAACTCTGCCCGCCGCCGACGAGCACCTATGGCTTCCAGAAGCTGTCCTGCGAATATTTCGCCAAGGGTGCGTGGGAGCAATACAAATTGCCGTTCACGATCTGCCGGCCGTTCAATTGCGTCGGCATCGGCGAGCGGCGGGCGCTGGGCGATACCGAAATCCCCAGCGGCAACATCAAATTGGCTATGAGCCATGTCGTCCCCGACCTGGTCCAGAAAGTTCTCAAGGGCCAGTCTCCGCTGCACATCCTCGGCGCAGGCAATCAGGTTCGCTGCTACACCTACGGCGGCGATCTAGCAAAAGGCATCGTCGCCACCATGTTCAATCCCGCTGCCACCAACGAGGATTTCAATCTCTCCACGCCCGTCTCGACGACCGTGCTCGAATTGGCCAAATTGATCTGGGAAAAAATCCACGGCACCGGCAAGGACGCCAAGCCATTCGCCTACGTTTCCGATCCGCCTTATCCCTATGATGTTCAGCATCGCGTTCCCAACGTGAGCAAGGCCAAGCGCGTCCTTGGTTTCGAGGCGACCACCACGCTCTCGACCATGCTCGATGAAGTGATCCCCTGGATTCAGCGGGAGCTGGAACATGGGCGAATCTGACGGCGGCCAGACGCAAACAGCAATTCGCGAGAGCAAGTATTTCGATTCCGTCGTTACCGAGCAGGGCGATTTCAATCCCTTCGCCGATCGCGGGTGGATGACCCTTCGTAAACAATTTGAGAAACGCGTGGTAATCCCGAGCGGCTGGACGCGTGGGGCTGAGACCGGAGAAAGTCTAAAGCCCTCGCCCGGTACTCCGGGAGAGGGTTGGGGTGAGGGTCCCCCCGCGAAAATCCAAGACCCTCACCCCAGCCCTCTCCCGGAGTACCGGGCGAGGGGGGAAGAGCAAGCGAGCCGCCAGGGCATGCGCCTGCTCGAAATCGGCTGCGGCACCGGGCAATCGTGGCGGATTTATGAGGGATTCACCAGTCGCCACATCGGCATCGATCTTTCCGAAGCGGCCCTTCGTGTGGCGACAATCAATTTCCCAAAAGCCGTTTGGATGCGGCAGGACGCCTGCCGGTTGGGTTTCGCGGATGAGACGTTTGATGTCGTCGCATTCAGCAGCGTTCTGCATCACATTCCCAATTACACCGATGCACTGAAGGAAGCCGCGCGAGTTTTGAAACCCGGCGGGCGCGTGTTCGCGTTTGATCCGAATCTATTGCATCCTGCGATGATGATTTTTCGCTGGCCGCGCAGCCCGCTTTATATTGCCGAGGGCGTCAGCCCCAACGAACGGCCGCTCCTGGCGAGCGAACTTCGCCGAGCATTCGACGCGGCGGGGTTCGACGGAATCGAAACGCGCGGCCAGGCGCATATTCCCTATCGCCACGTCGCCCCCAAATTGATGAACGGTCTTCTTTCGGTTTACAACGCCGCCGACGCGATGCTGGATTACAGCGGATTGGGTAAATGGATCGGAACATTCAACATTACGACCGCTCGCAAACCGCTCGGCACTCCGGCCATTCGTACCGACGGCGTGCCGCGATATTCCGTGGTCGTTCCTGTATTCAACGAATCGGAAATGATCGGCGAATATTGCCGACATGCCGTCACATACCTGCCGCCGAATTACGAATTGCTGATCGTTTATGATTTTCCCGAGGACACGACCCTGGCCGCGCTGGCGGCGCTGCCGGGGGAGGCGAAGCCGGCGAATATTCGGCTCATCCACAACACGCTCGGCCGCGGGGTGCGTTTTGCGATTGATGCGGGAATGCGCGCGGCGAAGGCGGACGTGGTGGTGGTGATGATGGCGGATGTGTCGGACGATTTTGCCAAGGTTCCGCGCATGATCGAGTTAGCCGAGTCCGGCGCGGATGTCGTATGCGCCAGCCGATACATGCGCGGCGGCCGTCAAATCGGTGGGCCGATGGTCAAAGGATTTCTCAGCCGAATGGCCGGCATCACACTGCATTGGCTGGCCGGCGTGCCGACCCATGATCCGACCAACAGCTTCAAAGCCTACCGCCGGGATTTCCTGCAGAAGACGCCGATCCAAAGCACCGCGGGATTTTGTCTCGGCATGGAATTGACCGTGAAGGCCCATTTCAACGGCGGCCGCGTGGAAGAAGTCCCCGCCACCTGGCGCGATCGCACCGCCGGTCAGAGCCGATTCAAATTATTCAAATGGCTGCCGGCGTATTTGCACTGGTACTGGTGGGCGCTGAGGCGGCGATGGATCTCCTCGCGATCCTAAAATGCAAATGCGATCGGACCGCCAAGGCGCCAAGACGCCAAGGTAGGAAAATACGCCAAGAATTAAATTCGAGATTGAAACTCTCTTAAAAAAGTATTTCCCCTTGGCGTATTTTCCCACCTTGGCGTCTTGGCGCCTTGGCGGTTCATCCTCTTGGAATTTAGATGGAAGCGACTCGTCCTAGAAAAATTCCGCGCCGCAGTCGAAGGCGCCGTCTTCACGTTGCCGGCAGGAAATGACGCGCAATCGGCTCGACGCCCGCAAGCCGCCGGTGCCGAGCACGATCCAGTGGATCGAGCCGGCATCGAATTTGTCGGAGGAGGAAAATCCCACGCCGTGCAATGAAAGATCGAGCACCGTCACCTGCCGGCTTTTGCCGCGCGAGCCCGGCTCGGCCGACACCCACGCGCTGGCGGCGAGCGCTTCACGCTGACTGCGCCGTCGATCGGATTTTGGAATCGCAGTGGCGGGAGCTTGATTCAACTCTTCGGAGTAGACATGTGTAGTTGTGCCGCTCATAAACCCGCTATCGGCTTGTGCGCCCCGCAACTTTCCATATACTTTTTTTAATTCCAAGCCAGCAAAGCACGGAATTATCGGAGTAAATCAATTGGCTGAGCGAATTTGCAAATCCCATCGCGTTCTGGTCGGTCTGGAGGTGCATGTCCAACTCTCGACGAAGTCCAAAATGTTCACCGGCGCGGCCAATGGTTTCGGCGCTGAGCCCAATACGCAGGTGGATGAGCAGGTGCTTGGTTTGCCTGGAGTTCTGCCGGTGATGAACAAGACGGCCGTGGAGTACGCCATCAAGGCTGGCTTGGCGCTGGGTTGCAGGATCGCCAAGCACACCAAGTGGGATCGCAAGAGTTATTATTATCCGGACCTGCCGAAGAATTATCAGATCAGCCAATATGATCTGCCGCTCTGTTTGGAAGGCGAATTTGAACTGGTGCGGAAGGACGGTAGCTCGCTGAAGGTTCGCATTCGCCGGGCGCATCTGGAAGAGGATGCGGGGAAATTGCTGCACGAAGCGCCGGGAGGATATGCGATTGATTTCAGCATTGTCGATCTGAATCGTGCTGGCACGCCGCTGCTGGAAATCGTCACCGAACCGGATTTATCCAGCCCGACGGATGTCGCGCTGTTTGGACAGGAATTGCAAAAGCTCGTGCAATTTCTTGGCGTGAGTTTGGGCCAGATGCAGATGGGACACATGCGGTTCGAGCCCAACATCAATGTGCACATCACCGATCAGGATGGAAACATCCACAAAACGGCCATCACTGAAATTAAAAATCTCAACAGCTTCAGCGTTCTTGAACGCGCGACGGCCTACGAAGTGCAGCGGCAAATTCGACAGTGGGAAGAGACCGGATCACTTGGCCACAAGAGCACATACGGCTGGGACGAAGGCAATCAGGCGACCTACTGGCAGCGCGACAAGGAAGAGGCCAACGATTATCGCTATTTCCCCGACCCGGATTTGCCGCCGGTGGAAGTGGGGGATGCGTGGATTGCCGAGCTGAAATCGCAAATGGGCGAGTTGCCGGCGGCGCGGCGGAAACGATATGTCGATGCGCTGGGACTTTCCGCAACCGATGCGGCGATCCTGGCAGGGGATCGCGCGACGGGGGATTTTTACGAATCCGCCATCGCCGCGGGGGGTGATGCGAAGCGCGTCAGCCATCTGATTCTTTCCCACGGCCGGCGGCTGGCGAATGAAAAAAGCGTGGCGCTGGAGGCGGTGGGGATCAAGCCGATCCGATTTGCCGAGGTGGCGAATCTGATCGATCAGAACAAAATTTCCGCCAGCAGCGCGGGAGCGATTTTTGATTCATTGAGCAAAGGCGATTCCTCGCCGGATCAGTTGGCCAAGGAAATGGGATTGATGCAGGTGAGTGACAGCGGGGCGATTGATGCGGCCATCGACGCCATGATCGCGTCCGATCCCAAGCCACTGCAGGATTATCGCGCCGGCAAACAGAGTGCGATGGGGGCGCTGGTGGGAATGGTGATGAAAAGCGGCAAAGGGTTGAATCCGAAAATGGTTCAGGAAGCGCTGAAGAAGAAATTGGGGCAATAGCTCCCCCTCCCCGGGTACTCCGGGGGAGGGCAGGGGTGGGGGTTTGTGCCCAGATTGTATCCGCACTCGAAGACCCCCACCCTGACCCTCACCCGGAGTACCAGGGGAGGGGAAAATGGATGCACTGGCGGTATCATCTCGGACGGTGGAGGAATCATGACATCTCATCCCATATCGCTCGCGCCGGGCATTTTGGCGGCTTTTCTTTTCGCA
>JBEKUH010000068.1:0-21853 GCA_049515255.1 Tepidisphaeraceae bacterium | reverse complement strand
CGGATCAAATCATGCGAAGCAGAAATTAGTCTATCCATGCTTACGACCTCCCCTTCGAGAAGGTAGGTCCGACACTCGAAATTCCTTGACAATGCCTAACGGCTGGAAAACTCCTAACACGCGGTTGGCCAATGTTACATCAATTGGAACGTCGGAATGAAGTAGCATTAATTTGCGAGAGATTCGCCCGCGCAGGCTCGTCTCACCATTTAGTGAAATAAAAATACCCTTTGTCGGGCCAGCACTTTTAGCAGAGTGATCAAAACTGGCCATTACTGCGTCGCCGAACTGCATTGGATTGCCTTCTTGCCTTAATTTATCAATCACTCGCTCCTGATCAATGCATCGACCAGTATACCAATCTTCAGCTATAATCTTCGAACCGGGAATCTGGTCAATAAATTTTGCGATAAGGACGTCAAGCGTGACTTCTTTGGGAACCGATTGAAAAATTAAGATCAGGTGCGGCATTGTCAGCTTGAAGTTCAACTTCTCGGTTGGAAGACACCAGGGCCTACTTCGCCAAACTGGTAACTTGGGATAAACGCCTCATTGGGTGTGTTATTGCCCTGAAGCAAATCGCCAATGGCACTATCAGGAGCCTCAAGCACTGTACCAGGGCCCTGTCCCCCCGATAGCGCTTGAGCGTCACGTGCATATTCTTCTGCAAGATATTGGTCTGTCGTCACGTAAAAGCCCTGAGGATTCACTGGATCGTTAAGATCAAACTTTAGGAACCTCTGAATAACCCAAACATTCTTGATCCCGGATTGTTCCATGTCAATCGCCGCGACATTTTCGATTCGGTTTTCGTCTCATCGGAGCGGCCCAGGCCGTTTTTGCCGGCCGCGGCGCGCACCGCTCCCCCGCGCATCACGTTTGGGCAAAATAAAGGTGACGCGAACCAAATGGCGTATAATGGCTACGGATATGGCCTACCGGGCGGATTGCGGGGATGTCAGGGAGGGCATGCCGGAGGTGCAATATGGGATTCTTCAACAGCTCCCGTCGATGGTCCGGCGATTTTAACCACGGATGGGCAGGGATTTCGCGGAAGGGGTGGGAAATTCACTTCATCTCAAGCAAAATTCGCGTCACCGTTATTACTCTGCTCTCGTCCCGTTATTACTCTAGACCCTTCGCCGCCGACGGAGGATGAAGGGAATGGACAGGCCGGCCAGGACCAGGCTGGTGGGCTCTGGGACGACCGTCAGATCGTTGGGGCTCAGGCCGATGGCGTCGTTTTGAAAGGTTTGGCTGGTGGGGGTGATGTATTCGTAGTCATACCAGCCGGTGGTGGCTGGATTGGCGGATGTATTGGTAATCTCCATGCGAAGGGCATCGTACATGACGCCATCGCCTGAACTGACCGTGAAGGTAAAGGTGTTGAGGCTGCCGGCGGGGTTAAGATCAGAGGTGGGAAACTGGAATGCCGCCCACTGGTAGAAAGCCGAGTCGCTGCTGCGAAGCGATGCATCGTCCGTGCCGCTCTCTTCATTGGTCCACTGCGCGTCGGCATGGCCATTGAGCGCGACGGTAAGATTAGACTTCAATGCGGCCGCCCCGACGGAGAGGACCACATTCTGGCCCTGGTTGAGCTGCGCTTGGGTGCAGGTGAAGCGAACGCTCCAGGGAGTCCCCTGATAGGTGGCGGCGCCGCCGCCGGCAGCGACATAGGCCGGTTCGCCAAAATCGGTGCCGTTGTTCACTTCATTTGATTGAGCGCTGGAGCCGACGTTGGGATTGTTGGAACTGGTGTAATAGTCCGTGGTGCCGTTGACTGGATCGTACAGAGGCGGGTTGAACTTTTGCCATTGATTGCCGATCCAGGCGTTGGGGTCATTGGTCGCCGGAGTTGAGCCGACGGCGGTTGCGTAATAGACGACCGTTCCTGGATTTCCCATGGCCGCTTCTTCCGCCCAGTAGTTGTACCCGCCGTAGTATTGCCGCAGGTCGGGACCGGATGAACCGGGGATATACGAAGAGTCGTGACCGTTGGTGAATTCATTGTCGGAGCGGTCCGGCGAGCCGATGGTCCAGATCGGCGGGGCCGTCCCGAAGTTTTCGGGAACAAACTTCAGACCCGCTCCAGGAGTGGAACCATATCCTGGAATGGTGATGGTTTGATGAATGCCGTCCGGCGCCAGCCCCCCTACCACAACATTGTTGTAAACCGTGGTTCCCCATTGGCCAAGCTCGTAAAGCGACAAGCGGTAAGTTCCGGGGACGACATTGTTGAGAGTCACGTTACCGCTCTGCGAAAGCTGGCCCCAATAACAATATCCCGCGCTGGTTTCCTGAAAGTTCACATCGTTTTGGGAGAGGACAACGGTGTTGTTGTCGGAGTTGGGACTCCAACCATTTGCCGCGACCATGCCGGTGGCGCTGGTGCTGTAGGTCGCGGAATTGGAGGCGTT
This sequence comes from Tepidisphaeraceae bacterium, assembly GCA_049515255.1. Lineage (GTDB taxonomy): Bacteria > Planctomycetota > Phycisphaerae > Tepidisphaerales > Tepidisphaeraceae > JBEKUH01. The sequence goes on along the minus strand of JBEKUH010000068.1, from coordinate 19,436 downwards.
GATTTGCACAGCGCCGCGCAGCGGCGGAGCGCCCGGCTCGTTATCAGGAATATAGCCGTTGGCAGCCAACTCGGTATCCGTGGCAAATTCCGCGTCATCGTTGGGAATCGCGTTGATTGCGGCTTGATTGATCTGGGCGGCGGTTTGCGTCGCGGTCGAGGAGATCGTAAACCCAAAAGGCCCGAAGACCTTGCTGGCAACTTGTCCGGCCGACCATTGAAGCGCGTCGCCGGGGTCGCCGGTATAGGAGCTGGAGTCCAGGCCGTCGTGATCGGTGGCAAAGGATTGGTCCAGGAGCAATGGGTCGGTTACGCCGCCCATCTGATGCGTCGGCCCGTCCTCACAACTCTCCTCGGAGGGCATGACATTCGTGACGGCATATTGGGGGCCGTATATGGTTTCGGCCTGGTAGAATTGCTGGTAGACGCCGGTGTCATACTTGGTAAAGAAATTGGTGCCATCGTCGCCGGAACTTGTGCCCCAAAGACTGGAGGTGCTGGAAATGCCGGAGCCGGAAAGATCGTAAGTGACGTTCTGCACGGTCCTGCCGGCCTCGGCGGTGTCAGCTGAGTAATTGGAATTGGCGGAGGCGATGTTCGTGATCGTCTGCGGCCCCAGATTGTTGGGGCCGGTGCCCACTTGATAGAGGTTCTGGAAATAGGCCGTGTTGCTACGGAAAAGGAACTCGCCCGCGCCGATCGAAGTGGCCGGATCGGTGGCGGCGTGGCTCACCGCGTCGTAGCAGTAAACCGTCGGATCGTTTGCGAAAAACACGTAGTGGAATGCGTAGGTGAGCGGGTTGGTGCTGGTTCCGGTGGAGGCATTGGTCGTCCAGACGTCCACGTATTTGTAGCCATTCCCGTCGGCGGGTCCCAATTGGTAGCTGAAGGTTTGGGGTCCCGTGCCATACGGGGTTCCCGCGAATTCCGCATCGATGTTGCCGTTCAACAAGTACCCACTGCCGTTGAATGTCAGGTCTCCAAGCTGTTGCTGGGAGGGGTTGTAATCCGTGGAGATGCCGTCGTCGGTGATGATCCAATCGTTGCTGTCCTTTATCGCGAATGTGACCTGCCCCCGACAAACGGGCGCCCAAATCCCGGCCCATAGGGCAATCGCCATCATGAACAAAGAAGATGGTTTTAGAACGAATCGGCCAATAGCTTGTGCTTTGGACATTTCTCCTCCGACGACAACTCGAGCAGGTATGAGGCACTCCGGGGGCCCAGCTAGTCGGAACCAGCCGCGTCTCCCGTTTCATTCTACTCCCGGTTGCGTTCTTTCGTTGAATTTTTCCGACCCTTTCTCAAGAACTTGTTCGCATTGCCAGCAAATCCGATTCGCCTATTCAGCCCAAAATCCCGACTAATCGCTTTCCCCAGGCAGCCGAGGGCCTTAAACTACCTTCCGGGCGTATGGGGCGTGCATCTCTCTCGGGAGGATGGTTATGGAATTTCAAAAACTCATGGTGTTCGCCGTCGAGCACAATGCCTCGGACATCCACCTTCAGGCCGGCATGGAGGCCAAGGTGCGTTTGGGCGGGGTGCTGCGCTCGATGACCCAGCCGCCGTTGGAGAATGCGGAATTACTCCAGTTCATCACGTCCATCGCTCCGGAAAAATGGCGCGGCAATGTCGAGGACCGGCTCGCATCCGGCATGGATTTCTCCTATTCGCTGCCCGGCGTCTCGCGCTTCCGTTGCTCGGCGTATCGGCAGCTCGGCGTGGCGGGAATTTCCATGCGCATCATTAAGGCGAATATTCCCACCGTCGAGGAATTGCATCTGCCCGAAGTCGTCAGCGACATCGCCCATGCCGGCCGAGGACTGACGCTCGTCACCGGAACCACCGGCTCGGGCAAATCCACCACGCTGGCGTCGATGATCGATCTGATCAACAAAGGCGAGCCGACCAAAATCATCTGCATTGAAGACCCCGTCGAATATGTTCACTCGCCCAAGCATGCGCTGATCGCGCAATTGGAAGTTGGCTCCGACACGCCCAGCTTCGAGCAGGCGCTTCGCCAGGCGTTGCGGCAAGACCCGGATGTAATCCTCGTCGGCGAGCTGCGCGACATGGATACTTTGCGGATCGCCCTGCGCGCCGCCGACACCGGACACCAGGTTTTTTCCACCGTTCACTCGGCTTCCGCTCCGCAAACCATCGAGCGAATCATCGCCATGTTTCCGCCAGCCGAGCAGAAGCTGCTGCTGGCGCAATTGGCCGGAAATCTCGAGGCGATCATCTCGCAACGTCTGATTCTCTGCCGGGATGGAACGCGCCGGCCAGCGTGCGAAGTCCTGCGCGGCGGGCCGGTGCCGCAGAAGTTCATTCTCGAAGGCCGCGCCCTGGAACTTGGCGACTACATCCGCACCGCCGGCAACGGCCAGCAGACTTTCGATCAGGATTTGCTCACGCTTTTCCATCGCGAACTGATTACCCACGCCGAAGCCATCGCCAACGCCACCAACCGCGAGCAACTGGAAATGTCGCTGCGAGGAATCAAATCATCGCAATCGGTCAACGAGACACCCAGCCACGGAAAACCGCCCGATCCCACGAGGCAGCCCGCGCCCCGGCCGGCGAGTCCGAATCCGGGTGCGGCGAAGAAATAGCGCGGCGTCGGGCGGGAATTTAATGACAAGGTGACAAGGTGAGGGGGTGACAAGGTGAAGGAATTCAATTGACGCTTCATGCGCGCAATTGTTTAGCGCGTTAGCTCACATATCCGCTCACTGCCGCGCTGGCGAGGCCGGGGCCGGCGGCGTCTCGGGCGCGAATCCAGTAGTAATACGTCTGCCCGGCGACGGCGGTGGTGTCGTCGTACAAGTCCGCTGTAACTCCGGCGGCGATTTTGACGGCGAGGGCGAAATTGTCGGTGTCGCTGCGGAATACCTGATAGCTCGATGCGCCTGTGACCGAATCCCAGGTGATCTGAACCTGACTGGATGATGTGCCCTGAGATGCGGCCACTCCGCCCGGCGCCGGCAGCGGCAAATAGCCCGTGGCCGGTCCATCCGGTGCGCTTGTGCCGCCCGCGGAGGTGTCCTCGACCCAGTAGTAATACAATTGCCCAACCGTGGCCGTTGTGTCGATGTAATCCGTGGTCGTCAGTCCGCTGGCAATTTGCGTGGCGGTACTGAAATCATCGGTGGTATTGCGGAACACCTTGTATCCCGTCGCGCCTTCGGCAGGGTTCCAGGTGATCTGCACATGATGTGCCAGCGTGCCCTGGCTTGCGGCGATGTCGGTCGGCACGGATGAGGGAATGTACCCGCTGGCCGGCGCGCTGAGCATTCCCAAAACACCGCTGTCACTGGGGCGGATCCAATAGAAATACGTCTGTCCTGGAGTCGCTGTCGTGTCGTTGTAGACGGTTCCTGCAATGCCGGTTGCGATGGATGTTGCCAAATCGAAATCATCGCTCGTGCCACGGTAGACCGCGTAGGAAGTGGCGCCGGTGACGGCGGACCACGTGACGGCAACGTGATGTGACAGCGTGCCCTGGGTTGCCGTGACCGACGCCGGCGGCAGCGTCGCCGATGGGCGGCCCGCATTGGTCAATACATTAACCTCGTATGTTGAAAACGAACTCGAGCTGCTCAGCGCGATGGTGTTGTCGCCAGCATTGAGCGTGCCGATCAATAGGATCGGTATGGGATTACCGGCGCCTGCAAAATGCAGCGTCGCGGTGAAATTTCCGGACGAATCCACAAAATCCGTGCCCGAGACGGTGTAGGTGGTTCCCTGGGTGAACACGGTGCCGCCGGTGACGCCGTCCGTGCCATTGAACGTGATCGCGCCGATGAGTCCATCACCGGCGATGGTCCAGGTTCCTGTCACGCTGGCGTTGGAGTATTGACCAGCGCTGCGCGTGAGAACTGCCAGCACTTCGCCATCACCGGTCGATTGCGCTTCGAGATTCGTCGGGCTCATGGCGATGACATCCTTGGACACATTCATTGCCCCGGCGAAAGTTACCGCGCTTTGCCCGGTGATCGTCGGAGTGATGGTGACACTGCCGTTGGAGTTGATCGTGTAAGTGCCGCCCGTGATCGTTTGGGTTTGTCCCGTGTTGGCGACGATAAGCGAACCGCCGGTGATGTTCCCATCCGCGTCGAAAGAAATGGTGCCGGCAAGATTATCGGATGTGGAATTGGCGTTGAGCTGGATGTTCCAGGTGCCGCTGATGTCCGTATTCGAATAGCTCGCCCCGGCGCTGTAGATGGCCATGCCAAAATATCCAGGGCTGTTGCTGGAGAAAATGGCCACGTCTTCGTAGCTGTTGATCGCGCCTTCGAGCTGGCCGATGCCGGTGACGTTGGCGGTAATGGAGCCGCGATTGTCGACGGCGTAGGTTCCGCCGGCCGAGTAGGCCGCGCCGGAGGCGGTGGTGCCGGTGCCGCCGATGATGTTTCCCGCGCCGTCGAATTCGAGCGTCCCAGCCGCGCTATCGGAGGCGTAGGTCCAGGTGCCATTTAGATCGGCCGAGCTGTAGGACAGCAGACGCCGGACTTCCAGCGATTCAATTAGCGCCGGCGCGCTCTTTCGACGAACACTTAGATTTCTCCCTCTCAACATATTTTCGCTCCGTATTGTTCCACCCGTGATAGCGAAAGGGGACTATAAATCCAGAGAAAAATCAAGGCGTGGTCAATGGTACTGATAGAAAGTTACCCGATAAACGACCGGCGGCAGCGTTTCGCCGGGATTTACGGGAATTGCGGCCATTCCTCGGCCGCGGAGGTTCAGGGGAATCTGCGTACCGGCCTGGTGATTGGCGGCAGCGCCCGAAACATCGTATCCGCGCCCCATGATGTCGTCGCCGTTGTAGCGGTGTGACAGGATCCATTTTCCATCCTTGAAATATCCGCGATCGATGGTGGCTGGCGCGGCGGTGTTATCGCTGGGCTGCTTTGGCGAGACGATGAAGGGATAGCTGCCGTTGGTGGCGAAATAGTATTCATCGGGGGCGGTGTTGATGATGAGAATGAAGGGATTATCTAAAAATGGCAGAGCCGTACCCGTTGCGAATCCGGGAAATGTCTCCTCGGCTTCTGGAGCGGATTGCGTGGCCGGCGATGGCGCGGTCGCGCCGAATCCGTCGCGCGCTCCGCGACCGACGCCGCCTCGAACCGGAGCGGGTGTGAAATCGAAGACATAATTTCCCATCTCGACCTTGCCCGGATTCTCGCCCTCCTTCAACTGAATCAACTTGATCGAATCCGGCTTTCCCTGTGCTTCGGCGATCGCGCCGGAGATGGAGTTGATGAATCCATAAGTCCGCGCGAACGGGCTGGCGGGATTAAAATTGTCGATGCCCATCGGCGAGAAACAAAGCGCATCCAATTGCGTGAACGCGGTCCAGCAATTGTTCGCATCTTGCCGGGTTTCGGGATTCCAGGCGGGGTTTCCATTTTGGGCGAAGTTCCGCATGATCTGCGCGTATTCCGGCAAATAAATATCCGGCGCGAGAATGTCGATGGCTGGTGCGCCAGCGTGCCAGACATCATGCACGAGCGGCTCGGGGCCGCCGCTGGGATAATCGCCTGGGCCACGATCAGGCGGCTGGACGAGCCAGGTGTTGACATACATCGGAATCGGATATTCGCGCTTGCCGGCCGCCGCGACGTATCCCATGTAGCGGGAATAATTCCACGCCATGAAAATCTCATCGGTGTGGTTGTACAACTCGAATCCATCGGGGCGGAGAGAGCGAGTTCGATCATTCGACACCGGGGCTTCGGGATTCTGGACGTTCTTGCCGAAAACTTCTTCCCATGTGCCGCTCGTTTTGTCGCCGGCGGCATCCCAGAGTTTTTTCAATTCCGGGCGAAGCGTGTCCTTGTGTTCCTGAAGATAATCCATCAGCTCGGCCGGAACGGGCTTGGCGAAAGCCTCGTTGGCCGCCGAGCAAAAATCGCGCGTGCTGCCGAGCACGCCCACTTCGTTCTCCACCTGAATTCCGATCACGGTGTGCGTGGTATCGACCTCACGAATGTGCCGCATGACCGCGGCGAATGCGGCGGCATCGGCATCCCGACTGTTCTCGCTGAGCGTCGAGAGAATCTCCAGCGATCGACCACTTCCATTCACCACGCGCGGAAATCGATCCTGATTCGCCTTCACCCACGGCGGCGGAAAATGCGACAGACCGTTCTTCCAACTTCCCATCCAAAGAAAAATCAGCCGAAGATCGTTGGCGCGGGCGGCTTCGATTTGGTAATCCACCATCGAGAAATCGAATTGCCCCTCTTCCGGTTCGATCAAATCCCATGAAACGACACTGAGCACTGTATTCACATGCGCCGCCGCCAAGCGCGGCCAGACCGCCTTCATCGCCTCGACATCGGACGAACTGGTATTGGCCAATTCCCCCGCCAGACAAATAAACGGCCGGCCGTCGACGATGAGCTTCATCATGCCGTCGCGTTTTTCCAGATGGGGGATATCCGTGTTGGTCGTATCATCCGCCAGCGCGGTCGCGCCAAGGAAAAGGCACACGATCGCGCCCGCCGCCAGCCAAAACCGCAGAGTTGCCTGCCTCATGTTCCTCATCCTTCCGCCGGGGAAATGATAATCGCAACTGAGACCCGGGATTTTATCGGCATTGAACCGACATTGCCAATTTTGCGTGCTACTGGCGGCTTGCGATGGCGCGCTCAATGTCATGCGTGCCCGAGCCGATGCCGGAGACGCCGAGATAGCCGTTGGTCAGCGTGCCGGAGACTTTGGCGCCGTCCACGGTGATGGTCGTGTCAGTGCCACCCGCCTGGGGCACATAGATGGTGGCGGTGACGTTGACGGGGATGGTGACGGCAAGATGATATCGCGTGGCGTTGCGATCCCACGCGACGGCGATGGTGCCGCGGTCGGTCAGCAACGAACCACTGGCGGTATTGAGGCTGCTGCCGAAATCCAGCGGCATGATCTGCACCTGCGCGAACTGGGGCGCCAGAGCCTTCACACCCAAAATGTAGCGGATATATCCGTCCAACCCGACCGCACTCCAGCCATGCGACTCACTGTCGCCATCGGTGTTGGCAGTCCACGACTCCCATGTTGCGGTCCCCCCGAGCGAAAGGATTCTCGCCCAGCCATACTGTTTTGCGTTGGTGAAGAGATCAATCAACTGCGGTCCCTGATTGGCCTCGCCGAGAGCACGCACCACTTGCAGGATGCCTAGCGCACTGACGCTCATGCCCATTGAGTCAACTTGGGCGGTGACGCTCGCCTGCTGCGCCGCCGGCACGATGCCCAGCGAGAGCGGGAAGGCGTTGGCGTGTTGCGAGGCGTGCGAGCTTTGCGCTCCGGTGGGTTCCAAGCCGTCCACATAGATGCCGCTGGAATTTAGCAGGTTGGAGTTGATCGCCTTTTGCAGATCGTTGGCCATGCCGCGGTAGGTGTTGCTGTCATCAGTCTTGCCCAGCTCGCCGGCGATGCGCGACATGATGTCGTAATCTTCCCACGCCCAGGCGTTGATGACGGTGCTGGCGCTGTTGCCGGTGCCGGTAACCGTGGCCATGTCGTAGCCGAAACGCATGTCGGGCGGCCAGTCAATGATGCCGTTTTTGTAATTGACCGAGGTGCCGCCGAGAAGCCTGGTGATCAGACCGTTGGCCGGGTTGCGGGAGCGGTTCACATACTGGGCGATGTTGGCGAGCGCGGTGTAGTTGTTGGCAAGAAAAGCGCGGTCGCCCGTCTGCAAATAATACTCCCACACCCACTGCAGAAAGGCCTGCGAGTAATCGGGAATGTCACGTGCATTGTTGACATCGGGATAGCAGGCGTTCACCCGACCGACGTTGGCGCCTGTGTTCCAGAACTGTCCCATGGATTCGATGAATTCACCCAGTTGGCGGCGCGTGAGCACGCGCTCGTCCTCCACCGGCATCGCCACGAGGCTCTGCTGGAAGCCATCACCCAGAAAACCGCCCTTTTGGCGCATCGAGTCTATGAACTCTTCCTGTGCCCCAACGGGAAGCGAGTGTTTCATCAAATCCCACACATTGTTCAGCATGGTGTTGGATGAGGTGAAGGATGAGGCATCATCGTTCATCTGATTGTGGCGCTCCACGAAAACAAAATTGGAGGTCGTCACAGGCATCGGCGGTTTGTAAATCTCAAAATAACGCATCTGGTTGTACTCGGCCGGCTCGAAGGTGAAGTCTGAGCCGTTGAGCTCGGCGTAATAGGTCAGATTCGTCATCTGGTTTTGCGAGGTATCAATATCGCCCGAGTGGAAGAGAGCGAAACCGCCAAGCATATTGACCGTGGTTCCGGTAGAGCCGCCGGAAAATGAGATGCGAGGCGTGCCGGAATAAACCTTTCCCATATCCACGACGTAATTGCCGTTTAATGAGGTGACCGAAACGGGCTTGAGAACCGTTTCGACGATGCGCGCCAGGTCGGGCAAAGGCGTGCCAGTCCAGGTTGAATTGGGCTGGCCGCCGATCACCGTGGGAGCCTTCCATGCGGAATCGTCAAACTCGGGCATGAACCAAGTCGGCGTGAGATTGCGCGCGTCAATTCTCTCAATGTAACATCCACCCTGGCCGTTGCGCCGGGGCTGACCGGTGACCCAACTCGTCGCCGGGCTCTGCAACCACGTGCCGTCGGTGCCCACGACAACGCGCGTGCCGTCGGCATAATGAATGATTGCCTCCATGAGAACCCCGCGCGAACTGGGAGGCCGCCCCGATCCACCGCCGAACCAGTGGTTGAAGATTGCAAACTGATTGGTCGCGCCGGGTTTGACCAGCGCGCTGATGTCGTAGGCGTTGTAAAACTGGAACTGCGGAAATGCGTACGCGGGGCCTTTGCCCACCAGCGTTCCGTTCACATAGAGCGCGTATTTATGCACGCTGGTGACATAAACCGTCGCTCGCTCTACCGTCCCGGAGGGTAGGGTGGTGGGCTTGCGATAGTAGGTGTAATCGTCGGCGACGTTCGTGTCGCGCTTGATCCATGACGCCCCACTCCAGTCGGAGTTGGCGAGCAGGCCGACTCCGAAGGTGGCGTTGGTCGAATATGGGCTGGCGTTGCCCTCCCGGTCCCAGGTGCGGACCTTCCAGAAATATTCCGCGTCGGCGCCAAGCGGCGTGCCCGCATACACAATATGGTTTTCCTGATCACTCGAAACCTTTCCGCTGTCCCACACATCGCCGACGTTGGCATCGAGTTTTGCCGTCGAGCTGCCAACGAGAACCTCGTAGCCAGACTGGATTTCGTTGGCATTGGTGTCGTTGTCCAGCCACCCAAAATATGGCACACCCTCCGTGCCCACCGGATTGGTGACATCGTCCACGCGCAAACTCGTCGGTACGGAAGGCGCAGCGGATGCCGGCACCGCGATGATTGCGAATAGCAGTCCAAGCGCGGCCAAACGAATCGGCCGCCAATAGAATGGAATGTTCAAACTGGGGAACTAGGATTCGAACCTAGACAAGCAGATTCAGAGTCTGCTGTGCTACCGTTACACCATTCCCCAAAATCCTCGGAATCTCCGCGAGTTTCCGAGAGATCTTAGATTTTACTCGATGTCCGATTTCTCCGCCAGAAGGGCTGCGCGGGCGTTGCCGATGTTTCGCCTTCCGATAGAATGCCGCGACGCCGACATGATGTCGCGCAGATGCTGCAGAATGGGACGGATGACCGATGGATGAAACCTCCGGCCAGTTGGCGATTATTCCCGCGGCCCCATCTCATGTCGATATTCCCGCCTCCCGACTCAAAAGCCGCACCTGCCTGCTGCTGGTTTGCCTCGCCGCCGTCACCGCGTTTCTGCCGGCCATGCTCGGGAATTACGGATATCGGGACGATTATTCCGAGCTGCTTGAAACAATTCAGGGCGCTAAGTGGATCGTCAGCGGAACCAGTTCCTTCGGCCGGCCTCTCCAGGGATTGCTCATCGAAACCACTTTCACCTGGGCCCGAACCATCGAAAATCTCGTGTTCATCCGCATATTCATCGTGGCGCAGATTCTCGCGCTGGCGTGGCTCATTTTCCGACATCTTCTGAGATACACCGCTTCGCCCATCTTTTCGGCCACAGCGACGATCTTCATCATCACCCTGCCAACGTTTGCGTTCGTCGCGGGGTTCGCCTCCGGAGTGGCGGTCGTGTTGCCGGCGCTGTTGAGTTATCCGGCTTATCTGCTGATCATCGGCGTGGAAAACTGGCGCTCGCCGATGGCGTGGTTGCGCGTGACGCTGGGGATCCTTCTGCTCATCGCCGGCCTGTTCACTTATCAGCCGCCGGTTTTGTTTTGCTGTTTTTGGTTTCTCGTGGCAACCCTCTTCGGCACATGGGATGCCCGGACAATGCTGCGGAAAATGATCCTGCTCATGGCGTCCGTCGGCGTGGCGGGCGCGCTGTACATGATCGGCGTCAAAAAATTCTGCCCTCCGGCGCCTCGCATGGATGTCAATCACGATTTTCTCCAGAAAGCGCGTTGGTTCTTTGGATATGTGATTCCCAACACGTTCCGCTTCCATCTGATCGAGGCGAATTACACGATCGGCATCATCAGCATCATCGGAATCGCGCTGACGATCCTGGTCTTTTCCCACGAATCGCGGCCAGTGTTCTGGACCAAGGTGCTGGTGATCGGCGTGATGATCCCGATGTCATACCTCGCATCGCTCGTCGCCGCCGAAAGCTACAGCACCTACCGCACGCGCACCACGCTGATGCCGTGCGCGGCCCTGCTCATGTGGTACGGACTGTGGTTGATCGGCCGCAGCGCCGAGCCGATGCTTCGCAAAGTCGGATGGACGGCCATGATCGCGCTGGCGTGCGTCGCTCCATTCAAGGCGGCATACATCGACTACGAATATCTCGTCTTCCCCCAATCTGTGGAATACGCCATCGCCCGATCGCAACTGGTTTCCTTCGACCGCTCGCGGCAAAGCACCATTAATCTCATCAGCCCCGATGCATCGGACATCTGGTTTTCGACGGATAATTTCCAGTGGTGCTACTTCGACGAATTCTGCTCGCCCACCACGCTGACGCCGGATGATTGGGGCATGGGCCGATCGCTGATCGCATTGGCGTTGTATCGGGAACACCCGGAAGCCTACAAAACCGGCGTGATTGTGAATTGCTTTCCCGCCAACGCCGACCCGCCGGTTGACCCGTCGACGGTCACGGTGGATATGCGGATGATTCGGTTGTTCAAGTGATGGGTTGCGTCCGCAAAGAATTCCCCCTCCTCCGGTAATCCGGGGGAGGGTTGGGGTGGGGGCCGAACGTCGATTGGACCGCGAGAAACCCCCACCCTTGCCCTCCCCCGGAGTACCGGAGGAGGGGATAAATAGAATCTGCCGAAGGGTCACGCCCCCAAATAATGTTACGCCGCTTTCCCCGCCGCCGTCAGCATCTGGATGCCCGCCAACAATGCGTTGTTCTCATGGCTTTGGCCGATGGAGATTCGCAGCTTGTCGCGCAGGCCGGGTTGATCCCAGAATCTTACGAGTATCCCCTGCTGTTTGAGGCCGAGATACATTTCCTTGCCGGAGCCGCCGGGGACGGAGGCGAGGATGAAGTTGGCCTGGCTGGGCAGGACGGTCCAGCCGAGTTGGGTCAATTCGCTGGAGACCCGCGCCCGCTCGGATTTGGTTCGCTCCCAGGTGGATCGGGCATACACCTGATCCTCCAGCGCCGCCGCCCCCAGCAGCATGGAAATTGCGTCGCAGTTGTAACTCTGCTTGACCTTCATCATCTCATGAATCACTTGCGGCTGAGCGATGGCGTAACCCATCCGCAAACCCGCCAGCGAATACGCCTTGCTCAGCGTCCGCGCCACGACGACATTGGCAAAACCATCCACCAGCGAAACGCAATTATCCTCCGCAAAGTCCGCATACGCCTCGTCAATCAGCAGGAGTCCCGGAAATCTCTGCGCCAATTCCGCGACCTTCAGCGGCGAGACAAACGTCCCCGTGGGCGCGTTCGGATTGGCCAGATAAATCGCATTCGCCCCGGTGGCCAGCAGCCGATCGATCGGCAACGACCAGTCACGGTCCCACGGCACCGTCGCGGTTTTGCATTCACCAATCGCCGCCAAAACCGGATAGAGCGAATAGGTCGGATCGGGATACGCCAGAATCCCTCCCGGCGGCAAAAACGTAGCGGTGGCGATCGAAAGAATATCATCGCTGCCATTGCCGGCGATGATGTGCTGGCGCGAAACACCGTGAAGTTTCGCAGCCGCATCACGAAAAATATCGGCAGTGGGATTAGGATATCTCCGCAACATTTCCGCGCTGACTTCCGACAACGCCTGCATCACCCGTTCCGACGGCGGAAACGGATTCTCATTGGTATTCAGTTTCACGACGCGCTGCGACGGGCCTGGTTGTTCACCGGGAACATACCCTTCCATGTCGCGCACAGTCGCGCGGACGAATTGCGGAGCCATGGCGGGATTATAAAGTGCCGATCTAGAAATGAAACAAGCGCCCCAAGCGCACCTGTTTAGCCGGCCCGGCCTCGGGCCGCTCGGGCATCCCGCCCGATCTTCCTCCCCCGCTGGTGATACAACAAATAAACGCTCGGCCCAAAACTAATAAATGCAACAACAACCCCCACGCAAATCCCAATACCCGTCCCAATCCCGGCGCAACATTCCGTTCGCCGCCGAACAATAATGTGTGCCGGCACAGCCACCACCAATTCCAGCAAACTCCCGGCGATCAGCGTGCGATGCAGCGCCCCGCCGATGCTGTCCGGGCTGTGATGGATCGCAATAGCGCCGAAGATGACGGTCCAGAAAAGCCAGACGAAAATCGCCGCGCCAAAAACAATCCAAAACGGGTCCGGTCCCTCGCCGCGGAAAAGTTCATCCAATGCGAAAGCACCGCCGAAGGCGACCCCCGCGGCCAGAATCCCCGAAGCGATGATGGGAATCCAGATGGATCGCCGAGTCATCGGCCTGCCGCGCCGTTTCCGTACGGGCGTCATCATCAACGACAGGCCGCTGAGAGCGAGCACGAAAACGATGGCAAGGAAACCCCAGCCGACGTCTTTAATGGAAGTGTCGCCGAAGATCAGAACAGGCGCGAATAGAAATCCAGCGCCCAGGAGCAGATAAATTCCCGCGACGACATACACCCACGCGGGCCGCTTACCCGGCGGCTCCGACGCTTCATACGAGAGCACCGGGGGCGCGATTGGTGGATCCCCATCCTTTTGGCTCATGGTGAAGCGTTGTAATCCATCCTTTCAAAATATGCAAGTGAACACTAATTTATAGTTCAGAAATCTTCGGTACTTCCGAGAAAACTCGCTCCCCTTCGGGTCGCGGCTAAACGGGTCGGCGAGTTCGTCAAGGGATTCTTTTACGAACGCTGTTGGCGTGGGCGTCAAGATGCTCGGCTTCGGCAAGAGTCGTGATGGCGTCGGCGTCGGCGCGTAGGCCGCTCGGTTCGTAGCGGACGACGCTGGAGCGTTTGAGAAATTCGTACACGCTCACGCCGTTGGTGAAACGGGCGGTGGTGTTGGTGGGCAGGCAGTGGCTGGGACCGGCAACATAATCACCGGCGGCGACGGGCGACCAGGGGCCGAGGAAAACCGCGCCAGCGTTTTGCAGTTTGGCCAACACCGCCTGGTCGTCGCGCGTCTGCAAATTCACATGCTCGGCCGCGAATTGATCTGCCAATCCAATCAGCTTATCCATCGACGGATCGACGATGATGGCGCTGTGTTGATCGAGCGCCTTCTCGATCGCCGGGCGACGCGAGAGAGAATTTATTTGTAAGCCAATTTCGCCCTTAACTGTCTCAGCGAGTTTCGCGGATGTCGTCAGCAGAAAACAGCTTCCCGGATCGTGCTCGGCTTGCGCGAGCAAATCGGCGGCGATGAACGCCGGATTCCCGGAGTCATCGGCGATCACCAGAATCTCGCTGGGACCCAGGAATCCGTCGATCCCCACGCACCCGGCAAGGGCGCGTTTGGCGAGTTGCACGTAGATGTTACCCGGCCCGACGATTTTGTCGACACGCGGAATCGTGGCTGTGCCGAACGCCATCGCGGCGATGGCGGCCGCGCCGCCGGCGCGGAAGACTTCCGTGAGTCCGAGTTCGTGACAGGCCGCGAGCACCAGATCAATCCGACCATATTTGCTGGGCGGCGAGCAGACGACGATTTTGCCGACTCCCGCCACCTGCGCCGGAACAGCCAGCATAATCAGGCTCGAAGGATACGCGGCCTTGCCGCCGGGGAAATACAAGCCTGCGGACTGGATCGGAGTGAAGCGCAAGCCCAATTCGACGCCGGGCCGACGCAACGGATCGGGATCGCGCGGCATTATGTGCGTTTGATATTCCCGCACCTGCGCGATCGATCGGCGAACGGCGACGAGCTGATTGGCCGGCACGCGCTCGGCGGCCTGGGCCATCTCGTCGGCGGTGACACGAATCTGAGCGGCGGTAAAATTCGGATCGTCAAACTTGCGGGCCGAATCCACGACCGCTTCGTCGCCGCGTTTGCTCACATCGAGAAGAATCTCCTGCACCGCGGCCTGTTTGGCGTCCGTGAGAAGCTGGCGAAGGTCCAGCCGCAGATCGCGCAGTAGCGCTTCGACGCGCTCGTGATCGCGAGGATCGGCAAGTTGGAGAACCGGAATCATCGCCAAAGTGTAGCGTTTTTCATGATGTCACCCAACACGCGGCCTGGTGGCCGGGGGCGCCTTGCTTGGGAGCCAGGTCGGGACGCTCGGCGACGCATTTTTTCAGGACGCTGAATTTTTCGCCAGCGCTTTCGATTTCGACGGTACCGCCGAAATCCAGGACGCTCAGGGCGATGCGCGGGGCGCCGGCGCGGAGCGTGACGGCGACTTCCGGGGCGCGGGCGGCAATGGATTGCTCGGCGGCGCTGCGCGTCAGGGCGCAGCGGGGATGGAATGGACAGCCTGTGGGTGGATTGGCAGGCGACGGGACTTCGCCGTGCAACACGATGCGATCACGCTTGCCGCGCGGGTCGGTGGTGGGGACGGCCGACAGAAGCGCCAGCGTGTAGGGATGTTTGGGATTGGAATACAGTTCATGCGACGGCGCCTGCTCGACGATTCTTCCCAGATACATCACGGCCACGTCGTCCGAGAAATGTTCGACCACCGCGAGATTGTGGGCGATGAAAAGGTACGCAATGTTCAGTTCCTGGCGCAGGTCGGCCAGGAGATTGAGAATTTGGCTCTGGATGGACACATCCAGCGCGGAAACGGGTTCGTCGCAAACGATGAAATCAGGCGAGAGGCCCAGCGCGCGGGCGATGCCGATGCGTTGCCGCTGGCCGCCGGAAAATTCGTGGGGATATCGGTTGGCATCGGAGGGATCGAGCCCGACCCGGCGAAGCAGCGAGCCGACCATTTCATCCTTCTGTGCCCCGCTTGCGATTCCATGGACCTGGATCGGTTCGCCGATGATGTTGCCGATGCGCATGCGCGGATTGAGGCTGCCAACCGGGTCCTGAAAAATGATCTGCATGTGGCGACGAAGAAGGCGGAGTTCTTCGCCACGATGGGCGAGAAAATTTTCGCCGCGATAGGCGACCGTGCCGGAGGTTGGCTCGGTGAGACGAAGAATACTTCGGCCGACGGTGGTTTTTCCGCATCCGGATTCGCCGACGAGGCCGAGGGTTTTGCCGGGCTGGATATCGAAGCTGACGCCATCGACGGCTTTGACGAAACCGACGGTTCTTGCCAGCACGCCGCGCTTGATGGGGAAATAGGTGCGCAAATCCCTGACTTGCAGCAGTGGCCCGTTGGAGGATGGAGTCGATTCATCCGGCATGGTTCAGGTGCGAACCGCGGTTTGGATGGTGTCGATGTTGGGGATCGTCGCGGGTTTGCTCGGGAAATTCTCAATGTGATGGCAGGAGGCCCAGTGTTTCTCGGACACTTCGCGCAATGCGGGTTCGTCGTTGATGCAGGTTTGATCGCCATTGACGCGCGGGCAGCGGGGGTGGAATTTGCATCCGCCGGGAAATCGTGCCGGGGAGGGGACGGCGCCGGCGATGGTCTGAAGCCGCCCGGCGGGTGCGCCCAGCTTGGGGACGGCGCGGAACAATCCATCCGTGTAGGGATGCTGGGGCGAATCGAACAGGCCGGTGACGGAAGCGTATTCCACGATTCGGCTGGCATACATAACGGCGACGGCGTCGGCATTTTCGGCGACGACGCCGAGGTCGTGAGTGATGAGCATGATCGCCATCCCGCGGGTGTCCTGAAGTTTGCGAAGAAGTTCGAGAATCTGGGCCTGGATCGTGACATCCAGCGCGGTGGTGGGTTCGTCGGCGATGAGCAATTTGGGTTGGCAGGCGAGGGCCATGGCAATCATCACGCGCTGCCGCATGCCGCCGGAGAGACGGTGGGGATATTCGTAGAGCCGCTTCGCCGGATCGGCGATGCCGACATCGTGCATGGCTTCTTCGGCAATTTTGTAGGCCTGGCGAGTGGTGACCTGTTGATGGAGCCGCACGGCTTCGACGATTTGTTCACCGATGGTGAAGACCGGGTTGAGCGAAGTCATCGGCTCCTGAAAGATCATGGCAATATCTTTGCCGCGCACGTGCTGCATCTGTTTTTCGGAACATGCAAGCAGATCGCGCCCATCGAGTAGCACCTGGCCGCCAAGCACGCGCGATGGCGGGCTAGGGATCAGGCGGAGGATGGACAAGGCGGTGACGGATTTTCCACAGCCAGATTCGCCGACGATCGCCAAGGTCTGGCCGGGATAAATGGAGAACGAAACATCGCGCACCGGCACGATTCGGCCCTGTTCGGTGTCGAAGGCGATGGAGAGATTTTTGACTTCCAGCAGCGGCTGCATGATTCGTTCTATATTTGCACCAGGCGCGGATCGAGCGCATCCCGGAGCGCTTCGCCGATGAGGTTGTAGGCGAAGACGGTCAAGAAAATAGCCATGCCGGGGAAGATGGCAACCCACCATTGGAATGTTCCGCCGGAACCGAGGGCCTGATTGAGCAGTTGGCCCCAGCTTGGCTCATCGACCAGGCCCAGACCGAGGAAGCTGAGAATGCTCTCGTAAAGGATCGCCCACGCGACGCCGAAGCTGGCGCTGACGAGCACGGGGGCCAGGCCGTTGGGGAGCATGTGGCGGAAGATGATGGATCGCAGCGGCAACCCGGCGGCGATGGCGGCCTGGACGAAATCCTGATTGCGAAGGCGAAGAAATTCGCCGCGAACGAAGCGGGCGTCGTAGGTCCAGGTGGTCAGGCCGATGATGGCCATGATGAGGTAAAGATTTCTTCCGAAAAATGCGACGAAGCTGATGAGCAAAAATAATGTGGGGATGGCCTCGAAGACTTCAACCAATCGCATGCCCAGGATGTCCACTTTTCCGACAAAGTATCCCATCGCCCCGCCGACGATGATGCCGATGGCGATGGCGATGCTGGTGGCGATGAAGCCGATGGCCGAGGCGATTCGGCAGGCGTGGATGATGCGCGCCAGCACATCGGCGCCGTTGCTGTCGGTGCCGAACCAATCATCGCGCGTCGGCGGGGTGAGCCGGCGATCAGGAAAATCTCTCAGGCGATCGTTGCCGGAATATCGGATCGGCGCGTACCACGCTTCCTGGATTTTCCCCGCTCGGGCTAGATCGCGGTACTCGGCGTAATCGACGGTTTCGGACGGGCGCACGGGGAAGAGGATCAGCAGAATCACGACCAATCCCATCAAGCTGAGGATGGATTTCCCTAATCCGGTGGAAAGACGCAAAGACCCAAAGAAAAAAAAGATCGCCCACGCATCGATCACGCATAATCCAATGGTCAGTGGCCATAGGATGATCGGTCGAAAGGAGTCCTGATAGAGATGCCAATCCTCGGCGATGGACGCCCAACTGGCCGCGGGGATGAGCACGGCAATAGCCCATGTGACGATGCCGGCCTTGCGACCAAATCCTGTTTTGATCGGCCAGAGCGCCAGGGCGATCAGCGCGGCGATGACCAGAATCACATCCGCCGGAGTGAGATGCTCAAGCAATGGGCTGCTCCAATGGCCGTCGATTTTGGCGAGATACGGAAAACTGCTGGCGATAAACGGAGCGAAGATCGCGCAGAAGCTGACGATGCCGATCCAGGCAATTCCCAACCGCGCGCCCCAGCCGCTAAATGTGCGGCGAATCACGCGCTGGGCCATCGACCGCGACGCCGGCTGGGGCTGGGTCGGCCGCTGCTCGGGCATCTCCATCAGGGCGCCAAATGGGCTGGCATCTTCACTCATAACTCAACCACTCACTCATAACTCACACGGGGATCGGCAATGGCGTAGGCGATGTCGGCAACCAGATACGCCAACAATCCCAAAAGCCCGGCCAGAAAAGTTGTGGAAAGCACCAGCTCGCGATCTCGATTGAACACGGCATCCACGGTCAGTTTGCCCATGCCCTGCAAATTGAAAATCTCTTCGACCACAATCGATCCGGAAAGAAGCGCCGGCAGAATCTGAGCCGCCAGGGTGATGATCGGAATGAGGCTGTTGCGGAAAGCGTGGCGATAGAGGATATCGCGCTCGGTTGCCCCTTTGGCGCGGGCGGTGCGGACGTAATCGGAATTGATATTTTCCAGCAGCGCGCTGCGGGCGAGTTTGGCGGTGAAAGCGAAACTGCCGTAGCTGAGGCATATGACCGGCAGGCACATGTGCCAGAGATAGTCGAGCAGATAGCCGCGCTGAAATCCGTGGTCGAAGCTGGGAAGAAAAAGAAACGAATCGGCCAGTTCATCGTGCAGGCCCGCGGTGGGGAAGATGTGGATGATCTCGCGGTTGGCGAGGTATCCGATCATCAGCACACCGGCGAGGATTTGCGGAAAGGACCAGAGGCCCAGGAAAATCGTTCCGGTGGCAACGTCTTCGAGTTGCCCGCGCCGTTTGGCTGCACGGATGCCGGCAAGAAGTGCGATGGAATAGACCACCGGCACCGAGAGCGCATTGAGCATCAACGTGACGGGCAAATCCTCAATGATTAAAGCTGACACGGGGCGATGCAGCGAAAAACTGTATCCCAAATCCGGCGTTTTAAATCCGACGGGCCAATTCATGGGATATCCGGTCCCGGGATTTTTTTCACCGATTGGTGAGACTTTGTTCAGCCAATTCAAATATTGAACAATGATCGGCTTATTGAATCCATACCGTTTGTTGTAGTAATCCTCCAGGGCCTTGCGCTCGAAGGGCTTGAGCTGCCCCTCCTGGGTGAGGACCGCGAGTGTCACGCCGCCGGGGCTGAGCGCCATCGTGAAAAATGTGATGGCGGTGATGCCGACGAGTGTCGGAACTAGAAGCAACAGACGGCGAAGGATGTAGGAAACCACGAAATCCCAAACTCCAAAATCGAATATTTACTTCGACCATTTGCGCATGTTGGCCGGCACATACCACGGGATCGGCTGGACCAAGAGTTCCACGTAATTGA
>JBEKUH010000067.1:0-22096 GCA_049515255.1 Tepidisphaeraceae bacterium | reverse complement strand
ATCCCCACGATTGAGCGAAAGCCATCGGATTGCGCGCGGAACTTTGCAGTCGTCTCATCCGATTGCACCCCGTTGTAGTAGCACAACACCTCGAATTGCTCCCGGTTTCGATGCAGCAACAGCGGCAGGATCATCTTCCCAGCGATGTGGTCCCGGAAATCTCCGGAGATATATCCGATCCGAAGCTTGCGATCCGGATTGCGTTCGTTGGAATGATTTGCAATCAATTTCGATAAGGGCGCGGCATGTTGTTGATTCCATTGTCGCTCAGCGCGACACAAATCTTCCGAACCGGTCGCTGGATGATATGACATCGTATAAACATAATTACTTCCGATAGCCGTGTTTCCCGGCGCCAGCCGCATGGCTGTGCGCAGTTCCGCACACGCGCCATCGATTTTTCCCAAATCACGTAATCCGTTGGCAAGATTGTTGTGCGCCTGGGCGTAATTTGGATTCAGCGCAATCGCCTTGCGATATTCGGCGACCCCCTCATCGACTTTCCCGAGCTTTTGCAGAGCTGATCCGAGATTGCTGTGCGCTTCGACAAAATCTGGCCGATGTTTGATCGCCGCCATGAACGCATCAACCGCCTCGCTCACCGATCCCGTGGCCAGCAGCGCATTGCCGAGATTATTGTACGAATCCGCGTAATCAGGTTTGAGGGAAAGCGATTTGCGATAGGCGGCAATTGCCTCTTCCAAACGGCCCTGTCGCGCCAGTGCCAGGCCAAGATTTCCGTGATATTGAGAAATCCCCGGCGTAGCGTTGATCGCCCGCTGAAACAATTCGCCGGCCATGGAGCTGCGCCCGGTGCGCATGGCGATGACGCCCAGCATATTCAGCGCATCAGGATGTTCCGGATAAATCGCCAGAGCTTCGTGATACAAACGCTCGGCGTTTTGCAGTCGCCCCGCCTGGTAATCCGACATCGCCTGGGAGAGGATTTGCGGCAACGAACCCATCACAACCGCGAATCATTCCCCGCACCACTGCCGCCACGCCTGCCGATATGCCGCCTCCACCAACGGGGCGAATTTCTTTCCATCCGTCAGCGGCGATGCCATCATTTTCTTGCGCAATCCCTTGCGCTTTTGAGCCAGATTATCCGGATCAGCCGCCTGTTTGACGGCGATTTTCACATATTCTTCGGGAGTTTTGGCGATCATCTTTTTCATCGCCAGATTGCTCAGGACACTCACTCCCACCCGGCTCATGTGCGTCGGGCCGGCCAGCGTGACGAGCGGCACGCCCATCCAGAGCGCGTCGAAACTGATTGTGGTTCCGTGATACGGATAGGTATCCAGCGCGATGTCGATTTCCTGGTAGGTTTCAATGTGCTCGCGCCGGGTCTTGGTCCAGGGGCGAAGATCGAGCCGATCGGGCTCGATCCCCTGTTCCCGGAACATGCCGATGATCCGGCTGCGCGCCTCCGTGTCGGTCAGCGCCTTGTTCTTGAGCATCAGCTTTGAATCCGGCGTCTGCCGCAAAATCTGACCCCACCATTCGATGAGTTTCGAATTGATTTTCGCCAGGATGCTGAAACATCCGAACGTGACAAATCCATTTTTCTTCGCCGGCAATGACGATGGCGCGGGAAGATCAGTCGGCGGGTGATAGCATAGAAAACATTGCGGCAGGCGCAGCAGTTTTTCAGTGTAAAATTGTTCGGTCTGGCCCTCCGGATCGGCAATAATATCGGTCAGCCGCCAATCCATCGCTTCCATTCCGGTGGTGTCGGGATATCCCAGATAACTGATCTGCACCGGCGCCGGTTTGCGGGCGAACGTCATCAACTGATTCCCCGAAGAATGCCCGGCGAGATCGACCAGAATGTCGACCTGATCTTCCCGAATCCGCTGCGCCACCGCTTCATCCCGGACATTGGTGATATCCCGCCACTGTGCGACCGCGCTTTGCAATCGCGCGCTGTGCTCATCGGGTTTGGCGAGGTCGGCGTAGGCGAAAACCTCCACATTCTTCGGATCATGATTAGCAAGCAGATTTTCCAAAAAATAGTGAATCGAATGCTCACGGAAATCGGCGGAAATGTATCCAACCCGCAGCGGTCGATCCGCATCGCGGCTGTTGGTGTGCGGCGTGGTATGCTTTATTTTTGCGGTGAATTGCGTGCCCCAGCGTTTGTGTTCCTCGAAAAGCTGCTCGGGCGTGATATCGGTGAGATAATGCAGGGCCGTCAACCGGGTGCTGGCGAATCCCGCGTTGTTGGGGGCAACGGTAGTCGCGCGGGTCAGCGCCTCCAGCGATTGATTCACCAGCCCCGCTTCCAGGAGCGCCAGGCCCAGATTCATCCAGACGGCCGCATTGCCCAACTCCGACTCCAACGTCATCCGGTATGCTTCTATGGCCAGCGCCAATTGTCCGCTTTTTTTCAGTGTAACAGCTAAATTGTTTTGGGTTGCGACATGCCGGGGGTTCAGCGTCAACGCCTTGCGATACAGGGTGATTGCCCGTTCGAGGTCCCCCAGATGTTGATGCACGGAGCCGAGATTGTTGATTGCTTCGACATAATTGGGCTGATGCATCAGGGCCGTCTCGAACGCCTGGGCAGCTTCCTTGAGTTTCCGTTTGCCCAGCAACGCATGACCCAGATTGTTATGCCCCTCGGCGTAATTGGGCTTGATCGCCAAAGCTCGGCGATAGACTTCAATCGCCTCGTCATAGCGATGGAGTTTGACGAGCGTCATTCCCAAGCTGCCGGAATATTCGGCGATGTGCGGTGCTGCCGCCACCGCGCGGGAGATTAAATCCAGCGCGGCCTCGTACTGCTCAACGCGGAACGCGACCAGGCCCAGCATATGCATGCCATCGGGTTGGTTCGGCTGCTCAACGAGGAACTGGCGAAACAGCTTTTCCGCCGCCGCCAAGTGACCCAACTGAAATTCAAGCAATCCCAACTGAAACGTCTGAGGAACTTGACTCATGTTTCGCACCATTTCCGCCAGACCTGGCGATACACCGATTCCACGTTGCTCACCCACCGCGCGGCGTCGCACAATGGTGATCTGGCCATCCGCTCTCGCATTCCCTCACGCAATTGGCGCTGGCGATCCACATCTTTGCCCAACTCCGACGCCACCTTCACGAATTCATCGGGTGTCTTGGCCGACAATTCACTTAGCCCCACATTGCTCAACTCGCTGAACCCGGCTCGGCCGACAATCGTCCTGCCCATCAGCGTCACCGTTGCCACCCCCATCCACATCCCATCCAAACTCGTAGTGTGACCATTGTACGGAACCGTGTCCAACCCGATATCCATCCGGGAAAAGTATCGCAGATATTCCTCCCGGCCAACTCGGGGAACAAATTCCAATCGGCTGGATTCGATCCCTTCTTTCTTCATCTTCTCCGTCACCCGCCGACGACCTTCGCCTTCGGGCGCTAGCAGCAATAGATGGGAATTGGGCACTTCTCGCATTACCCTGGACCAGAGTTCCAACACACCATCGTTCACCTTCACGAAGTTGTTCACGCAGCCGAAGGTGACGTAGCCATTCTTTATTGCCGGCAGTTCGTTTATCGGCTCACGGGGTGCGTCCATTGACTCGGGATCGAAGCACCAGAAGGTATCGGATAGGTGGATCGTCTTCTCGCTGTACAAACTCTCATCGGTTCCCGGCGGGTCCAGGTATGGATCGGTCAATCGATAATCCAATGCATCCAATCCCGTAGAACCCGGATACGAAATGAACATGATCTGCACCGGCGCGGGTTTGCGCGCCACCACCAGCAGGCGATTGCCGCCCATGTGACCGGAACAATCCACCAGAATGTCGATGCTGTCGCTGCGGATTTGTCGTGCCGCTGAATCATCGTCCATCCCCACGATTGAGCGAAAGCCATCGGATTGCGCGCGGAACTTTGCAGTCGTCTCATCCGATTGCACCCCGTTGTAGTAGCACAACACCTCGAATTGTTTCCGGTCCCGGTGCAGCAACAGCGGCAGGATCATCTTCCCAGCGATGTGGTCCCGGAAATCTCCGGAGATATATCCGATCCGAAGCTTGCGATCCGGATTGCGTTCGTTGGAATGATTTGCAATCAATTTCGACAACGGCGCGGCGTAGGTTTGATTCCATTTCCGCTGTTCCATCGCCAGCGCCTGGCTGTCGATTCCCGGATGTAGACTCAATGTCAGCAGCCGGTTGCTGGCGATGTCGGCTCGGCTCGGGTCGCAGGCCAGCGCCCGCTCGTAGCTTTCGATCGACTTGCTCAGTTCTCCGGCATCCTTCAAAACGTACGCCAGATTGCTGTGCATATCCGCATTGGCCGGAGCGATCTGCACCGCTTTTTGTAACTCGAAAATCGCTTCCTCGAACTGCCCTTTGTTGTTCAGGTCCATCGCCAGATTGCTGTGGGTCCGGGGATTCTGCGGCGAAAGGGCGACGGCTTTGCAATGCAGTTCGATCGCTTCATCCACCTGGTCATTCAGCAGAAGCACGCAACCGAGATTCTGCAATGTGTCCACATCGTCCGGCCGAATTGCCAGCGCCTGGCGGTACGAAACAATCGCTTCTTCGTTGCGCCCAAGGTTGAACAGCGCAGTTCCACGGTGGTTGAGCGGATCGCTGTATCCCGCGCGCAGCGCGATGGCCTTGTTGAATTCCGCCACCGCCTCATCAAATCGCCGACGCGCCGCCAGCGCCATGCCGAAATTGCAATGGAATTCCGCGTTGTTGGGATTTCGGTTGATGGCCTGCGCGATCAGCTCCAATGCGATATCAGGTTGATTCACATTCAACGCGATCACGCCCAAGAGATGCAGCGAATCGGCATGATCTCGCTGCGACGCGAGAATGCGGAGGCAAATCTGCTCGGCCTCGGCAAGCCGTCCGGATCGATATTGCTGGAACGCCGCCGCAAATGCTTTGTCGGCCGTGATCGTACCACCGCCGGCATTCATACCCCGGCCCCTTTGATGCACCATTTCCGCCATTGCTCCCGATAAACCGTCTCGACATTTCGCGCAAATCGAGACGCATCGCAAATCGGCGACGCGCGCATGCGATCACGCAGACCGCCGCGCAATTCTTCCAGGTGTGGCACATCGGCCGTCAAAGCCCGCGCGATTTGCACAAACTCATCGCAATTTCGCGCAGCCAGTTCCGATAAACCGAGATTGCTCAACTGGCTCAGGCCCGCGCGCCCGACGACGGTTTTTCCCACGAGCGTCAACACCGGAACGCCGGACCAGAATGCATCCAGGCTCGTCGTGTGGCCGTTGTATGGAAAAGTGTCGAGTGCCACGTCGATCCGCTGATACGTCTGATGATAATCCTTGCGAGACAACCGTCCGACGAATTCAAGCCGGGTCAACTCAACGCCTTCTCTCTGCATCATCTCGGCAACGCGTTGCCGGGCCGGGCCTTCCGTCACGAGCATCAGCATGTGGGAGCCCGGCGTCTCCCGCAGCACTCGCGCCCAAAGCCGGAGCACGGGATCGTTGATCTTGTGAAAACTATTCAGGCAGCCGAACGTCACGCGACCGTTGCTCAGCGCCGGCGGTGGCGTAACAGGAGTTTCCGGCGCTTCCATGGCGATCGGATCGTAACACCAGAAGCTCTCCGGCAGACGGATCGAATGCTCGCTGTAAAATTCATCCCCCAACCCCGGCGGGTCGAGATATGGATCGGTGAGACGAAAATCCACCGCGTCCATGCCGGTCGAGCCGGGATATCCGATGAATGTTCCCTGCAGCGGCGCGGGTTTGCGCGCGACCACCAATTCTCTTCCCCGCGCTGAGTGTAGCGACAGATCCATGAGAATATCGATCTGATCATCTCGGATTATTTTCGCCGCCGATTCATCGTCCATGTTCTCGATGTTGCGCCACCCATCCGCCAGCGACTGAAATTCCTGTGTCACCCTATCCAATGCGGGATTGTTATCGTAGAAGAAAATCTCAAACTCTGAGCGGTTGTGATTCCTAACCAATGGCAAAAGATTCAGACCCGCGACGTGATTGCAAAAATCGCCGGAAAGATATCCGATGCGGATTTTTCGATCTGGATTTGTCTCGTTCCGATGCGGCTGAATCGACCGCGCCAGCGGAGCAGCGTACGCCTGATTCCACTTCCGCAATTCCTGAAAAATCGTCGGCTCATCGTAATTCGGATGCGCGATGAGGCAGAGGATGCGATGACCGGCAATGCTGGCCCGGACATGAGGATCGCCCGGTTCGCACGCCAATCCCCGATCATAACTCGCCAAAGCCTGATCCAACTCGCCCATTTCCTTGTAGACGTTGGCGAGATTGTTCTGGATTTGCGGACAATTCGGCAGCAGCGCCGCCGCCCGCTGGTAGGCCTCTTTGGCCTTGGGCAGCCGGCTCGATGCGTACATCGCATTGCCCAGAAGATTCCATGTTTCCCCATCGTTGGGATGGATCGCCAGCCAGCGATCGGCTTCCTCGATGGCCGAATCGTACATCCCATGTGCGGATAAAGCCGCGAAGAGATTCAGGTGCGCATCGACAACATCCGGCCGCAATTTCACCGCTTGGCGCAACAGGGCAATCGATTCATCCAGATTTTTCCCACCGAGAAGGTGCAGCAGATTGCCGAGATTGTTGCAAGCTTCGGGAAATTCCCGCCGGATCGCCAGTGCCTTGCGATATTCGGCAATGGCTGCATCGGTCTGGCCGGAGGCGCGCAATGCGTTGGCGAAATTGTAAAGAACATCAGGTGAATCGGGATTGATCTTCACCGCTCTGCCAAGCAATTCAATTGCCCGATCAGTCTTGCCCATCGCCGCCAGCATCGTCCCCAGATTGTTCAGCGCATCCGTGTAATCCGGCGCGATGGCCACCGCCTTTTCGTAAGCGGCGGCGGATTGGTTTAATTTCCCCACGGCACGCAGGACATTGGCGAGATTGTTATATCCCACCGGATTATTCGGTTGCAGGCTGATGAGTTTTTGAAAGATTGGCAGCGCCTGATCGAACTGCCCCAGATCAGAGAGCGCGTTGCCCAGATTGTTGAGAATGCCCGGTGAATTTGGCTGCAAATCCAAAGCCCGGCGATATGAGGCGATCGCATCACTCAGCCGGCCCATCGACGCCAGCACCAATCCCTCGTTGCTATGGAAATCCGCGCATTGCGGCTTCTGCATAATCGCCTGATGAATCAAATCCAGTGCCGCTTCCATCTTGCCTGCCTGATACGCCAACACACCCAGCAAATGCAGGGCCTCGGCATGATAAGGCGCTTCGTAAAGCACCTGTCGATAGAGCGATTCCGCCTGGGAGAGATGCCCCGACTGCTGGTGCCGGAAGGCATCGTTGAGCGCATTTTGAATGCCCGCTGTGGTCATCGCAACGCCACGCGGCATCGTGCGGCCACAACCGCGGCGATGCCGTGCCCTGAATTGTCGATTCGCCCGACGTGAGGAACCAGGAGGCTCTTAAGTTTCCACTCTTCCACCGGCATCAAGGGCATATTTCAGCATCTTCTCGTCATCCTGGTCCCAGACCCGCCCACGTCGAGCGTACACCTGCGATATGACTTCGCGGGCCTTTTCCAGGCGATAAGATTCCGTGCCCTTGTCCGTCCAAAACGTAAAACTGGGAATAAACCTGGGCGGCAATCCGCTGGCTGCCAGCAGACTGCAATACCCGATGTAGCTTCCACTCATCAATCGTGTCCCGATGGCCGTCTTCGTGTGATCGCCGATCATGGAGCCCAAAAATCTCCGATCGGTGGCGATGTGACGTGTTCCAATCCTCATGCCAATGGGTCCGTATGTGTTCTTCAAATTGCTGGTTGTCGTTCCCGCTCCGAGATTGACCCATTCTCCGATGTAGCTGTGCCCTACAAATCCATCGTGAGCCTTGTTGGTGTAACCGAGAAATATGCTATTGGACACCTCGCCGCCAACCTTACATATCGGTCCGATGCTGGTGCCGCCGTAGATAAATGACAGCGGCGAAATCATCGCGTGTTTGCCGATGTAAACCGGGCCTTGGAGCACGGCATTGGCGCCGATGGTTGCCCCGACATCCACCACCACGGGCCCCTTGCTGGCATCGAGCACCACGCCCGGCATTAATTTTGCCTCGGGGCTGACAAAAATATCTTCATCGCAAATTGCGTGATACGGTCCGGGCGGAAGCGGATGCGGATGATCTTTCAGATGCGCGACATCCGAAACAATCGACTCCTCGTTCCAGTGCACCAGATCCCAGAGATAATCCGGCAAGCGCGCCTGAGCCGTCTCCTTGGGCAATTCCATGATTCGCAGCCACGCCGCGCTGCGCGTCAAACAATCCTGCGGGGAAAGGCCCGGTGATTTCACGAAGGCCTGGCGGATCAAATCCCCTTCATCCACCACGACGCCCGGTTCGGTGGGCAATGTGTATTTCCCAAAGTGCAATGCGCGACCGCTGCAGAGCAGAGCCGGCTCATCATCCAAAGGTGTGTTGATTTCAGTGGGAACTTTGATGCCGGGCACGACATGCCGCTGGCAATATTCCGCGAGCCCCGGGCGCACCCAAAGCGTCACGCGGGTCGGCTGGATATTGCGAACTTGTTTATCGAGAAGAGTGGACAGGCCGCTGAGCAGGGTGAAAACCGGCCGGCTGATGGAGAGGGGCGCAAAGCTCGGCCAACGAGAACCCTCGAATACAACCAGATGCATGGCCGTATGATACTCCGCAATCAGCCCCGAATGAACAGACGACTAAGGAAATGACAAGACTCGCAAACAATCGCGAGCAATCGCCTCAAATTTTTTATGGTTGCGCTGGAGAACTGGGCGAATGTGTCGCATCGGTCAGAGACATCGGACTGGAAATGGAATTGGGAGAAATCGTTGCCGGGGATGCCGTCGGACCTTGCCCGCCACTGAATCCGCTGGAGCCTTGCTTGAGCAGCACTCCAAGCGACACTGCCAGCACAAGCACGGCAGCCACCAAACCAATTTGCGCTCGTCGTTTTTCTGCCTGCATCTGGGACTTCTCCCGTATCCCAACCCGTTCCCTCGCCGACGCTCACCTTCCGGGATGCTCAAACCTCTTTTGGCTTCCTATGTCTATAACCCACATTCTCACAAAGGCAAGATAATTTTGCGCTTTTCACGGACCGATAATATTGAGCAATTCGTAAACATTTTCAATTAAAGGAGTTACAACACCCATCTGTCGGGCCATTTTGAGGGGTGCTCCGATAATTGCCTCGGTTTCCAGCGGCCGGCCAAGTCGGCGATCAATCTGCATGCTGGTCGAATACGCCCCCATGGTACGGGTGTAGCGAAGCTTTTGTTCGATAATCGAATCCGGAAGCGCGATCCCCCACCCCGCCGCCGCCGCGATGACTTCCCGCATGATTTTCTCCACCCGCGCCAGTCCCGCCTTGGAGCCGATCAGCCGATCCGTCGTCAGATCCAGCGCCGCACCCAGGCCATTGAAGGGCACATTCCACACAAGCTTGTCCCATCGCCCCGCCATCAAATTCGCCAGAAGTTGGCATGGCACGTTGCTCGCGCTGAACATCGCACAGATTTGGCTGGCGCGATCGCTCGGATCGCCCTGAAATTCCCCGATGCGAATCGCCCCGTGATCCAGATGCGCGATTCTTCCCGGCCCGATCCGATTGATGCAAACAAATGCCATCCCGCCCAGCACGCGCTCGGCCCCGAATAACTCCGCTAGCCGATCTTCGTTCCCCAGACCATTTTGTAACGTGAGAATCGCCGTCGCCGGTTTCAGCAATGGCTGAATCAAATCCTTCAATTGATCGTTGGCCGTCGTTTTGAGCGTGACAATCACCAAATCCGCCGGCGGCATTTGGCTGGTGTTTTCATATGCTTTGATCTGTTTCGGCGACAAATCAAAATTTCCATCGGGACTTTGGATGTGCATCCCCTCGCGACGCACCGTTTCCCAATCGCTGCGCATATGCAGATGGACATCGAATCCATGCTGCGCCAACCGCGCGCCGTAATATCCGCCGACGGCGCCAGCGCCGATCACCGCGATCACTGGCTTTTGAGGAATCATCTCCGTTCCGTCATCGCTGAGATCAAACCATCGATGGTGAACTTCTGTGCCGTCACCGTTGGCTCGAGTCCGGCCTGCCGCAAAGTCTCGGCGGTGATCGGGCCAATCGCGGCCAGCTTCACGCCTTTCAGTTTCTCCCGAAGTTCGACGCCGATCAATTCCAGAAATCCACTGACCGAACTGCTGCTGGCGAAAGTAATCCAATTGATTTGCCGCGCCGCAAGACGGTCAATTAACTCCGGTGGGAGCGAGCGGGCCGGAGTCGTGTGATACACCGCGACATCCTCGACTTTTGCCGCGCCAGCATTTGCCAGTTGTTCCCGCAAAATCGGCCGCGCGATGTCCGCGCGCAGCAGCAGAAATTTTTTCCCGCGCACGTGGCCGCCGGAAATCAGTGCTTCGCCCAATGCTTCGGCGACAAACCGATCCGGGCACAAATCCACTTTTCGGCAGAAATCCCGCTCGATGGCCGATGACGTGGCGCTGCCGATAGCCGCAAGTTTCGCATCGCCCAGCGCTCGCACGTCCCGGTTCGTTGCCAGCAGCCGATCGCGCATCGCTTTTACCCCGCTGGCGCTGGTGAAAATGATCCAATCGAAATTCTTCGCGTCCGCCAATGCCGCGTCCACTGCCGACCAATCTTTCAGCGGCGAAATCTCAATCGTCGGCGCTTCGATCACTTCCGCCCCCAGCTCTTCCAATTGTTCCGACAATTCACTCGCCTGCTGGCGCGTTCGCGTGACGACAACTGTTTGTCCAAACAGTGGCCGATGCTCGAACCAATTGAGCGTCTCTCGCAAACTCACCACCCGACCGATGATCGTCATCGCCGGCGTGCCGAGTTTGGCCGCCGCAACTGCATCAGCCAGCGTCGCCACCGTCGCCGTCACCGTCCGCTGCCGCGCCAGCGTGCCCCACTGAATCGTCGCCGCCGGCATCTGGGGATTCATGCCATGCTCGATCAATCGCTGACAAATTCTCGGCAGCGCCGCCCCGCCCATGTAAAACGCCAGGCATGGCAATTTCGCAATCGAATCCCAGGGAATATCGCTCGATTCCTCAGAAGCGGATTCATGCCCGGTAATCAGCGTGAAGCTGGAATTCAATTCTCGATGGGTGACCGGAATCCCCGCATACGCCGCCGCCGCCACGGCCGATGTCACGCCCGGCACCACTTCAAATTTCACCCCCGCATCGGCCAGCGCCAAACATTCCTCACCCCCGCGCCCGAACACAAACGGATCGCCCCCCTTGAGCCGCACCACTCGCTTCCCCGCCAATCCCTCGCGCACCAGCAGCGCGTTAATTTGTTCCTGAGACATCGAATGGGCAGAAGATTGCTTTCCGACATAGATCGCCTGTGCGCGGGGGCAATAACTCAAAAGTCGCGGGTTGGCCAGGTGGTCATAGACGACAATGTCCGCCAGTGCCAATAATCTCGCCCCGCGCACGGTCAAAAGCCCGGGGTCTCCCGGACCCGCGCCGATCAGATGAACGATCCCTTTTGCGCTCATTTTGCTTAAGTCTTCCTGAAAGATAGGTAACCTTTTACGGCTACGTGGCCGATGACGCCAGATAGATAGTGAGCGAATTGGGATTCACTTAAGGGATCGTGGAGCAGCGATCCAGGAGCGTTGTCGATGGTTGCCTTGCTAAAAATGCCGACATATTTGGCCGCCGACCCCTGGCGGAAGAACGAATCAGCCGATGTCTGGTCCGACCGCCGGTTGTTCCCCCGCAAGGAATGCCGCGCCCAGGTCCGCGGCCGGCGTCTGGACAACACCCTCGAAGCCCGCCAGGAACCCTGGTTCAGCTTCAACCTCCGCGACCTCTCCCTCGGCGGCCTCTCCGCCCTCAGCGACCGCCCGCTCAGCCGCGGCGAACATCTCAATGTCGCCTTCCCCGCCGACGGTTCGCTCAGCGGCTGGGATGCGTTCGGCCGAGTCATCCGCTGCGATCCGAGCAGCTTGGGATACCGCGTGGCGGTGGAATTCGACCCGCTCCCCGCGGCGTAGAATTCATTTGTCTCGCACAATTTATCTG
Organism: Tepidisphaeraceae bacterium; assembly: GCA_049515255.1. GTDB lineage: Bacteria > Planctomycetota > Phycisphaerae > Tepidisphaerales > Tepidisphaeraceae > JBEKUH01. The sequence continues at coordinate 10,035 of JBEKUH010000067.1, read as the reverse complement.
GTTCGCTCAACATAAACGCAACGTGAAAACGACGCCGTAGGGTGGGCGTACCCGCCCACCGATTTTGCGGCGTGTCGAAAAATAATTTTGTTTCTCGAATCGAATCGGTGGGCGATTACGCCCACCCTACATTCATCATTTCCATTTCTCTCGGCTTTTGTTTCGCTTTGATGCCTGTCAACGGGACCGTCGCAAGCCCTGCATACAGAATCTCGCATGGCTCCTGTGGACCACGCGACGTGGAGCTTTAGCATGTGTGCCACGCACACACGCAGGTGGCCCCAGTGACATCCCCGTGTCGTCCGGACAAATTCACAGGCGGACGCACGCGGGCCTCGGAACGGGCGTTCGCAAATCCCTTGCGCTATCCCGCCGGAGGTGGCCGGCAACGGCCCCGTTGACAGGCCCCAAAGCCTATCGAGTTCCCCTACCCGTTCTAGGGGCGGGTGGGGTAGACCAATACATTATGCTAACAAATCCAAATGTCGTCAAGAAGAAAATTGGAATATTTTATTTGATTTCGACAGATTTTTGTAAGGCGTTTGTTTGCAAAGAGCTATCGACGATTTTTCGGCAAAGCTGGGATGGTAATTGGTGTACTGCAGATACGATCCCAAACCCCATCAAAGCCCCAAGTAAATTTGGGCAACTTTTTCTCGAAGTTCGCCGGGCATCGTTCCGATAACAAATTGGGAGGCGATGTCCCATGCTTGCAATGACACAAATCGAGAAGGACCCGCGGGAGACACAGGAATCCGGCGCCGAGCGACGCCGAGGATTGCGAATCGAACAGCATCGGCCCATCAAGGTGTATGAAGCCAGCATCGCGCGCTATTTCGGTGGACAGACCGAAGATGTCAGCTCCACCGGCCTCCGCCTCACGCTCCCCGCTGCAATTCCGGTCCGGCCCGGCAAACTTCTCAGCATTCACGTGGGACTCAATGAATTAGGCCAACCGCTGGCCAATCGCCGGCAGATGATCCCCGCTCGCGTCGTGTGGGTGGACCGCTCCAACGAAAGCACGGCCAACACGCTTCACGCCGGTGTGGAATTCCTAGCCAGCATCTCCGCGCAGCTTGACGCGGCGTGATACGGAAAATTCATTTCCACCACGGAGAGCACGGAGGAGAATTTCAAAAAAATTAGCCACCGATGAATACCGATTGGCGCCGATGAAAAGCAGATGCATAACTGAATTATCTTTCTTAATCGGTGCCCTATCGGTGGCTAAATTTGATTTGATGTTTTTAACTCCGTGCTCTCCGTGTCTCCGTGGTGGAATTGAATTCGTATTCTAAAACCGCCAGGTAAAAAACGCGCCGGCGTTTAGTTGTTGGAGACCGTCGGCGAATTTTCCGTAGTCACCCCAACTGGCCATGTAGCCGAGCTCCGCGCCGACAATTCCGGGGCCGAAGCAATACCCGAATTGAATATTGGGATGGATTTCGATGCCGACCCCGGTGTGATATTCGGTGTAAAAATTCTCAAAGCCGTTGCTTTGGGATTCGGTATCGATGTCGTAATCCTGTATCAGAAGCCCCGCGCCCAGGCGTGGCTTGAGGAAGAATCCCTGATCGTGGCCGAAGAGGATGGGGAACGCGATTCGGCCTTCAATATTGAACAAACCGAAATCGGAATCATCGGTGGTTTCCACCTGGCCACCGGGCGCTATGGGGACAGTCACATCCCGCTGGGCATAATAATCCGAAGCCCCGATGCCGAATCCGAGCATCACCGGCGCCCCGTTTGCCAGCACCGGCCAACCGAAATCGCCGTCGATGTAGCCGCCATCCCGTGCGTTGAATAATTGGGCGGGGTGAGAGGTGTACAAATGGGCATATCCGCCGGAAATCGTGGCCTGTGGACCCTCTTGTTGCGCGAGAGCCATATGGCAGGCCAGAAGCAAAGCGACGCCAAACGATAAATATCGCATATTCAAATATCGCATATTCATTTCCCTTCAATGACCAAGACCAGCAAAAATCATGCGCGTTTTTGCGCCAAAAGGCTAGACACAAAATGATCGGGAAGGTTGGTAGAAATCTCAGGCATTGAGGCGCCGAGGGAGAATCGGGATTCGGGTTTCGGGGTTCGGGTCTCGGGATGGAAAAAAACGCGGCTCGGCTTTAACCCGAAACCCCAAACCCGAACCCCGAAACCCGATTTGCCGTTAGCGGCGGGCCAGAAGAAATGTTCGGTCATCCGTTGCCGTCGGCGTGCCGCGAAGTTCGTCCAGCATTGTATTGAGGCGTTTGCCCAGGTCATCCAGCGATCCGCGTGGGTCGGCCGCATAAAGACGCCCCACCAATGCCTCGACGCCTTCGACGCCGAGCATTTTGCCGGATCGGTCGGTCATCTCGCTCAGGCCGTCCGTGAACAGGACCATGAGTTGGCCGGGCTCCAGTTCGACGGATTCCATTTCCGCGGAGATCGGCATGATGCCCAGCGGCGGATTGTGGCCGCAACGGTGGGATGTCACTTTTCCATCGGGAGCAGCGATGAGCATGGGCAGATGTCCAGCGTTCACACATTCGCCGGTTCCCTTTTTCGGATCAAACAGCACCAGGAACATCGTGACGAAACATTGCAAGTCGAGAGTTTCGAGAAGCGTTTCGTTGAGTCGCCGGGCCAATTCGGAAAGCGACGTGCCAGCGCGAATTTCCGAATGCACCACGCCATGAACACCCGTTGCCACCATCGCCGCCGGCGGGCCTTTGCCGCTGACATCGGCGATCACCAGCAGCACCCGGCCATCGGGCGCGGTTAATACATTTACATAATCCCCGCCCACCCACAGGCATGGCTCAAATCCCAGCGCGATCTCCATCCCCGCGGCCGTCGGATGGTGCGGGACGAGGGACATTTGTATCCTTCGCGCTTTTTGCAATTCATGTTGCATCATGGCGTTGTCAGCCTGATGGTGGCGGGATTCGATTTGCAGCTCGGCCTTCTTGTATTGCTCGACGACCAGCGCGACCAGCGCGAGCCAATCGACGGTTCCGCATTCGTGGGGAAGCGTCACATAAAGCAGGTCGGCTTGCTTTTCGTCCTGGCGGATTGGGCAGACGATCAGAGATATCTGGCCGCGCTCCTGCTTGTCGAATTCCACGGTTAATCCGCTGGAAATCGCCCCGCCAACGAGGACCGGCTGGCCGTTGGCGACGGCGGCTTCGACGGCAGCGCGCATGATGCGCGGCGCGGCATGGGTTGCATCACGCTGGGCGAAGGAGCAGAGCAATTGCGGCAACACGCTGCCGGTGGTGCGATCCATTCGCAGGATCACCGCCGAGTCGCAGCGCATTTGGCCGTCAATCAGCGTTTGGCAAATCTGGTCCATGCGTTGTCGCGCTTCGGGGATTTCCAGAAGTTGTTGGCCGAGTCCGCTGACGAGTTGGAGATGATGCGCATCCAGCCGCGGCTGGGTTGCTTTGCGGAGCATGGTGAATTCGGTGGTGTCGCCGCCGGTGAGGTCCCAGCCGGTGGTTTGCGGATCGGTCTCACGCAATCCCCGCAATCGCAAGACGAAGCCGCCGATCTCGATACGATCGCCCTTGGCCAAAATGTGCTCGGAAATGGGTTGTCCATTCACGCGCGTTCCGTTGCGGCTGCCCAGATCGCGGATGATCCAGCCGCCATCGGTCGACCGCGACAATTCCGCATGCCGGCGCGAAACGCGCACGGATTCCAGTTGCACATGCGCCTCGCTGGACCGGCCAATGACAATCGGCCCCTCGCCGACCGGATGCGTGTCCGATTGGCCGGAAGGATCGATGATTTCCAGATGGAGTTCCTCGGACATGAGATGGATATTCTCGCCTGCGGCGGGTGGGAATGACAACCTAATAACTTTCGACGGGGATCAGCAAATTCAGACGATTGGTCCGAAAGATTTCCCCCTCCCCTGGTACTCCGGGGGAGGGTTGGGGTGGGGGCCGAATGCCGGACAACATAAGAAACCCCCACCCTCGCCCTCCCCCGGAGTACCAGGGGAGGGGAAAGAGAGATTGGATATCCCGTCTCGTGCGAACGATCAATCTGAAATCGTTTGCTTCCCCGGCGGCACCGTCCCGCATTCCGGGCATCGGTCGGGCGTGGCGCGGAGATCGTAGCCGCAGGTCGGACATTTGGCTGATTTCAAACGCTTAGCTCGCTGGCGCGCTTTCAGTTGCACCGAAATTGCCAGACAAAGGAATACCAATGCGGGTATACCGGTGATGAAAGAACTAATCCATAAATCTGCTCTCCGATGCGAGGATGGCGCAACATCAACCACCTGATTAACAATAAAGAGGAAACAAAACACCCCACAGAAACTCCAATAAATAAATGACGGTCGAAACCGTTGCATCGCCAGGAATTGTACCGCGCCTTGGTTCGGGGTTTCGAGGTATTTCGCCCATCTCCCGTTATAATCTGCCTCAGCAGAGTTGACCCATCACTGGCGAAGCGAGGAAAACATGTCTGTGAAAAGAAGCCTCTACTTTCTGGCATTGTTCGCGATTGTTTGTTCGGTTCACGCCGCATCAACCGACAATCTCCCCCCGCCGGTGACGCTGACGGCGGCGGCGGATCATCGGCGGTTGATGGATTTGCTGCACATCGCCACGATTCCGAGCCATCCGGATAATTATGATGAAGCGATTGCCAATCCGTATCCGAATCTGCCGGACCCGCTGGTGATGAATGATGGCACCAAAGTCACATCCGCTGAGATGTGGTGGAATCAGCGCCGGCCGGAGATTCTGGAATATTTCCAGCGGGAGATTTATGGACGAACTCCGAAAGACACGCCGGCGGTGAATTGGGAAGTGATGAGCAATGTGAATGATGGAAAAACAATCACCAAGCAACTCGTGGGGCATGTGGATAATTCTTTGTATCCGCTGGTGACTGTGAACATCGCGGTGACGCTCGTGACGCCGACGGATGCCAAGGGGCCGGTGCCGGTGATCATGCAGTTGTGGGCACCGTTTGTTCCGCGCCGCAGTGCGGCGAGCATTCCAGCGCGGCCGCCGCCAACAACTGCGACGACGGGTCCAAGCGGTCCGACCTGGCAGCAGCAGTTGCTCACGCTGGGCTGGGGTTATGCGATGATAAACACATCCACCATTCAAGCCGACAACGGCGCGGGATTGACCTCGGGGATCATTGGATTGGTCAATAAAGGCCAGCCGCGCGCGGTGGATGATTGGGGCGCGCTGGCGGCTTGGGGCTGGGGCTGCAGCCGGGCACTGGATTATTTCCAAACCGATCCGGCCGTGAATGCGAAAGAAGTCGGACTCGAAGGCCACTCGCGCTGGGGCAAAGGCGCGATCGTGGCCATGGCGCTCGATCCGCGCTTCGCCATCGTCTATTGCAGTTCCTCCGGCGAGGGCGGAGCGAAAATTCATCGCCACAATTACGGCGAATCCCTCGAGGCCGTCGCGGGCGTCAGCGAATATCACTGGATGGCCGGGAATTTTCTGAAATACGCCGGCCATTGGGACCAATTGCCGGTGGATTCGCATGAATTGATCGCTCTGTGTGCCCCGCGCCCGGTATTCATCACCGGCGGAACGTGGGCCGACCGACATGCCGATGCGGAGGGAGAGTTCCAGGCCGTCGTCGGCGCGGGGCCGGTTTACAAATTGCTCGGAAAACAGGATGCAGGGACAACCCAGATGCCCAAGCCCAATGTCGCGCTGATCGACGGGGATGTAGCCTTCCGCCAACACGAAGGCGGCCACACCGATGCTCTGGACTGGCCGACCTTTCTGATCTTCGCGCAAAAGTATTTCGGACCGGGGAAATAGAATTTAGCCACCGATGAGACACCGATGGGGCACACGGATAAAAACCGAAAATATCGGAATCGAATCTTTCCCAATCGGTGCTCATCGGTGCCCCATCGGTGGCTAATTTTTTTTCTAAACGAATTTTGATTTCAACCGCCAACATCGCCGAGTTGCTCCCGACCGTCGAAAGCCGCTTCGTGTCTTTGCGTCTTAGTGGTTCAATTTCTTTTCCGTGTGATAAGATGCAGACGGCGGGATTTTTTTGGAAGGAGCTTGCCATGTCCGATGCGGTATTTTTGACCAAGGCCCGGGCGGAGAAAGCGGTGGCGCTGGCGGAGCCGACGATTCTGCAGATGATGCGGACGGTGACCAATCACGAGGCGGTGCACATCGTCGTGCTCGGCCTCGACGGGCATGTGCTGCACGAGCAGGACCTGGGCCCCGGTGTGAAATCCGAGGCGGAGCGATTCGCCAAATGCACCGAGATCGCGCGGAGCAAGGCGAAGATTCATTTCCGAAATCAGCGGCCATCAGCCGAAGTCCAGGTCCGCCGGCCGCACACCCTGCGCATCGGCGACACGTGCTACGGCGGCAGCGCCGAGCACGAAGGCATCATCGTCGGCGTCAGCGGCGTGCAGAGTTGCTACGACGAAGCGTTTGCGGGAATCATCGCGTCGATCCTGTGGGCGCTGTGCGTGGATGCGCAGTTGGTGTACATGGCCAAGACGGACAAGGCGCCGCATTATGCGGGGGTGGTGTGAGAGAATTTCAGGTAATGGTTCGCGTCACCTTTAATTCGTCCCCTCTCTGACACCAGCGCCACGCTGGCCAGCTATACCTACATGGGGTGACCGGGTGACAGTCACCTATTTCCGCTCCTCCAGTCCCTTGATGAGGCCAGAGAGCATCCTGGAAATCTCCTCAAGGTTGCCCTTCAGCGCGTGGTGCTCTGCTTGCTGAACGAACCCGCGTCGCCGGGCCAATTCCAGCAGCGGCACACATTCCTGAACCGATCCGCGCGCAATGCCGAAGAAATTTCGTTTGTCAGGTGTGGTGAAGCGGCCATTGCCTTCAGCGATATTGGTCGATATGGACAGCGCCGCGCGATTGATCTGGTCTGTCAGGAAGTAAAATCCGCGCGGAAAGTTCCCGCTCAACTCGCAGATGCGATCGCAGAAATCGACGGCCTTTTGGTAGACTAGAAGTTTCTCGAATGCGAAAGCCATTTGCGCGAATGAAGAAGAAAGTAGAGAGTAGACCGGGGAGAGACAACTCGACTTGCCTCCCCGTCCAACTCACCAAGCCGTCCTTGTCTTTTTCAACTTTCTACTTTCTACTCTCTCCCCTCTAATTTTCGCACCGCGAAAATTGGAGCCATGGGGATTTGAACCCCAAATTCAACCATGCCATGGTCGCGTGATCCCATTTCACTATGGCCCCGGATTTTATTTGATCGACTTTATCGCGTGGGGAAGCGGTGTCAAGGAATTGCATTTGGCGGTCGCCGATCTCTTTAGAAAATAGACTTACGCCGGCGTGTCGATGCTTGGATCGAATCTTGCATAGGCTCGCGCCAGCAGCGGGATGGTGGCTAATGCCACGAGCGAAAGGGCGATCCATGCCACGACGCCAAATGCCGGCCAGGATTTGTTGCCTAGGATGTATCCAATCGTTCCCACGGCTGCGGCGAGGATGAGAGCGGTCAGCAACAACAGAAATTTGCAGGGGAAGATCACCATCTGTCGGCCGAACAATTGCATGTCGCCGGCGATCAGGCCGGCGGAGCGAAGCGGGAACTTCAGGAAAAATAGATTTTCGATTTCAACCTGCAGCAGGTTAAACGGCATCGCAAATGCCGCGGCGGGGAGCGCAATTTTCCAGCCGTCCTTAAAACAAAATGTGACCGCAACCAAGAGCATCAACTGCATTGTGGTCAAAACCAAAACAGGCGTGAACACTTCCGCGGCCGCCACGGCGATCGGGCGGATGGGCAATGAGCGGAGGAGATCCAGACGATCGAGTTCGTCGCGGAAGTCGAACTTGAGCATGGAGATGAAGACCATGTTCATCCACGCGACGACGCCGAGGAGTTTTCCCAGAGAAGAGAGCGATCCGCCGCGGCTTTGCAGAATGAACGTGCCGCCGGCGAATCCGATGACGATCAGCAGGAGGAGCAGAGCGCGCGAGCTGCGCGCGGCGCCGATGAGTTGCCTCCATGCGATGGGTCCGGCGCCGCCCCATCTGGGGAGTTGGATCACTCGGAATCTTGGCCCGCTGCCGTCGGTCAATCGGGCAACGCCGCCGCTGCGAGCGCGCTGCCGCCGCTCGTAACGTCGCTGGCTGAGCGTCGCGGCGGTCTCCATGTAGTTGGCATCGAGGCCAATGACGACGGCGAGCATGAGCAGATTGATGAGAAACGCGGGTATGGCCCACTTCAGCAAATCCGGCGCGGCGGCCGTGATCGTGCGGGCAAAGATATCGAACGGAGCGAGCAGCACTCGGCCGGCGATCGTGGCATGGACCTCGATCAGGAATTCAAGCGGATTGCTGTGCAAATGGGCGATCAACGTCGGCCCAACGGCGATGATCGCCAGCAGCGCTGCTACTGTGAGAACGCTGCGTCGGGTTGTGGTGTAGGCGCGCTCTCCAATCGACTGACCGACCATGATGACGGCCATCGCGAACAATTGCATAAACTGAACGGTCAGCCAAATGCCCACGCAGCAGGCGATCCACGAATTGCTGTAGCGGAGGAGCAGTATGGAGAAGATCAGCGTGGTGAATGCCGTGCCCAGGGAGGTTTTGAGAATCTTGTATCCCAAAAGCGAGCGGCGAGTGAATGGTCCGGGAAACAGAAAATCGACTTCCGCTCCGGTAAACGGGACGGCGCTGTCGCCGAAGGAGGTAAACAAATTGCTCAGACAAAATCCGAGAATGGCGAAGGGAGCGACGGCGCGCACCATTTGCGAATCGACGCGCGGCGTTCGAAGCGCATGGTAAAGCGCCGGGCTGAGCCGAAGGGACAGAACCAGAATTCCCAGCACCAGAAAAATAAGACCGCGGGGCGTGCGCACGCCACGCAGGGAATTGCGCAGCTTGGCGCGAAAATGCAAACCGATGAGGGTAAAGAGGGCTGTGGGCATTGCGTTACGCCGCCTTGCCCGCGGTCGCGCGGAAAAACATTTCTTCCAAAGATGCATCGCCGCTGACATTGGCGAAGGCGATTCTGGCTTCCTCGACGGGACCGAAGAAAATCCGCCGGCCATGATTCAGGATAAGAAGATGCGTACAGAGATCTTCAATCAGCGAGAGAAGGTGCGAGCTGACAACAACAGACGCGCCACCTGCCGCGCGCTGGCGGACAGATTGCTTCATCGTTCGGATGCCATGCGGATCGAGCCCGGTGATCGGCTCATCAAATAAAATCGCGCGCGGGTTGTGCAGGTAGGCGCAACAGATCGCCACCTTTTGCCGCATGCCGCGTGAGAGTTCCTGAGCCAGCGCATCTCGCTTGGGCGTCAATTCAAATTGATCCAGCAGCGCAATCGCATTGGCCTCAAAATCTTTCACGGCATATGCGGAGGCGATAAATTGCAGATGCTCCCAAACGGTCAACGTATCAAACAGTTTGGGGTCGTCCGGCACATACGCCAACAGCGATTTGGCGGCCACCGGCTCAAGCGAGACATCATGACCCGAAACCAGCAGCCGGCCGCGCGAGGGCGGGATCACTCCAGCGATTGCCCGCATGGTGGTCGTCTTGCCGGCGCCGTTGGGGCCAAGCAGGCCCAATATTTGCCCCGGTTGCACGTCAAAACTCAGGTCCTCCACCGCGACCGTGCCACGGTAGATTTTGCAATAGTCGATAACTTGGATCATGGACCTCTCTTTCGATTATCGTCGGTCATAATCGGACGGAAGTTGACATCGTTCCCCGCCGCGCAGGCGCAACAACACCGCGATGGCGCACGCTCCCCGCAACAGGGCGCAACATCCCCCACCGACTTTTTTCCTCCAACCCAAATTTTGCGGGCTACTGCGGAACTCTTTTAATCTCAAGCACTTACCGGCGGAGTCATGGCCGACCAGTTGAGACGCTCGGCATCCAGCGGCCTCTCACAGGTGTCGCCGGGCCTTGAAGCTTTAGACTGCGTGGATGCGCCACGGGTCGATTCACGGCTACCCATTTGGCAAAGGCCAGTGATGAATTGCACCGTGAATCGGTGGACCGTCCAACACGAGTCAGATGGCTCCAGGAGCA
>JBEKUH010000066.1:0-29236 GCA_049515255.1 Tepidisphaeraceae bacterium | reverse complement strand
ACCCCGACCCCCACGAGCAATCCATACAACATCCACGGAGCCGGCCGATCATCCGCTTCGGACCGCTCGGCTGATTGCAGCGCCACCAGACACATCCCCATGACGATCGCCATCGTGTATCCACCCCGCTCGATCAGCTTCAGAATGATAAACGGCTGACTCTGCTGGAAGTCGATGACGGCAAAACAATTGATCGCCTCGGCCAGGACCGCGACCAGAATCACCCACGGAATCGCGCTTCCTCTTGCCGATTTCAAAATCGGCGGCGGGTCCGGGACCATCGGTCGGGTCATTTCCCACCAGAGCCGCATCATCCACGCCAACATCAGAATTCCGCCGACGGCACCGAGTTCCACGAAGAATCGAATGATGAAATTGTGGGGATCACGAATTTCCTCGGAGGCGACGGGCAGCCGATCCCGCAGGTAATGCAGATAAAAATTATCCCACCCGACGCCGATGATCGGATGTCTCCAGAACATCCGCCAACACGCCACCCAATATCGCCAGCGGAAATTCAGACTGTCGGTGGGCAGCCGGCCATGAAAAACGCCGTGCCCGATCACGCCGGCCATTGCGCCGACAACGAGCGCCACGCCAATCCAATATGCCTGCTTGGCGCGCACTGCTAATTCCCCGCGAAATCGCCAAATGAACAGAAGCAACAGGGCCGTCAATATCGGCGTCGCCGCCGCCGCTTTGCTTTGCGTGTAAACGAGCAACCACAGCCCCAGCGGAATCAGAATTGCAATCGCAATCGGCCACACGGGTGCATCTCGATCAACAATTCGCTGTACCGCCGCCCCAATCGCCAACGCCATTCCCAGCACCAGCATCCCCGCAAAGGCGTTCGAGGATGAGCTGAATCCGATCATCTCGCCTTCGAGCACTTTCTTCTCGAATTGCTGGGCCTCAAAACTCCCCGGGACCATGCCCATCTCGCGCAGCCGCTGGTCTTCCTGGGCCTTGAACATCTCCGCATCCCGCGGGGCGTCGAAGAATTTGTAGTAAAATCCCTGAGCCTCGAAGGCCGCCAGCAATCCGACCGTCAGCGCCACCACCAATCGCAGCCGCAGCCAACTTCGGACCAATTGCGTCATCGCCCAGATCAGCGCCAACGCGGCGATGAACGTCGAAGAAGCGATGAGGCAGGCGAATTTGTCATCCGACCAACCGATGCTCGCCGCCATCCACACCGCCAAAGGCAGCATCAGCAAATGCGACCAGGTCCATCGCAGCGAGTATCTCGGATCAATCGCCCTGCGAATCAGCACAAGCAACGCCGGCACGCAGCAAAGCAAATTGAGGCAAACCGTCACCGTCGGCCCGGGCGAATGTGGAAATGGCGTACTACCCGGCACGACCTCAAATGGATCACGCAGATTCTCCATCATCGTGCAGCGCGCTGCCGTCAGCGCCAGTGCCAGCGTGAATGCGGCCTCGGTAATCCGAACACCCCGGTCGGTTGAAGTGGCCCGTGACATCGCCTGAGGATAATTTATATGAGCGGATTTCATGTCGGCGGCAGCGGATGCTGTTCCAACAGAGCCACCATTCCCAAAATCAGCAGCGTTTGCACGGCAATCATCACCGCCAGATCGCCCCCCACATGCGGCAGAACAATGGCCGAGACACTCGTCGCCGCCGCCACGAGATACAAACACAGCACCGCCGAACGCCGCGACATTCCGCGCGCCACCAGACGATGGCTGAAATGATTGGTATCTCCCACAAACGGACTTTTCCCGCGGCTCAATCGGATGATGCTGACCACCACCAAATCATACAACGGCAACGCCAGCACAATCACCGGGGCGAATACCGCATACCAACGATTCGACCAATTTGAGCCGGGAGCAAGATACGTCGTTCGCACCGTCAAAATTCCGAGCAATAGCCCAATCAACATACTCCCCGCATCGCCCATGAAAATTTTCGCCGGGGGGAAATTGTGGCAGAGAAATCCGAGCATCGAACCCAGCAGCAATGCCAGCGCCGCAGCAACGAACCATTGGCCGATGGACAAAGTTGTCACCAGAAACGCCACAGCGCAAACTGATGCCACGCCGGCGGATAAACCGTCCATGTTGTCCAGAAAGTTAAACGCATTGGTGATCGCCGCGATCCAGAGGATGGTAATGATGAGTGAAAGCGTTGGGCCCGCGACGGTCAGAATCCGCAAATCTCCCCATGCCACCAACCCAGCGATGATCGCCAATTGCGCAACCAGTTTCACATACGGCCCCAAAGCCTTGCGATCATCCCACAATCCCAGCAGCACAATTGCGACACAAGCCAATAGAATTTTCAAACCCAACGGCGATTGCTCGCGCGCCCCGGACCAATACGCGGGAAGAATGTTGTCGGGCGGCGGAAAGAATGAAACCCAAACGATGGCGATCAAGAGCGGCAGTGCGAATCCGACGAAAATTCCAATGCCGCCGCCAAGAGGTTTGGGATTATCGTGAATCTTCCTCCCGCCGGGTTGATCGACAAATCCCAGGCGCGGCGCTGCCGACCGCATGAGCTGCGTCACCAACCAGGAGATCACAAAGCTCGCCGGCGTCAGGCACAGGATTGCGATTGTCATGCGGAATTCAAACGAGCTATCTTCCCGCCATCGATCTATTTTCCAGCCTTCTGCATCAGATACCCCATCACCGCCACGGCCGCCAGCGCCACGACCGAAAGGCCAATGGCAACCCACAGCATCGTTGTCAGCCGCGCGCCTTGCCGTCGCAGCACACGCTCCAAATCCTGATCCCGCGAATGCAGATTGTCATTCAATTTGCCCAGCACCTCGGCACTCGTCGCCGAATTTCGGCTCGCCGATTCCAGCGCCGCGCCAACCGTATTCAAACTGTCGGCCATCGCGCGATCTTGTTGATTCAGCGTCTCCACCCGTTCCCTCAATCCCTGAAGAATCTCGCGCTGATCCCCGCCATCTTCACTCAGTTTTTCCAGGATCTCCCCCAGCGTGTGCTGCTGGTCGGCCTGCTGCATCAGTTGATCGTGAATCGCCTTGAGCGTTTGCCCCTGCAGCCGATTGCTCTCCGGCAACATCTCCAGCACCCGCGGCAAAGCCGACAGATGCCCAAGCAATTCATCCTGCCGCCGGCCCTGAGTCTCCATGCTTAGCCGGATGGCATTCATCAGTTCCGTGAGGGATTGAAAACCTTCCTGAAGCTGCGAGATCGCCGCCTGATTACGGCCCCAGGGCCGAACCAGCGGCGTCGAAACGGAAGATGTCGGGCTGATCTCGGCTTGAACGAGCGGCCCCCCGTTGCCCTGACCATTGATTTTACCGTTCCGCCGGAAAATCCTTCCAATGCGGTTCAGTAGTGTTTCTTGTTCCATGATGGCATGTGCCTCCCTGCACTTTTGACAGCGGTTTTGCACAACTCTACCATCCGCGCGCGATGGGTCAACAGATCATCAAATCGAAGACAAAGAAGATTTACCACGAAGACACGAAGACACGAAGCGGTTTTCGTGATTCGAGTGAGCCACGTCCATATCAACTTCTTTTGGGTTTTATTCATAAATTCAAACTCAACGTTTCCATTCGTCAGCTTCCATCCGAATTTCGAGGCCCGCTTTGTGTCTTAGTGTCTTCGTGGTTCATATTTCTTCTTTCCTGTTCCCAGCCGCCAGCCGTACCGATTTCACCGTCCCCGCGCATCGCTTCCACTTCCCCCGCCGGCAGCGAACTGGTTCTCGCCCTCGGTCTGTCCGACCATCTCGTGGCCGTCAGCAAATACGACAACGATCCCGCCATTTCCTCCAAGCCACAAATCGGCGATTATCAATCCATCGACTGGGAAAAACTCTCGCCGCTGCAGCCGGATTATCTGATTGTCCAAATCGCCCCAGACCGACTCCCCGCAGATTTGCAGCAGCGGTGCGATGAGCAGCATATTCAACTGATCAATGTCCGACTCAATACGCTGGCCGATATTTTCAGTGAAGTGAAAGATTTGGGCGACGAACTCCACGAGCCGGACAAAGCCGCACAAGCGACGGCCGATTTGCGCAGCCAGCTCGATGCCGTGCATGCGCGGGTGGGAAATCTCCCTGCGGTCCGCGCGGTCGTGGCCATCTCCGACTCCGGCCTCTCGCTAGCGGGGCCGGGGACATTCCTGGATGATCTGCTGACCATCGCCGGCGGCCAGAATGCGGCCGGTCCCGATGCGCCAGAATATTTTTCCGTCGATCGCGAACGCCTGACCGCCATGAACCCGGATGTGGTGATCCAACTGATCCCCGGCGGCGACGCCAAGCCGCAGGTGCTCGCCGCCGCCGCCGAGGTTTGGGCATCCATGCCGGATTTGCCGGCGGTGAAGAATCATCGCATCGTGACCATCACTGATTGGTACGCCATCCAGCCGGGCCGAAAAGTGGCTGACCTGGCCAAACAATTTGCCGACGCACTCCATCCGCAATGAAACCTTTCGACCTGCGAACCTTGGCCACGATGCTACTCCTCTGCGTGGCCGCCGCCGCCGCAACCGGAGCGGCCTGTCTATTGGTCGGCTCAACTGGATTCGGTTGGCCGCACGGCGACACATTCCGCTTCCGCGCGGAATCCGTGATGGATGCCGCCCTCATCGGCGCCGCCCTCGCCGCCGCGGGTGTGGCGTATCAAGCCGTCCTGCGAAATCCGTTGGCCGATCCATATTTGCTCGGAGCGAGCAGCGGTGCGATGTTGGCGGCATACATCTGGCGATTGCCGATCTTCGCCGTCAGCGTGTTGGGATTGGCCGCGCTCAGCCAGCAAGCCTTCGCATTCGCCGGGGCGATCCTCGCCGTGCTCTTGGCCCTTGGCCTTTCGTCCCGCCGTGGCCGATTGGAGCCGATTACCCTGCTGCTCGTCGGCGTCATCATCAACGCCGTCAACGGTTCGATCTTTCTGCTGATCAATCAACTCGTCCGAGGCCTGCCTGATGTCGGCGATCCGATGGCATTCCTGGTCGGAGGAATTCACCCCATTGCCATATCGCAACGATTGTCGGCATTGGCTCTAATCGCACTCGGCTGCGCGATTCTTTTCTATTTCGGCGGCCAGTTGAATGTCGCATCTCTGGAAGATGCCGAAGCCCACGCGCTTGGTGCCCGATTGAATCGTCTGCGTTGGATTACTCTGGCAGCCGCATCACTCGTCACCGCCGCGGCCGTCGCGATCAGCGGCCCCATCGGATTTGTCGGACTGATCTGTCCGCATCTTTGCCGCAAGATTTTCGGATCGGATCAACGCCGCCTGCTTCCCACCGCCGCCGCCGCCGGGGCGATCCTGCTGATGCTCGCCGATGCGGCCTCGAGATATCTTGCCATGGAAAATCGCCTCGGCGCTGAATTGCCGGTTGGCGTCCTGACTGGGTTGGTCGGTGGCCCATTTTTCCTCGCATTGCTGTTTGGCGCAAGACATCGGAGCGAATGATGGAATCGCTGCTCAAAGCCGACAACATCTCCTTCAGCTACGGCCCGCGCCCGGCATTGCGCGGCGTCTCGCTCTCTCCCGCCGCCGGACAAATCACATCCATCATCGGCCCCAACGGCAGCGGCAAAAGCACCCTGCTCAAATGCCTCTTCGGATTCCTCCCCGCTTCGGGCACGATCCAATGGCGCGACAAACCGATCACCCAATGGCGTCGCCGCGATCTGGCGAGATTGGTCGCATATCTCCCGCAATCTCCACAACACGAGCCCGGCCAAACCGTGCTGGAAGTCCTCCGCCTCGGCCGCGCTGCATATTGGTCCGCCTTCGGCCTCGAATCGACCGACGACGAACAACAAGTCCGATCCGTCGCCACCTCGCTAGGCCTGGACGATCTTCTCAATCGCCCGATGGAAGAACTCTCCGGCGGCCAGCGCCAGCGCGCCTTCATAGGCCGCTGCCTTGCCCAAAAACCCGCAGCCCTGCTGCTGGACGAACCCACAACTTTTTTGGATTTGAAACATCAAGTCGAAGTCTGCCGGCTATTGAAAACACTCGCCGAAACCGGCTTAGGAATCCTCATCGCCTGGCACGACCTGAACCTCGCCGCCGCGTACAGCGACCAAATGATCCTCCTTGAAAACGGCCTCATCGCCACCGCCGGCAAGCCGACGGAAGTCCTACAGCCGGAAATCCTGTCGGGAGTTTATGGATTGCGGATTCGGCGATTGGACAGCCCCAGCGGAATTCCTATCGTGACACCGGAGATTTGAGAATAAAGGGGACACGACCCTTTATATAAAGGGTCGTGTCCCCTTTATTCTCGTTGACAAGGTTTCATCATATCAGGTGGTAGATGAGGGCGGCGGTAATCAGACCGCCGATGCCGCCCAGGCAGATTCCCGCGATGGCCAATCCACGTCCACCGCCGGCGGGTGTTGTCTCCGTTCGCTTAGTTTGAGTCAGGCCGATGATGCCGAACACGATGGCCAGAATCGCGGGGATGCCGAAGGTGCAGTAGGCGGGGATGGAGATGATGCCGAGCACCAGAGAGGCGACGCAGAATCCGTTGCTGGTGCCGGGGGCTTCGAGCGTGGTTCCTTCCATCGTGAACGGCATCCCGCAGCTTTTGCAGTTGTTGGAGGAGATCGGGTTTGCCGTTGCGCAGCGTGGGCAGGAGATAAATTGCCGGCCGTCTTTGGCACGGACGATGTTGGGGGCGCGATCGCCGGCGGCGGCGTAGGCGTGCACGGGATGCGGGTCCTGCTTGATGATCTGTCGAGTTTTCGGATCGATCAGCCGGCCATAACGGTCTTGAATGGGAATGGTGATCTGATTTCCACACGTCGGGCATTGGCCTTCCTGGGCGGCCATGGCCTCGGTGGCTTCAAGCCGGCTGGAGCAGTAGCCGCAGTTGAATCCGTATCGTTTGCCCCCGAATTTTCCGGGTTGGAATGAGATTTGCGGCGGCCGGTTGGGGGGCAACGTTGGCGCCGCCGAAGCGCCCACCGCCGCCGGGACGGCCGCGGCCGCCTGCACGGGAACGCGCAGCGCCGTCAGGCAAGTCGGGCATCGCACCAATTGCCCCGCCTGTGAATCCTCCGCGGACAAGCTCGTCCGACAGACATGGCATGTGAAAACAACCATGACCCATGAGGATCGTAACGCCTCGGCTCCGATTTGTCATGCCGTACTCGCCTGACGAAACGGCTTTTCAGTTCTGAAAAGAAAATGAACCACGAAGTCACGAAGACACGAAGCGGTTCTCGACGATCCAAAGGGCCCTTGCATACCTGTCGTTCTAATTCAATTACAAAAATAAAGGGGCAAAATCCGCAGGTTTGCTCAGGAGCCAAGAAGACCGCTTCGTGTCTTTGTGACTTCGTGGTTCAATCTCTTGAGAATTGAGAATCCCGCGCCTGACGACGCCGCGCTCAACTCTTCAATACCTTGTCAATCTCAATCATCCGCTCCTTGCAGCGCAACATGTACGACAGATACGGCTCGCGCTCCTCATGATGCTGATCCCGCCCCTGGTCGTACTGATGTGTATTGGGATCCGCAAAATACCTGACGTTGGCCGCGAGCACATCCGCAAGCAGCGGCAACCACTGGCTGCGGTCAATCTGGTCGATGTTCGCTCCGATAAATTGCCGGCCGGTTTTGGGATCTTTGGGGAAAACCATCGCGATCACGCCATCGTCCACGTAATACTTCAGCACTGTGACGGCGAATTCGTGCAGCGCATCGTCGTATTCCGCCCTAGCGGATGTGAGCAAATCCTTTTGTTGCTGGCCGTCGGCGGTCATGGCGGCGAGATAATCGTGGTCCGCCTGCATAAACGCCTGCCCGCTGGTGGCGTCGTCAATGTGGACGAAATACGTTTGTGCGGTGTCGCTGTAGCGAGCGATGTGCGCCTTGAGTTCCGCGCATGAATCAGCCATGAGCCGAGCCGCCAGCCCGTAGGTTTCGATCGCCGCCTCGCGCTGCCAGGGGCTGACCATCGGCGTGGTGATCGGCGTGGATTGGGCGGGCTGCTCAAGGTCGGATGGATCCGTCAACGGATCGACCGGTTGACCGTTTGCCAGCGTCAGACCCCACATACCGATTTCATATCGCCGGCCGCGCTCCCATTCATCCATCGCCCACATTTTCTGAACGATTCCCGGCCGGCTGTCGATGACGGTGTCCCCGACCTGAATGCTCCTCTCATTCCAAAGCGTTTGAAGCATCTGGGCGCGCTTATATCCGTTGTAAGCAAGCGCGAGCGGTGAAAGGCCGTAATGAAACGGTGCGTACTGCTCCAGATATTGCAATTCCGAGCCGTCGTACCACGGCACGCTCGCCGGCAAATTCGACGGGCGCGGATATCGCGCCTGCGTGTATTGCGGCAGAAGATTTCCGTTCAGATCAAGCATGGGATCCATCCGCACGCGGCGCCAGGTTGGGTCATCCTGGGCCTGACTCTGTGTATCAGGAAGCGAGTCGATTCCCGGGCCGTTGAATTTCGCGGTGATTCGCTCAGCCATGAGCGGCTCGAGAAGAACCGAGACGCGCTGCGTCCGATCATTGGTGGAAAGCGGCGCATCATCCTCAGACCATCCCTCCGGAATCGCCGCTGATTGAAAATCCGCCTGGCGATTCACAGGGAAACTGACGCGGATCAGCGACTGACTCTCGCGGCGCACCCGCCGGCGGTAGTAAATGTGCTCGCTGCTGGTGCCCAGCTTTCCCTCCCAGACCTGCGCGACGGTGTGGATGATGCTCATATCATCAGGCCGCTCGCGATCGACTTTCATGCCGTAGTCGATGCCGTCGAGGATGGTCGTATATTTATCGTGCAGGCTCGACATCTGCACGGAGAGGTTGTAGGCCTTGTTCCAAATCTGAAAAAGATGAACGGTATCGAACTCCGGCTGGAGCATGCGAATCCATTCGATCTCGGTGTCCATGTCCTCCAGGTCGTGTTGCTGCTTTTGCGTTTCCGTGGAAGGCCAGAGAAACATGACCAGAGGTCCGCGCAATCCGCCGAGCAGCAAAATGGTGGCGAAACTTGGCAGCGAGCTGAGCGAAGTGGTGGTTGCCTCGCGCGGAGCGAGACCGCCGGGGTGCATATCGGCATCCTGTTGATTCATCGCCCACCAGCGGGTGAATCCCGTGACCGCCAGTGCGAGAATCAGAATGATCGCCATGCGCAATCGACTGGTCTTTCGCAGCCGGACGGGAGGCGGCTCCAGGAGCGTCATGGCGCGACCTCCTTGTTTTTCATGATGAGATACGCCAACGCCGTCGCCGGCAATCCAAATCCCGCCAATACCAGCAGTGCATCGATCAGCGCCGAAGTCGGCATGCTGTTGCCCTTGGACACGAACTCAATCGACTGGAATTGCGTCAGATCGGGCAGAAAAGCGGCGATCGTATTCAACGCCTTGGACAACGCATCCACGCCCGTGCTGACCACCGTCGATACCGCCTCGTCGCTGAACCGGAAATCGTTGACGATCTGCCGCCCCAATCCCGGCGCGTTGTCCTCCGCCAATTCGATGACGCCCCAACGCCCCACGAGCAGCACGACGGTTAGCACTATGGCGATCGGCCAGGAGAGAAACGTGCTGCAAAAGACCGCCAGCGCGATCACCAGAACGCTCATCATCCAAATGACCAGCAGACTTTTGAATAAATTAGTCTCGAACGGTTCGGTAGCGGTAATCAATTCCAGCGAGGTGGGAAGCAAACCAACGGTGTGGCCGCTGTTCTCGCATCGGACCAGCACATCATAATGTCCGCCCGCCAGCGCCGCGGACGGTAGCGTGAAATACGCCGGCCGCGCGTTCTCCACCTCCGTCTTGGTCGTCGCGACGCTCTTCATCGTATTGAGGTCGATGGCCTCGATATCCAGCGTGGTGGGATTATCCTCGCCCTCCTGCCACTGTGCGTAATCGGTGTCCACATTGGGAATCAACTGAAACGGCGTTTGTGTCGGGTCGGCGGTGGACGGCGGTGCGTGAAAGAATGTAAAGACGGCAACAGCGCTGTCGCCAGGTCCGCCATCAAATTGCTGATCGAGCCGGGTCCCCTGCTTGCCGCGAAAAATCAGAAATTCCTTGCCACCATCCGGCGCGGGTGCCGGGGCAACTTCAATGGCCTGGGGCGGCAACAGCGAATCGGTTGCAGGGATATAAATATGCACCGGTTGCTCGCCGACCTGATAATCCACGTTACCGCTCACGCCGCTGAACCGAATGTAAATCGCCGGATGCCTGAAAAGGCTCGCGGCCGCTTCCGGGGGGAGCCAGGCATACGCATGCTGCACCCCGCTGGCATCGTTTGGGTCCGGCTCAGTCAGGCGAATCTGCGTCGCTCCAAGAGCGGCCGGCACTGATGATGGATTGTTCGTCGAGAAAAACTTCCTGATGTTGCTCAGCATCATCGGCACGTCGGTCGCGCCAATGATGTTGTCAGAGATGAACGTATAATGATTTTCATCCAGCACATCGATGGATACGAATGGCGGAAGGATTTTCTTCGGCGTGGTCTGTGGCAGCACCGGTCCTTGCACATAGCTTGGCATGGTCATGGGCTGGTCATTGGGCGGGCCAGTGCGTTTGGTGGTGACATCTATCTCGATCATCAGCCCGTTCTCGCCGATGCCTTGATGGGCCCAGTCGTTCGTGTCGTGGGAGTCGGGTTCGGGACCGTAGAGCTGCGTTCGTTTGCCGAACGGGCCGTCGATGTCAAATCTCGCCAACACATCCTGTGCGCCGCTACCCTCGACAACGTGGAAATTGTAATGAGCCGGATCGGGGCGTTTGCCATAGACCTGCAAAACATCCGGGTCCCACAATTCCCGGCCGACGAGCAGACCGGCCGATTGATAGGCATTGAGCCGTTCGCGCTCGGCATCACCCACCGAGCCGTCGCGCAATCGGACAGCAATCTGGCTTTGTTTCTCCACCGACCGCACGCGCAGATAAACCCAGGTGAACGCCCCCATGATGAGCACCATCGTCAGCGACACACGAGAAAATCCGATGATCTTCCCCAAAACCAATTCCAGCCGCGTCGCCGGTTTGGTGACCACCGTGTAGATTACCTTTGTTTCAATTTCCTTGGGAATACTGGTGCAGGCGAGAATCACGCTGGTGAGAACGACCACCATGCCGGTGGCGAATAAACAGTATTTGACCGTCTGCCGCAGCGCATCCTGCTCGTCCATCGCGCGCTCGAATTGCGTCATCACCACCACGCCGGCGATTGCCAGCGGAGCGATCAAGAGCACGCGCTTGCGAATGGATTCAGCAAAGCAAACCCCCGACATCGCCCACGCCCGCCGAAAACTGAATCGCAGCAAATCCTTAAAACCGAAGAGCACCAGGCAGACCACGACGATTCCGCCGGCCGTAAGCCATTGCCAGTTGTCGGAGAAAAAGCCGTCTGCCAGAATGTAGGCGAACCCCGCCACAAAAAACTCCTGCGAAAAAATCAGCTCGAACCAACGGAGCTTTGCCCATCCGCTGTGTTTTCCCGGACGATGCGAACGAAAAGATCTTCCAAAGTCGTGGTCGGATGCGTGACCATTGCTTCGGTCGCGCCCATCCGTTCGAGGAAGGTCACCGTTTCGGCAATCTGCTGATCGCTCATCCCGCGCGTTTCGATCTGGGTGATGTCCTTCCGCTGAATCAGATCACGCACCTGGCCGATGGTCTGCATTCGGCCGCGGAAGAGAATCGTGATCCGATCGCACACATCCTGCACATCCGCCAGCAGGTGGCTGCAAAGAAGCACCGTCTTGCCCTGAGCCTTGAGTGAGAGGATCAAGTCTTTCATCTCGCGCGTGCCGATGGGGTCCAGTCCGGTAGTGGGCTCATCCAGCAGAATCAAATCCGGATCGTTAATCAGCGCCTGGGCCAATCCGATGCGACGCGCCATGCCTTTGGAATATTCCCGCAGCTTTCGCTTTCGACTTTTTGCGTCGAGCCCAACCGTATCCAGCAATGCCGGCACCCGGCGATTGAGTTCCTTGCGGGGAATCTTGAAAAGTTGCCCGTAAAACCGCAGCGTCTCTTCGCCGTTGAGAAATCGATAGAGATACGATTCCTCCGGCAGAAACCCGATGCGCTCGTTGATGACCGTATTTCCCGCCGGTTGCCCCAGCACCTTGGCCGTGCCCGTCGATGGAAATATCAGGCCCAGCAGTAGCTTGATGGTGGTGCTTTTGCCTGAACCGTTGGGACCCAGAAGGCCGAACACTTCGCCGCGATGGATTGTGAGATTCAAGTCTTCCAGCGCGCGGACCTTGTCCCGGCCCCAAAAATCCTTGTACACCTTGCTCAGGTGTTCGGTTTCAACCGCTTCATCGTTGGCTGCGATCATGTTGGGAGTGCGACCGTAATGAGAATGCGACCGATCTTCCCGATCAGGCCCAAGGGCACATCCTCCGCCAGAAGCAATGCGCCAGTTGGGCTAAAGTCGCTAAAAACTATCGACGAACCAAAGGCGGCTTGCGGTTGGTGCGCGACCGCCGACGCCGTTTTTCACTGGGTTTCTCGTAATAGGCCACCCGTTTGATGTCCTTGGTGAGACCTTCTTTTTCACACATCTTCTTGAATCGCCGAAGCATCTGCTCCGCCGTCTCATTGCCTCGGGATTTCACTTTAATCATTCAGAACCAATCCTTTCGTCAAAACAGTCTATCGGGAACCCGGAATTGTTCAAGAACCGGGTTTTTATTCAATTTTGGGCATAAAAACCTGCTCTAAAAAAACACCTTTGTATGGTTTTCACGATTGATAAATGGTTGCGGTCATTTACAATCCCTATCGGCTAACACGTCCTGGGAGACTACATGTCGAATTACTTCGCCCGCCGTTGGGCGACTATGTTGGCGACATTACTCATCTGCTCGGCCACACTGCGACCGTGCCGAGCCGATCCCGCCGCCCCGCCGCAGTTGGCGCCTGGCGCTTCGGACATCACTTTCACCGAACGAAGCCCGCTCAGTTCCAAAGCCGAATTGGCCAAGCGCCTCAATCTCAAGCTGAGCGACATGGGCGATGATTACGATTTGTCTAAGTGTCCGTACAAGATTTATATTCCCAAATCTTTTGATTCTACCAAGCCGATCGGTGTGCTGGTCTATTTGGGATACAAAGATTCCGTTTCGGCTCCGACGACATGGACGGACTTGCTGGACAAATCTAATTTGATTTTCATCACGCCGGTTTGTCACAGCGGCGATCAATTTCCGCCTGTGGTGCCGGCCTGGCAGAGCATCGGACTGGCGCTGGATGCGGTTCACAATCTGGAATTGCAAGCCACCATCGACACGCACCGTGTTTATTTGATGTCGTGGAAAAGCGAAACCCAGGCATCCATTGGGATCAGCGATTTCTTCACCGGATTTGTTCTCGTCGGCGATCCGACTTATTTCAGAAACATTTTGTTGCCCAATGGCACAAGTTATATCCCCGCCACGTCGGGCTTTGACGCGCCCGCTCCGTCGATGCTGAAAAAAGCGAACCAGCGGCCGTATGTTCTCCTCGCCGACACCGCCCAAGACAGTATTGACGCCGAAAACACCAAGATGGGCGCGATGAAGCAGGATGGGTTTGCCAATGTTCAAGTCGATTCGGTGAGCCTCAAAGATGATATTCACTACCCCAATCTCACCACCGATTGGTTCGAGCAGAAAGTCCTTCCGTTTTTGGATAACGCGTCGGCCACGGGAACCGATTCGACCGAACAACTCCTGGCCGATTCTCCCAATCAAACATCCACCGCGGCCCCCGCCGCCAATACCTCCGCGCCCGTGGCGCTGACGGCCGGCGAATCGGACATCACGTTCACCGATCGCAGTCCACTCAGTTCCAAGAAGGAATTGGCCAAGCGACTGGGCGCTGATGTAGAGGACCTGGGCGCGGATTACGATCTGTCCAAGCAGCCCTACAAGATTTACGTCCCCAAAAACTTTGATCCCGCGCAGCCGGTCGGCGTGCTGGTCTTTTTGGGTTACAAAGATTCCACTTGCACGCCGCCAACATGGCGCGATCTGCTCGACAAGGCCGATCTCATTTTCATCACGCCGGTCGCACATCATGGCAAACAATACCTCCCGCAAGTGCCGCTGTGGCAGACCGCCGGCTTGGCGCTGGATGCGGTTTACAATCTGCAACATTCCGCCATGATCGATCCGCATCGCATCTATCTCATGGCCTTTGACGATGGCACGCCGGTTTTCTTCGCCCTCGCTGATGTGTTCACCGGATATGTCGGATGCAATGATCTTTCGTATTTCAAAAATATCTATCTGCCCGATCGATCCTATTTCCAGGCCGATTTCAAGCAGCCTTCCGGCCGGATTTACGACATGGCGCAACAGCGCCCGATTTATATTCTGGGTGATCCGGCCAATTCGAATCTCCAACTGGCAACGACAAAAGCCAGCATCATGCAACAAGACGGCTTCAAATACGTGCAGGCCTCCGAGGCTTCGCTGGATAACGATTTGCACTACCCGAATCTCACCACCGACTGGTTTGAAAACAAGGCGCTGCCGTTTCTCGAAACGAACTCCGCGACCGGCGAGCCGTCCGATCTAAATACATTGGCCCAAGCACCCAAGCCAGCGCCTCCGGCTGCTGCACAGGACGCATCATCAGTTTCCAATCCCGACGCCGCGCCAATCGACCCAAAATCAGCCGCGCCGCAGGATGCCCAGCAGCTTCTCACCAACGCTAAACTGCTGATCTCCAACGGCCGTCCCGATCTGGCTCGCCCAAAGTTGCAAAAGATTATCGACACCTATCCCGACGATCCCGCCGCAACCGAGGCGAAACAATTGCTGTCACAGATACCGGCGGAGGACCAATAGGCTATTCATCGGCCTTCTCAAAATGGTTCGATGGGCATTCCAGGCGGGAAGATGACGCCGGGCAGTGTCACTGAATCGTAGATAGAAATCATATTGTCCCCCGGCCCGCCGTTAAGCGAAACGCCCGTGTAATCGTTGCCGTAGATCGTGTCGTTGCCATATCCGCCGTCGAGAGTGTCATTATCGCCAAAGTTATTCAGCAAGTCATTTCCGCCGCCGCCGATGAGCAAGTCTGATGTAATGTGTGTTGTAGCGATAGCCGGGATAGGTCCAGTAACTGGGACGGAACTCGGCGCTATCCCGGCGTTGAGTGTGTCGTTTCCCGCCTGACCATAAAGCGTGTCATTGTTGCCTCCTAATGACGTCAGACTATCGTTGCCTGCACCGCCGTAGATGATCGTATAGCTATTCGCACTGATTGTGTCATTCCCGCCGCCGCCGGTGATCGTGTCAAAACTTCCTCCCGCTACCGAATCATCGCCGCCGCCGGCATAAATGGCGGCTGGGGGGAAAACGGAGCCATCGATTGTGATTGTATCATCACCCAATCCGCCGAGGACAGCGATTTCATTGACTGATCCTGCACTGAAAGTTTCTGATTGGCCGTTGATTGTGACGAGCAGATTGCCGGATTGCTCTGCGATGGAGATCGTATCGTTGTTCACAGTGCCGGAAACCGACAATATCCCGCCAGCCAAAATCGCCTGGCCAGTCGTTCCGCTCGGAGCGACGTTGAGTTGGACGCTGATCTCGATCGGAGACGCTTGATTGCTGACAACGATATCTGGGCGGCCATCGGCGTTATAATCGCCGATTCCCACTGCAATGCCGGCAAGGCTAATGGGAATGGCGCTCTGAAATGTTCCATCGCCGTTGCCGAGATAAACGGAATTTCCATCGAGCAAATCGAGATTTCCGTCGCCGTTGAAATCGGCGACAAAGCCATCGCCCGGCCCGAATGTGGAAAAGCTACTCTCGGAAAAGGAATAGCCGCCCTGATTGAGCAGTACGAAAGCTGGATCGGTCGGACCGGATGATCCGTTGGTCAGCGCGAGGATGTCCGGTTGCCCATCATTATTAAAATCGCCGACGATGAGTTGGCTGATCTGTGTGGTGCTCCCGGCAGCCAACAGGGAAGTGCTGGAACCGAGCGTGAACGCTCCGCTCCTGCTGCCGTAATAAATATCGACAGAAGTGAACGAGTTTCCGGTTAGGGCGAAATCGTCAATGCCGTCACCATTGAAATCGCCGACGGCGACAGTATTGAATTGGGTGCCTAGGGGAAACTGCATGGCCGGCGCCGGCGCCGGGTCGAACGCACCATCGCCCTGGTTGAGCAGAAGCGATTCACTAAATTGGCCGGTCTGGACGTTCGCGCCCTGTAACACCATGATGTCCGGCAATCCGTCACCGTTGAAATCGCCCACAACCGCCTCCATGCCATTGGCGGCAACCTGAACGGGTGGCTGGAACGTTCCGTCGCCGTTGCCATACATGACCTGAATCGTGGTGCTGTCAAAAGTGCTCTCGGTAAAAATCAGATCCATATGGCCATCGCCGGTCAATTCCGCGGCACTGACGTTGGAGACTTCGCCCGGCAAGTTGATCAATTCCGGTGCGGAGAATGTTCCGCCGGGCTGGCCGAATTCAATCTCCATTCCGTTCTGACTGAAAATGTTCTGAAACGACAGGACGGCGTCTGGAATACCGTCGCCGTTGAGGTCGGCCATCAGCACAACGCGCGGCCCCTCGAACGGATCCCCGCCGGTCGGCAAGGGAGTGACAGGTGGTGTGAAACCCACGCCGGTCAGGAGCATTCGCGCTTCCAGCGATTGCA
Organism: Tepidisphaeraceae bacterium; assembly: GCA_049515255.1. Lineage (GTDB taxonomy): Bacteria > Planctomycetota > Phycisphaerae > Tepidisphaerales > Tepidisphaeraceae > JBEKUH01. Next base: position 12,595 of record JBEKUH010000066.1, on the reverse strand, counting down.
ATTCCATGGCTTTGGATGGCTTGCGAGCATCCGCATGGCGTACCCGTGAAAACATGCGACCCTCCTGCTCAATCCTGATTTGTCGCCCGGCAATTTTTCCCGTTGTTGGTCGGCGTCCGGGCAGAGTAGCCGACGGATAACTACATCCATTGCCACCCGCAAAGTTGCGGATTCGCCGATTTTTGGCAGGATGGATCAAGGCACCATGCTTCCGTCGCACACCATTCCGATTCGCGTCAGGTATCCCGAGGTCGATCCAATGGGATATCTGCATCATAGCCGGTTTTTGCAGTACTTTGAGATGGGCCGGATCGAATTGCTGCGGAAACTGGGGTTCAGCTATGCCGATTTGGAAAGACAGGGGATATTTTTCGTCGTGGTCAAGGCCGAGCTTCGTTTCCGCGCGCCGGCCAGATACGACGAGGAACTGACCCTGACCACGCGTGTCACTCGCCAGACACACGTGCGATTTGACCATGCCTACGAGCTTCTCCGGGGTACGGAACTGCTGGCCGAGGGGACGACGACAATCGCCTGCGTTGGCAAAGACGGCGTCCTGCGGGAGATTCCCGAGGCGCTGGTGGCCAAATCGTAGGGTGGGCGTACTCGCCCACCGATGTTGTCGATGCATGCAGAAACTATCCGGATATGATGGCATTCGCTCCTTATCTCCGCGCGAACACAGGAATCGGTGGGCGGGGCACGCCCACCCTACAAATCAGGCACGATATTCGTTCGCGCTGGGGTAGTTTTCAGTATCTCAATTGCTTTCTTCGCTTCTTCAGCGGGAACACTCAGCGATGCCGACGCTCCCCCGGTGTAGATTCCTATGGCATCCACAGCCGGTTTCACGACGGCGGCAATCTCTTCGCTATCCAGTTTGGACGCCGCCATTCGCGCCTCGGCCTCGCTGGAAAACTGCGCGATGGTGACGAACTTTCCTGTACTGGGGCTGGCATAATCCAGGATCGGAGCATCCGTTGGTATTTTGTCATCGTCGGGTTTTTCCATCGCATCACCATCCTAAATCTTTGCATCAATTGAAATCCAGATAGAAGAAAAGCCAGCCCATCCGAATCTTGTTGATGAAAGCCTCGCGGGCGTCGATCTCGCCGTGAATCAGAGATACAGGAAACATCGGCATCGGAAGCGGAACGGTCGATCCAACCGCATGCACAACCGCGAGCGGCTTGGTCGGGCGAATCACTTTGGAAAGGTCCTGAAGATCGTGCTCGATGATCTCCTCGATGAGCTGAGCGACAACGCTACGATCATCTTCGCTGGCCGCTTCCTGAAGCTCGCCCAGCTTCCGCCGAAACTCTTCAAATTGCGGCTGGGCGCGCAACTCGAAAATTCGTGACCAGGAAATCTCGCTCACATCCGGAAACGAGTGCGAACCGAGCTGGTGAAACGGCTGATATCCCTGCGGCGTCACCGGTGCGAATGCCTTGGGAATAAACGCGCCTTCGCAGCCACCAGTCACAAATCCGCAAGGTGATGCCGCATTCAAACTCGTCCAGCATTGCGTCGCCCAGAGCAGACTGTAGGCCGTCAAATGGATCTCCTGCGCAAATGCCGCGGGGTTGGCAATCGAATTATTTTGGCCCTGCGAATCGCGCATCAAAAACTCGTGAGCCGTCTGAACTGCCGATTGCACAAGCGCCGGCGGAAAATTCGCCAGCGCGCCGATCGGATCGACGCCATACGGAATCAGCGGGATCGGCGTCCATCGCTCGGCGAGTTCCACCGCAATGTCATCGGAAATCAGCCCCGCATCCATCGCACGTTCCAGCGCACCATGCAAATGTTCATCTTCACCGGCGATCTGAATAGAAACCTCGTCATACCAAAGCGTCGCCAGCTTCCCAAGTCGGCCGAGGAAATCGCCACGAAAAAGTCCGGGCCAACTAATGAATCCGCGCGACATTCGTCGACTCAAACGAGCTAACTGACTTTCGATCCCGACGCCACCGGCTCCGATGGCGTGATCACGATCACTTTTCTCGAAGCCGGATCGGTCGCCGCCAATAGCATGCCCTGACTGATCTGCCCGCGCATCTGACGCGGAGCGAGATTGGCGACGATCACGATCTGTTTGCCGACCATCGTTTTCGGATCGGCGATGTGCTGGCGAAGTCCGGCGCAGATTTGCCGCTTTTCGCCGTTCACATCGAGCTGTAGAACCAGCAGTTTGTCGGCATTCGGATGAGCGACGCAATCCAAAATGGTTGCCACGCGCAGATCGAGCTTGGCGAAATCATCGTATTGAATCGTCGCCGGCCCAGTTGGCGCGGGCGTCGCCGGTGGACCTGGTTGAGGCGTTGGAGCAGATTCCATAAGTCACTTCCCTAAAATATACCATACACGAAAGAACCGGATCAAAAAAAGACCCGGCCGAAAAAATCCGGCCAGGTCAGAATTTTTCAATTCGAAAACGTCACACATTTTTCACGACTTCGAGAATCGCCTGGGTCTTGATGACCATCTGCGTTTCATCGAAGAGGTGGAAGCTCTGGACGAGCAGCTCGTGACTGCGGCGTTCGATGTCCAGCACGCTCAGCGTTCCGCCGTTCTCGCCGGTGGCGGGCATCTCGGCGGTCATCAACTCGCGCCGGATGGCGTAAGTGCTGATCTCGTGTTTGGTCGCATCGTACAGCGTCTGCGTGAGCTGTTCTTCCTGGGTGCTGATCATGTAACGAATGTTGCCATACGTGTCTTCGTGATACTTCTCGCCCCGGCAAGGGGTGGAGAGCACCAGGCCGCGATCCGTGATCGGATCGTTGCGCGTGACAATCACTTCCGTGAGCGTGTTCTTGCCCGCCGTGAGGCTGATCACATGGCCACCCTCAACGAGCCAGATATCGGCTTCGTAAGCGCGGCGGCTGACCTGCTCGGTGGCCAGAATCTTGAACAGCTCCGGATGAAGCGTTCGCTGGAACAACAGGAGGGTCAAACCTCCTGATCGACGTTGCTTTGTGCGGTTGCTCATAGCATCCGTGCTCTTTCTAGAAGGGCAGCGCCCTTCAAAATAGGGTGGTAGAAGGAACCAAGTCCTCCAAAGGACAAATTCCTCTTACGCCTGCGGATAGACATGCTCGCCATCGGCGAGAGTTTCAGAAAACGGCCCTAACATCCTGTAGGCCCTTTTCCGGTCCGCCTGCGAAGCACATACAGGTGCATAGCAATTGAGCCATATGCACCTGTTCGGCCCACGCGGGCCGTACCCGTCGGCCACTAAGCCGACGTGAGCGTTGCATTATAGCCATTTTTTGACCATTTTGAAAAAATAATCGTTTTTAGCCCAAGGAAAAGGCTTGCAAACCCACGATTAAAATGTCATAAGCTATGTGACTACCGGCAGTTATGCCAAACCCACGCGTCAAAAATATCACTGCGAAATAAATGCCGGCAATGGTTCTAAATACGAAACTTCGCCATTGAAATGGCTCATACCCCAAGTAATGGTACAATGAGAACAATGTAGCGGATATGAGCACCATTAGTAGGCTCGCGGTCGCTTTCTTCATCTTCAAAATGTCCGCCAGGAACACCATCAAAGCGGTCATCAGAATCAGCCGAAAAACCAATTCCTCATAAATGCCGGCTCCGATGGAGAGAACCGTGTCAATGCGCCATTGTTCCCCGCTCGGACTCGCCAGGGGCAAATGAATATGCATCCGCGAAAACGCCACGCCCAGTGCCAAAAGCGGCAGCGACAAGGCCCAGCTTTCCAATGCCATTCCCCACAGCGTTTGGCCCTTCACTTTCCACGGATCGCGCCGGGCGATGTGCCAACTCAACAAAATCCCAACCAAAAGCAAACCAGGCAAAAATCTTCCCTCGGCTCCAAGTTGCGAGAAAAATACCTGAAGCAAATGAAACGCGATCGGATCGGCCGGATGAAACCGGGCGCCAATTTCAAACAGCGCCATCAACGGCAACAGAAAGACGAGACTGTGCAATGGCAATTCCGATCGCCGGAAATATCCGGACAACCTCGCCGCCTCGGCAGCGATGAGACTTGGCTGTGAATCCGCCGTTGCGGCGGCCGCGCGTGTCGTCACTTGGTCGCCGGCTTTTCAGCCGCCTCCGCCGGTTGCTGAATCACCTTCGTCACCCGCACCGCCCGATTGCCCTTGAATTGTCCGATGCTGGCAAAAAATTTGTTCTTCCCCTCCACCTGAATCAGCACGTCCGCATTGCATTCTTTATCGGTGGTAATCAAATCACCCGGTTGCAGCGACATCAGATCATTCAGACTGATCGAAGTCTGCGCTAAAAACGCGCGCATCTGCACCGGCGCGTTGCTCACATTCTTGGTCAGCTTGCGAACATGATCTTCCTGCCCGCCTTTTCGCTGATAGCTGAACCAATTCTGTGCCGCCAGCATTCCCATGATCGGCTCGATCACGTTGTACGGAATGCACAAGCTCATAGTGCCCGCGCGATTTCCCATTTTCAGTTCGAATCCCACAACGACAACCGTTTCATTCGGCGGCACAATCTGCACGAGCTGCGGATTGCTCTCGAAATCCTCGACTCGAAACGTGAGTGGCGTCAGATTGCTCCACGCCTCGGACAAGTGGTGCGTCGCGCGATCGGTGATTCGTTGCACCAGCCGCTGCTCGATCTGTGTGAGCGGCCGCTGGGGGATGAAAAGCTCCGCATTGCTGCCGCCGAGCAAGCGATCGATGATCGGATAAATAATCAGCGGGCTGATTTCCAGACACAGTTGTCCATCGAGTTGCTCGGCCTTGAGCAGATTGAAACAAGTCGGGTTCGGCAGCGAGTGAATGAATTCGCTGTAGGTCAACTGCTCGATGTGCGCGACGGAAACTTCGATGATGGTGCGGAGATATCCGGAAATGGCCGCGCCGAAATTTCGGCCGAAGCCTTCGTGCAATCCTTCCAGGGCGCGCATCTGGTCCTTGCTGACGCGCTCGGGACGTTTGAAATCGTAAACCTGAACATCGACCCGGGATTTGCCCGCCCTGCCGAACACGGTCGGCGCCGGCTCTTTCTGCACGGCCCCGGTATCGACGGCCGCCAGAAGTGCATCGACTTCCGATTGATCCAGTACGTCAGTCACGATCAGGCCTCCATGCCCATGCACTCAATCGCTCGCCGTGCCTGAACCGCCGGCGCGGAATACTGTTGGGTATTATCGGACATTCGCATGGGATATCTACACCTTAATAGGGATATCGGGTTTGGCATGACAAGGTGACAAGGTGAGAGGGTGACAAGGTGATGGAAACGAAAATCACCGCCCGATGAGCGTAATCGTTTAGCCGCGACCCGCAGAGGAGCGCGTTGGGCGACCGCACTCGCACGCGATCCCCTTCGGGTCGCGGCTAAACAGTTCTGCCATCCACATTCATCTTTTCACCGGCGTTGCCGAATCTTTTTTCTTTCCATCATTCCTCTCATTTCTCTCAACTTGCTGACTTTGCAGCCTATCAACGGGACCGTCGCAAACTTCACAGGCGGACGCACGCGGGCCTCGGAACGGGCGTTCGCAAATCCCTTGCGCTATCCCGCCGGAGGTTGGCCGGCAACGGCCCCGTTGACAGGCCACGAAGCCTGTCGAGTTCCCCATCCGTTCTAGAGGCGGATGGGGATCGTCCGTACATCATACTAACAGTTTTTCTGGAGTCAAGAGAAAAATTGGAAGATTTTCATCTCCTGAAAAACACCCCGGCGGAGTCCGGGGGCTAACGGAAAAATGTGCTGACGGACGGTGATCGATAATTCCATCCGTTAGCTCCCCGTTCCCCGCGGGGGTGGCGTTATTCCGGAATTGAGATGTTGCGGTTGGGTTGTGCGCGGCGCAGGTTTTGGTCGTGGCGGGCGATCAGGTCGGACTTTCTCGCGATGGCGCGGTGTAACCATTCTGTATCCGTCAATTTGCGGTGCTCGGCATATTTTTGAAGCCATTGGGTGCGCTGGGCGTCGGTAACGCCGACGGCGAACGTGCTGTACCAGAATTGGGACAAATCTTTCACGATCCAGCGATGGCGAAACATGATGCGCGGCAGTTCGGCGACTCGGGCGGCGTCGATCAGGCGAGCGGCGGCATCGCTTGGATCGATCATGAAATGACAGAGGTACAAATCCCGGTGATGCAGGTTTGCATTGTGAAGATCGGCGGCCAATTTCGCAGTGGGTTCTAAAATGCGATCGAAGTCGTAGCCGGATTCCAATAATTTGTCGGCGGGTTTGTATCCCACCAAATCTTCGAGAATGATGAAACTTCTGCCATCTTCCAATTCGCCCCAGACGACGATCTTGGCGGTGGGGATTTGATATCTATTGAGCAGCGAGATTCCTTCCGCTTCTTTTCTTGCCGGTGATATTTTGCCAGCGGGTGGATAGCGTTTGACATGCCAGCGATTACCCTCAAATTCCCACACGCAATTTTCGCGGTCGGGGAGTTTTCGCCAGGGTTTGATGTGGGGATTGGTGAAGACGGATTCGGGTTCGAAGCCGATTTGCCGCAGGAGCGGCTGGAATTCCCCATTTGCAATTGTCTTGTTCGCCAGGATCACGACCGTCCACCCGCCTGCATGAATCGGCTGATGCCGGGTTTGAAAATCACTTTGCCATCCACGACCACCAACTCCTCATCGAGAAAAAGTTTGACCGCCCGGCTCAGCACATCCGCTTCCAGCGACAGGCCTTTTTCCTTCACATCTTCGAGCGCATCGGCCCCGACATTGATGTGGAAAACATCCTGCAACACCACCGGGCCCTCGTCCAATTGCTCGGTCACAAAATGAGCCGTGCACCCATGCACGCGCACGCCGCTCTCGTAGGCTTGTTTGTAGGGCGAGGCGCCCGGGAAATACGGCAAAAGTGATGGATGAATATTGATTATCTTATGGCGAAAGGCCGCGACGATTTTGGCGGGGAGAATCCGCATGTATCGCGCCAGCACGATCAGATCGGGCGAATGTTGCTGCAATGTCTTCAGCAGCCAATCGAAATGTTTTTCGACATCATCACTTGGATGCCAGGCGAAATTGAGGTTGGCGGATTTTGCAATGGATTCCAAATCCGGATGATTGGCCAATACGATGGTGGGCGAGCCGTTGAGTTTGGCATGTGCGAAATCCTCGGCCAGCCGCTGAAGGCAATGCGGTTCTTTGCTGACTAGGATGGCGACTTTTTTCTTGCGTTTTTCACTGTGAAGATGGACGCGGACTTCCATGTCGATCTTGCGGCCCAGTTCCAGCAGGCCGGTAATCAGTTCGGAGAGATCGGTGGTGAGATCCTTGAGATCGACCAGCATATCCATGAGAAAGAATCCACGGACGACGCGCTGTTCGATGTCTTCGATATTGATGCCACGCTCGGCCATGTAGGTGGCGAACTGCGCGACGACGCCTTTTTGGTCTTTGCCAAGAACGCTGACGACGGCTAGGACGGGTTGATTGGGCAATTGTGCTCCGTGGGGAATGATATGGGATGGGCGAAGAATGTTAAATCACGAATGAAAATCTTATTGTGCCCCGCCGCTGGCTGAAAGGTTATCGAGCATTTTTTGGGCGGTGGAATTATTTGGGTCGGCTTGCACTGCTTGGGTAAAGGATTCTTTGGCGGCGTCGGGTTGGCCAGATTCGAGTTGGACGATGCCGAGATTGCAGAGGGCGTCGGCCTGTTCCGTCGGAGGCAATCGGGGAATGGCAGCCTGATATTCGGGAATAGCGGAGTCGAGATCGCCGGCGGCCTGAAAGGCATGGGCGAGTTTGTTGTGGAGTTCGCCGTCGTCCGGCGAATGGACAAGAGCGGTCTGATAGCATGGGATGGCGGCGGACCATTTATGTTTGTCCGCCAGATAGTCGGCTTTCATTTCATTGCCGATGATGGATTGGGGATCCAATTGCAGCGTGGCATCGGCGAGGGTTGGGGTGTCTTGCCAATTCAAAAGTCGAAATTCACATGGAATCGCCAGCAGCGCGATCAGGGGGATCAGAATTTTGGGGAATCGAATTTCGGCAACGATGCACGCCGGCATGAGGATTAGAAAATAGACAAATGGATTTAATGGTCCGAATTGGCCGAGCGTCAGATGGACAGGCCAGATTATTTTCCAGAGCAGCGACAGCCACCATTTAAGCGGGAAAAAGGTTAGTGCGATCACGGCAGCGAATGCGACGAAAATGGGCGTCGCGCGCGGCACGTGCCGCCAGAGCAGCGCGATTCGCAAAAGCATGAGCAGGCCGAGGGTAATCAGGAGAATAATGATCGGCTGGCCGCCGGCGATGGTATCGACCTGGAGTGGATGCAGTGCGAATAACAACGCGCCGGCGAATGCCGGAAGGTCGGCTCTAGCACTGGCTCGCAAAATCGAAAAGACCAATCCCGTTGCAATCAGATGCGACAGAACGTAAATCGCATGAAATTCAAGCGGATTTCCCGGCAATTGAATTGGCGGAATCCCCCGTATGTTGATCGGCCTGGGCTGGTCATCCACGCGATCAAACCAGAGCAATGGGGCGTATGCGGCGGCGGTGAGGACCAGCAGAATGATATAGATGATCGGCGTGCGCAATCGCCTGGGGCTGGTCGGATCGGCGGTCATTTTTTCCCCGCGGCGCGCTGGGCCTGGAAGAATTCTCGCAACAGAGCGGCGCATTCTTCGCCGAGGATTCCGGTGGTGATTTCCACGCGGTGGTTCAGCCGCGCGTCATCGCAGAGGGAAAAGAGCGTGCGAACGGCGCCGGCCTTGGGATCCGGACAGCCATAGATTAATCGGCTGATGCGCGCGTTCACCAGGGCGCCGGCGCACATGGGGCATGGCTCGACCGTCACAGCCAGTGTGCAATCATTCAATTGCCATTGACCAAGTTTTTCGCCGGCTTGTCTCAGTGCCAAAATCTCGGCGTGGGCAGTTGGATCGTGGGCGAATTCCCGCAGATTGTGCGCGGCAGCGATGACCTGATTGCTTGGCTGATGGAAGATGACGCAACCAATCGGCACTTCATCCATCGCCAGCGCCAACCTCGCCTGGGCGATGGCCTGGCGCATGAGCATCTCGTCGGTCATGTTGAAATCGGAGTTATTGAACTGGGATGACCTGGCGAATTTCCGGAATCTGCTCGCGCAGATTTCGTTCGATGGCCATTTGCAATGTCATCGGGCTGCTGGGACAGCCGTGGCATGCGCCGTGAAATCGAATGTGCACGATCCCGCCCTCAACATCGACGAGTTCGATATCTCCCCCATCCGCCTGCACGGCCGGCCGGATCAGGTCGATCACAGTCTGGACCTTTTCTTTGAGGGAAGGACCGGGGTGTGAAGGCCCCGGCGGTTTGGCGGCGGCGGTGGACATTGCGGCATTATAATGCAATTTGACCAATCCGACAAACCAATTACGGCAATGATCATGCGGACACACGCAAAACTATCCAGAAAAAAGGGGGCTCACGATTTGGTGGGTTCATGGATTCGGAGGCACTGGCTAGGATGGACATGCGTTCGGATAACTCAATAACAGCGACAAGTGGAGCGAAATGAGTGCGAACAAACACGATGTGGAGAGCGAAGGCGCCAAGCCACGGGATCACGCCCATCCGCGCCATCATTTCTGGAAGCACGCACATCGGGACTGGCGGGTGTGGATCGTGGTCATGCTGATGCTCGGCCTGATGCTCTTTTATGTGGTATCGAACGATCTTTCGCTGAGGCCGGGCAAACGCCCGGTGCAACCGACGCCGGAAGCGAATCTGCCGTAGGCTTTTTAAATCATGCCATCCGAGGCGGTTCGACGTTGCTCACCACAGGCTGGACGGGCTAAACGATATCCCCCCACTCTCCCCCTCCCCCCCTCCCCCCCTCCCCCCCTCTCCGCTATACTCTTCCCGCGCCCGGAAATTGCGGATCATGGCGGGATTTGGGTGGAAAAAACGCGTTGTGAATAGCAATTGCGAAAGCAACGGGGAAATGGAGCGATGATGTCGGTGAGCATGGCCGATAGTTTCACCCTCGATGCTTCCAAAACACTTGGTCGCGGCACCATCACCACCGTGCCATTCGATCTGGGAATTCTGATCGTCAACTGGAACGGCGGAGAATGCTTGGATTCGCTTTTGGAATCGATCGATCGCACACGGGGGAATCTTCGCGTCATGGTCATCGTGGTGGACAACGCCTCGACAGATGACTCGCCTGAATCTGTGGAGAAATTCATCGCAAGCCGATTAGCCGGTTCGGGGGATTTGAAAGTGGTCCTGCTCCGAAATAAATCCAACATCGGATTTTCCCGCGCGAACAATCAGGCTTTCGCAGCGCTTCAATCGGATGCGATTGGCGGCGCGCCGCTGATCTTGATGCTCAACAACGACACGCGGCTCATGCCGGAGTCGTTGCAAACGATGATCCGATTCATGCGCGAGAATCCCAACGTCGTCGCCGCTGGTCCCAAGGTCATCGGTGCCGATGGTGAATCACAACCGACCGGCCGAAGTCTACCGACCACGGGGGCTCTTTTTTATCGTGTGCAATTCCTGAAATGGACGCGGCTGTTCCGCTCTGCACATCGACGATATCGCCGAACCAACGTCCAGCCCGCAACCGCCGCTCCCATCGCCCAGGTCGCGGCAGCGGCGATGATGCTCCGCGCCGAGGCGTTCAATAAATGCGGCGGATTCGACGAGAAATTCACCTTCGGCGTCGAGGATGTGGACCTCTGCGCGCGCATGCGCGAACTGGGCCAAATTTATTACATCCCCGAAGCGATCGTCGAACATCGCGGAAAATTCAGCTCCCATCGCAACAGCCTGTACGTTTACAGCAACTATGAATGCGGCTGGGCGCGATATCTCCGCAAACATCACGGGCTGGGGGTCGCACTTCTCTATAAATTCCTGGTCACGCTGGACATGCCCGTGCGAGTACTGATGCACGCGACTCGACTAACTTTCAAACGGGTGAAAGGCCGAACCGATCACGTGGAAAAACACCGTGAACTTCTGGGCGTCACCGCAAAATTCACTTTGATCGGATTGCCGCGACTTTGGTTTGCATAAAAAACAAATTCCACCACGGAGACACGGAGAGCACGGAGGAAAGAATTAGCCACCGATAAACACCGATGACCACCAATTAAGAAAGATAATTCATTATCTGCATTCATCGGTGCCAATCGGTGCCCCATAAGTTTGATTTGAATTGTCCCTCCGTGTTCTCCGCGTCTCCGTGGTGGAAATGTATTTCACCGCGTTGTCGGGCTGGTTGTGGCGCGGGAGGCGGGTCGAAGCGGCGCACCGGCCATGGGGCCTTGGCCGTTGGGCGCGCCGGGGCCGCCGGGACGGGCGGGGTCTAATTGAGGATCAGGGGGAAGATGGAAATCCTCCATTGGATCAGGATTTGCCGGATCGAACGGCTTCCAATCAGCCGAGAGATATTGTGCAAATGGCAGCTTGTTTTCCAGAATGCCGTTGACGACGCATTTGGCCAATTCGTAGGCGCCATAATCGTCCTGGTGCGTACCATCCACGAATGCCTTGGGGAGTTTTTCTGGGCCGAGGGCTTCGTAGAATTTCATGCTCATCGCGTTCAGGTCGATCAGGGCACAGTTTTGTTCCTGGGCCGCCTGTCGCATGGCATCGGGGAAATCACGTAGGGTTTGCACAGCCTTGCCATCGGGTGAAAGCCGCCGCAGGTTTTGCGATGTCACCAGCACCGGCGTTGCGCCGTGGTCGCGCGTGTCTTTGATGAATCGCAAAAAATAATTCTTGAACTGGGCGACTGGCATGCGCTGGTCATTGATGCCGAATTGCATGAGCACGTAATCGCCGGGATGAATCTCGCTAAGCAGTTTGGCCCAGCGATGCTCGCTGATGAAACTGGCGGTCGTCTCGCCGCTCTCGGCGTAATTGGCGATCAGCACCGGCGGGTTAAACCATCGTGGCAACATCTGGCCCCATGCGGCCCATGGACCCATCATTTGATCGGTGACCGTGGAATCTCCGATCAGATAAACGGTGATCGGATGATCGGCGGTTGCAATCTCGATTGATGTCAACGCCGGATGCTCGCCGCTGAATTCCAGTGTCATCTTTTCATCCCAATCCAATTCGGTAAACGGCAGGAAATCCTTCACGGCCGGATCCCACTGGATGAAAAGAATCGGATCGCGCTCACGCGGCTTGAGGGAAACCATCCCATCGCCGGGGATCTGTGGAACACGAATATGCACGAGAAAACTGCGGCTGATGGATTGCCCGGCGGGGACGTGCAATGATTCAATCATCAGCCGGCGCGTTTCGGATTTAACGGTTGCAATCGACTCGCTTGCGGGATCGCCGAAGCTGACGGTTACGAGATACTCCCCGGGCGGGACCTTGGCGGAAAAGAAAAATGGCCGATTGTTTTTACCAGTGACGAAATCTGAGATGGCGACTTTGGAGCCGAGATCGAATCCGTAGCCTGCTTGCGGGGAATAAACATCGCCAGGGGATACATGGGTGAAGCCCGGTTGAATGGTGGGGCTGAAAGTGAATTTGAGATCGATATTTGCAGACGGAGCGGTGGATTGGGCGTGGGCGATGGTGCTGAGGACAAATAGGAGGATGACGCTGAAGGTGCGGTG